>JANXAW010000033.1 GCA_025061985.1 Fimbriimonadales bacterium
GCTCCACACTGTAGGCTTTGAAGTTCTCGTCCAACTCGCTGAACAGGTAGTCCACGCTCAGGCGCGAGCGCCCCGCTCCAGATACGCCTGACTTGGCGTCGATGATTATCTGGTTGGGCATCGCCAGCCCCGCCTTGAGCAGGGGTGCGAGAGCAAGCGCCGCTGCGGTGGGGTAGCAGCCAGGGTTTGCCACAAGGCGTACAGTTGCGTAGGCGTCTACGGGGGTCAGCTCAGGTAACCCGTACAGGGCTTGGGGTAGCCATTCAGGGGCGAGGTGGGGTTTACCGTACCACTCCGCGAACGCGGCAGGGTCTTTGAGCCGAAAATCCGCCGAAAGGTCAATCACTTTCAGCCCGCGCTGAAGCAGTTCAGGGGCGTGTTCCATCGCAAAACCTGTCTCGCCTGCTAAGAACACTACCTCGCACTGCGCTGCCAGTGCCTCAGGGTCGTAAGGGCTAAGAGGCGGTAAAGGCACGCCATGAAACTGCGGCAGCACGCTTGCTACAGGGTTGCCCGCTTCCGTGCGTGAGGCGAGGTAAGTGATTCGCGCGTTCGGATGTGCGCTGAGCAGGCGTATCAGCTCGCTACCCGTGTAGCCCGTTGCGCCGACGATACCAACTCGTATCACAGGCACAAGGATACCTACTCACGCGCTGGGTAGCCTACAGGTTTTGCACAAGGCTCACCGTGCCGTATTCTACCTTAGCCCGTGCCCCAGAAGCGGCGGTCAATGCTGCGGTACTGCACTGCCTCAGCGATGTGGGGCAGTTGGATCTGCTCAGAGCCTTCCAAGTCGGCGATGGTGCGCGCGATTTTGAGGATGCGATCGTAGGCGCGAGCGCTTAGCCCCAAGCGTTGCACAGCGGTACGTAAGTAGCTGCGGGCGTCTTCTCCGATTTGGCAGTGTTCGCGCACCATCTTTGCGGTCATCTGTGCGTTGCAGACAATCCCATAGGGGCGCAAGCGCTCCAACTGGCGTAATCGGGCACGCACCACGCGCTCCCGAATGGCTGCCGAGCTTTCGCCCGGTTGCAGGCTCAGCAGCTCCTCTTGGCGCAGGCGGGGCACCTCTATGTGGATGTCGATCCTATCCAGCAGAGGACCCGAGATACGCTGCAGGTACTTGCGAATCATTGTGGGGCTACAGTTGCAGGTGTGGTAGGGGTCGCCGTAGAAGCCACAGGGGCAGGGGTTCATTGCAGTGACCAGCATACAGCGAGCAGGGAACTGCACGGCTGCTTGCACACGCGACACCGACACCACGCCATCCTCTAGGGGTTGGCGCATCGCCTCTAGCACATCGCGTTTGAACTCGGGCAGCTCGTCCAGAAACAGCACGCCGTTGTGTGCCAGCGAAATCTCGCCGGGGCGTGGGATGCTTCCACCGCCCACCAGCGCTGCGTAGGAGGTGGTGTGGTGCGGTGCGCGGAACGGGCGCGTCGTCATCAGCCCCGTGCGCGGGGGTAGCAAGCCTGCCGTGCTGTACACGCGCGTGGTCTGCAGCGCCTCCTCCAGTGTCATCGGGGGCAAAATGGTGGGCAAGCGACGCGCCAACATCGTCTTGCCCGAACCTGGCGGACCAATCAGCAGCACGTTGTGCCCGCCCGCGGCGGCGATTTCTAACGCTCGCTTCGCCTGCTCCTGCCCCTTGATTTCCGAAAAGTCCACATCGTACTCAGCGGGTTTGCTCAGCAACGCGTTCACATCCACGCGCGTCGGTGGTTTGTGGTCGGGGTTGATGAGCAGTTGCACAGTGTCTAGGAGTGATTCCACGCCGTACACGGCAACGCCGCCCACGACGGCAGCCTCCTCAGCGTTCGCTTGGGGCACGATGAGTCGCTTCTTGCCCGTATCGCGGGCGTGCATGGCGATCGAAAGCACGCCGTTTACGGGGCGCACGGCGCCATCCAGCGACAACTCACCCACAATCAGCGTGTCTTGGAGCGACTCCAGCGGCACCTGCTCCGACACCGCTAAGATGCCTATGGCAATCGGCAGGTCGTAGGCGGGTCCCTCTTTGCGCACATCGGCAGGGGCGAGGTTTACGGTGAGCTTAAACAGGGGAAAATACAGTCCAGAGTTGCGGATGGCGGTGCGCACGCGGTCGCGCGACTCTTGCACGGCGGTGTCAGGCAGTCCCACAATCGTCCAGTTGGGTGTGCCCTGTTGCAAATCCACCTCCACTAGCACGGTAAAGGCATCGATTCCGTGCAGCGCCGCGCTTTCTACCCGTGCAAACATTGCGCGGCTGCGATTCGCAACGTGTGGCGGCTTTCCTGCCAGTTACCTGACTGCAGCGGGTGCCTGCCCTTAGTAGAGTCGTTTGCGGGAGAGGGGTGGTAACCGAAACCTGAAGGTGCGGGTCAACAGTCGTCAAAGCCCCGTTGGAACCCGTAAGCGGCGTCCGCACAACAACCGCCCTAACCACGTACTGGATGTGTCGCCCTCCTGCAGGGCTTGCACCGAGAAACGCAGGGGCTTTTGGCAGGGCGTGGTTATGGTCGTCTCCACCAAGCAACTGTTTGTGCACAACAAGCCTCGCCTTCGCATCTGAAAGTCACGACGATAGTCTCGGCACTCGAACGGGCGAACTCAACTTCGTACTCCACCTCGAACACAGGATACCGTAGGCTGCCCTCGCGTTCATCGGCTGCGCCCATCATCAGCACTCGTCGGACTTGCACAAACCGATACCTTTTCATTCGTCCTAAAGTGTGTTCCAATAAGTGCCACCCGTAAGCAATCCGCGCAGCGACCTCGTCCGAGCAAGCGACTGCTTTGATACCTCTCAAGTCGTGGGTGTGCAGGGCGTGCATTAGCCCATCTGCCTTGCGTACCACTTCAGGCGACGGTCGCAGGAGAACATAGAGACACCCCCCTCCTGCTGCTACAAGCAGGAGGAGCGTTGCAGACCATAGCAGAAACCAAGTTCTCATCAGAAAAACAACCCCACGCCGCAAGCAAGGCAGATCAGCATTCCCACAACGCCGAGAACAATCAGTACACGACTCATTTCCACAAGAGGCTCGCAACAACTATGCCTACCATCAGGTAAAAGCAGAGGCTACCTGCAACGCACAGCCAA
>JANXAW010000006.1 GCA_025061985.1 Fimbriimonadales bacterium
GGGCGTGCAGATACTGGGCGTTCTCCAAGTCGCTCAACCGCAATTGGTCGCGACGGTAAGGACACATTACCCAGTTTCAGCCCCCTTACGACTCCAAGAGGCGCACGAATTTGAAAGCCCATAAGCGTGTAGTTGAGGGTAACGCTGCCATGCACCCGTCGCACGTAGTTGGAAGTAGGGAATCGCTCCGTGAAAACCACTGTTCGTGCTGCGCCTGTATCGAGTTGCCACCAGAAGATTTCCCCGTTGAGCTGCCCAGGGACACTCGGATGCCCTGAGGGGCTGTACTCGATCGGTATCACCGTGGTGAGCGTATTATCCTGCTGCTGGGCAAGTAATCGGCTGTACTTCACCACCAGAATGCTCAGCCAGACATTCGTAGCGATGGAGACTACCAATGCTCCTGCCAACGCCACTAAGCCTACTCGCTGACGAGGCACGACACGACTGCCCGCTGGTACAAGCGTCTCTCTTGTAGGCTCTGGTGGACTCGTCGTTGGCACGGCTCGAGTATACCTCGCATTCCGTGCGTAAGGTACACTCAAACTAATGATTACCTTCTCCAACGGCGAGCAGGTGGAGTTCCTCACAGGCAGTGGGGCACTGGCGTTCGACGGACGCGGCTGGATATGGGAGTATCCCCTGCGTTGGGTTGGACTGCTAAACCCAAAAGAGTTCACGATTGTGGTCAAAACCTTAACTTTGCGTCCGCGCAAGGGCAACCTGCGCTGGTATGCGCCGTGGCGCGCAGTGCGCCTCATCCCTGGGGGCGCAGTCAACGCCGTGGGCTTAACAAATCCTGGCATCGACTGGTGGATTCGCACCTGCTACCCCCGCGTGCAACGAATGAGACTGCAAACCGTTGTCTCTGTGTACCCAGAGAGCATTGAGGAAGCAAAGGTTTTCGCCGAAAAATTGCACTCTCTGAGCATCGCAGCCGTTGAGCTTAACGCCTCCTGCCCGAATGTACCGCACCGCGAGACTGACCTCGTTGAGCACGTGCGTGCCCTCGCCCTTGCACTGCGTGAATCAGGGCATCCGCTGATTGTGAAAGTGGGCTACGACCAGCCTTATGTGGAGATTGCCCAAGCCGTGGAAGGCGTTGCAGAGGCAATTCACGCTATCAACACTGTACCGTGGCGGTTAGTCTACCCTGATCGTCCCTCGCCGCTGGCGCGCTTGGGTGGTGGAGGCGTTTCAGGCGTACCCATACGCCCGTTTGTGCGCGAAGCCGTGCAACGCCTGCACGCCCACGCTCGCCTGCCTATCATTGCTGGAGGTGGCATTACCACCTTGCAAGACCTCGAAGAACTGTGGGAGTTAGGGGCACGCGCGTTCAGCATCGGTACCTTGTTTTTGCGGGCGCCGTGGATGCCTAATCGGTTGGTGCGCGCATGGCGTGCACGCTACCCAGAGCGCAGCTGCCCTACGGCTACTGTGAGCGCGTATGACACCTAATCCTTATCGCCACCTACAGGAAATCATTCTCGCGTTTGGGGCGCGCCCTGCCACAAGCGATGCCGAAGCGCGCTTGCGCGAGTACCTCAAACGCCGCTTGGATGAATGTGGGCTGATGGTGTTTGAACAACCCTTCCGCAGCGTGCCCTCACTGACGCTTGCATGGCTTACCACTGCCCTGCTCTTTGCGCTGTCCGCAGGCTTAGCGTGGACTTCCCACACGCTCGCGTGGGTTGCAGGAGCAATCAGCAGCGCGTTTGGGATGGCGATGTTCTGGGGGCTGGTCAGCGGGCGGTGGGATGTGATGCGCCTTTTTCCTCAGCGAGACACAGCAAACCTCATCGCTGTAGCCCCTGCCACGGGCAACCCCACGCGGCGGGTCGTACTGATGGCACATATGGATACGCAACGCGCAGCGCTGATGTGGCATCCCAAGCATGTGCGGGCGTTCGGACGCAACTTCCAACTACAAGCGGCAGTGCTTATCGCGCATACCCTACTTGCCTTCTCGCTCCCATTTACACCCCTTCTTGGGGCAAATTGGCACCTGTGGCTAACCCGTGCCGTGATGACTGTAGGCGGGCTAATCGCCTTCTACGGGATAGCGATGCTGCTGCATCGCGAGCGGTTCCTGCCGTACGTAGAGGGAGCAAACGATAACGGCTCTGGCGTAGCAGTTGTGCTGAGCTTAATGGAACACCTCGCCGCAAACCCCTTGCCCGACACCGAGGTATGGGGCGTATTCACCAGCTGCGAGGAAGTCGGCAGACCCATAGGTGCATTCGCCTTTGAACAAGAATACGGCGCTGCGTTGCGCGACGCGGAGTTTCTGATAGTTGACCATGTCGGCTTAGGCGAGCCACGCTATCTCATCGCTGAGGCGATGTTGCCCCGCGCGCGTGCCTCCGCGGAGCTAATCGCCAAAATGGAGGCGTTCGCCCAAGCCTGCCCTGAATGGCGACTTAAGCCCAGCGCCGTGCCCCACGGCGCGTATACCGATGCGCTTCCGTTTTACCTAAGGGGCTATCGGGCGATCGCCCTTTGGTGCGAGGTGGAACCGGGCATACCTCCCAACTGGCACTGGCTGACCGATACCCTCGAGAACATCTCGCCCGACGACCTGCAACGCGCCTACGAGGTGGTGCACGCCTTCGTGCAAGGTAGAATTGCAAACCGATGTCGCCCAGAGTGAGCGTGCTGATACCCAGTTATAATCACGCGCGCTTTTTGCCCGCTACGCTCCAAAGCGTGTTTGACCAAACTTACACCGACTATGAGATTGTAGTCGTAGACGACGGCAGCACCGATGGCTCCGTAGAACTCTTGCGCTCCTACGGCGACCGCATTCGGCTGTTTACCCAACAAAACCGTGGCACCTATCCCACGCTCAATCGCTGTGTGGCGGAGTCGCGCGGAGAGTATCTGGCAATCCTGAACTCCGATGACCTCTGGGCGCCCACAAAACTGGAAAAGCAAGTGGCGTTTTTAGACGCTCACCCCCAAGTGGGGCTAGTGCACACAGGCGGGCACTTCATCGACGCTGAGGGACGGATCCTTTCGAACAATCCGCTGGGTTTCCCGTGGCCCCGCACGCCTACAGGCAACATCATTGAGCTGCTAGTGCGCTACAATCGGATTGTTCCCTCGTCGGCGGTTTTACGGCGCGAATGTTTTGAGCGCGTAGGGGGCTTTCGCGAGGATTTGTACGGCTTAGGCGACTGGGAGATGTGGCTGCGCGTCGCGTTGGAATACGACATCGGCTATATTGACGAGCCGCTCACGCTGTACCGCGTGCATGGGGCTAACGCTTTCCTCCAGCATCGCCGATTGCTTGAAGACGAGGTGAAGGTGCGCTCGGAAACTATTCACGCTTGCGAAACGCGCTTTATGCAGCGGGCGAACGACCCGCGTGCAATGCGCCTTGCCTTGGCACACTCCTACGCCTGCTTGGGCACAGACTACGCCCTTCTAGGCGACCGCAAGCGGGCGCGGCAAGCCTACATCCGCTCGCTACAACTTTATCCCTTGCGCTTCAAAAGCGTGCTACGCTTGATGCTGACCTTCCTGCCTATCAAGCCACCGCTGTAGCTACTTCCCTACCGTAGCGTCGGTGTCGCGCTGACGATTACAACAATCGCGACTAAAGTCGCCCCCTGTGCAAACGAAGCCCGCCTACGCGGGCTATAGCCGACAGAGGTCGGCTTTGTCTGCACAGCAACGGCTTTGTCCGTTGGGATTATCCCAAAACCAAGCCCGCCTACGCGGGCTATTCGTAGCGTCGGCGTCCCGCCGACGATGGTACGATGGCGTCCATGCCATCGTCTGCCGACGGCAAGATGCCGCCGTACCGTAGCGTCGGCGTTCCCGCCAACGAAATCCATCCGCGAGACGCGGATGCTACGGTAGCACCAGCGTCTCCGACGATGGAACCCTTTCTATCCCCCTCCTACAGGTTCCCCCACGGAGCGAGGGGAACCGCAAAAACTCGGTTCCCCCTTCCAGGGGGGGGAACCTCACAGAGGGGGGCAGCCCTTAACCAGTGCTTAAACCCCGAAACAGTATCATTTCATAGGCTCGCACACGCGAGCTGAAAGGAGGTAGGACGATGGTACGACATGCTATAGCATTAGGCTTAGTGAGTGCGATAGTGGCAACAACCTCTGCCCAAGTGGTGCTGGGCGACAATAAGGGCAAAGTACGCGCCGTAAACGCGCTCGCCGCAGACGGTCAGAGCGAGCGACCGCTTGAGTGGAGTCGCCGCAACTTCCCAGACGGTACTAACCTTGAGGCGTTTGGCTTCTATCCAGGGTATACGATTCAGGTAGACGCCGTACTGTTCGATGTGTTCGGAAACAATGTCGGGCGTGGTGATGACACAGCTGCTGTGACAATCACGACAGTGGACTCCTTGCGAACTGCGCCGTTCAACTGGCCTAACACCTTCACCGTACCGCGCTCGCTGTTTCGGCAAGGCGGAGTCTACACAAACGAAAACGGCACTGACGAGAACGGGAACGGCACCAATCGCGACCTTTACGGAACCGCGTGGATCAAGTACGAGTTAGATGACAGTAACCCCAACGGTTGGTATGTTGTAGAGGTGCAGGTGTTCGCGTGGGATGTGCGCGATGTGCTACACAAGTTAAGCGCGACGAAAACTCGCCCCTTCTCCGATGCGCAGGCACCTCAACGAATCGACATTTATGTTGCCCAAAACGACCCTAATCCGGGCGATAGTCCCCAAACCGACCCGAACTGGGTGCTGGTGGGCAGCTTGGACAAGGCAAACGGCACGCTGCCGAACGTGTGCCAGTGGGATTCCAGCACGGGCAACACCTTCGGTGAGTGCCCCACTGCCTTCCTAGAGTTCCTCAACGGTAATAACCCGCTGGGCATTAAGTTCTTCCAAGACCCCACGAACCCGATTTGGTACTCCCGACTGCGCGTACGCGGCCGCGACAACATCAAATATGTCGCTTTGGTCATTCCGCAGGGCAACCAATATAACAATGACCCTGACCTGCGCGCCTCGAACCGCGTCGCAGCTAGCCTCCGCTACACGAACTTCACAGATGTGCGCGTAATTGCGGGCATCCCTGGCGATGTGAACAACGACGGTGTGGTGAACAACGCCGACCTGCTACTGGTGCTGTTCGCCTTCGGGCAGTCGGGCGACAACGACGCCGATGTGAACGGCGACGGCGTGGTGAACAACGCCGACTTGCTGATTGTGCTATTCAACTTCGGGCGCAGCCGCTAAACAAAGCATGGCACCTCCTAAGGGCGCAGGGGGATGCCCCTACGCCCTTTCCGCTTTCTGACAGGAAGTGCCTCACTTTTTGCGTATTTTTCTTTTTACTGATGAAGCGCTGGGTACTGACAGTAGCCATATGGTCGATTTTCGTCGGTGCGCTTGCACAAGCCGTCGGCGAGCGCGTTGGTATTCCTACGGCAGGCACCAACCGCCCCTTGTACGCTGCACCTTGTAGCCCAACACTCGTCGGCAGCCTGCCCGCAGGCATCGACGGGATTGTGCAAGGAACGAGTCAGTCTTGCGGGGGGCAGGTGTGGCTCCCCACGCGGTGGGCAAACGGGCTTCACGGTTGGCTAGCGGTTGGCAACGCGGGCAACGATGCACCTGTCCCACTGGCAGGTCAAGGCGTGTTTCCGAATGTGCAAGCGCCGCTGGCGTATCCCGTGCAAGTGGGTCCGAACGCTTCGGCGCTGAATGTGCGCACAGGACCAGGCACGGAATACAGCATCCTTACCTCTAAGCCAGCGGGTAGCACGGGCTGGGCATTTGAGGTGTTCAACAACACCGCTACCAACACGGTTTGGTGGCGCATCCGCTGGGACGATGGCACGGTTGGATGGTCTGCGGAGGGCGTGCGCGGCGCTGGCATCTACCTTACCCGCGTTGGCGCGCCGCGCCTCAAGCAGACACTCATCGTTCAGGTGGTGGGCGCACTGAGCGTGCCGTTGCGAATCAACCCAGCCGATCTCCACCACGGCACTGCTGAAGTGAACGCGCCGACCACGCTTATCCACCTTGCAGGTCAGTCAGTCACGATAAGTGCGCCCGATGTCGCGCCGAACGGGGCGACTTTCAGCAGCTGGATTGTGAACGGCACGCCCTATCGCCAGCGCACCCTCACCCTACGCACACTCAGCAGCCTGCGCCTTGTGCTCCTGTATAGCCCAAGCATCCCCGCAAGTGAGGCGGAGTTCCTGCGCAACTTGGTGGCGCCCTGGGCGCGCGGACAGGTATGGCTTCCCTCCACCTACGACTCGCACGCCAACAACAATCCGCTCTACGCCGTCGACTTCAATCGCGTGAGCAGCGCACGCGCCACCTGCCCCTTCCAAAACGGCTTTTTGCAGGACTGCAACGAGCCGATACTAGCCTCTCACTGGGGACGCGCTTTCACCCGTGCCCAAAGCGGTTGCACGAGCTACGGCAACTATGTCGTGGTGGTAAGCAACGTGCGCCAGCGCAACACCACCAACACCTACTTAGCCACCCTCTATGCCCACCTCAACTACTTCTTGGTGCCCAACGGCACCATAGTGGAAGCAGGCACACCGATTGGGCGACTGGGTAGTACAGGCAACTCCACAGGACCGCACTTGCACTACGAGGTGCGGTACGCTACGGTATCGGGCAGCACGCTAACGCTGGGCGCGCGCGTGCAGGTGCTGAATAATCCACAGGTGCGTCTCAGTGGGCAACCCCTACAAGTGGATTTCAACTGCCGAGTGAGCGGTCTGGGCTACGTAGGACCAGCAATCGTTGGCACAGCGCCACTGCACTCGCTGCCCTTGAACATCGAGCCACCCTGTGCCCCCTACAGCTGTGCGGGGGCACTGCATGCCGAACCCACTCCCTCGTCTGAAGCCAGCCGCTGCACAGGCGAGCTACCCGAAACGCTCGTGCTCTACCTCTCCGATGTAGACGGGGACGGCTGCGTCAATCAGGCGGATTTGCTGCGCGTGCTATTCCACTTCGGGCAGACGCACACGGGCGCAGAAGACATCACCTGGGACGGCGTGGTGGATACATCTGACCTTATGCTGGTGCTGCTGGACTTTGCACAGGGCTGTTCGGAGTAATCGCCGTGCGCCAGCATAGGACTACATAGCAACAGCACCACCTCAAGCACGCGCATTCACCAGCCTCTCCCACAACTGAACAACCCTCTCATACATCCACCCATTCTGCACCGCAACCTCCAACTCCCGACAACACGCCTTCCACTCCCCCTCCAACCAATACAAAACCGCTAAGTACACAGTCAACCAGACATTCGAAGGCCCAATGTGAAACCCTCCAGGCACCTCTGCCCGATGCTCGCGCAACCACTCCAAAAACTCAATCACATCACGCCGAACCCTGAAACGCTCCAAAAACGGCAACACATACTCACGCAGCTCAACACTCAAACTCTCTTGGATCGCTAAATCTGCATCAGGCAGCGTGTCCGTTGCAAGAATGCGCCACGACTTTTGCAGAAACGGGGGATGCTGAAAGCCCGCTCGCCAGCTTACGGTCAGGTTCATTCCGTTGGGGCACGCGGGTTCTTTCAGGTCTGGGTGTATCAGCGCGAACACTTTGGGCACATAGACGCCGAACTCTATCCAGAACTTGCACTCTGATGCGTCGTTCCACGGTGAGCGCATCAGTCTCACGATGTGCCAGAGCTGGGGGAGGTTGCGGTGGAAACACT
The DNA here is from genome assembly GCA_025061985.1 of Fimbriimonadales bacterium. Classification (GTDB taxonomy): domain Bacteria; phylum Armatimonadota; class Fimbriimonadia; order Fimbriimonadales; family GBS-DC; genus GBS-DC. The sequence goes on from JANXAW010000006.1 coordinate 7,683, forward strand.
GGCGCTGGCGACGGAAACCAAGCGGTGTCAGCACACTTGCAACAAAGCGTACGATTTCGTTGAAGCGCTCGCGAACCGTCATCGTTTCCTCCCGCATGGTTTCATAACCTCTATGTTCTACTTCCTTTGCTTCTACTTTTCTTTTCCACCTTCTCAGTAAGCGTTTGTGCGTCATAGTGCGGCTTTTATCGGGTCGCGCTGCAACCATCGCCCTGTGCGCGGTTTGATGCCCAGTTTCAATCAAAGATCACCTCCTGAAACTCAACCTTGATCCCCCACTCTAACCACTGCAGCAAAACATCGTCGTGCACTACAAGAGGGCGCTCCACGACATTCGATAGGTCTTCCCGAATAATGTCAATAGGCAGTTCGTGTCAGTCCCAGTAAGCGAACGCTTCCCCGTGATGCCCGTACAGATGCAGATTGTGCGTGTAGGCGTTCAAGCCAGGCACATAACAGACGGTCTCAATCGCCACGACCCAGTGAGCGTCGCTGCGCAACACGGAGAGGCGTCCTTGCGCAAACTGGTGTTTGATGTTGTAGATGTCGGGGGGCGGGGGAGGTCGCCGCGTGCGTAGGTCATCAGGTGGTCAAGCGTTTCCAGCCCTGCTGTCGGGCTGATTGAGCGAGCAGACATTGGCTTCGCCCCCTGCATTGAGCGAAGGGCAGTTAAGGCACTCATTATGCCAACGGCGATTAGCGCAGCTGCAAGCCGCCACCGTCTCACTGGCTGCTTTCTCATCCCAGTTGGCGCTTGAAGAATAGTGCCCAAGGTGGTCGGTCGCCTAGCTTTGGCGATGGGGGTATAATCCGACTCCCTCACGATGCAGGTGTTTTTGGGCGCGCCCTATCGGGCACTGGTTGCCGCGGCGCGCCGCATGCTGGGTGAGCACGCGCACCTGATTGTGCCAGCAGGCGCGGCGCGCCTGCTTCAGGAAACTGACCACGAAGTCTACGACTGGTACGATTTCCTCCGCATGCTCACGGGTATCGCCTTCACTCCACAGCCGACCCCAGAGATGGTGGCGCTGCTTGGCACCTTGTGCGAGCAGCACCTTACTCCCCACCACTACTTTGGCAAGGTGCGCACCTCGCCCGCTTTTCACGCAGCGTTAGCCCAAAGCTTTTGCCGATGGACACTGGACGGCTTGACCCCCGACTTGCTGCAGCGCGGCGCGACGCGCGTGATAGCCGAGTATGCAACGCTTGCTGCTCTCACCGAGCCAGAACTGCAACACGAGTGGCAACAGAAAACCGCTGAGCTAGCCCTCCTGTGGCGCGAATGGCAAGCAGTGCTGCAGAATGCAGGGCTACCCGAACCGCAACATACCCTTCAACGCCTAAGCGAGGCACTGGCTCAGCTCAACCAACGCCTCCCTCCCGTGCTTTTGGCAGGGTTTACGGAGCTTACGGTGCAAGAAGTTCGCTTGCTTCGCCTGCTCGCCAGCAAAACTCAAGTAGGAATTGCCGTACCGTATGACCCTGAGCGCACCGAGCTATACACGCCCATCCAAAAACTGCTACAGCTGTTGCAGGATTACGAGCTAAGCGTAGACACGCACCTTATGGGTAAGCTCGCGCTGTTCGTAGAGGCGGCTGATGTGCCGTCTATCACCATCTTGGACACGCCCAATCCACTTGCAGAAGTGGAAACTGTCGCGCGGGAGATTTTGCGCCTGCGTTCCGAGGGCATTGAGTGGGGCGAAATCGCGCTCCTGGTGCGTCAGCCCGAGTCGCTTTGGGAGACGCTGGAGGTGATTTTCGCGCGCTATGGCATTCCGTTGCAAGGTGAGGTGAGTTTGCCCTTGCTACGCTCGTGGCGCGTCCATTGGCTTATGACGGGATTGCGCCTGCTGTCAGGCGTGGGTGAGGGTGAGGATTGGCTTGTGTGGCTGGGGCACCCCGCGCACGGGCTGAGCTATGAGGCGTTGCGTGCGCTACGGAAAAATGTCCGCCGCCACCTGCCTGCCACAGCGTGGCTGGATGTTGCGCTCCAACGCGCTTCTGCCCAAGAAACGCAAACCCTGCTCCAACACCTTCGTGAGCTGCGCACGCTGCTGCCTGCAGAATTGCCTCGTGTGGCGCGCGCCCTCGCACTTCTTTTGATTCGCAACGACACGCCTCACCCCCATGAAACCGACCTTAGCACCTGGAGGCAGCTGATTGACGCCTACGCCGACGAGTGGCGTCGGCGCACTGCCCTGCACGCGATAGAGCTGTTGGAGCGGCTGGTGCGGAACGCTCGGTACAGGTATTCCGTGCCAGGGCAAGGCGTGCGCGTATTGCCGATGGAGTATGCCGATTTGGTAGGCGCGCGTGTGGCGTTTGCGCTCAATGTGCTAGAAGGCGTGCTGCCCCGTCGCCACCCCGATGACCCGTTCCTACGCGAAGCGGAGCGCCTTGCGCTCAACCGCGCCCTTGCAGACCATCGCGTCCGATTGCCCACCCGCAGCGACTACCAAGCAGGCGAGCCGATGCTGTTCCAGCGCGTGCTAAGCGCCGCCGCGCAGCACCTGTACCTGAGCTACCCTCGCACGCAGGATGAGGAGAGCGATGCGTTTCCTTCGTTTTACATAGAAGCCCTAAAAGCCGAACGCGGCGCTGCAATCGAAGTGCGCTTTTTCGGGCTGGAACAGGTTGCACCCGACCACGCCCTGGCGCTCCATCCGTATGATCGATCGCTATGCCAGCCACCTGCTTATATTGAGCCGCAGCCTTTGCTGCGCAATCCACGATTGCAGGCGCGCCTTACAACGCTCAATCGTCCGTTTAGTACCACTGAACTGGAGACTCTCACGTGCTGCCCGTTTCAGCATTTTGCGCGCTACATTTTACGCCTGCGCCCCTTGCAATCGGGGCTAACGCTGATGGATGTGGGCAACTTCGCGCACGCCACACTGTGTCGCGCTGTGCGCCGCCGCCCCGCTTCGCAGAATGCCCAAGCATGGATCGAGGTGCTGGTTAGCCAGCTAACCGCCCTGCTGGAAGAAGATCGTCCCGACCTACCTGAGTGGCAGGTACAGGTGCTGCACGCGCTGGTACAGCGGCTGGTGCGGCGCTTTGGCTGGCGCGAGCCGCGCTACCAAGAAGCGTTTGAGCTGATCCCGTTCGCGTGCGAGTGGGCGTTTGGCACGCCTGCGCTTGATGACGAGGAACGCACCCGTACCGAGCCGCTCCACAATCGCACCCCTCCCCGCGCCATTAGCTACCCGCTCAGCAACGGGCAGGCGATACAGATCGCGGGCGTGATTGACCGCATCGACCTAAGCCCCGACCGCCGTATTGCGCTGGTGATTGACTATAAGTTAGGAGGCGTTCCTGAGCGACGCGATCTTACAGCAGGGCGCGTTGTGCAAGGGATGTTATATCTACACGCAGTGCGCACCTTGCTTCCAAATGCCAGCGTCGTGCTAGCATATGACCACCTGAAGGCAGCGAAGCGTGTCCGCTTTGTGCCAAACCTCACGGAGTTAGTCCAACGTTTCCGCATCTTGGATTGGGAAGACCGCGAAACCCGTGTCATACTGGGGCTACAACAGTGGCATCAAGCAGAGCAGGCAACGCGCCAACGGATTACAGAAGCGGTAGTGCGCTTGCGCCGTGCTGATATTACCCCTACGCCAGGCGAGCAGTGCAAGCGTTGCGTTTTTAGCGACTTCTGTCGGATGGCGCAGCGGTGACGCCTTGAACGGCTTTCTCCTCACTGGAGCGTGTGGGCTTGCGCTCGCCACGCCCTTTGCGTACGCCCGAAAGCGCGGTGCCCATCATCCGCGCCAGCATGCGCGGGCGCGCCTCGCCTGTCAGCAAGTCGCTTAGCAACCGCCGCAGATGGTCAGCGTCCACGTTTTGCGTCCACGTGCCGTCCACCGCCGCGGTGATTTGCCCCGTCTCTTCTGAAACGATAATCGCGATACAATCAGAGTGCTCCGTGATGCCAATTCCTGCGCGGTGGCGTGTGTGCATCGTGCTGGGAATGTCAGGGTTTTGGCTGATTTCGGGAAAGTAGACGGCGGCTTCTACAATCTGCGCGCCGCGCAAAATCACTGCCCCGTCGTGCAGGGGCGAGCCTGGAGAGAAAATCGCACGCAGCAAGGGCGAACTGGCTTCGGCTTGTAGTGCGACGCCATTCCCTTCGGCAATACGGTCTTTGCGCTCCCACACAATGAGCGCGCCGATCCGATCGCGCGCCATCTGCTGCACGGCGTTTACGACCTCGTTGATTGCCCGCTGGATCGGCTCAGTCTCGGGGTTTACGCCTAAGCTGCTGCGCCAGAACTCCACACGCCCAATCGTCTCCAACACGCGCCGCAACTCAGGGAAAAACAGAATCACTAACGCCACGGGACCCAAAGTGGTCATGCGGTCTAACAGCCAGTGGATGGTCTCCAAGCGCAGCACATCGCTAAGATGCAACGCGAGCACGAACACTAATAGCCCGATAAGCAGTTGATAGGCGCGTGTGCCTTTTGCCAGCAGCAGTAGGCGATAGATTAGGAACGCCACCAGCAACGTGTCGATGGCTATCAGCATCCACCGCGCCGCGACGTGCTCTGCTATCTGCTGCCAGTCGCTCAACTTGTTGCCCCGCTTATATATTATGCACGATACGGCTTGCGCTGTACGCGAATGTACGAGCGCATCAAACGGCGACGCCGTTGCCAGCGCCAGATGACCGTAAGCAACCCCCCACCCAATATCCAGCCGCTCAGCGACGCAAGCTTTGAGCGGGGTACTACCTCGTGGGCAGCAACCACGGGCAGCTTCAACAGGGGTCGCCCGTCGCGATAAAGCACCAGCGTTCCGACCACTGCGCCTAGCTGAACCGGCGGCGTTGGGGGATTAGCCACCACTGCCCAATGATAGCGTGGCCGCTCCGCTTTCGGCACTGCCCAGCGCAACGGTTGCGCTAAACGCACCGTCAACTGCTCAGGCTCGCCATTTTCCACGCGCAGCGTGCCCACAAGAGTGCCCTCCGCAAGGTCTATGCGCACCCAATCGTTGAAGCCGTGTTCCATTAGCGCAATCGTATCCGCTTCACGTTGCTTGCTGTCTAGCACAACGCTAATGAGCCTGCGCCCATCGCGAATGGCTGAGCCTGCGAAGCAGAAACCTGCTTGGCGCGTGTAGCCCGTCTTCACCCCCTCAGCGTAAGGGTACAGGTACAGGAATTTCGCCTTGTTCACCATCCACAAGTCATCCTGATTGTGCGACCGCTCCACGATATAGAAGGGAGTTTTCACGATTGCGCGGAAGGTTTCGTTCTGCATCGCGTAGCGGGTGATGAGCGCCAGATCGTAGGCAGTAGAAAGGTGCTGGGGATGGTGCAACCCGTGCGGGTTCACAAAGTGCGTGTTTTTTGCGCCTAACGCGCGCGCTTTTTGATTCATCTGCTGTGCAAACGCCTCCACTGAGCCAGCCACATGCTCTGCCAAGGCGACAGCGGCGTCATTAGCGGAGCGAAGCATCAGTGCATAGAGCAAATCGCGTACCTTCACCTGCTCGCCTTCACGCAGGTGCATCGAGCTGGGTTCCACTAAGGTAGCGCGCCGAGAAGCCTTGACGGTAGCATCCAAATCGCATCGTTCTAACACAAGGATTGCCGTCATAATCTTGGTGAGGCTGGCGGGAGGGAGCCGCATGTGGGCATTTTTTGCGTAAAGCACTTGCCCCGTATCGGCGTCTATCAGGACAGCAGCGCGCGCTCTTACTGCAGGCGCATCCGCCCACACCGCTGTCAGTGCGCCCAAGACAGCTACCAACAACGCCCCTGTGCGCACAAGCATAGGAAGCACTTCGGTATGCGTAAAGTAAGTCCTGCCACCAACGGCGAGTCGGGCGATGTCTAACCTGATTTGCCCCCATCCGCAAAGTTCTTCTCGCGTTGGGAAGGGGGAACCTTGGGGGGTTCCAAAACTTCTCTCCTCTCTCAAGCAAAAACCCGCATCTTTGACAATCAGCGACACTCTCCAAAAGGGCAAAATCCCGCTAGGAACCACAAGGGGAGGTTGCGAAGATGTCCTTCCACGAGGCACGACAGTATGTTGGCTTAGAGTGCATGGTCGCCTGGCGCGATCGGCGTGGCGAAGTGCAAGAGCGCAAACTGTTCATAGTAGACGTGAGCTTTGTACCACTCTACGGTATCTGCCTGATTACGGACTACATGGAAATCCGGCTCGACCGTGTAGTTAGCATCCGCCCTGCGGAGGAGGGGGCATTGCCTGCAGCAGCGTAACGAATCTGCATGTGACGCTGGGGGGCGCAGCAGGTGCGCTCCCCACATTACTTCGCAGTGCCTGGAGGCGGCAGCGTAGCCCACAGCTTGGTAGCGTATGCACCTCACCCATGGTGCTGCAGAATCAAGGCAACTTCAAACGTCGTATGCACCGCCCAGTGCGTCCAAAAACAGGGCAGAAACGACTTGACGCGCAACGCCACCCAGCTTAGCACCAGCGCCGCGAAAAATGACCCAATCACTTCCAGCGTTGGTTTGCCGTAGTGCAACAAGGCAAACGCCGCTGCTTGCAACCCAATCCCCCACCAGCCCAACCAGCGATACAAGCCGAAAGTCAAGAACCCCCGAAAAAAGAACTCCCAACAAAACAGGTAGTAGCCGTACACAAGCTGAAAGTACACTGCGTAAGCGGGGTCGGTAAGGGTGCGCTTGTCTAAGGGATAGTAGGCGCGGAACTCGGGGCGCTGCAGGGCGAAATACAGCAGGGGTAGCATCGCAGCATACATCCCCAGCGCATAGAGTAGCCCGCGCTTGACCTCGCCGCGCGTCAAACCATAGTGCGCTAAATCGCGTTTGCCAAGCAGCGCCAATACCAGTATCGGTAGCCACAGCAACGCCACGGAACTGACCAGGATGTACTCGTTATAGTCGCGTAGGCGAGTTGCATGCCCCTGAACGCCTAGCCATCGCAGCGAATCCACGGTGTAGGGCTGCGCATAATACGCAAACAGGAACCCCACCACAAGCGTTCCCACGATGGCAACTTCCCACTCGGCGCGCTTGGCGTGGCTTCCGATAGCCCCTCCTCCTGTTTCCGAAGCGCGATTATACCACGCCCTCGGTTGCGGTATAGTTTAGCCCGATGCAGTCGGAGGCGTTGACCCCGTGGATCGAGACCGCGCCGTTTGAGGTGCGCTACGCTGAGACCGACGCGATGGGCGTTGTGTATTACGCGAACTACCTCGTGTGGTTCGAGGTGGCGCGAGGCGCGTTCTGTCAGCACTACGATATCGACTACAACGCCATTGAGCGAGCAGGCACGCCCTTGGCAGTGGTGGAAGCGTACTGTCGCTATCGTGCGCCGGCTCGGTATGGCGACCGCATTGTGGTGCGAGTACGGCTAAGCGAGTTGAAAGGCAGCAGTATGCGCTTTGAGTACGAGGTGCTAAACGCCCACACGCGCCAACTACTGGCAGAGGGCTGGACACGCCATGTGTGGATTACCCGCGAGGGGAAGCCGACGCGCTGTCCGGCGGTGATTCTGGAGCGGGTGGAGGCACTGCGCACCGCACCGAAAGAGTAAAGTAAGCAATCGCCCCCCACAGCACCCCAATCAGCGCGCCTACAAGCACATCGGAGGGGTAGTGCAGACCGCGATAGATCCGTGACAAGCCTACTAACCCCGCTACCAGTAGCGCACCGTAGCCCCAAAAACGGTAGCGCGTGCCACGCACCTGCATAAAAAGCCAAAACGCCAGCGCAAAAGCCGTCGCCGTGTGTCCTGAAGGAAAAGAGTTGTGAAAGAGTTGCTCATCAGGTGCAACCAACGCACCAGGTAGGTTCGAAGGGCGCAAACGCGGCACGGCGCGCTTAAGAAGCTGCACAGTCAACCCACTGCTTGCAAACGCCACCAGCGCGGGCACAAAAGTCGTCCGCCACGGTGTGAATCGTACCCCCTGCTGACACGCACGCGCTTGCGCCACCAGCGTCGCGCCTAACACAATTAGCAGCTGCACCCAGCCCAACCCCAAACCTGTGAAAAGCCACATCAGCGGGGTCAGCCAAGGGTGGTGCAGCCCATGATTGATTGCGTAAAACAGCTCACAGTCGTAATGCAGCAGCGTGTCCATCGGCATAGCTACATCTTCCCAAAACCGATGAACTTCGGGCGGCTCAGCCGATCAATACGCTGGAGCATATCCTCAAAGCACATATGGTGCTCTTGGATGTCACCGCGAATTACAGGGTCAATCGGCACCACCGGGAGGTCGTTGATGTGCACGCTCAGCGCGCGCACGCGCCGTGCAAACTCAAATGCTTCTACCAGATCGCGCGTGAAAATCGCCACGCGCAACCCTATAGAAAGCGCATTCACCTGCGCCACCAACTCGTCCAAGGTGGAGTACCGATGCAGCAGCACTACGGGTCCGAATACTGCCTCGGAATGTAGGGGCGAGTCGCTAGGGCTTTCCACCAGCACGGTAGGCATGTAGAACGGCGGCTCAGCACAGGCACCGATAAGGGCACGCGCCCCTTTGGCGATAGTTTCCTGCACTAATCTTGCCACGCGTTGTAAAGCGCGCTCGTGAATCAGGGGGGGCAAGGTGGTTGCTTCGTCCATCGGATCGCCGCAGCGGAGGCTCGCCAACCGCTGCACCAAAGCCTCAGTCAGTGGCTCAGCAAGGCGTTCATGCGCCCACACATGCTGGATGGAAGTAGACAGTTGTCCTGCCGCCATGTATCCGCAACACACGATGGCATCGGCTGCTTGCTCCACCTCGGCGCTTTCGGTCGCCACCAACCCGCCGACGGCATCTAGCTCCATCTCGATGTGTTGCACCCCTGCATGCACAGGGAGCGATAAGCCTACTTCTCGACTGCCTGTGAAGGTAAGTGCCGACAGCGCGGGATGCGCAGCAAGCGCGTGCCCAATCTCCTCGCCCTTGCCTGTTAGCACGCTAAGCGCCTCCGGGGGCACACCCGCTCGATAGAGGAGCAAACCCAAGCGCAACACTGCCAGTGGCGCCTCTGTAGAGGGCTTGAGAATAATCGCATTGCCTGCTGCAATCGCTGGAGCTGCCTTCTGCGCCGCCTGCGCCAAGGGCAGATTAAACGCCAAAATCGACGCCACCACTCCCAGCGGCTCGCGCACCCAAAAACCAAACCGGGACGCCCCATCCGTGAACGACTCTGGAGGAAACTGGGTGGCACGCGGGTGGCGACACGCCGCCGCTGCTAGCTCAAACACCATCGCAGCACGCTCAACTTCAAGTCGCGACTCCCCGATTAGCTTGCCTGTCTCCTGCGTAAGCAGCGCTGCTAACGAGTGACGCTCTTGACGAATAAGCTCTGCCACATGCCGAAGGATTGCGGCGCGCTGACTGAGGGGCATCGCACGCATCAACTCGGCGCCATGGCGCGCCAACGCGACAGCTTGGTCTACATGGGCTGCCCCACCCCGCGCTACGTAGTCAACTGGTTCGCCCGTGTACGGATTGTGCACGGGGAGCCACTCATCCGCGCCCACTAAGTGCCCGCCAATGAGCATCTTTTGCATGGCGCAGCTTTAGCCTCCCGCATAGGCGATAGCTTCAAGCTCTATCTGCGCCCCCTTGGGCAGTCCACTCACCTGAACAGTTGCACGCGCTGGATACGGCGGCTTGAAATAGGCGGCATAAACCTGATTCATCTCTGGGAACATGCTCAAATCCGTCATATAAATCGTGGTTTTGACTACACTATCCAAGTTCAGTCCTGCTGCATTGAGCACCGCCTGGAGATTCTGGAGCACCTGCCGGGTCTGTGTGATAATTCCCCCCGCGACTAACTCGCCTGTAGTAGGGTCAATCGGGATGATCCCTGAAACGAAAATCCAATCCCCTACGCGCGTAGCTTGAGAATACGGTCCGATCGGCGCAGGTGCGTCTTCGGAGAGGATCGCTTGTTTTGCCATCGCCTCACCTCGCAGGGGAAAGTATACCTTCCCCGCAGCGCGTGAAAAACGAGGCGCTGTGTTAGGTGCGTTTTGTGCCGCTGGTGAGAATCGCTGAAGCCTCGGCGTTCGGCAACGCCCAAACCGCTAAAGCCAACGCGATAACCAAGTCGTCATGCACGCTCCCGCTGTGTAGCTGCGTGCCTCGTGATGCAGGGGCGAACTCGAAGTGGTACAGCTCGTTGAGCAAGTGGGGATCAGGCAAGAGCTGCAGCCGCCCTTGCTCTAGCATCAGCGCGAGGTTTTCGATCAGGTTCTGCTTGACGCGCGCGGTGAATACCACGCCTTCGGCGTGCGGAACCCCTGCTGCTTGAAGCGCTTCCAGCAACGGATCGCCCACTCCCGTGCGGTCGCACACAACACGAACTGGTTGGTGCATTTTCAAGTGCTCAGCAACGGCTTGCACTTGGTCTGCCCACGACAAGCCCTGCCAGCGACGGAGAGCAATTAGCTTAGCAGCCGCGCGCGAGCCGCGCACCACAGCTAACGCGGTATAGTCCCGATAGCGCGCCCAATCCACCCCCGCCACCACCAGCCCCTCGTCGGGCAGGTTGAGCAAAAGTGCCCGATCCACCCACTCGGTGCGAAACACCTGTTCGGCTGCGTCCAAGAACATCGCGCCATACTCCACTTGGAACTGACGCGCGCTCATGAGACTGGATTGCATTAGAAGCATCGTAGGCGAAAGCAACGGGTTGTGCCAAGAGGGGCTACGCATGCTCCAAATCCGAACGCCGTCTTCTTGCCCCTGTTGATAGAGGCGGTAGAAGTAGTTCTTGCCGCGCGGGGTTGACACCAGCGCGATTTTGCCCCCTGTGTCCGCCAGCATTGGCATCAGTACCTCGTTGACCACCGCTTCGGGCACGTAGGCAGCTTCGTCTACGACAATCAAGTGCGCCTTGCGTCCGCGTAGGTACACGCCTCCTCGTATCGCTGAGCGTGCCCATAGGCGTGAGTTGCCTACTATAAGCACAGGAGCGGGTGTGCGACGCACGATCGGGCGTGCCCCTGCGCGTCTCAGAAACTCCACCGTGCGCTCAAACCCTAATAGGGCTTGCTCGTTAGAAGGGGCAACCAGCAACACACAGCGCTCCGCAGCCGTCAGCAAGGTTCGCGCAACCTCTGCCGCAATCACTTCCGTTTTGCCCCACCGACGCCCACACGCCAACACGCGCACAGGAGCCGTTGCGTTCAAGAACGCCTGCTGCCCCGGATGAGGACACCAACCCGCAAACACAACCCTTCACACTCCCTGCCGATTCCGCCAGCAGGAGCAGTGGCAGGCAACCCGAATTCAAGTTTCGTCGGCGGAAACGCCGGCGCCACACCAACGCCGTATGCATCGCCCCGAGCGAAGTGAAGGGGCCCGAGATTCCCCGCTGCGCTCGGAATGACGAGGGTGGTCTGCGTTGATGGGAACGCCGACAGCGTAAGCAAGGATGTGGATTGCGGGCGTAGACGAGGCAGGACGCGGACCGATTGCAGGTCCAGTGGTAGCTGCGTGTGTGGTGCTGCCGAAGGCACATTCGATTGAGGGGATTGCAGACAGCAAGCGGCTCAGCCCCGCTCAACGCGAGCAGCTCTTCGCGCAAATTCGCCAAGTGGCAGTAGCGTGGGCGGTGGGGATTGCCAGTCCCCGCGAAATCGAACGGCTCAACATCTTACAAGCGAGCCTGCTGGCGATGCGTCGTGCTGTGCTTAGCCTCAGCCTCATGCCCCAACGCGTGCTAATAGATGGCAAGCACCTGATTCCGAACTTGCCGCTCCCTCAGCAAGCCGTTGTGGATGGCGACGCTTTAGAGGAGTGCATCGCTGCTGCTTCCATCGTCGCCAAAGTCGTGCGCGATCGGATTATGATTGAGCTGGATCGCCTCTACCCCCAATACGGTTTTGCGCAGCACAAGGGCTATCCAACCGCGCTTCATTTAGAGCGTCTGATGCAGTATGGCGTCTGTCCCGCGCATCGACGAACCTACATGCCCGTGCGCCAGTTAGGCTTGTTTGCAACCCCTGCCCCTCGCTGAGGGCTACTCCACAAACAAGCGCGACTTGCTGAGTTCCATTTGCATCGTCACGAGGCGGTGATAGACGCCTTTATGTGCCATCAACTCCTCGTGCGTGCCCACCTCCACAATCCGCCCCCGCTCCAGCACAACGATTCGGTCGGCGTTGCGTAGCGTAGAGAGCCGGTGGGCGATCGCAATCGTAGTGCGGTTCTGCACCAACCGCTCTAGCGCTTCTTGAATGAGGCGCTCTGTCTCGGTGTCCACCGAGGCGGTCGCTTCGTCCAAGATGAGGATTTTCGGGTTGCGCAAGATGGCGCGGGCGATGGCAATCCGCTGGCGCTCGCCCCCAGAGAGGCGATGCCCTCGCTCCCCCACCCAAGTGTCGTAGCCATCGGGCAAGCGCATGATGAAATCGTGGGCGTTCGCAGCTTTGGCTGCCTCAATAATCTCCTCCAGAGTTGCATCGGGGCGAGCGTACGCGATGTTCTCGCGAATGGTGCCTGGGAACAGGTAGTTGTCTTGCAACACGATACCGATATGCGCGCGTAAGTCTTGCATCTTAATCTCGCGCAAGTCCTTGCCGTCGAGCAAGATGCGTCCGCGCGTGGGGTCATAAAAGCGGCACAGCAGATTGATTAGCGTGCTCTTGCCCGCGCCTGAGGGTCCCACAAGCCCAATCATCTCGCCTGGGCGAATGTGCAGGTTGATATCGTGCAGCACTGGGTGATGCTTCTCGTAGCCAAACGAGACATTCTCCAAGATGATTTCGCCTCTGACTTCGGTAAGAGGTTGCGCGTTAGGGGCATCGCGCACCTCTGGCTCGGTATCCAACACCTCGAACACGCGCTCCGCTGCGGTCACAGTGCGTGAAGCCCAATCCATGATGTTGGTGATAATGCTTAGCGGACCAAACAACATCCCGATGTAAGACAGAAACGCCACTAACTTACCCAGCTCAAAGTTGCCCTCCAGCACTCCGCGCCCGCCCACATACCAAATCACAAACGAACTAGACATCACCAAAAACGAGATAAGCGGGAACACGCTGGCGTTGATTTTGCCCGCCACCATGCCCGTTTCGGCGATCTCGAAGTTGCGCTTATCAAAAGTTTGGATTTCCCGCTGCTCTTGGGTAAAGGCTTTGACCTCGCGGATGCCCGAAAGCGTGCCTCCTAAGTGCGCTGTAAGGCGCGACCAGCGATGCCAGTGGCGCCGCCATACCTTGATAACCCGACGCCACGCATAGCGCGAGAGCCACACAATAAACGGCGCAGGGATCAGCACCAGCAGGCTGAGCTTCCAGTCCATCCACACCATCACCGTAGCGATGCCGATAATCATCAACAAGTTCAGCGCGATCGTGGGCGCGCTGTTGACCACAAAATCGTACAGCGCCTCCGTGTCGCGCGTCACGCGACTCATGATAGAGCCTGTTTGGCGCTTGTCAAAGTAGCTCAGCGAAAGCCACTGCAGGTGCTGGAACAGCTTGGAGCGCAGCATAAACGAGATTTCGCTGCCCAGCCACGCATTCAGCCTGCCGCGGGCGATATGGATGCCCATACCCAACAAGCGAACCGCAATCAGCGCCCCCAGCAGCCAGAAAAACAGGTGAGAGTTAGCGCGTGGCACCAGCACCTCGTCGATGAGGACCTTCGTGAGATAAGGCGGTGTGAGTTCCACCGCCGCAGACACTATCGCCAGCCCTGTGGAAAGCGCCATGTACTTCCAGTAAGGGCGAACCAGCCCCATCAGGCGCACCAGCACCTGCTTCTGCGAGCGACATGCAGGGCACGACAGGCTCTCTTCAGGGATGGGGCGACCACACTTCTCGCAGGCTAACCGCTTGTGTTCAAAGGGGGGCGGCTCTTCGTTTTTGAGCAGCGCTTCCAAACGTAGGCGCACTTGCCCAAATACAGACGCTAAGGCACTGCTGTAGCGAATCAGCTCTAACACCCGCCCATCCTTAAGGCGTGCTTCCAACGCGGAAGCGCCTACCAGCTGTGTGGTGCGCACACTTTCTACAGTATCCAACGGCACTACTAAGTGAATGGACACCCGTGGAGGCGTATGTTCTGCTGCGTTAGCGCCGTTACCGCTGCGCTCCTTGCGCAACCACGGCAAACGTGCGCTGGTGCTTACCTCTACCAACGGGGGATCAACGCGCAAGGTCAGTAAAGTAGAATCCGCCAGAACGAGCCAACTTTCCCCGAAACGCCCCTCTGGCGACAAATCCGATGCAAAAGCGAACTCAATCTTTGCAGAACCCATCCTTTGCTCGACGGCTGCCCGCACAAACTCCGGCAGCCGCCGGTGCACCGCATCCATACGCGGCAATTATACTCTGTCAGAGAAAGTTTGTTCACTGAGGCGCGCCGTTGGCGTGGGTATACTCATCTAGCGTATGCAACCCGTTGTAGTCGGCTCCGTAACCATCGGGGATGACAAGCTTTGCCTAATCGCAGGTCCCTGCGTGATTGAAAGTCTGGAACTTTGTCAGCGCGTCGCCGCGCACATGACCGCTCTTTGCGAGCGGTTGGGCGTTCCTTATATTTTCAAAGCCTCGTTTGACAAGGCAAACCGCACTTCGCACGAGTCGTTCCGCGGGTTAGGGCTGGAAGAGGGGCTGGAAGTGCTGGCGCGCGTGCGTCGTGAGTTTGGTGTGCCCGTGACCACCGACATCCACGAGTCGTGGCAAGCAGAGCCTGTGGCGCAAGCTGTGGACTTGCTCCAGATACCCGCCTTTCTGTGTCGCCAGACAGACTTGTTGGCAGCTGCTGCCCGCACGGGCAAGCCTGTGAATGTGAAGAAAGGGCAGTTTCTGGCACCGTGGGATGTGGGCAACATCATCGCAAAGCTCCAGGCGTTTGGAGCACGCGGCATCTTGATCACCGAGCGCGGCGTGAGCTTCGGCTACAACACCTTGGTTGTGGATATGGCAGGTCTACCGATTATGCGCAACTTTGGTGTGCCCGTGGTGTTCGACGCTACTCATAGTGCACAGCGCCCTGGCGCTGCTGGCACGCATTCAGGAGGCAACCGAGAAGCTATAGAGCCGTTAGCGCGCGCAGCAGTTGCCGTAGGGGTTGATGCGCTGTTTATGGAAGTACACCCCGACCCACCACGCGCCCTATCCGACCCCGCCACACAGTACCCGCTGGAACAGATGGAACCCCTGCTACGACGAGTGTTGGCTATCCATGCCGCTGCCCGACTGTAATTCAGTTCATCGAAGCCACGGCGAGGAAAACGCATGTGCGTAAAATGTTTCTTCCAACAATTTGTACAAACTCCTGCTACCTACTTGGAAGGGGTATCGGGTAGGGATAGGTTCGGTACTCATGCTTGAAGGAGCCATCCTCATAGAGGTCAATTAGCCCCCAGCCAGG
>JANXAW010000013.1 GCA_025061985.1 Fimbriimonadales bacterium
GATGGTGATGCCGGGGGATAATGTGAATATGGAGGTGGAGTTGATTTCGCCGGTGGCGATTGAGGTGGGGATGCGGTTTGCCATTCGTGAGGGCGGACGCACCGTCGGCGCCGGCGTCGTCACCGAAACTTTGGACTAAGCCTGTAGAGGAGGCGAGTTCTCGCCTCCTCCAAAGGAGGGTATAATTATGGCGCAGGCTAGCAAACGCGTGATTGTTGTGCTTGCTTGCACGGAGTGCAAGGAGCGCAACTACACGACGACAAAGCATCGCGAGCGTCAGCGCGATCGGCTGGAGCTAAGGAAATATTGCCCGCGCTGTCGCAAGCATGTGTTGCACCGCGAGGCGAAGTAGCACGTGCAGGGGCGTAGCTCAGTGGTAGAGCGTCGGTCTCCAAAACCGAAGGTCGTCGGTTCGAATCCGGCCGCCCCTGCCATTCATTTTGCAGCTCCCCAGCAGGGCTACTGCTTTCGACCTGAGATTTCCTGAACCACCTCTACTGTGCCTCCCTCGTACACAACCACCAGCGAAGGCCTTCCATCAACGACTGTCGGCAACACGACGCTAGCGGCTTGGTCGGAAAGCTTCGTACCGAAGAGCACACCGTTCTGCACGCGGATCAGGTAGCTCTGCAGAAAGTGTCCACTTAGCACGATTTAACACGATTTCCTCAACGCCGTCATTGCTGGGCGTCCAGCGTGAAATAGGCGAACTTACTGGATTGTAGGCGCAGCACGTAGTCGTCCAAGCGACCGTCGTGGTCGATGTCTGTTGCAAGCGCTCTATGGAGATGGTCCCCTGTTAAAGCCGTATCGCGCGAGGTGTGCCAGCCGCGTTCTCGGTAGTCCATCAGCAGCCCTGTAGCCGTTTTTTGGATCAGCTCGCGGCGGCGTGTCGAACTGAAGCGTGTGGGCGCCTTCTCGCGCAACAACGCCTGCAGCGCTACTGCCCGCACCTCCTCTGGCGCTCACTGGCTGTAATACTACCACGGCGCATCGGTACGCTGCAGTAGCCAGTCGATGAAGTGAGCGGTCTCGAAATGCATCCCTCATTGCGACGCGCCACAGGGTGTTCAGCAACTGCTCGGCGTTCGGCAGCTCCTGCCAGCGTTGGAAGATTTGGACCAGCCAAAGCCGTTCTATCTGGGGAAGGCACCTGTTGTGGTTGCTACGTACGCAGTTCGCTGGCCTGTAGAAGGCGTGGTTCGGGTCATGCAGTGCCTCAGGAGGCTTTGCACCAACCTTCGCCAGCACAGTGCGAGCCATACCGCTGAGAAGTCGGTAAACACCTCGTTCGGCACGCGCACGCGCGTGAGGGCACCTTGCGCCTTCACAACTTGTGAGTGATACAGTTTCCTGTCCCTCCAGAGGTTCAGGCGCATAGAGCGCCTTTTTGCGATAGCACTACCTCGGTGGGCGTGGCGATATCCCGATTTTTAGCCCTATGCGCTTAGGGCGTTTGCGTAGAGGACTTATGGAACGCCATCCGCGCGCGTACCACTTCGCCCACCTGTTCAATCGGATGCTCGGCGGCGGCGCGTTCTAAGGCGCGGAACACGGGGCGCCCCGCAAGGTTCTCTAAAATCCACTCGCGGGCGAACTGCCCTGTTTGGATGTCGCGCAACACCGCACGCAGGTTCTCGCGCACGTGGGCATCGATAATCCGCTCGCCGCGCGTGGTTGCGCCGTACTGCGCGGTATCGGAGATAGCAAACAACATTCCGCGAATGCCGCTTTCGTAAATCAAGTCTGTGATGAGCTTGAGTTCGTGCAGGCATTCAAAGTAGGCGACTTCGGGAGCGTAGCCCGCTTCCACGAGGGTTTCGAAGGCAGCGCGAATGAGCGCGGGCACGCCGCCGCATAGCACTGCTTGCTCGCCAAACAGGTCGGCTTCGCACTCCTCGCGGAAGGTGGTCTCATAGACGCCGGCGCGGGTGCCTCCTAAGGCGCGAGCATAGGCAAGCGCAATCGCCTTTGCCTCGCCCGTGTAGTCTTGATGCACGGCGATAAGGCATGGCGCGCCGTGCCCCTGCAAATAGAGCCGTCGTAGCTGCGGCCCGACCGCCTTGGGCGAGACAAGGATTACATCCACATCCTCTGGTGGCGTGATTTGCCCGTAGTGGATGTTGAATCCATGCGCGAAGCCCAAGGTTTGCCCTGGGCGCAGGTGAGGCGCAATCTGCTCGCGATAAAGAGCGGGCTGTGCCTCGTCGTTGACTAATAGCATTAGCACATCTGCGCGTGCCACGGCTTCGGGAATGGTGCATACTTCAAAGCCGTCGGCTTGGGCGCGCTCCCACGATAGCCCCATCCGCGCGCCCACAATGACCTTGATACCGCTGTCGCGCAGGTTCTGCGCTTGGGCGTGCCCTTGCGAGCCGTAGCCGATAATCGCCACAGTGCGATGCAGAAGGGGGGTTAGCGGGGCATCCGCATCACTGTATACTTGTGCCATCGGTTGTTCCCTCCTTGGGCTGTGCGGGGGCGAGTTTCTCATCGGCGGGCTTAGTGGGCGCAGGCTCTGTTTCTACCTCCTTGCGAATACGCACGCGCACGATTGCTTCTTTTGCGCCGACCACCTGCACTCCCGCGGGTGCCTTGAGGGGTACGCGAATTTCCGTATCGCGTGTGATAGCGCGTAGCGAGATTGGGGCGGTTTCGATTACGTTAATCTGCGCCAGCCGTGCAGGGCTACCGCGCAGTTGCACCGAAACAGGCTCTACGGAGAACCATATCACGCGGTAAGGGAACGGCGGCAAATCGTCTAAGCGAGGGCTTACGGGCACGGTTTTGAAGTTCGGTTGAGGGATGAGGCGTATTTTGAGGCGCACTTCCGCAGGCACGACTTGGGCGTTCAGCACGGGGTTGCCCTGCTCGTCTACGGGCGTGGGAGTGGTTTCCACTTCCAAATCTCCTGTTAGCCCGGTGAGGTCAAACGCGACTTGCACGGCGCGAATGCGGCGTACGTGGGAAGCTGCGCCCGTGATTCGCACGCTGCTCGGTTCTGGCACCGCTTCTGCCAGCACACCTTGTAAGTCGGGCACGCCTGTAAGGTTCACACGCACGGGAAACACGCGGCTCAGGCGCGGTTCTAACACAAGGCGTGCGTAGGTACGCTCTGGTTGTACCGTGAGGCGGTCGCGCCATTCAGCAGGGTACTCCAAGCGGATGGGGAGGCGGTTTTCGCCGGGCTTTGCTTCGCTCAAGTCGATGTAGGCGCGTAGTTGGTCAGCGCGTGTGGCTTCTACTAGCTCTTTGACGCCGCGCACAGTTATGCGCATGCGGTTGCCCGTTTCCAGCCGCGCCTCGTAGTTGGGGGGCGCGTTGAGCAGCTCCACAGGCGTTTCGTACACGCGCTCAATAATTGGGTGCAGTTGCGACTGCACATACAGCGTTAGCAGGATGGCGGTTGCCAACGCGCCCACTTTCTCCAGCAAGTTCTCCCGCCACCGCATCGGTGCAGTTAGTGTACCTTGAGTAGCGCGTTAGGTATACTCTCCCGCGTTATGGCGGTGGCGGTTGTTTTTCCGGGGCAGGGTGCGCAACGCCCAGGGATGGGGCGCGAGCTTTACGAGCGTAGTGCTGCGGCACGCGCCGTGTTCGAAACCGCCACTGCGTTCTCAGGGCGTTCGTTTACCCAACTTTGCTTCGAGTCGGATGAGGAAACCCTCAAGCGCACCGAAAATGCGCAACCAGCGCTATTGGTGGTCTGCTATGCGGCGTGGCAAGCGCTGCGTGAGGCAGTGCCAGAGTTTACGCCTGACATTGTAGCGGGGCATAGCGTCGGCGAGTACCCTGCGCTCGCCGTTGCAGGCGTGTGGACCTTTGAGGAAGCGCTCCATTGGGTAGAGCAGCGTGCCAAAGCGATGCACGCCATAGCGCACCAAGTGCCCGGCACGATGGCAGCCGTGCTGGGACTACCTGCTGAACAGGTGGAAGCCGTGTGCGAGGCAGTGCAGCAAGAGATCGGAGAAGTCGTGACCCCCACCAACTATAACGCGCCGGGGCAAATCGTGATTTCAGGCACGCTGCGCGGGGTAGAGGTTGCTTCCGAACGCCTCAAAGCCGCGGGAGCAAAGCGAATCGTGCCCTTAGCTGTCTCTGGAGCCTTCCATTCGCCACTGATGCAACCTGCTGCGGAACTGATGACCAACGCCTACCGCGAGGCAAACTTCCAAAAGCCGATTTACCCCTTCTTCTCCACCACCGAGGTGCGCCTTTTAGATGATCCCGACGAGATTCGGCGCGTGATGGGTCAACAGATTGCACGCCCCGTGCGCTGGCAGCAAAGCGTGGAAGCGATGCACGCACTGGGCGTGGATACTTTTATTGAGTGCGGCGTGGGCGATGTGCTCTCTGGGCTGATTAGGCGAACTGTGCCTGGGGCACGCACGCTGCGTGTGGTAGACTCTAAAACCTTGGACGAAACAGTAGCATTTTTGCGAGGCGAGGGATGACCATCCGTTTAGATGGGCGTGTTGCGCTGGTGACGGGCGCAGGCAGAGGGATTGGCAAAGCGGTTGCACTCGCGCTGGCACAGGCGGGAGCGAAGGTCGCCGTGCTGAGCCGCACGGAAGCGAACGCCCAAGAAACCGCGCACGCCATCGCCTCCACAGGCGGTGAGGCGCTCGCCTTCGGGGGCGATGTGGGCGACGCGGATTTCGTAGAGCGCACCATCAACCACATCGTCACCACATGGCAGCGGCTGGATATCGTGGTGAACAACGCAGGTATCACGCGCGACACGCTTCTGGTGCGCATGAAAGATGAAGACTGGGACGCCGTGCTGCACACGAACCTCAAGGGCGCGTTTTTGTGCAGTCGCGCTGCGCTCAAGCCAATGATGCGCCAACGCTGGGGCAGAATTATCAATATCAGCTCGGTTGTAGGGCTAACGGGCAATGTGGGGCAAGCGAACTACGCTGCCTCAAAAGCGGCGCTGATCGCGTTCACTAAAACGGTCGCCCTTGAGATGGGCAGCCGCAACATCACCTGCAACGCGATCGCGCCCGGACTGATTGAGACCGACATGACTCAGGGGCTACCGGAGCAGGTGCGCGAGCGCGCTTTACAACGCATCCCCTTGGGGCGTTTCGGAACCCCTGAGGAAATCGCTTATGGGGTACTCTTTCTATGCAGCGAGTTTGCCTCGTATATTACGGGGCAAGTACTTGTCATAGACGGCGGGCTAACCGCAGGTCTTTAGGTTGCTGACAGCACGTAAAGCATGCTAAACCTAGCTCATTGAAGGAGGTAGACCAGGATGAATCCCGAAATCTTCGAGCGTGTGCAGAAGGTGATTGTGGAGCAGCTGGGCGTAGACGAGAGCGCCGTGACTCCAGAGGCGAGCTTCGTGGACGACTTCAACGCCGACTCGCTGGACTTGGTGGAGCTGATAATGGCGTTCGAGCAAGAGTTTGATGTCTCAATCTCAGAAGAGGAGGCGGAGCAGGTGCGCACGGTGGCGGACGCGGTGCGCTTGCTTACCCAAAAGCTCCAGTTGGAAGAGTAGCCTATGCGCCGCCGAGTGGTCGTAACGGGCATTGGCTTAGTGACGCCCTTAGGTATCGGCAGCGAAGCCTTTTGGGAAGGGCTGACCCTGCCTCGCCGCGTGATTGGACCCATCACCCGCTTTGACGCCAGCGGCTACAGCACGCGCATTGCCGCCGAAGTCAAAGATTTTGACCCGAACCAGTTTATGGATCGGCGGGATGCACGCCGCGCCTCGCGGTTTATTCAATTTGCAGTTGCCGCTACCACGCTTGCCCTGCAAGATGCCCAACTGGAAATCACCGACGCCAACCGCGAGCGAATTGGGGTGCTGATTGGCTCAGGGATCGGAGGCATAGACTATATGGATGCGCAGGTACGCATTCTGGATCGCCACGGTCCTGAGCGCATCAGCCCGTTTTTGCCCGTGATGATGATCCCCGATATGGCCTCGGGCTTTGTATCGATCCAGTTTGGGCTAAAGGGTCCGAACTTGTGCGCGGTGACGGCGTGTTCCACAGGGGCGGACGCGATTGGGTTGGCGACGCGTCTGATTCAGTACGGCGATGCGGATGTGATGCTGGCGGGTGGCTCGGAGGCGGCGATTGAGCCGATCGGGATTGCAGCGTTCTGCGCGGCGCGAGCGATGTCCACGCGCAACGATGACCCTGAGCATGCCAGTCGCCCCTTCGATGCCGAGCGCGACGGCTTCGTGATGGGTGAAGGGGCAGGGGTGCTGGTGCTGGAGGCGCTGGAGCACGCCCAGGCACGCGGCGCCCGCATCTACGCCGAAGTGCTGGGCTATGGAGCTACTGCAGATGCTTACCACGTTACGCAGCCCGACCCCGAAGGCGACGGGGCTGCCCGCGCCATGCGCAAAGCCCTCCAAGACGCAGGGCTTCAGCCAACCGACATCGACTACATCAACGCGCACGGCACCTCCACCCGCTATAACGATGCCAAAGAGACCCTCGCCATCAAGCGCGTGTTCGGCGAGTACGCCTACCAACTGCCCGTCAGCTCCACCAAATCGGTAACGGGGCACTTGCTGGGAGCAGCAGGCGCTGTGGAAACCGCCGCGTGTATTCTCGCCCTGCAACATCAGACCATCCCGCCCACCATCAACTATGAACACCCCGACCCTGAGTGCGATTTAGACTACGTGCCCAACACGCCGCGCCCTGCCAAGCTGCGCTACGTAATGAACAACTCCTTTGGCTTTGGCGGGCATAATAGTGTGCTGGTGTTGGGACAGTTCTCAGCTTAGCACCCACGCCGAATAAACCCTAGCTCTTCTGAGGAGGATGATTTGGCAGAATGAGTCAGCTGCTTAGTCGTCGTGAGTTTCTGAAGGCAAGTGTGGCGCTAAGCGCCTTGCCCGTAGCGCAGTTCGCCCACGCTTATGGCTCTGACATCATCAAGGTAGGCTTAGTGGGCTGTGGCGGGCGTGGTACGGGCGCTGCGATGGACTGTCTCCGTGCCGACGAAGGCACGGTGATTTGGGCGCTGGGCGATATCTTTGAAGACCGCTTAGCGCAATGCTATGAGGGGCTAAGCGGCGCGTTTGGGGAGCGCGTGCAGGTGCCTCCCGAGCGTCGCTTCATTGGCTTCGACGCCTACAAGCGCGTGCTTGAGAGCGGAATAGACTTGGTGCTGCTGTGCACTCCGCCTGCGTTCCGCCCCGTGCATTTTTTAGCAGCCGTGGAGGCGGGCAAGCATGTGTTTATGGAAAAGCCCGTTGCCGTATGCCCAGAGGGCGTGCGGATGATTTTGCGGGGGGATGCGATTGTCAGGCAGAAGCGACTGGGCGTGATGCCCGGCACGCAATATCGCTGGCATCCGGGCTATCAGGGCGTTATTGAACGCATCCACGCGGGGCACATTGGCGAGATTCGCGCCGCCTACGCCTACTACCTCGCTGCCAGCCCCAACCCAATACCCCGCAAAGAGGGCTGGAGCGATATGGTGTACCAGCTGCGCAACTGGCTGTTTTACACTTGGCTGGCAGGCGACCAGCCCGTAGAGCAGTTTGTGCATAACATCGATGTGATGAACTGGGTAATGGGGAGTGTGCCTGTGCGGGCGATCGGGATGGGCGGTCGCCAAGCGCGCACTGCTCCCGAATACGGCGATGTGTATGACCACTTCGCGATTGAGTACGAGTACCCCAACGGTGTGCGCGTGGTGGCGATGTGCCGCCAGATGGATAACGTTGCCTACCGCGTGTCGAACCTCGTTGTGGGCTCCGAAGGCACAGCCCTGATGCAACAGTTCACTGACTTCTACGTGCGCGGCAAGCAGACTTGGGAGCCGGGTAAGCAGTGGCCCAACCCCTATGTGGAAGAGCATCGCGTGCTACTGCAAAGCATCCGCAAGGGTGAACCGATCAACGAGACGCGCACCATCGCCGAAAGCACGCTTACAGCCATCATGGGGCGGATGGCAGCCTACACGGGCAAAGTCGTCTCATGGAACGACGTGATGAAC
The DNA here is from genome assembly GCA_025061985.1 of Fimbriimonadales bacterium. Taxonomy (GTDB): domain Bacteria; phylum Armatimonadota; class Fimbriimonadia; order Fimbriimonadales; family GBS-DC; genus GBS-DC. Next base: position 7,975 of record JANXAW010000013.1, read on the forward strand.
TCCAAGCTCAACTACGTGGAGCGCGTGCTGAACATTGACTACGACTCCCCTGCCCCGCGCGATCCTGTGCCGATTCCGGGCAGAACGCCTTTGATTTAGCGCCATGACGCTTAGCCCGCAGGAGCAGGCGTTGGTTCAGGCGGCGCGCGCGGCGCGTGCCCACGCCTACGCGCCCTATTCCAACTACTCTGTGGGCGCAGCCGTGCTAACCAGCGACGGGCGCATCTTTACAGGTTGCAACGTCGAGAACGCCAGTTATGGCTTGACGGTTTGTGCGGAGCGCGTGGCAGTGTTTAGCGCTGTTGCAGCAGGCGCACGCGAGGTTGTGACAGTTGCCGTCTGCACGCCTGATGGGGCAACGCCCTGTGGCGCGTGTCGCCAAGTGCTGGCAGAATTTGTGCCCGATCTAAGCGCGTGCCCAGTGCTGGTGGTCAAACCCGACGCTTTTGTCGCCCGCTACACGCTGGCGGAACTACTACCTCATCACTTTGGGCGGTAATAGGCGCATCGCGCTGGTGTTCCCCCAGCAGCATGGCACTTCGCCTTTGGTCAAGCTGTTCACAACCGCGCGGTATAATCCCTTACACGAAGGCTTTGGTTTCCTTAGCTTCAGGAGGCAAGCCAATGCATACCAGACCCTGTCTTGCGATTGCAGTGCTATGGCTTGCACTGCTTGCCCAAGCGGTTGCTCAGACACGTTTAGACAAGCCACAGTTAGTCAGCACTGAGTGGCTTGCCAGCCGTCTGAATGACCCCAATCTGCGGATTGTTGACGCGCGTGGGAGTATGCCCGCATACTTGCAAGAGCATATTCCTAACGCGATTTTCCTTCACGTCGAAACGCTGCGCCTCAGTCGGGGCGGTGTTCCTGGGCAGCTGATGCCTGCTGAACGGCTGGCGGAAATCTTTGGCGGGATGGGGATTAGCCCCGATCACGAGGTGGTGGTCTATTCCAGTACAGAGGATGCTTTTGCCTCTGCAACGTATGTCGCGTTGGCGCTGATCAGCATTGGGCATCAGCGTGTGGGCGTGCTGGACGGCGGCTTCGAGAAGTGGAAAGCGGAGAACCGCCCCCTGACCAACAAAATCCCGCAGTTTGAGCCACGCGCCTACCCTCCGCGACCTGACACCAGCCTGTTCCGCACGCTGGAGTGGATTAAGCAGCACTTGGACTCGCCAGAGTCGGTGCAGCTGCTGGATGCGCGAGCGCCTCAGCAGTATCAGGCGGGGCACATCCCAACAGCGCAGAACCTGTTTCTACGCGAAGTGTTGCGCCCCGAGGGCAATATCAGCGTCTGGCGCAACCCTGACGAAATTCAAGCCAAACTCAAGCATTTGGGGATTGACCTGCAGCGAACTATCGTAACCTACTGCAACACGGGGCGCGAGGCAAGCCAGCTCTGGTTTACCCTGCGCTATGTGTTGGGCATTGAGGCATACCTCTACGACGGCTCGTGGGTGGAGTGGAGCGCGAAAGGGATGCCCGTCGAGCGGTAGGTAGAATTCGCACAGAATGCCGGCGCAACGCCTCAAAGTCAAGGGCATGACCTGCGCGGCGTGTGTGCGCCGCGTGGAGCGTGCACTGCAGCAGGTGCCTGGTGTGCAGAGCGCCACCGTCAATCTTGCCACAGAGACTGCTGAAGTGGAGGTATTGCAGCCTGTGCCTGCTGAGGCGTTGGTGGCTGCAGTGCGTCAGGCGGGCTACGAGGCGGAACTGATTACCTCTGAGGCAACCCCCGTTTCCGAGGAGGCGACTTCTGCTTTGCAGACGCGCCTGCTGGTGAGCCTGCTCCTGACCGTGCCGATTGTCGTGCTGAGTATGCTGCCTCAGCCGTTGCCTGCGCAAGGCTGGATGTTGCTTGCGCTCACTACGCCTGTGCAATTCGGCGTAGCGTTGCCGCTGTATCGGGCGGCGTTTGGTGCGCTTCGCCATGGCACTGCAAATATGGAGGTGCTGATCTTGCTGGGCACGCTTGCTGCGTTCGGCTACAGCCTTGCGCTGACCCTGCAGGGGCATCATCAGCACGTGTACTACGAGACCTCGGCGGTGATTATCACGCTGGTGCTGCTGGGGCGCACTTTGGAAGCGCGGGCACGCAGGCAGGCGCAGCGCGCGCTGCAATCGCTTTGGCAGTTGCTACCGCGCGAAACCCTGCGCTGGAACGGCGCCACCTACGAGCCAGTCTCCGTAAGCCAAGTGGCGGTGGGCGATCGGCTGCTGGTGCGCACGGGTGAGCGCATCCCTGTAGACGGGATTGTTGTGGAAGGGCGCGGGTGGGTGGACGAATCGGCGCTGACGGGCGAGTCGTTACCTCAGGAGCGCGCTGAAGGTGACCGCGTGCTGGGGGGCAGTCTGCTGGTGGATGGCCTGCTCCACATCCAAACCCTTGCGGTGGGTGCGGAGACTATGCTGGTGCAGGTGGCGCAGGCAGTGGCAGACGCCCAAGCCCGCAAAGCCGCCATTCAGCGATTGGCAGACCGCGTAGCGGCGCTCTTTGTGCCAGCGGTGGTGGCTATTGCGTTGCTGACCTTCGTGGGGTGGCTGATTGCCACGCGCGCAGTTGCCACGGCGCTTGTGCCCGCGGTGAGCGTGCTGGTGATTGCGTGCCCGTGCGCGTTAGGGCTGGCGGTGCCCATTGCGATGCTCACGGGGGCAACGCGCGCTGCCCGCGCAGGCGTGCTCATCCGAGGCTTTGAGGCGCTGGAGGGCGTGCGCCACATCGACACCCTTGTGCTGGATAAGACGGGTACATTGACGCTTGGGCAGCCACGCCTAAAGCATATCCACACCGAGGGCATCTCGGAAGGGGACGCGCTGCGCCTTGCGGCGGGGCTAGAACAGGCAGTGCGCCACCCGCTGGCAGAGGCGATTCTCGCCGCAGCTCGCGAGCGTGGCATCAGCCCCGCGCCAATAGAGGCAGTGGAGGTTGTCGCAGGGGGCGGCGTGAAGGGGCGTGCTGCCATTGAAACGCTTGGGCATGTGGCAGTGGCAATCGGAAGCGCGCGTTTTTTGCAAACGCTGGGCATTCCCACCGAGAAAGCGCGGCACACACCCGTACTGCTAAGCGTTGGGGAGCGCATTGTGGCAGGCTTTGAGTTTGCCGATGTGCCCTTACCCGAAGTGCCTGCGATGCTTCGTGCCCTGCGTGAGGCGGGTTTGCGCGTGGTGCTGTGCTCGGGCGACCGCCCTGAAGCAGTGGCTGCGTTTGCGCAGCAGGTGGGCATTGACGAGTGGTACGGAGCGCAACTGCCTACCGACAAGGTGGCGCTGGTACGCCGCCTGAAAGCGGAAGGCAGGCGTGTGGCGTTTGTCGGCGATGGCATCAACGATGCGCCTGCCCTCGCCGAAGCCAACTTGGGCATCGCCGTAGCGACCAGCACTCAGCTAACTGCTGAGCACGCGGATTTAGTGCTGCTCAACCGCGATTTGCGCACACTGCTGCACGCCTTGCAAATCGCCCGCGCAATCTACCGCGTCATCAGGCAGAACCTGTTCTTTGCCTTCCTCTACAACACACTGGGCATTCCGTTGGCAGCGCTGGGCTACCTCAATCCGATGATTGCTGCGCTGGCGATGAGCCTTAGCTCGCTTTCCGTAGTGGGCAACGCCCTTCGCTTGTTGCGTGATAAGGTATAATCTCACCCACAAGCCCTTCTGGCTTCGCCCCGCGAAGCCCCTAAACGGTCCGTAGGAGGGAAAGAAAGCATGCAACATCCACGCTACTACGAGACGATGGTGATCGTGCCTGCGACTTTGGACGACGCGCAGGTGGAAGCGATTATCGAGCGGGCACGCCAAGTGCTGGAAAACATGGGCGCCAAGGTGCATACTGCCCGCGTGTGGGATCGACGCAAACTCGCGTACGAAATCAAAAAACATAAAGAAGGCATCTATCTGCTATTTCGCTATGAGGGGCAGCCCAAGGCAGCGGAGGAGCTGAACCGCATCCTCAAAATCAACGAGAATGTGATTCGCTTCCGCACCTTCCGCATGGAGCCTGAGGAGTTTGCCCGCTACGCATCTTAGAGGAGGGCATCATGTACTACAATCGCGTTATCTTAGTTGGGCGTCTCACGCGAGACCCCGAGCTACGTGCGACGGCGGATGGAATGTCCGTCGTGCGCTTTACACTTGCGGTAGATCGTCCCACACGAGCGGGCGAAGAACGGCAAGCGGACTTCTTCGATGTCGTAGCGTTTCGCCAACTTGCAGACACTATCGCCAACTACATGACCAAAGGACGGCTAGTGCTGGTGGAAGGCAGGTTGCAGACCCGTCGCTACACTGATCGCGAAGGCAACCCGCGCCGTGCGTTCGAAATCTTAGCCGACAATGTGCGGTTCTTAGAGCGGCGTGAGGTGGAGCCAGAGCCTACGACTATGGAGGAGGCAACTGCAGTGGCTGCGCCTCGCACAGTCCAGCGTCCAACTACCGCCACACCAACCGCCCCAGCTTACGAAGACTATGAACCCAACTACGACGATATCGACTACATTCCCGATTTGGGTGAAACCATAGATGACTTGCCTGACGATCCCTTCCGCTAAGGAGGTAGAGCGATGGAAGAAGAGCGCGTAGAACTCACGCAAAAGGACGAGGAGGAGTTAGAATCCAGTAAGCGGCGCGTGCTGCGTCGTCGGCGCAAAAATGTGTGCCCTGCCGATGGCTATTTTGACTACAAAGATGTGGCGACGCTTAGTCGCTACATTATGCCTGAGCAGGGCAAGATATTGCCACGGCGCCAAACGCACCTCTGTGCCAAGTGTCAGCGGCGGCTCGCGTTGGCGATTAAGCGTGCTCGCGAGCTTGCCCTGATGCGCTACGTGGCTACCTAAAGGCGAGGCACAGCGATGCATCCACTGGATCAGAGCGGGCTACTCCAGCAGTTAGACCCGCATGGGATGATGGCGCTCACGCTGGACTTTCCAGACCAGTGTGAGCGTGCGTATCAAATCGCAACCGACGCTCCCTTGCCCAGTTTGCCGCGCGAGCCGCGCCAGGTGATAGTGTGCGGGATGGGCGGCTCAGCTATTGGTGGCGATTACCTGCGTGCTCTGTTTGAAGAGTACGGCACCCTGCCCGTGCAGGTCATCCGCGACTACTATTTGCCCAACAGTGTGGACGTGCGCACGCTGGTGTTCGCCGTGAGCTATTCGGGCAACACGGAGGAGACGCTTGCGTGCTACAAGCAGGCGCGTGCCCGTGAGGCGATGATTATCACGCTCTCCAGCGGCGGCGAGCTGCAGCAGCGTGCGCACGCTGATGGTGTGCCCCACATCCAGGTGCCTGGGGGACAGCCCCCGCGCACGGCGCTAGGCTACCTGTTTATTCCGCTGATGCGCGTGTGCGAGCGATTGGGGCTACTGCCCGACCTCAGCCAACCGTATGCGCACGCGCTCAAACGGCTGGTGCAAACGCGCGACGCCTTGCAGCCCGCTGTGCCCTACGAGCAGAACCCTGCTAAGCAGCTGGCGCAAGCCCTTTATCGACGCATCCTGCTGATTTACGGCTCTGGCGGCGCGCGTGCGACGGTTGCCCTGCGCTGGAAAGGGCAAATCAACGAAAACGCTAAGCAGCACGCTTTCGCCTACACCTTCCCTGAACTCAATCACAACGAGATTTTGGGTTGGGTGAAAGCCACCGACCAAGCGAGCAACTGGAGCGTAGTGGTGCTGCGCGACCCCGATGAGAGCGCGAAAATCCGTACCCGCATCGCCGTCACGCGCCAGCTGGTAGGCGAGCGCGCCACGTGGCACGAGCTTACCGCCGAGGGCAACAGCCAACTAGAACGGCTGCTGCACCTCACTTACTTCGGCGATTTTGTAAGCCTCTACCTCGCCTTCCTCAACGGCGTCGATCCCGAAAACATCGACTACATCAACATCCTCAAGGCGGAGCTGGCGAAGGTCGCGGAGTCGTAGCCACGTATGCGAGGGTGTGCGGGCTGGTGGCGAAGGCAACTGATAGCGCCTGCGCTCCTATGGCTGGTCGCTGCAGCGTTTGCCGCGCAACCTTACTCCGACGGCGTGCACGTGTTGGATGACCTTACGGCGCGTTGGGGGCGGGGGCAAGTTGTTGGGGCGCTTCTTGCGCCCATGGTGCGCACAGCGCAATCTGGCGGCTTCTCAATGCTTGCAGGCTCCCTGTACCCTACCACACGCCCTGCACGGAATGTGTTCTCGGTTGCCTTGCCCGCTGTGAACGCAGGCGACTTGCTGGTGCTTACCGCGTGGGTGGGCATAGATGACCACGCGCACTACGGCGATTCTGCGCAGCCCCGCGATGGAGTGCGTGTGCGCCTGCTCGTGGAAAACCAGCAGGTTGCTGAAGTTGAGTGCAACACACCAGGATGGCATCCGCTGGCAGCGGAGCTCACAGCGTTTGCAGGCGAAACGGTCAAAGTTGCGTTTGAGGTAGACCCCAAAGGTAATCCGCATCACGACTGGGCATACATTGCACAAGCGCAGGTATTGCGCTTACGCGAGCGGTTCGCACTCAAAGTGGGGCGCACCCTGCCTCCCGAAGGGGTGTTGGAAGTGCGCGGTGTCCCAGGCGAGCGATTCACGCTGAACGCGCCCAACTACCCACCTTGGCAGATCATGGTACCGCGCAGCGGCGTGATATGGCTGCGCTATGCATTCACAGGAGCACGAAACGCCACGCTTGCAGAGTCGCCTGCTCAGGCAATGGTGCGGGTGTACCCGTTCCAACCGCGCCTACGGCTTGACTTAGTGGCATCTCGGCGTGCGTTGCTTGCGCCCAACGAGACTGCTGAGGTTGTCGTGCGCGTGCGGAATGTGGGCGCGGGCACATGGCAAAACGACCGGATTATGCTTAGCGTGCAGCCCCTCAGTGATGTGGAACTGCTGAGCCGCCCCGACCTTGCACCTGACTTGCTTCCGCCAGGCGCTTCGGCAGAGACGCGCTTTCGCGTGCGGGTGGGCACACGCCCGCGCCTGGTGGTGTTTATGCGTAGTGGGGCTGGGAGCGACGCGTGGGTGCTAAACTTAGCCGTTGCTCAGTCGCCTGCTACTCCGCCTGCTGCGGGCATGGTGGCGCGTGTGCAAGAGGGTGTGGGTGTGCTACAAAATGAGCAACTGCGTCTCATCGTCAGCCCTGCTTCAACGGGAGGCTATGCTGCGCGCCTGTTTGCAAAGGCGGGCAACTCGTGGATGCCCATAGCGGTCAGCGTACCGTTGGCAGATGCTGTGCTGAATGCTGAAGGTGCGCCTCCAAAGCTGCAGCATCTTGTGGCGGAAAGCCTCACGGCAGACCCTGCGGCGATGCGGTTGCTTATTCAAGGCAGGATGGGGCTAACCGCGCGCGCCGCCGTAGAATTTCGGCTCGAAGGCAACCGTCTGCACTGCGTCGGGCGGCTCGTAGCAGACCATAACACCCACCTCTACCGTTTTCGCTTTCCCGATTGGCGGGTGGGTGATGGCAGTTTTGGCGATGCCAAAGACGAAGCCCTCTTTCCTGGGCTGGAGTACCTGCTGGGCGAGGAACCCTCATCCAGCGCGGCGTTTGTGATGCCCCCATACCACCTGCGCTTTGCGCCAGACCCTTACAAAATCACGGCGCCTGTGATGGCGGTGCGCTGGCGCGAGTACCTTGTGAGCTTGGAGTGGGATGCTACGCAAAGCTGGGCAGGCGCATTGCGCGTGCCGAACGCGCTATTTGCCTCACCCAACTTTCTGGAAGGGGGCGCCAACCATCGGTTTGCGCTGTGGGTGCCTACCACCCCGCGCTGGGCAGACGAGAACACGCTCCAAGCACGCGAGCCGTTTCGCCTCATCAAAGGCAATTCGGTGGTACTACAGGCGACTCTTGTCGTGCGTACCGACGCCCGCGACATCTCGGAGGCGATAGAACAGTATCTTCAGCGTGTGGGCATGCCCTATCCTCCTGCTCCGCAGCGCAATGATTTTGGCGCGCTGCAACTCACGGTGCAAGGCTTGCTCAACAGCTATGACCTGCGCCAAAACGCTTGGCTTCACACGCATACTGGACCCGCTACGCGCGACCCTGAAGTGGCGTTAGGGCTGTGGGTGCTGGCGCATCGGCTGTTTCCAGAGGATGGACGCCGACGCCTTGCGCGGGAGCAGGTGCGCTCAGTTATCAGCGCGCTTCCAAAAGGCGAGCACGGTGTAGACCTTGCCTTCTACATAGGCGGGCTTGCGAGCGCGTTGGAGCGCACGCAGCGAGCGATTGACGCGCTGATTCAGCAGCAACGCGACGATGGGAGCTGGGCATGGCGCCCCGAAACGCCTCGCCACACGATGCTGGGCAAGCCAGGTGGAAGCACCAGCGGTTGGACAGCGCAGCGTGCTGCGGGGATAGGACGTTTTGCTATGCACACACTCGCACCTCAAGCGCGAGCGAGTTTGCTGCGCAGCCTTCGCTACTTAGCAACACAGCGTCGCCCCGAAGGGGCGCAGCTGTCGGAGTTGCCTCTGCGCGTGCCTGACCTACTTGCCGTACCCTATGCCATTCACGCTTGCTTGGATGCTTATGCGCTCACAGGCGAATTGCAGTGGCTCGTGCAAGCCAGACGCTGGGCGTGGCGTGGTACGCCTTTTATCTACCTTTGGCACGCGCCCGACAAGCCGATTATGCGCGGGGCGAGCATCCCCGCCTTCGGCGCCTCATGGCTCAATCAGCAACCATGGTTCGGTGTCGCTGCGCCCTCGAGTGGCTTAGTGTACGCCCGCGCCCTTTACCGATTAGCCAGCGTGGATAAGCAGCACGACTGGAAGCGACTGGCAGATACCATCACGCTGTGCGCCGTGCAGCAGCAGGAGTGGGTCTCCGACCGTCGTGCTGACCGCGAGGGCTTTTATCCAAGCGCTTTCAACATTCTGCACAATGCAGAGGCCCACTTGCGCGACTTGAACCCATACCTAATAGCCCCTTGTATTGCCCAACGGCTGGGGTTTACGGTTGAGCCTATTACGCAAATCGTGCGCGAGGGGGAGCGTCTTATTGCCTGCACCGCGCCAGGATTGCAGACTGCCACCCTGCGCGACGGCGTACTCCAATTGCAGATTGCCCCGCCTGCAAGCGACTTGCCTGCGCTGTATGTGTTGATTGCTGGGGTGCGTTCCCCCGCAGAGGTGCGCCTCAACGGCGCCCCACTTCCCAAAGTGGAGGACATAGACAGCTTTGTGTGGGAACTTATTGCGCCGCACTCGGGCTGGACCCTGCATAGTCAGGGGCTAATCTTGCGGATTGTGAACCCCACTTCGGCGACGATTGAGGTCGTGGGGCTGTAGGCGATACACACCCTGCTTGAGGCCTCGTGGCTTCTGACGACTTAGGTATAATCCCCCCGCTATGCGCAAGCGCCGTCGGAAGCCCTTTCTACGCTACTTTACCGTTGCTGAAGCGAATGCGCTCCTACCTGAGCTGCGTGTGAAGCTCCTGCGCCTCCAAGCGATGCTCCAGCGCCTACGCGAAGAGTACGGTGAAAAAGCTGCCGAACTGCTGCGGATTGCCAGCACAAACGGCAAATACCCTGAATGGAGCGAATCGAGCGTCGCGCGCGAAATCCATAGGGCCGTTGAGGAACTGCACGCTATGGGCGTGCTGCTGCGTGATATTGAGCAAGGGATTGTGGACTTCCCGCACCTGCGCAATGGGCGGGAGGTGCTGCTCTGTTGGCGCTTGGGCGAGGAGCGCGTCGAGTATTATCACGAGTTGGATACAAGCTTTCGTATGCGCAAACCGCTCTGGGAGGACTAAGATGCTTTGCGTACGCGCGCCTGGGCGCGTAAATCTCATTGGCGAGCATACCGACTACAACGAGGGATACGTACTGCCCGTTGCGGTAAACCTTGAGGTGCGTGTGCACGCCAATCCACGCTCGGACTCGCGCTGCCGAGTCTACTCGGAGCTGCTGGACGAGCAATGCGAGTTTGACTTAGCCTCCCTTCCCACGCCAGAGGCAACACCTCCCACCTTTGCCCGCTATGTGGTGGGTGTAGCATGGGCGCTTCAACAGCACACAGGGCGCACCCTCACAGGTATTGAAGCCACTATCAGCAGCACCTTGCCGATTGGGGCAGGGCTAAGCTCGTCGGCTGCAATAGAGGCTGCGTTTGCTATGCTGTGGAACATACTGGACGGCCTTCATTTGGAGCGCATGCAGCTGGCGTTGCTGTGCCAGCGAGCGGAGCAAGTGTATGCGGGCGTGCAGTGCGGGCTAATGGATCAAGCGGTGAGCTTGCTTAGCAAAGCAGGGCATGCGCTGTTTTTAGACACGCGCACGCTGTTTACGCAAAGCATCCCGATCCCTGAGGAGTGGGCGATTGTGGTTGCGGATACGGGCAAGCCCCGTGCCCTAACCGACTCTGAGTACAACCTGCGTCGGGCGCAATGCGAGCAGGCTGTGGCTGCTCTTCGCCCCCTGCTGGGAGAAGAGGTGAGCACTCTGCGCGATGTCAGCCCTGAGCAGGCAGCACTCTACCTACCCTTGGTCAGCGAGCCGATGCGCCGTCGTGCCCGCCACGTGATCGGCGAGAACGCGCGCGTGCTGGAATTTCTTACTGCCTTGCGCCATGCAGAGCAAGCGCATATCCGTGCTTTGATGCTTGCCTCCCACGCCTCCCTGCGCGATGACTATGAAGTGAGCTGTGCCGAGCTGGACGCGATGGTGGATGCTTGCCTTGCGGCAGGTGCCATCGGCGCGCGAATGACGGGAGCAGGCTTCGGTGGCGCATGCGTGGCGCTAGTGGAGAAAACGCGGGTTGCCCAATTCCTTGCCGAAGCTGAGCAACGCTACCGTACCCAAACCAACTACACCCCACGCTTTTTCGTGTGCGAAGCCGTTGCGGGCGCAAGTGTATGCAACTAAAGCTCGCGCAGCCGAAACTTCCTCGAAGCACAACAGTAAAAAGCGTTTGCAAGGCATAGCGAGCGCCTCGAGAGGACACCTGCTCGTTCATGCCATGGGAATCGAACCTAGGCAACGCGATTTTAGGCTACTGGCGAGACCCAAAATAGGGCGACAAATAAGCTATAATAGAGCACGAAATCGTATTCTGAGGAAGTGAGAGCAGCGAAGTTGAAGCAGGTAGAGATTGCGCGGCTAGCAGGCGTTTCGCAAGCGACGGTTTCGCGCGTGCTTAAGGGCAACCCGCAGGTGAAGGAGGAGCTGCGCCAGCGTGTGCTGGCAGTGGTGCAAGAGTTGGGCTACGTGCCTGATGCCCGCGCGCAGTCGCTCCGCTCGCAGCGCACACGGTTGATAGGGTTGGTCGTGCATCGTGCCCCCGCAGCGCTGGCAGGCGACCCATTTTTCAGCGCGCTCATTGCGGCGATTATCGAGCACGCAGCCAAACACGACTATCATCTTTGTGTGGATACTGCCCGCACTGCACGCTCGCAACGCGCGATCTACGAAGAACTTTTGCGCACGCGCCGCGTGGACGGCTTGATCTTAGTGGAGTCAGAGACGCGCGACCGTCGGATTGAGCGACTCACTAGTGAGGGCTTCCCGTTCGTGCTTATTGGACGCTACGAGCCAGAGGACGCCACCTACTCGGTGGACAACGACAACATCGGCGCGGCGCACATGGCAACGGACTATCTCATCCGTACGGGGCGGCGGCGCATTGCGTACATTGGCGGCCCTGCAGGGTTGACCGTCACGCGCGACCGCTTGCAAGGCTACCGCAACGCTTTGGAAGCGCACGGTATCCCCTATGACCCGCATCGAGTGATGTTCACCGATTTCAGTGAACGCAGCGCTGCGAATGCAATGGCGGAACTGCTTAGCCTTTCTCCACACCCCGATGCCGTGCTGGCGCTGGACGATGTGATTGCTGCCTGCGCAATGCTCGAGGCGAAGCGACGCGGGGTGCGCATCCCCGACGATATCGCCTTTGTGGGCTTCAACGACAGCCCGTTGTGCCGCTATGTGGAGCCAGAGCTGACTTCCGTCGTGGTGGACATTCCGTTACTAGCAGGCAAAGCGACTGAGACCCTCATCGCGCTGGTGGAGGGGCGCGCTCCTGAGGCGAAGCGCCAAATCGTGCCCACGCGGCTGGTCAAGCGCGAGTCGGCTTAGCGCAGGCTAATAATCTCTACATGGCGTTCGGGCAGTGTAATCACGGCGCAGGTGGGCTGGTCGGTCAGCCAGCCGCATACCTCGCCCGGATTGAGGATAAGGCACTCGCCTACAGTGCGCAGCTCTTGGCGATGCGTGTGCCCGTAGATTACGAGGTCGTACAGCCCGCTGCGGGCAAACGCTTCCACAGGCTCTGGCTCGTGCACCATCGCAATCCGCGTGCCCGCGATCTCCAGAAAAAGGGGCTGCACTTGTACTTGCCCGACCTCGCTTAGGCGGCGCGCTAAGCCTAGCCGTTCGCCGTCGTTGTTGCCGAAAATGCCCTGCACGCGGCAGCGCAACCGTGCTAGCTCGTTCACCACAAAGGGCGCCACATAGTCGCCTGCGTGCAGCACCAACTCCACCTGCAGGTCGTTTAGCGCATCCACCGCGCGGCGCAGGTAGCCCAAGTGGTCATGCGTGTCTGACAAGACGCCAATGCGCATAGCATGCAGTTTCGCGCACGCGGCGGAATTACCTGCTGCAGCAAGCAAGCTCAGCGCAACGGAGGCAACCGCTGCCAAAGCATCTCCACCGCCTCGGCAGCGGTGCACGCAGTGGGGACTTCCACCGGCTCTTCCGCGATTTCAAACCGCCAGCTTTCTAACAGCACCACGGGCTTGCCTAGGCGCAATCCCAGCGCGATTTCCGAGAGCGTGCCGTAGCCGCCCCCTATCGCGATTAACCCCTCGCTGGCACAAGCGATGAGATAGTTTCGCCCCTCGCGCATCCCAGTGAACAGGGGGATTTCGATGTAATCGTTAGGGGGCGACTCGAAGGCATTTGCGCCGGGCAGAATGCCGATGGTTAGCCCGCCGGCTTCGCGCGCGCCTTGCGCTGCTGCTTGCATTACGCCTGTCATGCCGCCGCAAAGGAGCACAGCGCCGCGCTGTGCCAGCAGTTGCCCCACCTCGTAGGCAAGGCGCAAATGTCGCTCTGTGCCGATGGAACTGCCAATCACGCCGATTAGCCGTCGCCGCTGGGGCATCGCCTACTCCTGCGCCCGCAAAATCAGCAAATTCACTGGTTCACCAATCGCAAAATGATAGGACACGCTGCCCAACGACAGTCGCTCCAGGAGCGAGTGCCCTTTTGCCCCTAAAATCAGCAACTGCGCTTTCGCTTCCTGCATCGCTGCTCGCAGCGAGGGGATCGGGAACCCCTCTATCACCATTGACTCGCACGAGGCTTGGAGTGGGCGCAGCCGTTCGCATACCTGCCGATTGCGCTCGTGCAGTTGCTCAATAATCCACTCCACGCCTAATTGTTGGATAGCAGGGGCATGGCGTGTAATGAGCTGGAGCGTTTCCTCGTCCACACTAAACGCTGTGGCAACCGCAATCCGGCGTATTTGGCGCGGGGCAAAGTGCAAGAGCAGATCGATGCAGCGGTAGTTGTATTCAGAGTGGTCGGTCGCCAGCACTACGTGCAGCGGTTGCCCTTCGGCAGGGGGTGTGTAGGCGATAAGGATGCTTTGCTTGGCGGAGGTAAGCGCAGCGCGTGCCACGCTACCCGTCAAAAGCGCCTGCAGTGTTCCCTTGCGCGTGCCGCCGATGGCTAATAAGTCGGCGTTGCGCTCGTCGGCAAGCTCCAGCAGTTTGGTGCTGGCTGCGCCACTAAGCACTACGGTTTCAACGGCAAAGCCTCGATTGGTGAGCTGCTGTTGAAGCGTGCGCAAGCGCTCTTGAGCAGCCTCGTATTGGGCTTGATGCGCTTGTATAAGCGCTTCCTCGGAGAAGGGTGCAATCACGCCAATCGCAGGGGGACGAGGTGGCTCAATCACCGAGGCTAAAATCAGCTCTGGCTGGTTAAAGCCGAGTGCCTCAACCCACGCCAATGCGGGCGCGTAAGCGCCGTTTGCATCCACACCAACCACAATCCGCATAGGTAGCCTCAAGTATACCAGACCTATGCCGAAGGTTCGCGCTCCAACACTTCCCGTACCTTACGCACCAGCTGAGAAGGCGTGTAGGGCTTGGGGAGGAAGTTGAGGCCTGGCTCTATCGCGCCGTGATGCAAGACAATGTTTTCTGCGTATCCCGATACATAGAGCACGCGAATCTTGGGTCGCAAGCGCACAAGGTACTCGGCTAACTCGCGCCCGCTCATCATAGGTAGCACCACGTCCGTGATGAGGAGGTGGATTTGCCCCTGATGCGTGTTAGCGATTTGCAGTGCTTCGGCAGGTGTGCTTGCTGTAAGCACAGTGTAGCCGTGTTGGCGTAGGGCTTCCGCTGCGACTTGGAGCACATCGGGGCGGTCCTCCACTATCAAGATGGTTTCCTGACCTCGCGGAAGCGGGCCTGTGTCTACACTCGCTGTCTGTTGGACAGCCACCACGTCCGAAGCGCGAGGTAGGTAAATCTTGAAAGTGGTGCCCTTGCCTTCCTCGCTGTACACCCAAATGTGCCCGCCCAACTGCTTGACCACGCCGTAGACAACCGATAGCCCTAGCCCTATGCCTTGCTCGCGAGGCTTGGTGGTGAAGAATGGCTCGAAGATGCGCGCTTGCACCTGTGGCGACATCCCTATCCCTGTGTCGGAGATCGCCAGCATGACATACTCGCCCGGAACTACCTCGAGGTGGCGGCGCGCGTAGTCCACATCCAGCATTGCGTTTTGAGTCTCGATCGTGATTACGCCTTTGCCTTCAGGGATGGCATCGCGGGCGTTCAGAAGCAGGTTTTGGATTACCTGCACCAGCTGGGCTTGGTCGGCTTCCACCAGCCATAGGTCTTCTGCCAAAAAGGTCTGGATCTGAATGGAGGATGGCATCCACGCTTGCGCTAACTGCAGGGCTTCCTTTACGACAGTATTCAGGTTAAGCATTCTACGCTGGAGAGGTTGCTGGCGGGCGAATGCCAAAAGTTGGCGGGCGACGCCAGCGGCTCTTTCGAGGGCTGTGATGGCGCTGTTCAAAAACTCTTGGGCGGGGCTATCGTTAGGCAGCGCGCCTTGTGCTAACTCTACATACCCCAGCACGGCAGTTAGAAGGTTGTTGAAGTCGTGGGCGATCCCGCCCGCCATGCGCCCGATACTCTCCATTTTCTGTGCCTGAAAGAGTTGTTCGCGCAGCAGTTGCGCCTCGCGCTCCGCTTGGTCGCGTAGCAGCTCGTGTGCGATGCGCACTGCCATCACCCGAAATAGCTCTGGGAGTGTGGGCAGTTCTGGTAGCGGCTTGGTGTCAGCAATCCAAAAAACGCCAGTTACGCGCCCCTGAGGGTCGTGTAGGGGTGCCCCAATGTAGCTTTCGAGACCCATCTCCCGGATGGCACGACTCTCTGGAAAAAGTGTCCGTAGGTCGCGCGGGAAGAAGCAGATCCCTTGTGCCACTACATCCGCGCACGGCATATCGTGGAGATTGTAACTAAGCGGAGTGCGCAGCTCCCCGCTCACAGCGTACAGAATGCCTTCCACCCGCTCACGCGTTGCAAGACGCCCCAAAAACACGTGCGCTGTACCTAAGGCTTGAGAAATCCTCACGAGCAGCTGAGAGATAAATTCCAGCCCCGTCTGCTGAGGAGGTATTGTAGAAACGCTTCGAAGAACTTGGAGCGGAAGGTGCAGGTCGGTGATATCCACCAGCTGCAGAAGGAGGAGTTGGCGTTCGGGGAGCAGCTGAGTTGTCGCTCGGAATGTGCGCTCCCCGCGGTCTTGACAATACATTGTGAGGTCGAAGGAGCGGGAGGGTGATGCCAGTAAAGCCTCGAGCTGAGCAGGGCTTTCCGCAACTAGCTCGGTAAGTGTTTTCTGAAGGAGCGCGTCGCGTGGGTAGCCGAGGACGTCCGCAATTGCTTGCGTTGCCCAATACACTTGCAAATTCTCGGGCACTATCAGCATGGCGGGGAGCGATTCCAGCTCGGAAAGGAGCGCCCCAACCACCTCACGGCGTCTGGACTCTAGCTCTTCCATGCTCTGCGGGCACTCCGTCGCGCTTTTCAGCCCCCTTAGCTGCAATTGAAACTTCTGGTGGGCCCGGCAGGATTCGAACCTGCGACCAAGCGGTTATGAGCCGCCCGCTCTGCCGCTGAGCTACGGGCCCATGCTTATTATACCTTTTTCACTCGAGAGGTGCAACTGCTGGCACGATCGCATCACCCTCGCGGGTGAGAAAGTGCACCTCGCGCACCCCGTTGCGCAACAGGTGCTCGCGTGCAGCTTCCAAGCCGAACCCCACCTGCGCAGGACGATGGCTATCATCGCCGATGCAGAACTTGATGCCCATCCGTGCGCCCATCTGGACAATCCAGTCGGCGGGGTAGGGCTGGTCTAGCCCCTTGCGCAATGCCGAGGTGTTCACTTCCACGCGCGCATCTACGGCGCGGATCGCCTCTAATGCCTGCTCCACGGCTTGGCGCACCCGTGCTGTGGCAACCTGCTCTGCCATCCCCAAGCGCGTTGCGGTCAAACGCACCAAATCCAAGTGCCCAATCACTTCGGGGCGCACGGCTTGTGCCATCTCCGCCACGCGCTGATAGTATTCTACAGCAACCGCCTCCATGCTGCCAAGGGCATCCAGCACCTCCGCCAACGGGCGCTCTGAATAGCCATCCAGCGCTGCGCCATGCAGGAAGTGCACTGAGCCAACGACGTAGTCAAAGCCATACTGCTGGCGATAGTGGCGCACCAGCGTCGCGTACCGATCGGTGGGCACAACCTCAATTTCAAAACCGCATAGCACGATGAGTCTCTCTGCGAACTCCTGAGCGAGTTGGCGCACGGTATGCGCGTATCGCTCGAAGTTGCGCTCCAGCGTTTCCACAGTCCAGCCCATCGCGCGCTCGCGCGGGTAGAGGAACTGTGGCTCGACGCGCGGCATGTGCTCCGCAACGCCGAACACGTAGTAACCTGCGGCGCAGGCAGCCTCCAAAATCTCGCGCAAGCTCCCTTCTGCGTGCTCGCAGAACTCTCCGCTGTGTCCTCCGTGTAGTGAAATCCGCCACTTTGCCTTTGCGCATGCCATAGCGGGCGGTAGTATACCTGCGCTCCCCTAGCGCACAGGCTCAGGTATACTTCTGTGCTGAGTAAGGAGGCTCGCATGGCAACCTACGAAGCCGATGTGGTTGTACTGGGCGCAGGACCGGGTGGGTATGTTGCGGCGATCCGTGCAGGGCAGTTAGCCAAAGAACGCGGTGGCAGCGTGATTTGCATAGAGCGCGAGCATTTGGGCGGCACGTGCCTCAACTGGGGCTGCATTCCAAGCAAAGCGATGATCGCCCACGCTGAACGCTACCTGCACGTGCTGCATGCCAAAGAGATGGGCGTGCTGATTGAAGGTACGATTGATTACGACTTCGCGCAGATGCAAGCCCGCAAAGACAAAATCGTGCAAACTCTGCGCAATGGCATCGCAATGCTCTTTAAGCGCAACGGCGTGCAAACGGTTGAAGGCACGGGCAAACTCATTGATCCCCACACGATTGAGGTCACCCGCGCAGACGGCAGCAAGGACTACGTGCGCGGCAAAAACATCATTCTCGCCACTGGCTCCAGCGTGATGAAAATCAACATCCCAGGGCTGGAAGGCGAGAACGTATGGACGAGCGACGACGCTGTCAACGCCACATTCGTGCCCGATAGTATGCTCATCTTGGGCGCGGGTGCAGTTGGCGTGGAGTTCAGCTTTGTGTTCAACGCGCTGGGCAGCCACGTCACTGTCGTGGAAATCATGCCCCAAATCCTGCCCCAGTTTGATGAGGAGATTGCCAAGGAGGCGGAGCGCGCCCTGTCGCGCCAAGGCATTCGGTTCCTCACCAACAGCACGCTCAAGTCTGCTGAGCGTGTGGGCGACCGCTGGCGCTGCCATGTGGAAACGCCCCAAGGAATGCAACAAATCGATGTGCAGGTTGTGCTGATTGGCGTGGGGCGCAAGCCGAACGTAGACGGCATCGGGCTGGAAACCGTCGGCATCCAGATGAACAAGCGCTATGTTGCCGTAGACGAGTATATGCGCACGAATATCCCCCACATCTACGCGATTGGCGACATTACGGGCATTGCGCCGCTGGCGCATGTTGCCAGTGCGCAAGGCATCGTGGCTGCTGAGAACTGCTTCGGCGCTAACCGCCGCATGGATTACCGCGCAATTCCGAACGTGGTGTACACCGTGCCTGAAGTGGCGGGCGTGGGGCTGACCGAGAAGCAAGCCCACGAGCAGGGATATGAGGTCAAAATAGGCAAGTTCCCACCACGCATCCTCGGGCGCGCAATGGCAACAGGCATCAAAGAAGGCTTGGTCAAGGTGGTTGCAGACGCCAAGTATGGGCAGATTCTGGGCGTACACATCTGCTGCGAACACGCCAGCGACCTACTGCAAGAAGCGGTGCTCGCCATCAAGCTCGAAGCTACGCTGGATGAGCTGGTGGACACCATCCATCCGCACCCGACGCTGGTGGAAGCGCTGATGGAGGCGTTCCACGACGCTGCGGGGCACGCCATCCATAAAGCCTAAACGGAGGGCACGCACGGCAATGCGCGCTTCGCAATACTTCATGCCGACCCTACGCGAGGTGCCCGCCGAAGCGGAGCTAATCAGCCACCAGTTGCTGCTGCGGGGAGGCTTTATTCGCAAACTTGCGGCGGGCGTTTACACCTACCTCCCCCTTGGCTGGCGCGTGATCCGCAAAATCGAGCAGATTGTGCGCGAGGAAACCGATCGCATCGGCGGGATTGAGCTGTTTATGCCCGCCCTCGTGCCCGAAGAACTGTTAGAGGAGACGGGGCGCAGCCATTTGGATATCCTGTTCAAGCTCAAAGACCGCCACCAGCGCTCCTTCACGCTCGGCTTTACGCACGAGGAGGTCATCACCGACATCATTCGCCATGTGGTCAGCTCCTATCGGCAGATGCCCTTGCTGCTGTACCAAATCCAGACGAAGTTCCGCGATGAGCCGCGCCCGCGTGGGGGCGTCATCCGCGCGCGCGAGTTCCTTATGTATGACGCCTACAGCTTCGATACGGACGAGCGCGCAATGGAGACGATGTACCAAAAGGTGCGCCGTGCGTATGTGCGGATGTTCCGTCGGATGGGCTTGCGCACGCTGATTGTGGACGCCGAAGCGGGCGCGATTGGCGGCGGCAGCAACGAGGAGTTTATGATCCTTGCCGAGGGCGGCGAGGACAGGGTGCTGCAGTGCGACAAGAGCGGCTACGCCGCGAACGTTGAGCGCTGCGAGTTGCCCGATCCCAAGCTCACCCCACCTCCGATTGACTCCGTTCCGCCGATGCAAAAAGTGGACACGCCCAACATCCGCACGGTAGAGGAAGTGTGCGCCTTCCTCAACACTACGCCCGACCGCTTGGTGAAGACTTTGCTGATGCGCGTGGACGGCAAGCCTGTGGCAGCGCTCGTGCGCGGCGACCGCGAACTCAACCCCTACAAGCTGATGCACGCGATGCACGGCGAGAGCGTAGAGATGATGGATGCCGCCAGCATTGAGCAGCTCACGGGCGCGCCTGTGGGCTTCTCAGGACCTGTGGGCTTGCCGCCAGACATTCCCGTCTACGCCGACTATGAGCTGCGCGGGCTGCAAGACTTTGTTACAGGCGCCAATGCGCCCGGTGCGCACCTTATCCATGTATGCTGGGGGCGCGACTTCCCTGAACCCATCTGGGCAGACTTGCGCATGGCGCAGGCAGGCGACCCCTCGCCACGCCATCCCGAAGGCGTGCTGCGGGAAGTGCGCGGGATCGAGGTGGGGCACATCTTCCAGTTGGGCACGAAGTACAGCCAAGCGATGGGCGCGATGTTCACCGACGCAAACGGCGTGCAAAAGCCCATCATCATGGGCTGCTACGGGCTGGGCGTCAGCCGCTGCTTGGCAGCTATCGTAGAAGCCCACCACGATGATGATGGCATCTGCTTCCCCATCACCGTCGCGCCGTTTGAGGTTATTCTCATCTTGGTGAACCCTGAGGATGCGCAGCAACGCGCCGCCGCTGAACGGCTCTACAGCGAGCTGCTGGCGTTGGGCGTAGAAGTACTGTACGATGATCGCGACGAGCGCAGCGGGGTCAAGTTCAAAGATGCGGATCTAATC
>JANXAW010000027.1 GCA_025061985.1 Fimbriimonadales bacterium
GTTCGGATAGGTGGGGAAGGGCACTTCGGTGTGGATGCCCATCATCTCCCAGTGCCCCGTCACGGAGTCTTTGCCTTTGGAGTAGGGCTGCACGATGCCGAAACACGCGCGTGGGGGCGCAGCGGGAGGCACGCCTTGCAATGGCAGGATGTTGCCCAACCCCAGCGCTTGCAGCGTGGGCACTTGTAGCCCGCCAACTGCCTCCGCTAAGTGCCCCAAAGTGTTTGGGTGGTTCTCGCCGAAATCGCCGTACTCAGCAGCGTCGGGCGCAGCACCGACGCCACAGCCGTCCAACACGATTAGAATCGCCCGCCGAAACACGCCCGTAGTGTACCCAGGAGGCATATCTGACAGACGCCCTCTGAAGAACCCGCCTGAGGCTCCAAAAATAACCTGTGATGCACCCGATTGTTGTGCGCGAACTGGTGGTGGAGTACCGTCGCTGGTTCAAACCGCCTGTGCGTGCCGTAGACGGCTTGAGCTTCGAAGTGTGCGCAGGCGAGATTGTGGGCTTTCTGGGCGTCAACGGCGCAGGCAAAACCAGCACCATCAAGACGCTGATGGGCTTCCAGCCTCCCACAGCAGGCGAGGTGCGCCTCTTTGGACTGAGCGCAACTGACGCTCGCGCCCGACGCTTGGTGGGCTTCCTGCCTGAAACCGCGCTCTACTCGCCCTATCTTACGCCCTACGAGACGCTGCGCCTGTACGGGGAACTACACGGGCTGAGCGGACGCCCGCTGCGGGCACAGATTGAGGCACTTTTGGAAGCTGTGAACCTCGCTGACCGTATGCATACGCTCAACAAGCACCTTTCCAAGGGCATGCTGCAGCGGGTGGGGATTGCCCAAGCCCTGCTGGGCGACCCGAAACTGCTGATTCTGGACGAAGTTTCGTCGGGCTTAGACCCCATCGGCAAGCGCGAGCTGCGCGATTTGCTCGCTACACAACGCCAGCGTGGCACCACCATCTTCTTCTCGTCGCACGAACTGGCAGAGGTCGCCTCTATTTGCGACCGCATCCTGATTATTCACAAGGGCAGGCTCATCGCTCAGCACACGCTGGACGAGTTGGCGGGGCGCGTTGCCTCGCTGGAAGACTATTTCATCCGCACTGTGATGGCGGGCTACGACATCCTTGAGCAGGAGGCAGCCGCATGACACGCACCTGGCAGGTCGCACGCGCGTTGATGGTCGCAGGGCTACTGGAGACTGTGCGGCGCAAAGAGGTGTACGTGCTGCTGATTCTGAGCGCGCTGCTTACGGGGGGCGCCGCGGCGTTTCGCGTGTTCGGCGTGCAAGGGCTGGAGATTTTCGTCAAAGATGTGGCGTTCACTGCCGTGGGGATTATGACCACAATCTTGACGGTGTTTATCGCAGCGCGCCAGATCCCCGACGAGCTGCAGCGACGCACCATCTACCCGTTGATGGCACGCCCCATCACGCGCGGGCAGCTGCTAATCGGCAAGTGGGCAACGGCAACCCTAACCGCAGCGGTGGCGTTTCTGACGCTCACGCTGGCGAACACGCTGTTGCTGGCGTCGCTGGGCATTACGCTCAAGCCGATTTTCGTGCAGTATGTACTGCTCAAGCTACTGGGCATCGGTTGGCTGTGCGCTTTCGTGATCGCCTTGTCGGTGTACCTCACGCCACCTGCAACGATCACCCTGTCGCTGATTTTGGCGTTCGGTTCGGGCGCGTTTGGGCGCTTGCTGCTGATGGCGCACTGGGAGCATGACCTCAGCGTACTGTGGCTGAACCTGCTCTACGGCATCCTGCCCCACTACGACTACTTCGACATGAGCAAGAAGGTTGTGTTCGATTGGGATCTGGCGCCGTGGGGCGTATTAGGCGCGATGGCAGGGTACGCTGTGCTGAGTGGGACAGCGTGGCTGTTCATCGGTTGGCTGCGGTTCCGCAAGCAAACGCTGTAGTCCACCCGCAAACCCTCCAGTAGGTCAGGTACACTCTACTGGAGGTTTCGGCGATGGTGCGGATTGAGCGTGATGCTTTAGGAGAGCGTGAACTGCCTGCCGATGTCTACTGGGGCTTGCAAACCCTACGCGCCCAAGAAAACTTTCCGATCAGCGGGATCACAGAGCCACCCCTGATGATTGACGCTTATGTGCTGCTCAAAAAAGCCGCTGCGCAAGCAAATATGGAACTTGGGCTAATCCCCGAGCATATTGGACGCGCAATCATTCAAGCAGCCGATGAAATCTTGCAGGGCAACTTGCGCGACCAGTTCCCTACGGACATCTTTCATCAGGGCGCGGGCACTTCGTTCCATATGAATGTGAACGAGGTGCTGGCAAACCGTGCGATCGAAATCTTGGGCGGGCGCAAAGGCGACTACTCGATTGTGCATCCGAATGACCATGTGAACTTTGGGCAATCCACAAACGACACTTTTCCCACCGCGATGCGGATTGCCACGCGCATGGCGTTGCGTGATATGTTCCCTGTGCTGGACGAGCTAACCGACGCTTTTGCCCAGAAGGGCAAGGAGTTTGACCACATTCTCAAGTCGGGGCGCACACACTTGCAAGATGCGGTGCCGATTCGGTTAGGGCAGGAGTTTGCTGCTTACGCAATGACGCTGCGCAAGTGTCGGCGCGTGCTGGAGTTTGCTGCCGAGCAGGTGGAGGAGCTAGGCATCGGCGGCAGCGCTGCTGGCACAGGGCTAAACACCCACCCGAAGTATCGCTTCCGCGTGGTGGAGCTGCTGCGCGAGTGGACGGGCATTCCCTTCCGCCCTGCAGAAGACCTGCGCGAGGCGATGCAGAGCCAAATGCCTATTCAGCTTGTCGGCTCCGCGCTGCGTACACTTGCGCTGGAACTCACGCGAATCGTCAACGACCTGCGCTTGCTCGCCTCAGGGCCGCTCACAGGGCTAGCGGAAATCAACCTGCCCGCAGTGCAGCCCGGTAGCAGCATCATGCCTGGCAAGGTCAACCCCAGCATCCCCGAAATGGCGAACATGGTGTGCTTCCAAGTGATTGGAAACGCCACCACTATTGACTATGCCGTGCAAGCGGGGCAGCTGGAGCTGAATGTGATGATGCCCGTAATGGCGTACAACGCCCTCTACTCAATCCAGATTATGACCAACATGATGCGCCAGTTAGACAGGCTCTGCGTGCGGGGCATCACAGCGAACGAGGAGCGCTGCCGCTACTATGCTGAGACCAGCCCCAGCCTTGCCACCGCGCTCAACCCCTATGTGGGCTACGCAACGGCAGCCGAAGTCGTCAAGCAAGCCCTGCGCGAGAACCGCTCCATCATCGATGTCGTGCGCGAACGCAAACTGCTTACTGAGGAGCAAATCAAAGAGGTGTTTGATCCCTACAAGATGACCGAGCCGGGCATCCCCGGCAGAACCTAAGAAGCCGCTTCCCTAAGGCTTGCCCAGCGTTGGGGGAGCCGAAAAGAATGCTCGGTTCCCCCCCCCCTTCAAGGGGGAACTTTAGGGAGAGCGTGGCAGGCAGTAGGCACGAGGTACACTAATAGCGATGGCGTCTCGCATATACTGTGGCGCGCTCATTACGGATGGGCAGCGCTACGAGCAGCGTGCGCTATTGATTGAAGGGGAGCGAATTGTTGCGTGGGAGCCCTACGACCCTACGCAGCTGCCTCCGCTAGCGCCCTCGGACATTGATGCGCGCGATTTGGTCGCTCTGCCGGGGATGCTAGACATCCACGTGCATGGGGGCTTTGGGCGCGATATGATGGAAGGCACGCCTGAAGCCATCCAGGCGGTTGCGCGGCGACTGGTACAGCACGGCGTCACGGCGTTTTTAGTGACCCCCCTCACCAGCCCGTGGCATGCCATTCGGCAGTGCATTGCTGCTGCTCGCGAGGTGCGCGAACACGGCTCTGAAGGCGCGCGCGTGCTGGGGTGCCACCTGGAAGGACCCTTCATCAACCCCAAACGGGCAGGTGCACAGCCACCCGAATACATCCGCCCGCCAAGCATTCGCGAACTAGAAACTGAGCTGGGCGACCTGCTTAGCGAGTTGCGTATCGTAACGATTGCCCCAGAGATGGAGGGCGCGTTGGAGGTAATACGCTATCTAACCGAGCAGGGGATTATCGCCTCGGTAGGGCACACCGATGCCACCTACGAGGAAGTGTTGCGAGCGGTGGACAATGGGGCACGCCACGCCACCCATACCTTCAACGCCATGCGCCCCTTCCAACACCGCGACCCTGGCACGGTAGGCGCGGTACTATCCCTGCCTGAGCTGGTCGCCGAAATCATCTGGGACAACATCCACACGCATCCTGCCGCTGCGCGCGTGCTGGTGCAAGCCAAAGGCACAGAGCGCGTTATCTGCGTCTCAGACGGCACGACAGGCGTGGGTATGCCCGACGGCTACGAGTTTGAACTCTGGGGGCATCGTGCGATTGTGCGCGACGGCGCCGCACGGATGCTCGAAACAGGCGGCTTGGCAGGTAGCACGATTGCAATGGACACCTGCCTACGCCACTGCGCTCGAACCTTCGGCTTAGAAGTCGCGTCGCTGCTGTGCGCTGCAAACCCTGCACGCGCCTTGGGCTACGAAAACGAACTGGGTACACTCCGCCCTGGCGCTCAGGCAGATATAATTTTGTGTAACCCGCACACCCTAAAGGTTTGCTATGTGTTCGTTGCGGGCATCTTGCACAACACTGCCATAGAACCGGCAGGAGTCGAGCCACAGACAACGAAATAGACCAACCACCCTAAGGAGGAGCGTGGGTTATGTGGACAGACGAGCAGACCCGTGAGACCATGTCGACTGAGTCGACCTCGACGACCGAGTCGATGGGGCCAATGCATACGGCGCCAACCGCTGAACCTGCGCCTGAAGGCGAGCCAACCTCTGTGCCTGCTACGGAAAGCGCTGGCGAACCTACGGCAACCGCTGCTGAATCAACAGCTGCTACAACAACCTCCGCCCAAGCGGAACCCATTAGCATGGAGCAGGCGATCGAGCAATCGTTCCCTTCATTTGAGCGAGGGGATGTCATCCGGGCCACGGTAGTGCAAGTAGAACCCGACGCAGTGCTGGTGGATATAGGCGCAAAGACCGAGGTGCGCATCCCCAAGCACGAGCTGGCGCTTGGCGAGGTAGCTTCCGCCGCCGATGTGGTGCAAGTAGGCGACACGATTGAGGTGA
This sequence comes from Fimbriimonadales bacterium, assembly GCA_025061985.1. Classification (GTDB taxonomy): domain Bacteria; phylum Armatimonadota; class Fimbriimonadia; order Fimbriimonadales; family GBS-DC; genus GBS-DC. Next base: position 5,159 of record JANXAW010000027.1, read on the forward strand.
AGGTCAAAGGCACCCGCGGCGAAAGCGGGATGCCCGTGCTTTCCAAGCGAGAAGCCGACTTTGACAAGCTGTGGAAATCCATCGTGCGCGCCTACGAGACCAAAGAGACGCTGGAGGCAATGGTCGAAGATGTGGTGAAAGGTGGTGTGATTGTGAACATCGGCGTGCGCTGCTTTGTGCCCGCCAGCCAAATCGCTCGACGCTTGCCTCCTAACCAGCTGGATCGCCTACTGGGCGAAGTTATCCCCATCAAGATAATAGACGTAGACCACGAGCGGCGCAAGGCGGTTGCCTCTAACAAGCTGGCAGAGGAAGAGATTCGCAAGCGGCGCGAGGAAGAGGAGCGTCAGCGACGCGAGCGCATATTCGCTACGCTCGAGGTTGGGCAACGATTCCGAGGCGTGGTCAAGCGCATCACCTCTTACGGCGCGTTTGTGGATATTGGCGGATACGAGGGGCTGCTGCACGTTAGCGAGATGTCGTGGGCGCGCATCAGCGACCCGCGCGAAGTGCTCAAAGAGGGCGATGAAATCGAGGTCGAAATCATCCGCCTCGAGCCTGAAAATGGCAAGGTAGCGCTCAGCCGACGCGCTGTACTGCCCGACCCATGGCAACTCGCTGCCCAACAATACAAAGAGGGCGATGAGATCGAGGTGCCCATCACGCGCATCGTGCGCACAGGGGCGTTCGCCCGTGTGATGGAAGGCGTAGAAGCGTTCCTGCCCCTGTCGGAGCTTTCCAGCAAGCGAATCAGAAGCGCCGACGAAGTGGTGTCGGTCGGCGAGGTGGTCAAAGGGCGGATTATAGAGCTCGATCCGCGTCGTCGCCGCATGGTGGTTAGCCTACGCGCTGCTGAGGAGCAGCGGGTAGTGCAGGAGTATCGCCAGCGCGCTCCAGTAAGCCGCGGCACAGGCTTTACCATCGGTGAGCGGCTCCAGTCGCAACTTCAGCAACTGCGCGCCGAAGCGCAAGCCGAATCGACAGAGCAATCCTCTGAGTCGGCAGCAGGAGCCGAAGGGCAATGACGCAAACTCCTAATGCAACGGATTGCCATCACGGGTGGCGTCGCCGAGGGCAAGACAACCGTCTTGCGAATGTTCGAGGCGCTTGGCGCTGCTACGCTTAGCAGCGACGCGCTGGCTGCGACGCTCCTCCATCCAGGGACGGACCTATGGAAACGCCTTGTTGGGGAGTTTGGAGAAAGGATTTTGAACGCCGATGGCACGGTAGCACGCGAGCAACTGGCTGCCCTTGCCTTCGGCGATGTGCGCTTGCGTCGCCGCCTCAACCAACTGATGCACCCCCCCATCGTGGAGGCGATGCAAGCACACCTCCAAGCGCTATCATCGCCGCTGGTGTTTGTCGAGGTGCCTTTGCTCATCGAGGTCGCCCTTCAGGGTGCCTTCGACGCAGTGGTGGTAGTGTATGCAACCCCTACCTTGCAGCGCCAGCGGCTACTGGCGCGAGGTATCTCAGCGGAGCGTGCGCGCCAAATCTTGCAAGCACAGCTTCCCACCCGATGCAAACTTGCCTTTGCCGACTGGATCGTGCGCACCCATCGCCCCTTACCGCAGGTGGAGCGACAGGTGTGCGCCATCTGGCAGGCACTGAACCGTTAGGTATACTGAACGGCGCAACGGAATCTCTGCTGGTGCGTCGAAAGCAAGTAGGAATGGGAGACGCTTGAGTAGAACTGAGTAGTGCAAGAGGAGGCTCTACCGTGGTGAGGCGAATCTGGCTGTTGTTCGGAGCGGGGCTACTGCTGCTGGGATGGGCAGGCTATGCGCAGGAAGGCGCGAGCAATCTGCCAAGTGGAGATCCCTATGCAGATCGCCCTGGTCGTCATGTGCTGCCCAACGCGCGTGTACGCGAGATTCCACCCCAAAACTACCGAGTCGCCCCTTCGCGGGCGCCACAGTCGGGCGCGCGCTGGCGCAAAGGCGGTCTGTTTGATCCCAACGAGTTCCACCGCAACCTGCAAAATCGCCAGCGACGCACCCGCGCGCCGCGCTGGGACCGCGACATCACCAACTCTGCCACCGATGAACTCCATCCTGTGTACAACCCCGGCGCAGCAAAGATCTACTTCTCCAGCAACGCTTCTGCTGTGGTCAACGGCAGGTTGGCAAACCCCACACCATACTATCGCATCTGGCGCGGAGATATTGATGACGGCTCAGGGCCGGGGCTTGGAAACGTAGCAAACCCCACTGCTATCACTGGCGACACTCCTGACGAACGCTTCGGCAGCCAGATTCAGCCTGCGCTCAACGAAGCAGCCAACCTCCTCGCTTACGCCAACCGTACCGCTTCAGGCAACTACAACATTGTAGTGCGCAATCTCAGCACCGGGCGGCGCGTGGTGATTACCGCCGACAACGACGGAATTACCCAAAACCTGCGCCCCACCCTCAGCCCCGACGGTAGCTTGGTGGTTTTTGCATCGAACCGACTGCTGCCCACAGACCCTCCGGGCACCGAACGCCGCTTCCGATTGTACTTAGCCCGTACCGACGGACGCCCGTTTGAGAACAACGAATACTTCCGTCGCCTCACTAACCCGCCTGCAGGCTTTAACGATGTGGAACCCGCTTGGTCGCCCGACGGCACCCGCATTGCGTTTGCACGCGTTGCCAGCGACGGCAGCAGCTCTATCTTCATCTTAGATTTCGGCACCTTACGCGAGACCCGCTGGACCAACTTCGTAGACCCCAACACGGGCAACCGCGCCAGCGATCGGCAACCCTCATGGGCGACTTTCAATGGGGTACCCATCTTGGTGTTCTCCTCCACGCGGAAATCGGGCGATCCGCACCGCATCGCAGCCCCTGCTGACCGCGTCGACTCCACAAACCGTATCTACGATATCTATCGCATTGAGGCGACTTTGCCTGAGGAGCTAGGGGGCGGCCCAGCAATTTCTATCTCTGCCGACCGCAGCACGCCCCAGCTGGCACAGCCCGATGTGCCCTACCTTACCACACCGCCCTTTGCTCCTGCAGCGGGCGCGAAGTATCCCACTGGTGCAGTAGACGAGCGCAACCGCGTAGCATACCACTCCCCACGCACCGAGGGTGCCGAACCACCCGGCCCAGGCATCCACGACCTGTGGGAGACCCAACTATTTGATGTGACTCCGCCTATTTTGGAAGTGCTACCCATCGTGCGCCCGAAAGAGGGCTTCCCAGGCGATGAGGTCACCATTCGCGTGCGGGTAGTGGACTTCCAAAGCGGTGTGGACTTCGTGCGCGTGCAATTCAAAGACCCTGACAGCGCCGAACAAGACGCGGAAGGCTTAGAACACCGCATCTACCTGCTGTTCCCATTTGACCCGTTCTTCCCGAACCGAATTTTGGTGGAGCAAATAAGTGGCGCTTACGTGCCATTGTTTGTGGAGGTTGGACACCAAGCAATCAACCCCAACACCTACGAGTACAAAGACCCCTACACGCTGGTGCGGTTAGGCTTTGACGGGAGCTTGGACGACACGCTACTGCTAACGCCCGTGCTCGATGGACAGGGCAACCCCACCAACTTCTATGAGGGGACGTGGCGCACACCTGATGTGCCCAGCGACTTCTATGTGGATGTGATTGTGCGCGACCGTGCGGGGAACGAGTTTATCTACGACAATATCACAGGCTTTACCACACGCCCGTTTGTGGGTGCCAACAACATCCTGCTGGTCTCCGACTATATGGGCGGGCAGATTTTCGTGCAACACCGTATTGATGTGATCGGCAACAGCGTTGCCCGCCCCACATGGCAGCCCGTGGAAAGCTACTGGACAGACAACCCTACGGGCAAGTTCCCGTTTGACCTCACCCAGCCGCCTTCGGGAACGCCTCAAATCATCATCGGGGATGGTGCGATCCCCCACCCGCGCGTCCTGGGCGCCTTTGTGCGCTCCGATACATTAGGCGAGAACACCACCTACGGCAACCTGTATGATATCTGGCGCGTGCAATGCCGCAACCCAATTCGACCTTCGGTGTTGGCGGGCTATCTGCCGCGTATCGAGCGTGAGCCAACCGACTTGGAAGGCACTTTCCGCGACAAATTGCATGCGCCACGCATCGTGATTTGGGCAAGCCCCTACACAGGCAACCTGTGGGCAGGACCGGGGCACTTGTTAGACCCAGAGGTGCAGCAGCTCCTGCGCGACTTCCTCAACAGCAGCGGACGCTTGGTCATCAGCGGTCAGGATATCGCGTGGGCACTCACCTTGGGCGGTACTGCCACCAGTCAGTTCCTGCGCAACGAGCTGCAAGCGCAGTTGGACAGCGATGTGGCAGAAGACATTTTCCTCGTAGCCTATCAAGGGTTGCGCCGCGAGCTTACCAGTTCAGGGTTGGAAACCGACCCCATTACTGGCGACCCCAACCCGATTGCCCGCAACCCTGCTGCACTTCCCATCTGGGTGCGTCTGGAAGGCAACGTGTTTGTGGTTGACCGCCCAGAAACACTCCGCCTCTCCCACCCAGGCAACTACTACATCACGCCATCTGGCGACTTCATAGATGTGGTAGTACCTGTCGGCGCGACAACAACCACCCCGCTGTTTACCGACGCCGCGTGGAACCAGGTGTGGCCCGATACCGTGCTTGCCAACCCCGACAACCGCGCGCCTTACCGCTATGCCAGCCCCGGTCAGTTAGCAGACCAGCAGCGCCAACGCGCAGGCACCTACTATCATAACACCACCAACCGCTCGAAAGTGGTGTTCTTCTCGTTCGGAGTAGAAGGGGTCAACTCGGGCTACAGCCAAGGTCCTGCAGACTTTCTGTGGTGTCGCGCGTTGCGCAACAAGGTCCTTCACAACGCCTTCGCCTGGCTGACCCATGGCGTCATTCAGGGCACAGTGCGCGAATATAACCCCGAGCTTCGCACGTACCTCCCCCTGCGACGAGCGCTGGTGCGCGCTACCGCACTTACACCGCCCAGCATCGCTGGTAGAGTAGAAGGCTACGCGATTACCGACTCAAACGGCTTCTACCGAATTGTGGGACTGGAAGCAGGCATTTATATCGTGGACGCAGTGCGCCCTGGCTACCGCATCCAGCACCCCGAGTCGGTAACTGTCGTGGCTAGCACGGTAACGCTCAACTTGGTGATGCTCAAAGTGCCTCCGGGGCAAATCAGCGGGCGCGTCATTGACATCAACAACCAGCCTGTGCGCGGTGCGGTCGTACGCGCCACCAGTGCGGAAGACCCCGAATTGGCACCGATTGAGACCTTCACCGACCCAGATGGCAACTTCCTGCTGACACGCGTACCCGTTGGACGCTGGAACGTAACAGTAGTAGACCTTGCCTTTGGCGGCTACCGCTTGCCTCCTGTGCAGCCCCCCGGTGGCGTGTACCGTGACGTGGTGGTGCGCAGCAGCGAAACCACAAACGTGGGCGACTTCGTGCTGGAGCCGCTTCCCGGCACGGTGCAGGGTGTCGTAACCGACGCCGATACGGGGCAACCAATTGCAGGGGCACGCATTACAGCAATAGCCGGCACAACTACCCGCGCAGAAACCACCACTGGCACAGACGGAAGGTACTCGTTTGAAGTGCCAGCGGGCGAGTACGTTGTCACCGCAACCGCACCAGGCTACACGGCGGTTAGCGAGACCCTTAGTGTGCGCGCGAACGAAACCACAACACTCAACTTCCAGCTGCGCCGCCTGCCACCAGGCGAGGTAGTGGGCAGGATTGTGCGTCGCTTCAGCGGCACACCTGAGCCAGGTGTAACGGTGCGCATCTTGTTCAACGAAAGCGATGTTGTGCCATCCGTGGTTACAAACGCCAACGGCGAATTCCGGTTCACGAATGTGCCGCCCGGCGAATATGTGGTGCGACCGAGCAAGCCTGGTTTCACCTTCATTCCCAGCCAGCGCACGGTGGTGGTCGAGCCAGGGCGGCGCGTCACGGTGCCAGAGTTCAAGGCGGAACCGTTACGCACCTTCTTCCGCGGGCGGGCCTTGGTGTCGGCGCCATATGACTATGCGCAGGATGTGCGCGCTCTCCTGAATGTGCCAGCGGACGCTACCTTCCGCTTCTTCACGTGGGATCCTGAACAGGCGCGCTATGTGTTCTATCCAGTAGCGCCTGCCGATCGGTTCCAACTGGGGCGCGGCTACTTCTTGGAGACCTCGATAGATTTGGCTCTGAGCGTGGAGGGTGCGCCTGCGGACCGTACGCGCCCGTTCGAAATCCCCGTGCGTGCCGGTTGGAACCTCATCGGCAACCCCTTCCCGTTTGACATTGACTGGACACGCATTCAGGTGATCGACCCCGACACCAATGCGCCTGTGGCGCTACCAGTGGCGGTGGGCAAGGGCATCGTAGCGAACACCCTGTGGGGCTTCACCTTCGGCTCTTACACGCCCACAACACGCATGCGCGTGTGGGAGGGCTACTGGGTGTACGCTTACCGCGATACGCGCTTGCTGATTCCGCCTACCGCAGAAGCCACTCGCGGACAAAGCACGTCTGTCGCTGCTGCGGGCGAATGGCGACTGACCATAGAGGCGCAAGCAGGCGAATTCAAGGACCGGGTGTACCTTGGCGTGTCCCGCGCAGCGACCGTGGGTTATGACCGCGAGTATGACCTGCTCAAACCACCGCCTGCTGCGGGCGATACGGTGTACATCAGCATTCCACGCCTCACTTGGGGTGCGCACAGCGGTAGCTACGGCGTGGACATCCAACCCATCAGCCGCTCCGCAAGCTGGGAGTTCACTGTAGAAACTCGCCAGCCCAACCAGGAGGTCACCTTGCGCTGGCCCGACGCTCAACAACTGCCGCGCACGGTAAACCTCGTGCTGGTGAACTTGCAGACAGGTGAGCGGCGCTACCTGCGCACCACCAGTGCCTACACCTTCCGCACAGATACCAATGGCATCGGACGCTTCCGCCTTGAGACAGCTCCTGTCAGTCGTCTGCTTCGCATCCAGCAAGCGCAGGTGCTCGCTGGACGCGGTAACCAATACACCATCACCTTCCAACTGACAGGAGACGCTACCGTGGAGGTGAATATCCTTTCGGGCGGCAAGGTGGTGCGTCAACTGCTGCATCAAGCCACTCGTAGTGGCGGGCTGCAGCAGGCCACTTGGGACGGACGCGACCAAAGCGGCATCGCCTTACCGCCAGGCACGTACATTGTTGAGATTCGTGCGGTGAGCGACGACGGTCAGGTCGCCCGTGCGACAGTGCCGTTGGTGCTCACTCGCTAACGCTTTGTGAAGGAGGAGTGTAGCGTGAAAGCAGGGACGAAACGGATTTGGACAACGCGCACCACGTGGCTTGGCGTTTTGAGCACGATAGCCATAAGCGTGCTGTATCCTTACAGCGCTGCTCGCGCTCTCGCCCAGCAACTGGTGCAACTGCCTCGGATTGCAGTGCTGGATTTTGAAAACAAAAGTGGCTACGGCGGCGCCAGCATCGCACGCGCTGCTACGGACGCCGTTGCGGGCGAGTTCCAAAAACTACGCAAGTACGAGGTCTTAGCACGCGGTGAGGTGGAGCAACAGCTAAAAGACTTAGACCTTGCGCCACCCCTTGACCGCACGGGCTTTCTGCGATTGGGACGCGCCTTGCAAGTGGAGTCGATCGTTACAGGCGAAGTGAACGTTGTGAACTTTGTGGGCAGCCCCAAGCAAGCCCAAGTTGTGCTCACCGTGCGCGTGATCGATGTCGCCTCAGGCGAACCTGTCAATGGGGCGGTCGCTACAGGCTACAGCAACCGCCGCCCCGGCTATAGCGGGGATGATGACACCTTAGTGCAGGAAGCCGTGCGCAATGCTGCTTTTGAAGCAGTGCGCACCATCAACAACTACACCATCCCCGAAGCGACAGTGCTAACCACGCGCGCGGGCAAAGAGGTACTCCTCAATCGCGGCATCCGCGGTGGACTGCAACCAGGCATGGAGATGATCGTCATCCGCCGCGGCGAGGAAGTAGGGCGCATCCGTGTGGTACAAGTGTCTGATAGCGATGCCATAGCTGAGATTATCGACTTTGGACGCGGTATTCAAAGCGAAGACCGCGCACGCGCTATTTTCCGCGTGCCGACTGTGCGAGTGAAGCCAAGTGGTAGAGTAGTCACTGAGCGTCCGCGTCCGCGTGGGCAGGGTAATCCGCTGTTGCGCGCGCTCGGTCCCCTGTTGGTGGTTGGGCTGATTGCGTTCGGAGTTGCCCGCGCTGCCTCGGGGGGCAATACGCCCGTAGAGCGCGTGATCGCCGAAGCGGGCGCCGATGCCAACTTCGAACCGTTTATCCGTGTCCGATGGAACACAACCCTCTTTGCGAAAAGCGGTCCAGACCTCTTCCAGTGGCAAATCTATCGCTCCGATGTCATCGGCACGGATGAGAACGGTCAGCTCCGCCCCGTTGGCGTGACACCGGGCAATCAGAACTTCTTCATTGATACCACGGTGCCACGCGCTTTCGTGTATGTAAGCGCGCCTCGCCTGCGCGAGGGCATCGAGGACCCCGATTTCGTAGAGGTCGGTGAGGACTCACCCGCGCCTGGCGTTGCGCCCGGACGCTCCTACACCTACCAAGTAGCGCTTGTTTACCGCGAGCAGCGGTTCGCAGATGGGCAAACAATTACCCTGTTTCGCATCACTGACCGCGTGCGCTCGGGACAGGCAACAGCAATTGCCCCTGTGGTGCTGCTGGAACCTGTGCAACGCAGCGAAGATGTCAATCCAAGGTCCGTGCGCTTCAGCTGGTTAGCTGCGGAAGGGGCTAACGCTTACCGTGTGGAAGTTTCGCTTGACCCCACCTTCCGTAACCGCGCACATACCTTCGTCTCGGACGAGATTCTTTCTACCGCTGCTGGGGGCACGCCTGTTTCCACGGAAAACATCAATCTTGAGTCTGCTTTCTTAGCGCGCTTAGGATTGGTAGGGCGGCGCGTAACGCTCTACTGGCGTGTGGGGGCTCGCAACCTCTCGGATGACCCCGGTCCCATTCCTGGTCCCGGCGGGCTGCGCTATGTGTGGAGCCGCCCGTTTGAGTTCACTACGCAAGAGCTGCCCCCTGCCCCCTAAATCCATACGCTCTTACGCGGGACGCTGGCGAAACCAGCGCCCCGCATGAGCGTACCTACAAAATGGCTATTATCAGGAGGAACCGTTTATGAAGTGGATGTGGCGCTGGTGGATCGGTTTGGTAATCGCCCTGCATGGGGCGAGTGCGCAAACGCTTACGCCAGAGGATGTAATCAAGGGCGAAATCATCGTGCGCCTCAAGCCCGGACGTACCATAGACACCGCCCGCGCAATCGCTAACCTTATCAACGCCGAAGCAACCCCCATCCTTGTCCAGGACACTTATCGTCTGCGCTTGCGCAACATACACCAACTTTCCGATGAAGACGCCCTCCGAGCCGTGCAATCGGCTATTCAGCAGCTGGCACAGCACCCTGACGTGCTCTACGTTGACCCTAACTACCGCTGCATAATGCTGGACCGTCCAAATGACCCCTTGTTCCCTGAGCAGTGGGCGCTGCAAATGATGCGTCTGCCAGCAGCGTGGGACATTCAAAAAGGAGACCCGCGCATCCGCATGGCGTTTATCGACGACAATTTCCAGCGCTCGCATCCCGATTTGCGGAATGTGTTCGATGCGCTTTCGCGCAACTTTGCAGCTGACCCCCCCAACACAAACATTGACCCAGAAACCCCCGGCTTTTCTCACGGCACTTCCACCGTGGGCGTAGCAGCGGCAATCACTGACAATGGTATCGGTATCGCGGGGCTAACATGGCAACGCGCCCTCCCCGACGATGCATCCATCAAGCCCGTAGTGGCACTCAAAGTCGAGGCGCGCGCCGACACATCCTTTCTCGACTACAGCAACATCTTAGAAGCCTACCAGTACGTCATTGATAACGCCTCACAGATCTTTGTGCTCAACATGAGCTATGGACGTCTTTTCTACTCTTCCCACGAGAACTCGCTCATCCAAGCGATTTACCAACGCGGTATTGTGCCGGTTGCCGCTGCGGGCAACTTTAACAGCGACATTCCAATGTACCCTGCGAACTATCCCAACGTTGTGTCTGTGGCAGCGGTAGGGCGAACCGGGGCGCGTGCTTCCTACTCTAACTACGGCAATATCGACCTGGCTGCGCCTGGGGGTGATCAAGCCAGGGGCTATACCGACGGGGTGCTAACTACCTCGTCCACCGTACTGCAATACGAGTATGTGCAAGGTACCTCATACGCAGCGCCTTACGTGACTGCAGCGATCGCATTGTTGCTGGCTGCGGGGGTGCCGCGCCACGCTTCCGATGCTGTGGAGCCTGCTGCGGTAACCATCCTCAAGGAGACCGCTGACCCGCGTGGACGCTCCGTACCCGACCCCGAGCTGGGGTTTGGCATTATAGATTTGGAGCAAGCTCTCAGGGGCGCAGGGCGAGTTAATATCGCCTTCCTCGAGCCCGAAGCAGGAGCCAGCTTCGACTCGCGACGAGTGCGCGTGCAGGTTGAAGTGCGCCGCGTGTTGGGCAACAATCCTGCCAACATCCGGCGCGTCCTGCTCAACGACCAACCGCTTCCGCGCGATTTGTGGGAGCCGACCGCCCGAGTAGATGTCGAGCGCAAACTGATCCTTCTCGACTTTGTTGTTGAGGTGCCAGGTGCGGGCGCTTACACCATTGTAGTGGAAGCTATTGGTCAAGATGAGCGGCTGGGGACAAATAGCGTGCGGTTTGCCGTGCGGGCGCGCCAGCAGATGGAAGGTCTTGCGATGTTTTCTACTCCTTACCAGCTGGAGCGCACCCCCGAAGAGTTGTTTGGCGCGGACGTGATCTTAGCGCGCTACATTCCTAGCGCAGGCACCTACGCGCGCTACACTGTGGCGAACCGAGACCCGCGCGCCAGCTTCAACCCGCCTGGCGTTGGCGTTCGTCCCGATGGCTCCGATCGCCCCACCCCACCTCGTGGGCTGGGCTACTTCTTGCGCATCACCTCACCCGCCAGCCTGTTGGGCAATGAAGTCATTGACCTGAACACAGCCTACCTGATCCCGCTGGAAGAGGGCTGGAACATGATTGGCAACCCCTTCCCGTTCAACGTGCCGTGGGCAGCGTGTGAGGTGGAAATCACAGGCTTGGGCGGACAACGCCAACGCATCACCTTAGAGGAGGCAGTGCGCCGCGAGATTATCCGCCCACAGATTTACCGCTATGTCCCGCTCACCGGTGAATACACGTGGCGCACCGCACCGCTGGGCGAGCTGCTAGCATGGCAAGCGCACTGGGTCAAGGCGCTCAAGCCGTGCACGCTGGTGGTTCCACCCGTAGGAAGCAAACGCAGCCGTGCCGAAACCGAACCATCGCGAGCGGCTCCCAACCCAACTGACGGGTGGCTACTCCGACTCATCGCGCGCTGCGGCGACCGTGAAGACGCGAACAACTTCATCGGAACCGCTTCTCAAGCGCAGGAAGGCATCGGCAACGAGGACGTCGAAAAACCACCCGCTTTTGAGTCCTACGTAGCACTGGTGCTTCGCGAACCCCGCTCGCGCAGCGCGTTGGCGCAAGATGTACGCCCTGCTAGCAAACGAACCCAGCGATGGGAACTCGAAGTCACCACCGACCAGCCGAACGCCGAAGTGACGCTGCAGTGGGTGCAAGAGGTGCCTCTACCCAGAGGCGTGCGCTTGACCCTTATTGACCAAGCTACAGGCGAGCGCGTCTCGATGCAGCAGCATAGCGCATATCGGTTCCGCACCGATGAACAAAGCCGACGTCGCCTTGTTATAGAAGCGCAGCCCGCGCGCACAGCACGCCTGCAAATCACCAACATCTCTATCACCCAATCACGGGGCGGACAGTTTGTCATCCAATATGCCCTCAGTGACGCGGCTGAAGTGCAAGTGCTAGTGCAAGATGCAACGGGACGCACCATCGCACGTCTACAAGGAGGGAACCGCACTGCAGGGGTAAGCACCGTGAGCTGGAACGGGCGTACCGATGCAGGAGTAGCCGTGCCGCCAGGTGCCTACCATCTGCAGATTGTGGCAACCACAGCGGAAGGCGAAACTGTGCGCGTCGTGCGCCCGCTGATAGTCACCCGCTAAGCACGAAGGAGGCAAGTACGCTATGAAACGATGGATTTACGCACTTATTTTGAGCAGCGGTATCAGCTCGATGGCGATTGCGCAGGGCGGAGAATACAACCCCTTCGTGGGGGTTTGTGTGTGCCCTAACAGCCAAAATCCCGTTAGTGATGACTACTACGACATTAGGATCAACAACGGGGTTTTGGGAGCGACTTTAGGGATCAGCGGTACCGTAACATGGCGTACGGGTTGCTTCCCGCTAGAACGAACGGAATGTACTACGCGCCCTGCGCAAGGGAGCATCCAGATTGGTACTGCCGATGGAAGCTCCCTCATTCAGGGCGATGAGAGCGTTGCGCTCACCTCAGGCTACCCGTGGGGGGTCTACCCAGGCGGGATCTATATCTCTCTGCAAACGCGCCGCGAGGGGCAGACCCAAACCTTCGTGTGGGGACGCGAAGAGGGAGCGCCCGGCTTGCGCTTCTCCCAAGCGTGGGCTGGGGCTAGTGGCTTTTACATTCGCCAAATCTGGAACATTGAAGGTTGGGATACTGACCTGCGCATTGACCTAATACAATCTGTGGCACGGATTAGTCTGCGCGTGCGCAATGTAGGCGACACCGCTGCTTCGATGGCACTTCGCCTCGCCTCCGACGTGGAAGTAGGTGTAGAGGCGGGATTCGAGCGCTCCGGTGCCTCTCGACCACCGTATGTTTACGTGCATGGGCAGCGCCCAATAAAGGTCTACACAGACCTGCGCGGGGTACAAATCCCCAACGCAATAGAGTTTTATCTGGGGCGAGGGATTTTGGCTGGCTCCTCACGCTACCTCCTACGCCCCACCAAAGGCTTCGAGGACCAAACACCTATTGACCGCTTAGTAATCGGCGACTGGTTCTATGTGCAGGGCACACGCATCTGGGAGCCTACCCTATTCCCTGACGTCTACATCGGGGACGTCGCTATCAACATGTTTGTGAGCCCGCGCAACTTTGCACCGGGGCAGCAACGCGAGTTCGTGTTCTACATCATGCTTACCCCTGTAGACGTTGACGTGCAACCTCCTGTGGCGGTAAGCTTAGAGGCGCTGCCGGTGGTGGAGCCCGACCTTGAGGATCTAACAAAGCTCGCAAACAACGGCGAGTTCGTCCTCGTGGCAAACGTGACTAACCAGTACTTTGTTGTAGGACGCGAAATTGACCTTACGGACATCTCCGTAGATATCGCGCTACCTCCAGGTGTCTCGTTGGCACCTGGGCAGCGACGCGCTCAAACAATTGAGCGCCTTGCCCCCGGTCAAACGGGCTCAGTGAGATGGCGTGTGATCGCAGACCCCACTACAGTCGGGTTTGTCACCTTCCGCGTTGCTGTGCAGGCGCCTCCTGCACCACCAAAAACGGTCTTGCGCACTGTGCTCATCTCCGCTACTGCCAGCCGCAAGTTCGAAAGCGGCTTCCAGATGGTCTCTATCCCGTTTGAGGTCAGAGGAGATGTTAGGGACGTATTTTCGACCCTTCCGTCAGCTTTTCAGGTGAAGCGTTGGAACCCTGAGCGCGAGACCTATGAGATTCCTGAGGTGGTCCGCCCGGGCGAGGGGTTCTGGGTGTACCTACCAACGCCCTCAATTGTGGCATCGTACAATACTGAGTTTCTGCGCTTCCCTGAAAATGTGTTTAGCCAGAGTGTGCCCGTACCCCTCAAGCGCGGGTGGAACATGATTGGTAACCCCTACCCCTACCCGCTGGTACTGGGGCAGGCAGTGATAGTAAGCTCCACAAACCCGCGCCAAAGCATTACCTTCTTTGAGGCGGCGCAACGCGGGATTATCCGTGGCGTGCTTTACTACTGGGATGAGTTCACGGGCGAGTACAAGTTCACCTCCGACCCAAGCACTCCCCTGCTCCCACATCGGGGTTACTGGATTAAGGTAAATGAGGACATAGAGTTTGTCTATCCGCCGGTGTTCCTACCGGGTACGGGGTTCGGCGGTATCCCGCGCAGCGCGCCCGAGCTGCCCAACCGCCCGAATGAGTGGCGCTTGCAAATCGTGGCGCGCACGCAAAAGGGTGTAGACACGCAAAACTTTGTTGGCATTACCAGCAGCGCAACCCCTGCGGAAGTTGAAGAGCCGCCTGTGCCCTTGCCCGAGCGAGCCGTTGACCTCGCGATTGTGAAGCCGGGCACCGGCGCACGACTAATGCAGGAGCTGCGTCCCGTTGCCAACCGCCATCAGTTTGACCTCGTTGTAGAAGCTGAGCCAGGTGAAGAAGTTACGCTCACCTTCCCCAACTTGAACACTGTACCGCAAGCCTACCGCCTGCGCCTGCTCGACCTAAGCACGGGGCGCGCAATCGACCTACGCACCACGCCCGAGTATCGGTTTGTCTCCACTGGGCGTGCCCGTCTGCAGGTCATTGTGGAGCGCGCTGCGCGCACAGGCGCCCTAATCACTAATGTGAGCGTGAGCAGCGCAGGGCGCGGGGTCAACAGCATCTCCATCACCTACGTGCTGGCAAGCGACGCCCAGACAAGCGTTCAAATCCTCACACCTGATGGGCGTACAATCGCGCACTTGCAGCGCGGTCGTGCTGCCACGCGTGGCGTGAACACCCTCGCGTGGAACCTGCGCGATGACGAGGGGCGCGCGGTACCTCCCGGAACCTACCATGTGCAGGTGGAAGCACGTACCGAAGACGGCCAGATCGCGCGCGTAGTACGCCCAGTGGTAGTGACTCGCTAACCGTTTGGGGCTGGCGCTTGCCAGCCCCCTTTGTGGGAGGCACGACAGTGAAACGCATAGGGATTGTGTTGGCGGTAATCGGTCTGCTAACTCAAAATGCACCAGCTCAAACGCGTGAACTGGTGCTGTTTCCTTTCGGGATCGGTCCTGCAGTCCAGCCCACCGAGGAGTTCAATGTGGGCGTGGAACTGTTGAATGCACTCTATGCCCAACTCAAGCAGATACCGAACCTATATGTAGTGCGTTTTCGCGAAACCAATCCCTCCATCCTTCGCGCCCTTGAGGAGAATCGCTTGCGTCGCGATCGATTGGTACCGCCCTTCAATGAGCGCGAAGCCGACGGTACGTGGCGGGCTGCGCGCATCGGCGCGGTAATGGGCGCGAATCTTGCCTTTGCTGGGCGCATCGAAGAGTTCCGCTACGACCCCCGAACACGCGAGGTTACGCTTACCGTTAGCGGCGACCTAATCGATGTTGCGTCAGGCGAAGTGCTACTATCGGTGGCGGAGACGGGGCGGGGGCGTTTAGGCAGCGGCGAGGAAGACCCCAACCTTGCGCGTATCGCCGCAGTTGCCCAAGCCGCGGAGCGCATTGGTGCTGCAATACGCGCTCGATTAGTGCCTGCTGAACCCTCTCCAGCAGCCTCCGAGCCACCCAAGCGTGTCGATCAACGGAACGAGCGCGCAGTCTTCTCCTTGTTTATGCTAATCTTGGGTGCATTGTTGGCAGACTATTCAAACCGTTGATGCCAACGCTCAAAGCTTTCACGTACGCGAAACTGCTGGCAGGGGGACTGATGTTCCTCTGCCTTTGCGTTAGTTGGGCTGATGGAGTGATCCGACTGACGGCGTATCCTGCGGCGGCGGTAGCGGATGGGGCGTCGCAGGTGCTGATCGTCGCAGAGGTACGCACTGCCCGCGGGAAACCAGCCCCTGATGGCACCAAAGTCGCATTCAGTGCGACCTCAGGAACATTTCGCGAAGCAGTAGTGGCGACCGAAGGAGGCGTTGCACGCGCAACGCTCATCGCTAGTCAACTGCCCAGCGTGGCAACTGTCACTGCCACTGTGATCGGGTTGGGCGTGGTAGGCGAAACCCAAGTGCTTTTCGTTGCAACCCAGGACGAATTGCGCACGGCAACCGAGTATGTGCAGGTTCTGGGGCGCGAGTACTTAGCCTACGCAAACGAGCAACGGGTGATCGCTGCCTCTGGCAAGGAACGCGGAGCGCGAGTGCGGTTTGGCTTTACTGAGATTACCGCAGACGACCTTCAGCTAGAAGTAGACACTCTACGAGTGAAAGCGCGCAATGCCCGTCTTCGCTTCGGCTCGGCACAAATAGAGTGCATCGAACTTAGCTACGAGCTGCGGACGGCGCAAGGCTACGCGCTGGTGCAATATCCTGAGCGATGGGCTCTGGTACGCCTGCGCAATGCTACACCCGAACCCCACGAAGCACCCGTCTCACCTGAACTGTTTCGTTTCGTAGACATTTCAGAATCGGAGCTGGTGATAAAGGCAGCCCAGATCTGGTTCTACCCCAACGAGCGGATTCAGTTTCACCGCGCTGAGTTTTATGTGGGGGCGGTACGCACGCTGAGCCTGCCGTTGTACTCTCAAGCCCTCTGGGGAGCTGGAGTTGGCACGGACAGCCTAATAGGGATCCAGAACGGTCAAGTGTATCTCGATGTTCCCTATTATTACGCGCTAACGCCGCGCCAGATTGGTGCCCTCCGTTTGCGTACGGCTCAAGTTAGCGGGCGCACGGTGGGGGTGGCGCGTGGACTGTTCGTAGACTTAGAGCACGAGTATCGCTTGGGCACAGGCACAGGTACAGTAAGCGTGCTGGGGCTAGCGCGTACAGATTGGGGACTTCGGTGGCAGCATCAGCATTCCTTGTCGCCAGACACTCGCCTTGCGCTTTGGCTAGACTCGCCCGCCCACCAAGGGCTATACGGCTCGGCTCAGCTTACCAGTCGAGGGCATGGCTACTCCATTGGGCTAACAGTCGCTGGGAGCACACTTTGGCATGGGGGGCGGACGCGCAGTTGGCGCACAGACGCCTTCCTCGAGACGAACCCCCATCGCTTGGGGCAATTACCTTTGCGTCAGAGCGTTGCGCTTAGCGCAGCGGTTAGCCATACCCAGCTCGCTGCGGGGACGCTGCGTCGGGCAGGCATAGGCATTCGCGCTCGATGGAGCTTAGTGCCTCAGTCGCTGGGGCGCACCACAACGCTTACGGGTAGCCTGTCAGTAGGACGCTATGTGGGCAACCTGCCCAATGCAGGCTGGAGCATTATGGGCACGCTGGGAATCACCCACGCTCTGGGTGCCCAAGGCGCGCTCAACCTCACCTACGATTACGCCCAAGACGCCCTGGGAACTAGCCTCTTGGGGCAGCATCGCCTCTCCAGCAGCCTTAGCT
The DNA here is from genome assembly GCA_025061985.1 of Fimbriimonadales bacterium. Lineage (GTDB taxonomy): Bacteria > Armatimonadota > Fimbriimonadia > Fimbriimonadales > GBS-DC > GBS-DC. The sequence continues at coordinate 22,387 of JANXAW010000027.1, forward strand.
GGAGCTTGGGCGAGCGATATGCCCTCAGCAGCTACTTCAGCCGTGCCTTAGACACAAAATCGATCAGCTTCGGAGGCGATTTCTCGTGGCGGCTAAGCCACCTATGGCGGATCAGCACAGGATACACGTGGCAAGCCTATCAAGGGTACGAGTTTCGCGACCAAACATTCACGCTCGCTTACCGCATTGGGTACCGTGAATTGGCGCTGACGTGGTCGTCAGCCTCGCGGCGATGGAGCCTCGACCTGCTGATGGCGGTCTACTAAACTCCGCTTCTCTTTACAGCAGAGCCTGCCAGCGCACAGTGGCGCCAAGTGTGGACGCGGATTTGCACGGATAGCGAAGCAACACGCCTCAACTCGCTGTAAAGGAGGTCGGCAACGGGCATGGGCACTTTTCAAGGCGGGCTGATAGCAGCCCCATGCACGGCAAGATATTGCGCTGTGGGAGCCGGGGTAGGCGTTTCGACTTTTGAGTTAGTCGCCTTCGATCGCGCTTTGAGGCAGGCAGGGTTTGCGGATTACAACCTGCTACGAGTATCCAGCATCTTACCTGCAGGAGTGCAGCTGCTGCCTGCGATTGATTTGCCAAAGGGCAGCTTAGTGCCAGTTGCTTACGGCGTATTTTCCTCAAGCGAGGAGGGGCGTACAATCGCCGCAGCAGTCGCGCTGGCGTTCCCCCAAGACCCTAAAGAGATTGGGGTGATTATGGAAGCCGAGGGCTACATGTCGGAACAAGAAGCGCGGGAATTGGTTGCGGCGATGGCGGAGGAGGCAATGGAAGACCGCAATCTTACGATTGGGCGCTTAGAGGTGGTAGCGGCTGCTGCGACTGTAGAGCTGTGTACCGCTGTATTTGCAGGGGTAGCGCTTTGGTAGCCTAAGGTAGTGGGCGGCGCGCCAGCTCTTCAAACTGAAGCGCCACATCGGCTATCACGGAACGCAAGTCTGAAAGCAAGGGCAGCTGGGCGCGGGCGATCGCCACATCGTCCAAGTCCAGCGGCACCACAATCAGCGCCTCTTGGTTGACAGGCCCCTGCGCCATCACCCTGCCAAATGGGTCAACAATCCACGAAGCTCCCGCAAACCCTTTGCCCCCCTCAAACCCCACCAAACTTGATTGCACTACATAGATGGTGTGCTCGCTGGCAATTTGGGTGAGTATCCGACGGTAGATTTCTACGTTTTCAATCTGTTCGGAGTGGAAACCGCGTGCAGGCGAGGCGGTGGGCACGTACAGTACCTGCGCTCCTTTGAGCGCCACAATCGCGCTGCTCACTGAGTGCCACACATCCTCGCAAATCAGTATTGCGGCGCGTCCAAAGCGCGTCATAAAGGTGTCCAAGCGTCTGCCTCGCGCGACAAAGCGCTCTTCTTCAAACACGCCGTAGGTGGGCAGAAAGAACTTCTGATGCACATGCAGCAGGCGCGATTGTGTAGGTTCTGGCTCTAAAGTTGCATACAAGGCAGAGTTGTAGTATTCGCCGTCAAGATACTCATAGAAGCCGACACAAATGTCTAGCGGGCGGTTGGGCTGGAGGTCGGCGTACAAGCAGGCGAGGTCTGTTAGCAGGCGTGAGGCAGGCATCGCTAACTCGCGCACGCCCCCCTCAACGAAGTAGCCTGTAGTGGCGGTTTCAGGCAGAACCAGCACCTCCACGCCCTCCTGCACTGCCTGAGCCATTAGCTGTCCAATCCGTTCCAAGTTGCGCTGATACTGCCCTTTTGTGGGCTTGAACTGCCCCACGCCCACCACAAACCGCCGCTGGACACCCTCTTGGTGGTAGATCGGCATAGGCGCACTCCTCAAAAGTCGACAGGTCGCAGGTAATACTCGCCAATGGCACTAGTGGAAAGCATCGCCACCGTAGGCAGATGGCGCTTCCAGTGGGTGCTGTCTACCTTGTCCTTGACGAGGCGCACCTCGTGTTCAGGAAAGCCCATCTCAATCAGCCGCTCTGGCGAATAACCTAAGGTGAGGTAGTACAGGATTCGGTCGGCGCGCCTGTAGGAAATCCCAAAGTCGCCCTCATCGGTTTGCCCCACGATCAGGTCGGCAGAGGCAGGCTTTTCCACGATCACCTCTGGCACCCCCACATAGCGTGCTAGCTGCCACACTTGAGTCTTGAACAAGTCGCCCAGAGGATTGATAGGGGGCGAGTCGTCGCCATGCCAAGTAAAGTAACCGAACAGTCGCTCGCTCTTGTTGCCCGTGCCAATCGGCAGCGCATTCAACTTGGCAGATTGGTCAAACAGGATAATCGTTCGCATCCGCGCGCAAATGTTGCCAATGCGCGTGGGACTGGCATCAGGCTCGAACTGATTTATGTAGGCGTCCACCATTGGCGTGATCTCAATGATCCGATGGTGAATGCCCAGCAAGTTGACCACCAGCATCGCATGCTCAATCGATTCGGGGCTACTGGTTTTGTACGGCATCAAAAAAGCGTACACGTTTTCGGGTCCGAAGGCGCGTGTACATAGGAAGGCGACCAGCGAGGAGTCTACACCGCCTGAAAGCCCTAACACCACCTTGGAAAAGCCACGGCGTCGCTGCACCTCATCGCGTAGGAACTCCACCAGCCACTCCGCCACAAGCGGAGCGTTGATCCGTAGTGGGTCGTCAGATTCTGGGTCATAAACAGTCGGTTTCAATACAGGAAACGCTTGCATAGTGGCTCACCTCGCAAATCGGTTCGGGTCAAATGGAGCGATGGGTAGGTTTGTTTCGCCGCCAAGCAGAAGGTCGGCGATAGCGCACGCAGTGGCGGGCGCAAGCAAAATCCCGTGGTATGCATGCCCTGCAGCGGCGTATAGCCCCTCATAGCCGCCGACCTTGCCGATGTAGGGGTTGTGGTCGGGTGTGTCGGGGCGCAGTCCCACAGCGTGCCCCACGAGCGTAGCGCGCATTAAGGTAGGCGCAATTTGCGACAATGTTCGAGTCAAATGGGCGTAGCCTTCGGCAGTTGCTCGAAGGTCGTAGCCGACCCGCTCGCGCGTGGCTCCCACCAAGATTGTCCCATTAGCACGAGGCACTACATAGCCCACTGGGGTGGATAGGATGCGAGAGACGGGCAAGGGTAAGTCGGTAAGCAGCAGAAGTTGCCCGCGCACGGGTTCAGTGGGAGCGTGAATGCCCAACGGTTGGAGCAGTGCACCTGACCACGCACCTGCTGCTACAACGACCGCATCTCCTTGCACTAGGCCGGAGGCTGTGCGCACACCGTATGCGCGAATACCCTGCACTTCAATGCTGAGCGCAGGCGCAGCAGCGTAGATACTTACCCCCTCTTGTTGGAGCGCGCGGTGCAGGGCACGCATTAAACGCGGAGTGTGTACCCACCCTTCGTTAGGCAAATAGAGCGCCTCCCCGATTTCGGGATGTAATGCTGGCTCCAGTCGGCGCGCCTCATTCCCATCAATCAGTTGAACACTTGGGTCATAGCGTCGAACCCACTCGTAGGTGGCGTGCAGCGTTTCCCTATCTGCAGGCGAGAGCGCCACACGCAAAGTACCGTTGGCACGCCACTCAGGGTCTATACCAGTGCGCTCGCGCAACTGCTCAATCCATGCGGGATACATTTGAAAACTGCGCCAGTACAAGGGCACTGCGGGGGAGTCGTTGGGCGTCAAGCTGAACGGGTTGACCATTCCTGCAGAGGCAGCAGAGGTATGCCCACCCTCTGCCATGCTTTCAATAAGCGCTACCTCAATCCTTCGGTGGCGAAGTTCCCACGCGATGGCGCTGCCAATAATCCCCGCACCGACCACGACCACACGCATAGCTAGCCCCCTGCAGTCATTTGCACGATCTCGAGGTTATCGCCCTCTTTGAGGTAAACCTCAGCGTAGCGCTCACGGGGCAAGATTTCGTAGTTGTACTCCACCACGACCATTCGAGGGTCTATCCCGCGCGCCTGAAGCAGTTGGAGGATGGTGATTGGTTCGGGCAGTTCGCGCTCAGCACCATTGATGCGTACTCGCATTTTCAGCTTGATTATACCCAACAGGGCAGGAGAGGACACTCAGGTACAATTCGCTCCGATGGATTGGCTAGGCTTGGTGCTCAGCTGGACGCTTTGGATGCCCACAATAGGGGCGGTGTTGCTGATGTTGGTGCCAAAGGGGCAGGAATTAGTGGCTCGCGCTGTTGCGCTTGCCGTCGCGCTAATCACGCTCGGAATGGCAGGCGTGCTGATTGTCGGGTTTGATACCACGCGCGTGGGCTATCAGTTTGTCGAGCAGCTTGCGTGGCTGCCCGACTATGGTGTGAGCTATTACTTGGGGGTGGACGCAGTAAGCGTGTGGTTAGTGGGGCTAACCGCTTTGCTAAGTGTGTTGGCGGTGGCACTGGCGTTTAGCGTGCACGAGCGCGTACGCGAGTTTCTCATCTGGATGCTGGTACTGGAAACCGCTCTATTAGGCGTGTTTATGGCACTGGATGTGATTTTGTTCTATGTATTTTTTGAGCTGACGCTAGTGCCTACCTACTTTTTGATCAGCCAGTGGGGCGGTCGCGACCGCGCGGCTGCTGCATTGAAGTTCTTCCTGTATACCTTTTTCGGGTCGCTGCTGATGCTGGTTGCGACGCTGGTGCTTGCTTTTGAGTATCAGAAGGAGTTTGGTTCGCTGACCTTTGAGCTGCCGCGTTTGCAAGCGTTTGTAGCAACGCGCGAGTTGCCAAACAATCTTGAAGTGTGGCTGTTTTGGGGGTTTGTGTTAGCGTTTGCGGTAAAGTTGCCGTTAGTGCCGTTTCACACGTGGTGGCCTCACGCGATGGGCGTTGCGCCACTGCCGCTGCTGGTGGTCTTTCTCAAGACGGGCGCATACGGTCTGATGCGGTATGCGATCCCGCTATTTCCCGACGCGGCACAGGCATTCGCGCCGACGCTGGTGGCTTGGGGAGCGATTGCGGTAGTCTACGGAGCTATCGTTGCGATAATGCAGAGTGAGCTGAGGCGCGTCGTGCTGTACGCGATCATCAGCCACGCGGGCTTCATCGTGATGGGGCTGTTTTCGCTCACGCCTGAAGGGTTTACGGGCAGCGTTCTGCAACAGCTCAATCACGGAATCACGATGGGAGCGATGTTCCTCTTGCTGGCGCTATTGGAGGCGCGCACACGAACCCTGCAAATTGCCGAACTGGGCGGGCTAAAACACCAGATGCCGCTTTTCTCGGCAGTGTTTCTGATTACCGTTCTGGCAGCAGTGGCACTCCCTGGCACGAACAATTTCATCGGCGAGCTTCTCTGTTTGCTGGGAACGTATTACTCAGCGCATCTGCGGGGCTACTCGGTGGTGTGGGTCGTGGTGGGGTTAGCGGGCACAGTGCTGGCAGTTGTTTATATGCTGTGGATGTTCCAGCGTGTGTTTTACGGGGCGACCCCTGCGCGTTGGCGCGGGCTACCCGACCTGCGCCCACTAGAACTGCTGCTGGTGGCGCCACTACTAGCGCTGATTTTCGCGATAGGAGTTCGTCCTGTGCATTGGACGAAGGCGATAGAGCCTGTGGCATTGAAGTGGGCAGAGCCTTATGTGGCTGCACGCTCCATGCCTGAGCAGCAGGTAATGCGCTAAATACAAAGTCAGGGCAGCCGCGAAGGGCTGCCCCGCGTCCGCCTACGAGAGGAGGCTACTATCCACGCAACTGCTTCTGTGAAGCTTTTGCTTCCAAACGGTTCAGCCACACGAGGACACCGACTAAGGCTGCTGCTACAACGACTGCGGTCAGCAGGTAAGGCAGGCCCAATACTTCGTGGAGCGTGAGCTTACCCAAGTCTAACGGCTTGATCAACACAGGCTCTAACCACGGGTAAGCGAGGATGAAGGCGAACGCGCCTGTCAAGCCACCAAGCACTGCCAGTAGCCCGTCGCGTGTGCCGCTGCCTAAGCCAACCAGCGCAGTGCCAGGGCAAAAGCCTGCCACTGCCATACCAACACCAAATATCAGCCCGCCCACTAATACGCCCCACACATAGAGCGGCTTCACCTTTAGGTGGGCGTAGTCGGGAGCGAAGGTAGCTAACGTGGCAGCACCTAACAATCCGACTGTAATCGCCGTGAGCATCACTTTGAGCATTGTAAAGTCGCGGAATGCTAGCCCGCGGATCACAATCCCGCAGCGGCTAAATCCTGCGCGATGTAGGGCGAACCCGAAAAGGATTCCCGTGAGCAATCCCAAGATGTGAGTGGTTTCCATACTTACCTCCCCTAAGAAGCGTTGTTAGTGCGTCGCAGCAGCAAGGTTGCCGTCAACACGCCTGTTGCAAAGGCAGCCGCACCAAATAGGAAGCCGCTAAGCGCCAGTTGCGCGATACCGCTGAGCATATGCCCCGAGGTACAACCACCTGCGAGGCGTGCTCCAAACAGGATCAAAAACCCGCCGACAAACGCTGCTAATCCGCGTGCCCAACTGCTGCGAAACAGGTTCGGGATATCGCATGCGGGCGTGCTGCGCCCCCCTGGAAGGAGGCTCGATAAAAACGCCCCTAACACCATCCCTGTAATCAGCATCACTTCCCAACCGATTTTGGCGCCGATTTTTTGCAGGTACGGCTGGGATTCGGCAAATCCAGGCACGATTTTGTCTACCAGCCAGCCTACAAGCTGCGGGTAAGCAGTGGAAACCCCCAGCGGCTGCACCGTTGCAATGGCGAAGATTTGTGCCAAACCTATCAGTCCACCCCACACCAGCCACGACGGCACCAATAGGCGGGAGACCCTTTGTGCCTTGGGTAGGGTAGACGCTTGAGCCTTCGCTTGCTCCGTTATCATCCCTGTGGATACCTCCCAAAGCATAAGAGGCGCAGTCGCACCGAAACGATTCATCCCCTCACAAAGTCAGTAGGGCATGGTGTATAATACACGCGGAGGTGCCTGATGAATCAGCAACGACGAGGGTTCACCCTGATTGAGCTGTTAGTGGTTATCGCGATCATTGCGATTCTGGCGGCGATCCTGTTCCCCGTGTTTTCCCAGGCACGCGAGAAGGGGCGCCAATCGATGTGCCTTTCGAACCTACGCCAAAACATCCAGTCAGTGCTGATGTACACGGGCGACTACGACGAGTTCTACCCGCGTGGGATTAGTGGCGAAGGCACGCTGATTGTGCACTTGTTTGACCTGCTGCATCCGTACCGCAAGAGTGCGGGGATCTTGACTTGCCCGTCTTACCCGAATGCGGAAGGGGGAATGGATTGGCCAGGTCGGTTGCGCGCTCGCAATGCTTCAAATCGGAGTGTGGGTACCTTCCGCTACTTCGCTTTTGTGCCGAACTACGGTGTGTTCAGCTTGAACACGTGTCGGATCTCTACGATTGGATACCGTAGGGAAGGCAAATTGATTTCCGAGGCATACGTGCCGCGTCCTGCTGACACGATCGCCCTGGTGGACGGCTATTGGTACTACAACGCGGGTACGTATTGGTTTGAGTATTGGTTCAAAATCGACGTCTGGCCACGCCATCATCTGGGCAGCAACATAGCGTATTTAGACGGGCATGTGAAGTGGGCACACCATTTGGGTATCCCGCGTGGGGGCGAGATCCCGCCTGCGTGGCGCCAGAGCTTCCCGGGGGTATGTGTCCAGCGCAACACAACCGCTTATTACTTCTTCGACTATCCCCCAGGCTGGAGGGGGCGCGTCCCACGAAGCGAGGGTGAGTTCAATACAGTCGACCCGCATGGTCAATGCTTTGGTGATTTCTTCGGTATCCCTGATACGCCCGTCGTGAACGTGTGCGAGCGTGCTTGCGGCTCTACAACCGTGCCCATTTGCTGGTAAGCGGGGCATATGTGTTCGCGTATGCGAGTAAGGCAGCGGCAAGAATGCCGTTGTAGTTGAGCCTGGGTATAATAGAGGCGCAGTGTAAACTGCGCTCAATTTCTAAGCCAGGAGGGTCTAAATGATGCACAAGGGAATGCTTTATGTGGCTACAGTGGTGGCGGCGAGCCTACTCGCGCTAATTACGCCTACCCCCGCCCAAGAAACGGCTCAAACAGGCATAACCCTCAGCATTGGGGCGTTTTTCCCAAGCGAGAAGGATGTCCGCCGTGCCTCGGAAGACGCTTGGTTTAGCGTTGAACTGGACTACAGGCTGCAAACCAGCGAACCAAATGAGCGTGGCTACTACTACGATTTGGGCGTTTCCGTCGGCTACCGCGGCAGCGGAGATAACTATTACATCCCTGTTCACGCTACCTTCACGGGCTACCTCAGCGAGCAGTTCTTTTACCGCGCAGGTGCGGGCATAGGCTTTCCGAAGCAGGGTCGCGTCTTTACTGCGGATGATGCCTCGTTTTCCTACTCGATCGAGTTAGGTTACAACTTCACCGCTGGCGAGACGCCGATCGCGCTTACTGTAGGCTATGCAGGCATCGCGCGCAATAGCGTGAACGGCTTCACTGTGGGCATCTCCGCACGTTTCTAAACCATCGGTAGCTCAGCACGCAGAAAAAAATCCCCCTGCCGGCTAAGCGAGGCAGGGGGATTTTTCTACAGGAAGGAAGGCACTCTCCACAAGGGTAAGACTCTCGAAGTGGCAGGAAACGGACATCCTGCTTTGAAGCCCTGAATTCTTTCCAGCGTCTAATCGGCGGGATGAAGGGGCAACGCGGTTTTTCAGTAGGGGAGTGCCTGAGTGTGGTTGCAATCATCGCGCTTCTTGCAGCGTTGATGTTTCCTGCTGTTGGGCTTGCGCGGCGAGCTGCCCAGCGCACGGTATGCATTTCGCAGCTGCGTCAAGTAGGGCTAGCCATTCGGCTGTACCGAGAAGACTATCAAGAACTTCCTCCCTACTTGTCAGCGGTTCGGATTTACGTGAGTGATCCGCGCGTGTTTGTATGTCCTACTGACCCGTTGGAAGGCAAACACGCGGTTCAAGACACTTTGGGCGACTCGTTGCGCTTAGAGGGCAACTTCTACCTGCCTACGGGCGTGAGCTACACCTATGTCCCAAACTGGGGGATCGCGCGAATGCTGGGTTGGTGGCAGCCTGGACCCCCTTACGGGGAAGGGAAGTGGGGTGAGCTAACCCCCCTTTCGGAGTGCCATTGGCATTGGGCGCGCTACTTCAATCCGCGCTGGCAGACCGATCGCATCACAGGTGCCCGAGGGTGGGTACTGGTTTTGACGCTAAGTGGCGCGGTGCGTCGTGTGCGCGCTGAACTTCCCCCAGAAGCGTTCAGCCCTGAACACTACTACTAACCCATAGGCGGGAAGGGCGTTGGGTATAATTCTACGCACCTCGCGCCCCCGTAGCTCAGTGGATAGAGCGCAGGCCTCCGGAGCCTGGTGCGCAGGTTCGATTCCTGCCGGGGGCGCATAGCTGATTTAACGCCCCTGTTGTTGGGAGCATCATTTACGAAATCCAAATTCTCCGACGCGCGCTTATGATGGGCATTTCCATTCGCGACCCAAACGCCCCTGCAGAAACCATACCCGTTTTTTGGCTTGCTGACAAAGGAGCCTTGCTGTTTTGGATATCGGGCATTCGCGATGCCTATTGCCATCTTGCAGTGATGGCACAGCTCAAATCGCAGCCTCCGCGAACCATTTCGCCAGCAGAACTGCTTCGGATGCCGCATGAGATTTCGCTTGAAGAGACCCTCATCTTTGGGGAGCCTTATTCCACTTGCGACGAAATCATTGTGCCGTTTGCGCTGGAGGACTTGGATGAGGTGTGCGCGCGTTTTGATCGCTGACCCTGTCCCTGCGCCCATGATTGGAGGGGGAATCAGGTGGGTATTCCTTCCACAGGCATCTTACCGTCGCGCTGCAACCAAGCTGCGCCGGTAGGTGGGATGGCTCAGATGGTCAATATACACCCCGCCGCGCGAGCGGACGCTGTGGATGAAGTAGCCATCACCGATGTATAACCCTGTATGGTCAATCTCTTTGCCCTTGATGGCGAAGTAGAGGCGGTCGCCAGGGCGCAAGTCTTCGATTCGAGTAATGGGGATGCCGACTTTGGCTTGGTCGCGGGCGCGGCGAGGCAAGCGGATGCCCATCTGGGCATAAATCAACTGCACAAAGCCAGAGCAGTCCAGCCCCGAGCGTGGGTCATTACCACCCCACCGATAGCGTACCCCCAAGTAGCGCATTGCCAAGCGCGTCACATGCGCAGGGTCTGCCCCTCGTGGCAAGGTGTAAACCACATCGTAGGGCGTGGGCTTGAGTACCGCGCGCGGTACCCACCCCACTCCACCGTTGCTCATCAGCACCGCACACCACGCGCCCCTCTGTTGGGTCATGATAAGGTAGAAGCGCGCCTGCACTTGTGGATAGAGAATGGGGCTGTAGCGATGCGGCTGCGCGTAGATGGGCGTGGGGCGCACTGTTTCCACTAACCGCCCGACCCGGTAGCGCACATAGGCTAATCCCTGCTCTGCTTTGCCCCAAGCGCCTCGGAATGGCATCTTACTCGTGCCCCTCCGCTGGTGGCAACGCAAGATTGCGCACGCGATGACGCTCTGCTATCAAGATGCATCGCAGCGTTTCTAAAGCGCGATTGAGGTCGTCGTTGACGACAAGGTAGTCGTACTGTGGGATGTATTTCATTTCCTCAAGGGCGTTCTGCAAGCGCACGCGGATAGCTTCCTCGTCATCGCGTCCGCGCCGCCGCAGGCGTTGTTCCAGCTCCTCCAGCGAAGGAGGCGCTACGAAGATGAGAATCGCCTCAGGGTACTTTTGGCGTACTTGCATCGCGCCTTGCACGTCAATGCGCAGCACCACATCACGCCCGGCGTTGCGCAGCTCTTCCATTTCAAGGCGTGGCGTGCCGTACCAGTTGCCGTGTACTTCGGCGCATTCAATGAAAGCGCCTTGCTCGCGCAGGGCGTGAAACTCTTCTTCAGTCACGAAGTAGTAATCCAGCCCGTGGCGTTCGTGGAGGGCTTGGCGACGCGTCGTGTAGGTGACTACGCGGCGTAGGTTAGGCGCGACCAGCTGCCATTGCTCAATCAGTGTGTCCTTCCCTACGCCTGCAGGTCCAGAAAGCACGATTAGCAATCCGCGCGGGGGCGCTCCAGGTTTCGCAAAGCCAGTCAACTGGTGCCACCTCCTCTGCTTGGATGTGCGCTGCTCCCTTGCCAACTGCGCGTGCTACCACTTGCCAACCCGCTTGCACTGCGGTGCCTCAACCTACACCGCCTGAATTATCGGCACCCAAATCGTCTTCGTCAGAGGGCGCACGGTAGGTATACGCAACGCCGAACGCGATTCCTGCTAATCACCTATGCGTTTGCCCTCAAGCGCTTACTCCAACCATACGAGAGCCACATGCTGAGGAAGCGCCTCAAGATGCACGCGCACGCTGTTTGAGCGAGTATTGCGCAGGCGGATGGGCGTATGTGTACCATTAGGCTGGGACAGGGTTGCACGCCGCACTCGCAACCATCGCGGCAGGTAGAGTGCGACCTCTATTCCGTGCTGAGGGCGGAAGCGATAGCCTTGGGAATGCATCTCGTAGTCTAAGTTGGTTAGCCACAGGGCAGCCGTGTGCTCTCCCACCAGCAGAGCGACATCTAAGCGGCGTGGGTTGCTTGCGCTCAGCAGGCGCGCCCCACTTGGGCACCACTCCATCCGCAGCAACGCGCTGCCAAACATTTGAAGCAATCGGTTTAGACGCGCTTGTTCCTCAAGCGCCTCCTGCCACTGCTGTTCCGCTTGTTCCACTCGTGCGATACGCTCTGCTTCTGGCAACGCGCGCAAGGCACGGGCTGACCCCGCTTCAAGGAAACGACGGCGAGGCTCGTTTGCATTTGAGCCAACGATCCACAACACCCCTTTCGCACCTCGGCTTAGCTGGAGCCAGAGCCGAACGCGGATTTCTTCGGGGGTGAGATAGACGCGCTGAGGCACCCCCTCTGTCCAAACGCGCTCATCCAGTGGGTAAGTGCAGGATACCACTGCCCAAAACGGTATCGGCTCACTATGGGAGCGCAAATGCTCGACCGCCGTTCTCAGTTGTTCCAACGGGCTTCCCATCCGATATCGTGCGAGGTTCAACTCGCTCTCCGCTTCTCGCAGTGCGTCGTAGCCCACGATATCAGCGGTTTCGGCAAGCGCGCCGGAATCACGCAGGCGCGTAAGGTGCAAGTAAATGGACGGCATGCCCTCCCGATCGCGAATAAATTTCGCCACGCGCTCGTACAGCGCAGGGAGGTGCCAGTGGCTGAAAGGCGCGAGCGCGTTCGGGTCGGGCGTGTCTTCAAGCACATACGCAAGGAGATGGGGGTTATGACGGTGTCGCTCGAGGAAAGGCGTGGCTGGACGCGGGAAACCCACGCGCGCTATCGCGTAAACACCTTCACGCGGACAAACCTCGCTGAAGACGCGCTGCTCGACTGCGGTCGGTTCAGCAGTGGCGTCAAACATAAAGGCGGTAAAACCGCGCTCGCGCCACGCCTGACGCTCGGCGTCGTTATCCCAAACACGCACGCCCCACACGCCTGAGGGGAAGTGGCGTGAGGTGGGGCGCACCACACCGCCCAACATCCATACCTGCTCGCCAACCTGCACGTCCACTTGCAACGGCAAGCTGCGAATAGGTTCCGACAAGCGTGGGAGAGTAGCCATCAGGAAGGTCAACCCACCAGGCTCAGCGAATGAGGCAAGCGTGCGAAACCGAATCGGGCGCCCATCCACGCGCAGTCGCAGGGGCTGAGCAGGCTGTTGCCCATCGTTGCGCACCACCACTGTCAGTCTGCGCCCTTCCAGCCACGCACAGGCGATAACAACGGGGCTGATGCGTGGTTCTAACATCGTGCGCGCTTCCGTGCCATCGCTCAAGAACACGGCAAGCTCAATCGGCGCGCGCTTCAGCAGTTCGGGCTGAAGGTTCAAAATCAGCATCGCTGTTGTGCGCGGCGGGATCAGCTCGTGCGTAAGGCGATACCAATTCAGCCCTTTGCCACGCGGGATCGACTCCACATCGCGCCCGTTTATCTGGATGGAACTCACCGAGCGATGCGCTCGCGCAGCGTTGTGCAGGTACACCCAAAATGTGCCGCCCGACGGCTCTGCCCCTGAGCGCCGAGTGCCTGAGCGATGAGGGCGATACCAGTACTCCAGCCGCATCAGAGTGAGATTGTACCTGAGCGCTTCGGGGTGGTATACTTTTGCGGAGGTTATTGCAACGAATGTTAGACCCAGCCGTTCGCACGGAACGCGCACAGTTTGAGCGAATTGCAGAAAAGGTGCTTGCAGGCGAACGCCTGAGCTTTGAAGACGGCGTAGCGCTCTTTCGCTACCCCAACCTTACGGAGCTGGGCGCATTGGCGCACTATGTGCGGATGCGCAAAAACCCCCACCCCTACGTAACCTATGTCATCGGGCGGATTATCAACTACACGAATGTGTGCTGGGTGCGCTGTCGGTTCTGCGCCTTCTATCGCCCTCCTAACCATAGTGAAGGCTACCTGCTAAGCGATGAGCAAATCTTGCAAAAGATCGACGAGTTGGTGCGTCAGGGCGGGGTGGAAGTGCTTATCCAAGGCGGCTTGAACCCCAAGCTCAAGATTGACTACTTTGAGCGGCTGTTTCGGCTTATCAAGCAGCACTACCCGCAGGTGATTATTCACGGGCTATCGCCCACAGAGATTATGTACATTGCGCACATTTCACGGCTTAGCGTGCGTGAGGCGCTCCTACGCCTCAAGGAGGCAGGGCTGAACTCCGTGCCGGGTGCGGGGGGCGAGATTTTAGTGGATCGGGTGCGTCAACAGATTGCGCCGTTCAAAGACACCGCCCAAGAATGGCTTGACTTTATGCGCGAAGCGCACCGAGTGGGGCTGCGCACTTCCGCCAGCATGATGTATGGGCACGTGGAGACGATTGAAGACCGCGTAGAGCACCTGATTCGCCTGCGCGAAGTGCAAGATGAGACGGGCGGGTTTACGGCGTTCATCTGCTGGAACTTCCAGCCAGAGGGCACCGAGCTACACTACATCCCGAAAGCGACCGCTGTGGACTATTTGCGCACGGTGGCAGTGGCGCGCCTGATGCTGGACAACTTTGACCATCTGCAAGCCAGCATCCTTACGCAAGGTCCGAAGGTGATTTCGGTGGCGCTCCGCTACGGTTTGGACGATATGGGGTCTACAATGATTGAGGAAAATGTGGTCTCGGCGCAAGGCTCGAAGTTTATTCTGAGCGCGGCGGAGATTGAGCGCGTAATCCGCAGCGCGGGCTTTATCCCGAAGCGCCGCAACACGCGCTACGAGATTTTAGACTGAAGCCGAACGCACACCTCGCGTACGTACCCCTCCCTTCTGAGGGCTGGTGCAGTTTGAGAGTGAAGCATTGCCCTGTGGGATGAAAGCAACTCGCTGATGCCGCAAGATGATGCATTAGCCATTCTTTCGGAGCCTTGGGAACGCCCTGCAATGTTCAATCCGAGCCAAGGGCTTTTGGGAAATCGATTCCTTAGCCACGCGAAAGGTATACTCTATAGAAAATGGCGACTGAGACCAAGCGACAAGGGCGCGCGCAGAGGGGCACGCGCCGCAAGCCAACGGTGCTGATTGCAGGCAACCCGAACGTGGGCAAAAGCATGCTCTTCCATAAGCTCACGGGGCGGTATGTTACGGTTTCTAACTACCCCGGCACTACTGTAGAGGTCTTGCGCGGGCAGATGCGTTGGCGCGGGCAGGAGTTCGAAGTTATAGACGCGCCCGGGATGTACTCTCTGATACCGATTACCGAGGAAGAGCGCGTTGCGCGACGCATCCTGCTTCACGATAAGCCTGATTTGGTGTTGCATGTGATTGACGCCAAAAACCTTGCGCGGATGTTGCCCCTAACGGCGCAGCTGATAGAGATGGGGATTCCTGTCGTGGTGGTGCTGAACATGATGGACGAGTTGGAGCGGGCGGGGCTAAGCATTCAAGTGGAGGCGCTCCAACAGCAGTTGGGCGTGCCTGTGGTGCCAACCGTATGCCTTACTGGACAGGGGATCAATAACCTCAAGGAGCTAATCTATGAGCGACTTGCCGCCAACCCTGACTTATCCGCCCGCGATTGAACACGCAATCGCGCAGATTAGCCAGCTGCTGCGGGGGGACTATCCGCTCAGCTACCGCACATTGGCGTTGCTATTGCTGCAAGATGACCCCGAAATCTGGGAAGAGGTGCAAGCGCAGGAAAGCCCCGCCACGCTGGCGCAGATTCGTGCCCTCAAGGAACAGTTAGAGCGAGAGGGCGGAATGCCCCTTGGTTGGCAGATCGAACAGGAGCGCCAACGCTGGAGCCAGCAGATTGCAGCCCAAGTGACCCAAATCACTAGCCCGCCACGACCACACACCGTCGCTGAGTGGGTGGGTTGGCTTTGCATGAACCCGTGGACGGGCTTTCCCATTCTCGCGCTTGTGCTTTACTTTGGGCTGTACCAGTTTGTGGGGGTTTTCGGCGCAGGAACAGTGGTCGAGCTGATTGAGGAAGGGTTGTTTGGGGCGTACATCAACCCCTTCGTGGAGCGATTGGTACGGGCGACTGTCCCGTGGCAGCCCATTCAGGAGCTATTGGTCGGCGAGTATGGGGTTTGGACGCTGGGTGTGACCTATGCCGTCGCGCTCATCCTGCCGATTGTGACCTTTTTCTTCTTGGTGTTCGCGATTCTGGAGGATACAGGCTATCTTCCGCGCTTGGCGATGCTGGTAGATCGAGCGTTCAAGGGGCTGGGGCTGAACGGACGTGCGGTCATCCCGATTGTGCTGGGTTTTGGGTGCGACACGATGGCGACAGTGGTCACGCGCGTCTTGGAAACACGCCGCGAGCGGATTATTGCTACCCTGCTGCTTACGCTTACCATCCCTTGCTCGGCGCAGCTGGGAGTTGTGTTGGCACTGTTGGCTTCGTACCCGCTGGGATTGGCGATTTGGGCAGGGATTTTAGTGGTTGTGTTCCTGCTAGCAGGTTGGTTGGCGGCGCAGATTTTGCCTGGGCGTGCGATGCCGTTTTACATGGAGATCCCCCCGATGCGCTTGCCAAGTCTGTCAAATGTGTTGCTTAAGACCGTTGCTCGCTTGCAGTGGTACTTTTTGGAGGTGCTGCCGCTGTTTCTGATTGCCAGCGTGCTGATTTGGATTGGGCAGCTGACGGGGCTATTTGAGTTGGCGTTGCGTGTGTTGCAGCCCCTTGTGCAGGTGTTGGGCTTGCCCGCCGAGACGGGAGTGGCGTTCTTGTTTGGCTTTTTCCGACGCGATTACGGTGCTGCGGGGTTGTATGACCTGCACAAGAGGGGCTTGCTTTCGGGTAACGATTTGCTGATTACGGCAGTGATCCTAACCTTGTTTGTGCCTTGCGTGGCGCAGTTCTTGGTTACGATTAAGGAGCGTGGCTGGCGCACAGCGCTTGGGATGTTCGTGATTGCGATGAGCGTTGCCTTTGGAGTGGGGTTTGTGCTGAGCCGCGCGTTGACCGTGCTGGGGGTGCATATTGGATGAGGTGTAGCCTATGCGGATTGGAACTGACGGAGGAGGGGATTGAGAAGGCGTGTCGCAGCTGTGCGGCGTTTGGCGGTTGTCGCTTGGTCAAATGCCCGCGCTGCGGCTATGAGCAACCTCAGGAGCCACGATGGATGCGCACACTGATTCAGTGGGTTCAACGCAGGCGTCCCAAGCCTCGGCGGCAATCCCCTTAACTCAGCTGCCCGTGGGTGTGCCTGCGCGGGTAGTGCAGATTGTCCACGATGCCGATGGGCACTGGCGCAAGCTCAGTGTGCTGGGGCTGGTGCCTGGAGTGACACTTTGTTTGCTGCAGCGGTTTCCTACCTATGCCGTGCGCGTGGGGCTGGCGACGATAGCCATTGACGGGCAGTTAGCCAGCCTTGTTAGGGTAGAGCCGTTGCAGACGCCCCAAACATCGGCAGGCACGTAAGTTGTGGGCGCGCTAGGCGGGCGAGTGTGCACCTCGCCCTAGGCTAAGCGCACAAGTGCTACGCCTCCGCAGCGCTGTAAGCCCGAACCACCGAGCCTGCGCCTAGCACTGCGTTGCGCAAGCGTACGTGTGGTTCAATCACGCACTCATCGTCAATGATGCAGTTTTCTAAGTGGCAGCCGTCGCCGATTTGCACGCGCTCGCCGATGATACAGCCGTGCAACACGCTCCCACCTCCAATGGAGCTGCCCGCGCCCACGACCGTGTAGCCGCTTAGTTGTACGCGCGACTCAATCGTAGCGCCGTTCCCTATGGAGCAGCCCGCTTCGATTTCCGCATCGGGCTGGATGTCCACTTCCGCGCCGATCCAGTAGCCCTGCTCGGTGCGGTATCCTGCAGGGGGCAGCGCGGTCTTGACCTCGCCGCTGAGCAAGGCGCGCGTGGCACGCAGGTATTGCGCAGGGCGACCAATATCGAGCCAGAAACCTTTGCCCTCCACGCCATACACGGGCACGCCCTCTGCCAAAATCTGCGGGTAAAACTCGCGCTCAATCGAGCAGGGGCGCAAAGGAATGCGCACCAGCGTCTCTGGCTCAATAATGTAAATGCCTGCGTTGATAAAGTCGCTACCCTCCATTGGTTCACCGCGATCGGCGGCGCGCTTCTGTTCCTCGGTGGGTTCAATGAATGCTTGCACGCGCCCGTCGGCAGCGACTTGAATGACGCCGTAGGGGTGCGGGCGTCGCACACGATACAGTGTCAAGGTCACTTGCGCGCGGGTTTCAATATGCTGGCGCACGATGGCGCCGATGTCAAAATCGGTGAGGATATCGCCGTTGAACACAATCGCGCGGTCGGGTGGCAAGCCCTCTACGGCGTTGCGGATTGCCCCCGCGGTGCCCAGCGGTTCGGTCTCGACGGCGTAGCGCATCCGTACGCCGAAGCGGCTACCGTCGCCAAAGTGCGCCTCGATGCGGTCAGCCAAGTAGTTGGTGGCAAACACAATTTCATCCGCCCCTGCCGCCTTGAGCTGTGCGACTTGGTACTCCAAAAACGGGCGGTTCGCCACAGGAATCAGAGGCTTGGGTCGGCGAAGGGTGAGTGGGCGTAAGCGTGTACCGAAGCCACCAGCGATGATAATCCCTCGCAAGCGCCTATACCTCCTTTTTTAGGGATTAGTGTACCCGCTTTTGGCGCGGGGGCTACTCCGTGCGGATATCACGTAGCCACTTCACGTGCCCGTCGAGGAACAGGCGGTTGCGTCCCCCGCGATGTACGGCGCGTCCGCGCAGGGCAGGCTCTACGGTGCTAATCGTGCGCGGAAAGTAGGGGTCTACCACCAGTTCCACATCGGCGATCCCTTCTGGGCGCGAGTAGAACGGGCTGGGGTTGGCTTGCAAATCGGCAACGGCTTGTTCAGGGGTTTTGCCCCAAAAGTTATCGGGCGGTACGGGGTCGTTAATGCGGTCAAAGCGCCACATCCAGTAGTGTGTGACGCGGTGGGCGTCTACTTGCTGGCGTACTTGCACCACTTCGCCCATGATGCTTCCCGCCACGCTAGGGCAGTTCCAGATGTGCCACTCGCGCGCATATGGCTCCAGCACGATGCCTGCCCAACCGCAGCGCGGGTCAGAGGGAGGCCAGCTGCTCCACGGGCGATAGCCCAGCGCTTGCTTGAGGTCGCGTCGGTCGGGCATTCTCTCGTCGTAGTCCTGAAGGTACATCCAGAACGCCTGTCCGATTTGGCGCAGGTTTGACTCGCAGCTGGCTTGACGCGCAAGCTCCCGCGCCTGCGTCAGCACAGGGAACAAGGTCGCGGCGAGTATGGCGATAATTGCAATCACCACCAGCAGCTCGATAAGCGTGAAGCCCCGATTTACGCCCCGCATACCGTTCCCCTCCGAAAGAATACCTCACCCGCATGGCGTGCCCTTAGGTATCCTCTGGCATAGCATGTCGGAGTTGCGCTGGCATCCGCTGCTGCAAGAGTGGGTCATCACTGCCACTCATCGGCAGGAGCGCACCTACCACCCCCCTCCTGAATATTGCCCCTTCTGCCCTACGCGCCCTAACAGCACGCCCACCGAAGTACCTGAGCCGACTTATGAGATTGTGGTGTTTGAGAATCGCTTCCCTTCGCTGTGGCGCGAGCCGCCAACGCCTGCGGTAGCGCCCACGCCGTTCTCGCCTGTGCAGCCCGCCTATGGCGTGTGCGAAGTCGTGCTGTACACGCCCGACCACCACACCACCCTTGCCGAGTTGCCTGTGGAGCGGATTGAGCAGCTGCTGTATGTGTGGCGCGATCGGTATGCCGAGTTAGGGGCACGTCCAGAGGTGCAGTATGTGTTCATCTTTGAGAACAAGGGGCGCGAAATCGGCGTGACGCTGACGCACCCGCATGGGCAAATCTACGCCTACCCGTTCATCCCGCCTAAGATCGAGCGCGAACTGGAGGCTATGCGACGCCACTACGACTCCACAGGAAGCAACCTGCTGCTAGAGATCGCTCGCTGTGAGCAAGCGGAGGGCACGCGCGTGGTGAGCCAAGTTGGGAATTGGCTTGCTTTCGTGCCGTTTTTTGCCCGCTATCCGTATGAGGTGTACTTGGTGCCTCTGGAGCCGCGTCGCGATCTGCTGGATTTGACCGAGCGCGAGCTGACGGCGTTAGCCCACTTGCTCAAAGATGTACTGCAGCGGTATGATGCCCTGTGGGGCTTCTCGCTGCCATACATTATGGCGCAGCACCCACGCCCTACCGACGGCGCGGAACACCCCTACTGGCAGTTTCATATAGAGTTTTATCCGCCCCATCGCACACGCGACAAGCTCAAGTACTTGGCAGGCTCCGAGTCGGGCGCAGGCGTATTCATCAACGATACCTTGCCTGAGGAGACGGCAGCGGCGCTGCGGGCTGCCCGTTAGGGGCTTACGAGCGTGTTATCGATGAGCCGCGCCGTGCCGAAAAAGGCTGCCACGGCAATCAGCGTGGGGCGTTCAATCCGCTCTACGGGTTGGAGCGTTTCGGCGTCAACGACCTCCACATAGTCGATGCGTGCCAGCGGTTCGGCGGCGATGCGCTGGTAAACGCCCTCGCGCAGGGCATGGGCATTGCGCTCGCCCGCTGCTACTTGCTCCTGTGCCCACTGCAGGCTTCGGTACAGCACCGTGGCGGCAGCACGCTCCTCAGGAGAGAGGTAAACATTGCGCGAGGACATCGCCAACCCGTCTGGCTCGCGCACGATGGGGCAGGGCACAATCTCTACGGGCAAGTTCATGTCGCGCACCAGTTGCTGGATGATGCGCAGTTGCTGGTAGTCTTTCATCCCAAAGTAGGCGCGATCGGGCGTTACGATGTTGAACAGTTTCAGCACTACCGTCGCTACGCCCTCGAAGTGCCCTGGGCGCGACTTGCCGCACAGCGGCTTGGAAAGCTCCTTGACGCGCACCTCGGTTTGGAAGCCTTCGGGGTACATTTCCGCGACTTCGGGGTAGAAGATGGCGTCCACGCCGACCGATTCTGCCATCTGGCGGTCGCGCTCGAAGTCGCGTGGGTAGCGGGCGTAGTCTTCGTGGGGTCCGAATTGCAGCGGGTTGACGAAGATGCTGACGATTACTGCGCCGCCGTCGGCTTTGGCGCGACGCATGAGGCTCAAGTGCCCCTCGTGGAAGTAGCCCATGGTGGGCACGAAGTGGATGGCGCGCCCTTGCGCGCGCTGCCGACGCACCCATTCCCGAACCGATTCGACTGTGCGTAGGATTTCCATCGCCCTTGGCTAACTGCTGTTGTTACTTCGAATGCAGCGAGTCCCTCCGTCACCCCGGCGGAGCGAGGGGTCTAAGATTCCTCGCTGCGCTCGGAATGACAGGGAGGTTGGGTAGCGTCGGCGAGACGCCGACGCTACGGGTAGCCCACGTAGGCGGGCTTTGTTTGCACAGGAGCGGCTTTAGCCGCTATTCCACTTTACTTCCGAAACACCCAGCTTTGGGCGCGGCGCAGGCGTTGCAGGGTGCGCTGCTTGCCCAATGCCTCAATCATCTCAAACAGGCTTGGCCCTGTAGTGCGCCCGCTGAGCGCCACGCGCACGGGGTGGATCACCTCGCCACCTTTTACGCCCAGCCACGCAGCTACCTCGCGCGTGACACGCTCAATCTCGGGCGCGGTAAACGGCTCCAGTGCCTCGTAGCGGCGGATGAGCTCCTCCAGCATCTGCGGGATGTGCGGCTCGCCAAACCACTTGCGCACTGCTGCTTCGTCAATCGGGTAGTTGTCCATGAAGAAGAAATCTAGCAGCTTTGGCGCGTCGCTGAGCAGTTTCATCTTTTCCTGCTCCAGCGGCACTACCTTCTCCACATAGGCGCGCGTCTCCGCGTCCAGCTCTTTCGGCACAAGCCCTGCCTCTTGCAGATAAGGCAGGCATCGCTCTATAAGTTCTTCCTTGGGCAGATGGCGGATGTAGTAGCCGTTCATCCACAGCAACTTGTCGTGGTGAAACACGAACGGGTTATCTGAGACGCGCTCGAGGCTGAACAGCTCGATGATTTCCTCGCGCGAGAGGATTTCGCGGTCGTCGCCGGGGTTCCAGCCGCACAGCGCCAAGAAGTTGAACATCGCTTCGGGCAGGTAGCCCTTGCGAATGAACTCTGTAAACTCCACATCGCCATGTCGCTTGGAGAGTTTTTGCTTGTCTGGTCCTAGCAATAGGGGCAAATGGGCGAACTTCGGCGGCTCCCAGCCCAACGCCTGGTAGAGGTTCAAGTGACGCGGCATACTGGAAATCCACTCATCACCGCGCAGCACGTGCGTGATTCCCATCAGGTGGTCGTCCACGACACTTGCCAAGTGATAAGTGGGGTAGCCATCGGACTTGAGCATTACAAAGTCGTCCGTGAGTTTGTTCTGGAACACGGTGCGTCCGTGAATCAGGTCTTCATATTCTACTGTGCCTTCGAGGGGCATCTTGAAGCGAATCACGTAGGGAACGCCTGCTTCTTCGCGGGCTTTGACTTCGGCGGGCGACAGGTTGCGGCAGCGGCGGTCGTACATCGTGGCAGCGGCGCCCGCTGCGCGTTGCTGTGCCCGCATCTGCTCCAGCTCCTCTTGCGTGCAGAAGCACTTGTACGCCTTGCCCTCCTCGACGAGCTGGTGGGCAATCCGTCGGTAGATTTCCAGTCGCTGCGATTGGTAGTACGGTGCGTGCGGACCGCCGACTTCGGGACCCTCGTCCCAATCTAACCCCAGCCAGCGCAGCGAGTAGAGGATCGCTTGCTCGGCGCCTTCTACATACCGGTTGCGGTCGGTGTCTTCGATTCGGACGATGAACTTACCTCCGTGACGGCGTGCGAAAATCCAGTTGAACAGGGCGGTGCGAATGTTGCCCACATGGGGCATCCCTGTGGGGCTGGGTGCATAGCGCACGCGAACCATCAAGCAATGCCTCCTGTGCGAATAGTTTGCATACAGAGATTCTACCTGAGTGTTGGCAAGAGGCAGTGGTCACCAGAAGCGAACACGATAGCCAATCTCCAAGAGGTAGAATCGACGCAGGAGGCGAACGATGCGGTTTCCATTCAAGAAAATCTTGGCGCCGACAGACTTCAGTGAGCCGTCTTATAAAGCTCTCGATATGGCAGTTGCGTTAGCGCAGCATTTCGATGCGGAGCTGCACATTCTGCATGTGGTGCCGCCATTGCATGTGGTGCCCGTACCGGTAAATGTGGAGGTGACCTTGTACGAAAGTGAGCTGCGGGAAGCAGCGGAACGATCTATGCAAGAACTGATCGCTCAGCGCATCCCAGAAGGCTTAACGGTGTTCGCCAGCGTCGTGTGGGGCGATCCTGCAGACGAGATTATTAGCTATCAGAAGGAGAAGGACATAGACCTAATTGTCATCGCCACGCATGGGCGCACGGGTTGGCGACGCTGGGTATTTGGCTCCGTGACGGAAAAAGTGGTACGCCATCCCACCTGCCCCGTGCTTACCATCAACATCACGCCTGAGGGGTAAACGCGAGGGATGCGGTTCTGGCAGTCAGGGCGGCCGCTAATTTTCGCGCATCGGGGCGCTAGTATGCACGCGCCCGAAAACACACTTTCAGCGTTTCGCCTTGCGCTGGAGATGGGCGCCGATGGCATTGAGTTGGACATCACGCCCAGCGCCGACGGCGTACCGATGGTGATCCACGACCCCACCTTGGAACGCACTACCAACGGCAAGGGAGATGTGCGCCAGCTCAGTGCCGCGGAGATCCAGCGGTATGATGCGGGCATCAAGTTCGGCAGCAAGTACGCGGGCGAGCGCGTGCCCACCCTGCGCGAGGTGTTCGAGGCGTTCGGCAACCGCACGCGCTACAACTTGGATATGAAAACCTTCTATGACGCCGACCGCCCGATTGTGCGCACAGTGCTGGCACTGATTGAAGAGTTCCAGCTAGTGCCCTATGTGCTGATTTCTTCGTTCAGTTTGGACACCTTGCGGTGGTTCACCGAAGAGTCGCGCAGGGTTCGTTTAGGCGTGCTGATTAGCCAATACACGCCACACATGCTGCGCGAAGATGGGCGGCGTTGGGGCATCCGCTACGAAGCGCTCCACCCCCACCATTCACTGGTGGACGCTGCTGTTATTCAGCAGGCGCGTCGGCAGCGCAAGAAGATTGTTGTGTGGACAGTGAACGACACCGCGCGCAAGCGCGAGCTAACGCAGCTCGGCGTGGATGCGATTATCACCGACGATCCCGTGCGCTAAGGTAGCAGCTACAGCGATTGCTTGCCTAAGGTTACGGTGAGCGTGATAGGTTGCCCCTCTCGCAGGATAGTGATAGACACGCGCTGATTGGGCTGGGCGAAGTAGAGAGCGCGTGTGAGGTCTACTACGGTGCGCACAGGCTTATCGCCAAACTGCGTGATAATGTCACCCGGCTGGATACCTGCTACTTGCGCAGGGCTGTTGGGCCACACGCGGCGCACGATGACGCCTGTAGGCAAGCCTTGATAGTCGATCCCCAGCCAAGCGTATTCGGCACGCCCCTTCGTGCGCAGCTCGTTGACCACACGCTGAGCGATTTCAGCAGGGATTGCAAAGCCCACGATCCCCGTTCCGCCTGCGGGGACGCCCTCCACGGGCGCCAGCTCGCCCACAATCACGCCAATCACGCGCCCTTGAATATCCAGCAGTGGCGCGCCTTGCTCGCCGGGACCAACCGTGCCGTTGAACTGCAACAGCAGCACCATCCGCTGATTGTCACGGCGAACCCCCACGCGGTCTTTGCCCCCTATCGTGCCCACCGTCACGCTACCCTCTAAGCCACTGCGGTTGCCGATTAGGATTGCCGCAGCGCCGATGAGCACGCGCTCAGAGTCGCCCCAGCTGAGGGCAGGCAAACGCGAGGAAGCGTTCGCCCGTAGCAATGCCAAACCCGTAATGTTATCTACCCCCGCCACACTCGCAGCGAGTTGCTGCCCGTTATAAAGATAAACGGTTGCCTGTGGGTGGGCGCGCACCACCTCTGCGGCGCATACCACCAGACCGTCGGCGTCTATGATGAACCCGCTGCCGCGCAATAGTCGCCCGCCATGGCTTACCTCAACTGTTACCACGGCGGGCAGGGCACGCTCCACCACGCGATTCACCTCTTGGTTGGCGCGCTCCAACAGAGAAAGCTGCTGCCCAAAGGCAGCAAATGTCCACACAATCAGGCTAAAAAGAACCAACCATCGCATGCTCGCTATCCCCACTCTCGGATGATTGCTCCGATGGCATCTCATACTGAAGCGGCAAGTAGTCAACCTCTGTCGCAGAGGCGACTTCGAACTGGCTCAGGGGCGGGCTTTCTACTTTTGGCACGCCTGCTATAAACAAGGCAGGTTTGTCAGTGGAGCTTTGGCGCGCGATTAGGCGTGCCGAACCGTTGTTCCCACGCTTTGGCAGTGGCTTTACGATGCGCGTGCGCGCAGCATGCGGGGGATGGGTTACCCTGCGCGTTTGTGGCGTTCCCAAGGACGCAGAGCCTGCTATGCGGGGCCTTGTGGAGACGGGTGCTGAAGGTCGCCCCGTCAGCTGCGTACTGTAGTCCAATAGACGTGTGCCTAAAGGAAGCGCGTGCTTGAGGGCAGGCGATGTCGCTTTGGGCGCTGGCGTAGCGCTGTCGGGCGTTGGCTCCAAGGGGCGCGTAAGCAACAGTAGGCTCAAGCCCACGAACGCCATCGCCGTTAGCCCAAATGCGGGTGCATAGCGCCATACTATCGGGCGCGTACGCACCGCGGCGCGCGCATTTAGCTGCGCCTGAATGCGCTCCCACGCGAGGGTGGTGGCAGGCACAGGTGTCTCGCGCACTGCCCCCACCACACGGCGATATGTCTGCTCTAGCTGCAACGCGCGTTGACAGCGCGCGCAGCGTGCCGCATGGGCGCGTACCGCCTCAGGCAGGGTCTCAAGCTCGCCTGCCAAATATGCCTCAAACTGATCGCAGTACCGTCTCATTCTATCTCACCTATCGCACGCAACAAAGGCTCCAGTTTGGCTTTGAAGGCGCGGCGCGCCCGCATCACCCGCAGCTTCACCGCGCCAACACTCACGCCGAGGATCTCGGCGATTTGCTCATAATCCATTTCTTCCAAATCGCGCATGATGATCAGCTGCTGGTGATGGGCGGGCAGCTGATGCAATGCAGTGTAGAATGCTTCCTCGAAGGCGTACCGGCGTACGCTTTCCAGTGGGTCGGGCGGTTTAGGGTGGCTCCATGCGAGGCGATGTTCTGCTTCGCGCTCCACAAGCAGCTGGCGTCGTTGGCGCATGCGCGCACGGTCTGTGCATAGGTTCAGCGCAATGCGCATCAGCCATGTGCTGAAGCGGCTCTGCTCGCGGAAGGTGTGCAGGCGTTCAAACGCTTTGAGGAACACTTCCTGCACAATGTCTTCCGCTTCATCGGCGTTGCGCGTGGAGCGGTAGACTATCCGAAATATGGGCTGGCGGTAGCGCAGGTAAAGTTCTTCCATGGCGCTTGTGTCTCCTGCACGGGCTTTCGCTGCCAGTTGCTCATCCGTGAGCACAGAGCCTACCGCTCCAGCGTAGCGCTCCTCCATTGCTAGCGCCCGTTCCATCCCAAAGGATGGACGTTTATCGTTCTGCATCGTTTCGGTAAAGGCGTGCGTGCAGCACACGCTGCGTAGACGGAGTTATCTTGGCGCGCTCGGCAATCGTGTAGGTGGGAATCCAGAGAACGCCTGCGTCATCACATAGCAAGGGCAGTCGCCAGCGTTCTGCGCGGGGCACCTTGCGATCGGTGAAGATATCGCTGAGCTTTTTGGGCGCGGGCATCCCTAGTGGTTGGAACCGCTCGCCTGTGCGCCCGTTGCGCACACGCAGCATACCCTGAACGGCATCAGCATCTAGGAACGCCTCCGTAGGAAGAGCTTGCCAGTTGGCGGGAACAGCGTCGGTAGCGAGTAGGCGCACCTCCAGCCACACACCTGCTTCAGGGATATAGGTGGGAGCTTCGGGCACTACGGGGTACTCATAGGGCGCGGGTTCGGCAGACGCATGGTGGAGCGTCAGGGCATTAGGGTCGGTGGTCAGGCGCAAAGTGGGGCTAAGTTGCCATGAGGTGCGCTCACCCTGCATCGCTGCATGGCGAATTGCCTCGAGGATTTCAAACGGGGGTAGATTGAGCGTGCCCACATGCGGGCGCAACCACTCGCGCAATACGCGCCGCTGCACTGCAGGGTGCAAGTGGGCAAAATCGGCTCGCGGCAACACCTGTGGGTGAGACGCAGTGCTACTCAGTTGTGCCAGCACGCGCTGGATTTCGTCTGCCCACCATGCCTCTTCGGCTTCTACAATTGCTGCTAAGCGGAGCAGGTGGCGCTCGAAAGCAGGCGCGATTGCCCGTAGCACAGGAATCAGCTCTGCCCGTACGCGACGGCGCATCTGGTGGGGGTCTAAGTTTGTGATGTCGAACACCGTGGGCAGGTTGTGGTCGGCGCAGTAGCGGTGCGTTTGCTCGCGCGACACATCCAGCAACGGGCGGATAATGCGGTCGCGTTTGTAGGGCATCCCCCGTAACCCGCGTGGACCTGTGCCTCGCAACAGGTTGATGAGGATGGTTTCGATCTGGTCGTCGCGTGTGTGGGCGAGGGCAACGGCGGTTGCGCCCAATTCGTCTGCCAGTCGTTCGAAGAACTCATAGCGGGCGTTGCGCCCTGCTTCTTCAAGGGAGATTTTTTGGGCACGCGCTCGCGCGGGCACATCAACGCGTTCAACATGCAACGGCACGCCTAAGGTGGTACACACCTGCCGACAGACTTCCACATCGGCGTCGGCTTCGGTGCGCATGCCGTGATGCAGGTGGGCGGCGTGCACACAAATCCGCAGCTCGTCTTGGAGGCGCGTTAGTAGATGCAGTAGGGCGGTAGAGTCAGCACCGCCTGAGTAGCCTACAATCACCACGCCGCCTTCGGGGGGCAGCAGGTGGCGTTCGCGAATGGTGGCGCGCACGCGCTCTAAAATCTCCATCGCCTAGTAGGCGCGCCAGTAGCGTCGGATCATGTCGCGCGTTTTGCGGATGCCGTCTAGCAGGTCGCCCTCGCCGAAGTACTCAATCGAGAGCGCGCCGACATAGCTGGCGAGGCGCAAGCTGCTCAAGAGACGCCCGTAGTCGAGACTGGTTTCCTCGCCGCGGGGGTCAAAGGCGTGGCTTTTGGCGTGTACGTGGAAAGCGTAGGGGGCAAGCAAGCGGGTTGCGTCGTAGATACGCTCAGGGTCGCCGTGCCCAAAATCTAAGCATACGCCAACCCAGCGCGGGTCTACGGCACGGATGAGGCTTATAAGTAGCTCAGGGCGTCGCCCGATGCCTTCGCGGTTTTCGATGGTGATTCGCACGCGCCGTCGTCGCGCTTCGGGGAGCAGTCGTTGCAGCCAGTGCGCGGAGCGCTCAAACAGTTCGTCCTCGCGCTCTCCGCTGAGGTGCAACCGTATCAAGGGCGCGCCTATCACGGCGGCTGCTTGCAGGTACTCTATGGCTTCTTCCAGTCGCCGATTGAGGCTCGGCTCGTCGTTGAGGTTGACGGGTTCGCTCACCATCACGCCTGTAATGGCGAGGTTGTGCCGATAGCAGGTCTCACGAAGGTTCTCTAAGTAGCGCGGATGCAGGCTTTGCAGATGGCGACTGCTAAGGCTAATGCCTTGGATGTCTAGGTCGCGCAGCAACGCGCAGCAACTCTCAAGGGTCAGTTGCCCTGTTTCCAGCAGGGGGTGTAGGGTGCGGGTTTCGCAGCTTAGCACGGGCATCAGGGGAGCAGGCTTGGGTTCGCCGCGCTCCATCAGTTCGCCCATCCGCTCCAGCTTTTCGAACACACCCCCAAATCCTGCGCGCACCAGGGAGCGTAGTCCTTCGCGGAGGAAATCGCGTCGACTGGTGGGTCGGTCGTGTCGGTTCATCTGCAAAGATTATACCTCACGCTTCGGAGGCGGCGCGGTAGATGAGCGCTAATGCAGCGTAATCATCGTACGGTTCTGGGGGTATGCGCAGCCCTTCGGGCAGCAGGCGTCGCCAACCGCGTGGGGGGTGATGCTCAAAGTATAAGCGGCGGGCTTGCAGCGTAGTATCGTGCTCTGGCACCAGCTCCCACAAGATGTGGGGAAACCAAGTTTGCAGGTGGGGCAGGAGGCGTTTTACGCCTGTGCCTGCCCCTACTAAGTACCGCTGAGGCGCGTACTGCGCGATTACCTGCTCCAGGGTGGCGCACAGCTGCTCCAGCGGCACGATCGCACGGAACAGCACGTGCCACCGCTCCGCCACGCGTTCGGCAATCGCTATGCCCGCCTTGTGGGTACCTGGGTCAATCGCTAAATACCGGATGGCGTCTCCTCCTTGGGCGACAGGCTCACGAAGGTCACAGGCTCCAGAAAGGCGTCGACAACAAGCGGGTCAAACTGGCGTCCGCGTTCGGCGCGAATAATCTCGACGGCTTGTTCGTGGCTTAGCGCGGGTCGATAGGGGCGCGGGTTGGTCATGGCGTCGTACGCATCGGCAACGGCAACGATTCGCCCCCACAACGGGATCTGCTCGCGGTGCAGCCCTTGCGGATAGCCTTGCCCATCCCAACGCTCATGGTGCGTGAGCGCAATCTGGCGTGCCATCTCCACCACCGGGTAGGGGCAATCAGACAAGATGCGCGCGCCGATCTCAGTGTGCCGCTTCATTATCTCCCACTCTTCGCGGCTCAAGGCGCTGGGCTTGAGCAAAATGGCATCGGGAATGCCTATCTTGCCGATGTCGTGAAGCGGGGCTGCATGACGCAGCTGGAACAACTGCTCCTCGCTTAGCCCTAGCACACGACCAATTTGTTCGCTAAGACGTCCAACCCGAATGATGTGCTGCCCCGTTGCGTCATCGCGACATTCGGCTGCACGTGCTAAGCGCTCCAAGATTTCCAGCCGTGCCAACTCCAATTCGCGGGTGCGCGTCGCATGTAGTCGCCGAATCTCCAGTAGGTTGCGTACCCGCAGCTGCGCCTCGGCGACTTCCAAGGGCTTGTGCAGAAAATCGGAGGCACCTGCGCGTAGGGCTTGGTGCTTGACGCTAGGCGCAGGATCCGCAGTTAGCACAATCACAGGAATGATTTCCTCGGGGTAGGCTGTACGCAATGCATGAATGACTTCGCTGCCGTCCTCTTGGCCTAAGTGCCAGTCGAGTAAGACAAGGTCGGGGCGAACCGTTGAAATCAGCCGAACAGCCTCCGTCACACTCCGCGCCTCGACCACTCGCTGGTACCCCGCCTCGCACAAAAGCGCATGAATGAATTCTCGCACGCTCGGATCGTCATCCACAACGTAGATTGTGGCATCTGCATATGTTCTGCCGCTAAGCATCCGCTCACCGCCAACCCCCTGAACTCTATCCCGAGCCTCCTGCTTGCGGATTGCTCCTGCTTTCAGGGGCAGTAATTTATACTGGCTCCACGAATGCACTCCTGCAGCAGATTAGAGGGATTTTGCAGGAAAATTCGCGTTTGGTGAAAGGTTTTGAAACACTTAAAGGCACTCTCAGGGCAGGAACACCGAACCCGCAAAAGAATCTAAGGGTTATATGCGGATCAGACTGTTTGTCGTGTGTACGGCGCTAACGATAAGCTTAGGGGCGGCGCAAGCGGAGAAGCAGCCTGCATCCTCACCTGCGCCGAAATCTGAGCCTGCTCCCAAAGTGCGTGAAACCACGCTTAGTTTTTCCCAAGCAGGTGAGCGCTGGTGGTGGGCAGAAGACAAGGCAGGCAAGCCCTTTGGCGCTCCGCAAAAGATTAGCGACACCAGCGCTATCGTCAAGCTACCAGAAAACGCGCAAACGCTGTGGGTGTATGATGCGAAAACGGGCAACCTCGCGCAACTGGAGGTTGCCAGCCTAAAGGAGAAAACGGAGCTTACCAGCGACCGCTGGACGCATGTGGCGCGCGTGCAAGTAAACCTTGTGGCACAGGGGAAGCCAGTGGCGAGTGCGTTGGTGACCCTCAAAGACGCCAAAGGCAATGAGCAAACGCGCGTGCTGGAACCATCAGCAGAGGGGGTAGTGGTGTTCGAGCGGGTGCCGCTAGGCAAAGTGGAAGTGATTGCTCGTTATGGCGATGACCAGAAAGCCTCGCAAGAGATCGTGTTGGAGCGTGAGCGCGAGTTGCGCGTGCCCGTGATTGAGCTTACGCTTAGTGGCACGGTTGCCACGATTGAGCCGCGCACAGGCACTGCCCGCGAAGTCGCTTCGGAGGAAGCCCCGCCTGCGAGCCGCATCGGGGCAACTGTGATGTTCGTCGTTGCACTGGTACTGGCAGTAGGGCTAATCGTGCTCTTAGTACGTTTGGCAGCTCAAAAGCCTCAGCAGTTGGAGCAAGCGATGAGCAAGTTGGGCGTGGAGTTGCCCCAAGCAGCCACCACAGGCACAGCCGCAACCCCAGCAGCAGCTCCCTCGCCCGACCTGCCCCCGTTGGAGACAGCAGGCGTGCCTCCAACTGCCTCAACCGCAGCGATGGGCGCAGCGCCCGCCACACGCTTAGTGGTGGTGCAGGGTCCCCACGCGGGGCAAGTGTTTGACCTCAGCAGCGACCTAATGACCATCGGACGCGAGCCAATCCATCCGATTGCGCTCACCAACGACATGAGCGTAAGTCGCCGCCACGCCCAAATCATCCGCCAAGGCGATCAGATATTGATAGAGGACTTGAGCAGCACCAACGGCACTTATGTGAATGGGGTTCGGATCACGGCGCCTACGCCCCTCAAGGCGGGCGACACAATTCAAATGGGCAACACCATCTTGCGGGCAGAATAGCATATGGTGACCAAGCTCATCTATCTGATGCTGTTTGGCGCAGTAGGTGGGCTGCTGGGGTGGAGCGTACTTGAGCCGTTCTACGATGATACGCTCCGCCGCAGCGTGGATTGGGGGCGTTTGGTGCTGTTTGGAGCGGTTGCTGGGGGCTTTATCGGCGCGATGATTGGCTTAGCGTCAGGGCTATCGCTGGGCACAGGCAAGCACATCGCGCGGGGCACAGCATTAGGTGCGCTAGTGGGCATCGTGGGCGGCTGGATAGGCGTAACGGTTGGGCAGATTATTTTTGGAGTGCTAATCCAAGGATTGCCCGTGGTGGGGTTGATTATCGGGCGGATTTTGGGCTGGATGGCGTTTGGGGCGGCGATTGGGTTTGCGGAAGGTGTGGTGGCGCGCTCGCCCAAGCGGATGCGCAACGGCGCGCTGGGCGGCGCAATCGGCGGCGGGTTGGGGGGCGCGTTGTTTGATATGCTGGGGCTAATGATGGCGTCGGGGCTCGCTTTTATTCCTGGCACTGAGCACGATGCGGGGGCACCCTCGCGTGCCGTTGGTCTTACGCTAATTGGCGCAGGGATTGGGCTATTTATTGGCTTGCTGGAGCTGCTCACACGCTCGGTATGGGTGCGTGTACTGTATGGGCGCAACGAGTACAAGGAGTATCCCATTGACCGCGATGGGGCATATTTGGGGCGCGACGAGTTAGCCGATGTGCCGTTGCGCGGCGACCCTCAGGTTGCCCCACGCCACGCTGAGATTCGAATGGCAGGCGGTAGCTACACACTGGTGCCGCTGGCGCCCTTGCTGGTGAACGGGCAGACCATCACGACACCCACTCTGCTCAACGATGGCGATATGCTCCAGATTGGGCAGTTTCAGTTGCAGTTTTTGTTGCGTGAGGGACAGGCACAATACGCGCCGCGTGATGTAGCGCGCCCATCCCTCACACCGCTCCCTACTCGCCCTGGCACTTGCCCCTACTGCGGGCAGCCTCAAGACCCCCTCACAGGCGCGTGCGCATGCACACCAACCACCACGCCATCTCCTACCCCAACGCCACCTCCCGCGCCTACACCCACCACTTACGCACCTTTCCCTGCTGCCACTGCAGGCGTGGTGGTAGTCGCCCCCGCTACGCAACTGGTGGGCTTAGACGGCGCGCTGGCAGGACAACGCTTCACTGTGCCCCCTGCGGGGCTGACGATCGGGCGCGAGACCGACAACGCCCTCGTGATTCCCGATCCTACCGTCAGCCGCCACCACGCCCGAATCGCCATCGAAAACGGCACGCTTGTCGTCTACGACCTCAACAGCACCAACGGCACTTATGTAAACGAGCAGCGCATTAGCCGCCAACCGCTTAAGGCAGGCGATCTGGTGCGCTTCGGCAACGTTCGCTTTCGCGTAGAGTAGCAGGAATGCCTTGCCTCCAGTGCGAATCTATGCTGTGCTATGCGGGTACTGGCGGTTTGGGGAGTTTCGCTGGTAGGCGTTTCGCTGATGCTGGTGGGGGCAAAGTTCACAGCGCGGGCAACGCCCGCCTACAGCGTATCTGACCTACCCAAAACGCGCGGTGATTGCCAAACCTGCCATCCGAACGAAGCCCGCGATTGGGCGGAATCGCGCCACGCCGCTGCATGGGAGAGCGAAACCTTTGCGCAAGCCTCGCGCAATCGCACACTCAAAATGTGCCTGCCCTGCCACGCCCCAGAGCCGATCCTCCACAAGGGCTTCGGCGAGCATCCCGCCCTGCGCAACGACGAACGCGCCCACGGCATCGACTGCATCAGCTGCCACCAAGACGCCAATGGCGCGTATCACGGCACTTTGGGCACGCAAACCGACGCCCACCCTACCGTGAAAAACGAAAAGTTTGGCACGGTGGAAATGTGCGCCACCTGCCACGAGATTTTCGGCACAGTAGACTGGTATAAGCAAAGCGAATGGGGCAAAGACCCCCACGGATGTGTGAACTGCCATATGCCCGTCGTGGAGCGACCAATCGCCATGGGCGAGGGCTTGCCCGCCCGCAAAGCCCGCGTGCATAAGTTCGAAGGCGCCACACCCGAAATGTTCCAGAAGGGCGTCAAAATCAGCCATGAGCGACGCGACGACCTGCTGCAAATCAAACTCGAAAGCGTGTGGGTGGGGCACACGGTGCCCACAGGTCCAGAGTATGTTGTGGCGATTGTAGAGGCGCGCTTTATGCGCGGCGATACGGAAGTTGGCAAGCACCAGACCCTGCTGGCAGACAATACGGCGATTGACGGCAACGATACGCGCCTCAAACCTGGCGAGCGACGGGTCATCCGCACGCCCATCCCAGAAGGGGCAACCCATGCGGTTGTGCGTGTGCTTCACAAGCGCAACCGCGACCTGCCCGATGAGCAGGCGCGCATTCTCTACGAAGCTGAAGTGCGCTGGTAGCGCGCAGGGGGCGAAACGCCTTGCGCCAGCCCAAGCCGATTCCGTTTGACAGCCTGAGCCTCTACGCCACGCTACACGAGCGTGGCTTCTTTATTGGCGGGCGAATCCAAGAGATTCGCCAGCCCGAGCCGCTCACGATTGTGCTCAACATCTACGCCCAGCGCACCGAGCACTGGCTACTCATCTCAGCAGATGCCCAGTTTGCCCGCATGCACTGCATCAGTCGCAAACTGCCAAATGCCCCCACTCCGCCGCCATTCCTACAGAGCCTGCGCAAGCACATTGAGGGCGGCATCGTCCGCGCCTGCCACTTGGTGGGCTTTGACCGCATCGTGCAAATGGAGGTGCAAACCCGCGAAGGCGTCTACCGTCTGATGGTGGAGCTAATGGGCAAGCACTCCAACGTCATTTTGGTAGAGCCAGTGGGGCTAATTCGCAGCGCGATCAAGTGGGTATCGCCGCGCCAGAGCGAGGCGCGCCCGATTCGGGCAGGCGATCCCTATCGCCTGCCGCCTACGCGCGTAGAAGGGCTGCGCAATCCCCTCACAATGACCGATGAGGATTGGTACGCCCTCTGGCACGCGATGGGCGAGCCGCGCGACTGGCAAGCCCACATAGAAGGGCTAAGCCGTTTCACTGCCGACGAACTGGAGGCAATTGCTCAGACGCAGGGGCTATCTGGCATTTTGGAGTGGGCGTACCGGCTGCGTGAGGGGCTATGGGAGCCAGTTATAGTGCGCGACCCCACCACGCGCCGCGCGTTGGGCGCCTACCCCTTCCGTTGCTTACAGCTTCCTGCTGAGTGGCAGCACGTGCGCACGAGCGTCAATCTCGCGTGGGAGCAGGCGTTCCATGAGCGAATCCAGCACGCACAGTTTGAGAGCTTGCGTCAGACGCTGCTACCGAACCTGCGCCGCGCTTTGCAGGCTCGCGAGCGTGCCGTTGCTGACCTTGAACGCGCCCTACACGACACCCAACAAGCCGACCGTTGGCAGCTCTACGGCGAGCTGATTTTGGCGTTCGGGCATAGCCTATCCCCTGGCGCCACAGTGCTTCACGCCCCCGACTACACGCAACCCGACGCTCCCCTTATTGAAATCCCGCTCGACCCCGACAAGAGCCTTGTTGAGAACGCGGAGCGATACTTTCAGAAGGCACGACGCGCTCGCGAAAGCCGCGGCGAACTTCAGGCGCGCCTGGAACGCCTACGCGAGGAACTCACGGCGCTCCATCATACCCTACACACTGCCGAGCAAGCCACCGACGAAGCCACTCTGCGCACCCTGCACGAGCAAGCCAAGCAACAGGGTTGGCTCCGCGAGGCGCCACCTGCCCCCACCAAGCGTCCCGAAAAAGACCCCTTTGAGGGGCACAAAATCCGCGTGCACCTCAGCCCCGACGGCTACCAAGTGCTGGTAGGCGAGAATGCCCAAGCCAACGACTACCTGCTAACGCGCGTTGCTAAGCCCAACGACTGGTGGTTGCACGTGCGCACGGGCACAGGCGCGCACGTGATCATCCGCACCAATAACCAACCTGAGCGCGTGCCCAAGAGCACCTTAGAGTTTGCCGCTAAGTTGGCTGCGCAGCATAGCGCCGATAGACACGCAGGCGTGGTCGAGGTGGACTACACGCTGCGTAAGTACGTGCGCAAACCCAAAGGTGCGCCCGCAGGCTTTGCGCTCTACACCCACGAAAAGACCCTGCGCGTGGAACCAAAAGGTTAGCAAATGCCTCGGTTCTGCCTTGGAAAGGGGAACCTGTAGGTGGGGGCGAACAATCTCAGCCCCCTAAAAAGTCACGATGCGGGCGTTGCCTACACCCTCCATCTGCTGGATCTGCCGAAATGCCTCTGGCGGGATGGGGTTGTCTACCTGCAAGATCATAATCGCGCGCCCGCCTACTGACTCGCGCCCTACATGCATCCCCGCAATGTTCACTTGGTAGTTGCCTAGCACGGTGCCCACGCGCCCGATGATGCCAGGGCGGTCTTGGTGCTCAGTCATTAGCCAAATCCCTTCGGGGCGGATGTCCACAAATAGGTCGTCTAAGTGGGTAATGCGCAGGTCGCTGCGCCCGAACACTGTGCCCGTGAGCTTGTGCGAGCTGCGCGAGGTGTAGGCAATCAAGGTGAGCGTATCAGGATAGAGTTCGGTTTCGGGGCGCACGCTCCACTCCAAGTGCACGCCGCGCTGTTGGGCAATCAGCGGCGCGTTCACGAGGTTGACAGGGGTATCCGTGGTGCCGCGAAACAGTCCTGCAAGCGCAGCGCGTGCAATCAAATCTAACGGCAAATCGCCCCACTCGCCCGCGAATATAGCGTGCACGCGCTCAACGGGCGCGTCTGCGAGCTGGCTATGCAAAATTCCCATTCGCTCCGCAAGCTGAAGGTACGGCTCAACGCGCGCCATCAGCTCCGCAGGAATTGGGGGGAGGTTCACGGGGCTGCGCGGCGCCTTGCCCTGCAATACCGCTACAATCTGCTCTGCCACATCGATAGCCACCTTAACCTGCGCCTCAACTGTGGATGCCCCCAAGTGAGGTGTCAGCACATTTTGCGGCTGGTGCAAGAGCTTGAGGTCAGCAGGAGGTGGCTCCACTGGAAACACATCGAGCGCAGCGCCCGCCACATGCCCCGACTCAATGAACTCAGCTAAGGCGTCGGCATCAATCAGCTCACCCCGCGCACAGTTCACAATCCGCACACCAGGCTTGGTAAGCGCGAGCGTATCGCGATTGAGCAGATTGCGTGTCTCAGGTGTCAGCGGCGCATGAAGGCTGATGAAATCGCTCTCGCGCAAGAGTGTCTCCAGCGTGACGGGTTCTGCTCCGACTTGGCGCATCTGCGACTCTGCCACGTAGGGGTCATAGGCGAGCACGCGCATGCCAAATGCTCGTGCACGGCGCGCCACCTCGCGCCCGATCTTGCCTAAGCCGATGATCCCCAGCGTCTTGCGCGAAAGCTCCACGCCCACAAACCGCGTGCGTTGCCATTCTCCTGCGCGAAGCGAGCGATCCGC
This sequence comes from Fimbriimonadales bacterium, assembly GCA_025061985.1. Lineage (GTDB taxonomy): Bacteria > Armatimonadota > Fimbriimonadia > Fimbriimonadales > GBS-DC > GBS-DC. The sequence goes on from JANXAW010000027.1 coordinate 59,015, forward strand.
TTGCGGAATGTGGCGCGCCAGCGCCAGTAGGTGCGCCATTGTAAGCTCCGCCGCTGCGATTGTGTTGCCCTCAGGCGAGTTGACCACCACAATGCCGCGGCGCGTGGCGGTTTCCACGTCAATGTTATCCACGCCTACGCCAGCGCGCCCAATCACTTTGAGGCGCACGCCTGCCTCAATCACAGGGGCGTCCACGCGCGTCTGCGAACGTACCATCAGCGCGTCATATGCGCCAATAATCTGCAGAAGCGTCTCACGAGGCAGGTTGGGGTGATAGTCCACTTCAGCGGCTTGGCGCAGCACCGCCAGCCCTTCCTCTGCGATCGCATCACTGACCAGCACGCGCATCGTGCCGATTTTACCTAACCCTAAGGCGGTTGCTTAAAGGGTAGGCATGAGGTATACAAATGTCTACCGCCTCATCCTACAAAGATGGAGGCAAGGCAATGCAAGCCAAGGAGCTGGAGTTTTTGATTGCATCGGAACGCAATAGCGAGTATCCGTTCACGCGCGAAGACTCCTTTGAACGCAAACTACGTCGGCACCGCAAATTGCATGCGCAGTTGGGGGAGCTTTTGGACACGCAGCAACGCGCCATCGCCTATCTGGAACGAGTGGAGATGGAGTGCTTGCTGCAGCGGGCGGAGCTGACTCCGCGCCAGCGCTACGTGTGCGAGCAATACCTGAACGGCTTGACCTTACGCGAAATCGGCAAGCGGATGGGGATTTCCAAGCAAGCAGCCGCGAAAACGCTCAAGTTCGCGCTTCTCAAGCTCAAGAAGGCATGGCGCACCAACCCGTTTCACGGACTGGCAGAAGTGTATCGACTTGAAACCACGCGCTATAGTGGGCGACGTTGAAAAGATTGTGGTATAATGTACATGCGCATACGTGCGGCCCGAAGCTGCGCAGGGGCAATCGCTGTTGCCCCAAGAAGTTGGCCCTGTTCGCTCCAGGGCCGCACCACAACATCGGAAAGGAGGATACTATGCGACGGGTATTGCTAGCAGTTGCGGTAAGCGCGCTGATTGCAGGTGCATACGCGCAGTGGAATGTCATAATAATCCAGAGTCAGGGTGTGCTGAACCCTGGTGGTGTCCAGACTTCGGTACCAGCCCAAGTGTTTGTCAACCCCTTGCCCCAGGTGACCTTCCTGACAGCTGCGGGCAACCCGCATCCCATCTTGGTAGGTGATGGCACAAGTTTTACTAACGCTAGTTACAGCGCTACCTACCGAATTCAAGCCACAGCGGGTGGGCAGCTGACGGGGTTCAACTTTGTCATTTCTGCTTTCTTGCAAGGGAGTGCTCAGATCACCTGGCAGAAGAAGGTTGTACGCACTGCCGACAACGCTATCCTGTACAACCAGACGGACACGATCACGGGCAGTGGCCCGATCGTTGTGTCGCTGCCTGTTTCCCTGCCAGCGCCTGCAAGCGATGTAACCGTGTATGAGGATTTCAGCTTGTCCATCTCAGGTCCTGCGCCCGGTACGGATACCGCTTCGTTGCTGTTGGTGCAGCAAGACTGGGTGCCTGAGCCAGCGAGCTTGTTGGCGCTGGGTGCAGGCTTGGCTGGGTTGATTGGGTTGCGCCGACGCATCCGCTAAGCGCGGACTTCTGCAGAGGTCGCGCGGTATGGGGCTGGCAACCCTGCCAGCCCCGCGCGCGTATTTATTACGGGGATGGCAACGCCCAAGGATGCGCACCATTGGCTGCTGTGGGATGGCGCATGTGGCTTTTGCGCGTGGGTTGTGGCACAAGTGCGCCGACGCGACACCCAAGGGCGGTTCCGAATTGTGCCCTTCCAGAGCGCTCCACCTGAACTGGTGCAGCAGGTTTCGCTCGAATCACTTCAGCGCGCTTTGCATGTCATCACTGCCGATGGACGCATCTTGCGAGCAGGGCGTGCTGTGCTGTTTATCGGTGAGCAGCTGGGCTACGGCTGGCTAACACGCCCCCTAAGCGTGCCTCCACTTGTGTGGCTCGTCGAGGGGGTATACTGGCTAATAGCGCGTGTGCGAGGGAAGCTGAGCCAATGGCTACGCTGCAGCGAGACCGAGTGCCTCCGATAGATGAGGGTGCATGGCGTCCTGTGCTAAGCATGCGCTGGCAGCACCTGCTGTTTGTGCACTGGCGCGTGCTGCCCGAGACTCTGCGCCCACTCATCCCCGAGCCGCTGCAAATAGACACTTACGACGGCTATGCATGGGTTGGGTTTGTGCCGTTTATGATGACCTACGTGCGCCCTGTGTGGTTGCCCCCAATTCCCAAACTGTTCGATTTCCCCGAAGCAAACATCCGCACTTATGTGCGCTATGGTGAGCAGCGTGGGGTGTGGTTCTTCAGCTTAGATGCGGCGCATCGGCTCGGCGTGTGGGTCGCCCGACGCTTCTGGCGATTGCCGTACTACTACGCCCGCATGCATTGGCACAAACCCGCTCCCGACCAGATCTTGTTTGAAACCCGTCGTCGGGGGCGAGTCTCCGCCTACGCCCGCGTGCACTATGCCATTGAGGGCACACCCAAGGAAACCCGCCCCGATACGCTGGAGCATTTCTTAGTAGAACGCTACACCCTGTTCACTGTTTACCGCGACGAACTCTATCGCGCCGAGGTAGCGCACATCCCCTACGCCATCCAACCCGCACAGATTATCGAACTGGAGCAGACACTCACCGACGCCGTAGGCATCCTTATTACCGAAGCCCCAGCCATCGCGTTTTACGCGCCTGGCTTTGGTGTGCTGGCTTCGGGACTGCAGCGCGTTTCAGTAGCAAGCCCCATGCATCCGTGATGCGCCTCAACTACCACAAAATGTAGGACTAAACTGGCGCAAGTCGGAACGAAGTACCGCAGGAGTCGCCCCACTTAGGGGGAACAAGGGTAGTATGGCAAAGCGCGGCGTAATGGAAGTATCACTGATCTTCCCCGAGCCCGAGGTGATTCGGCGCTACTACAAGGGGCTAATTTACCTTGCAGCGCGCACCTGCTACAGCGAAAAAACACCCCAGCAAATTTGGGAGGAGTACCTCGCCGACAAAACGCCTCCCGAGCGCGTGATGCGCTTGATTGAGCATGTGATTGAGTCAGGGCATCACAGCACGATAGAGCACATTAGCTTCACCTTTGCGATTTCGGGCGTAAGTCGCGCGCTTTCGCACCAGCTGGTGCGCCACCGTATCGGCGTAGCTTTTGACCAGCAAAGCCAACGCTATGTGAAATACAAAGAGCCACAATATGTCACGCCCCCCAGCATCGAGGCAAACCCCGAAGCCCTGCGCGAGTTCGAACGCCTACGCGATATCAGCGAGGAGATCTACCACCGCCTCTTAGAACAAGGCATCCCCGCGGAAGACGCCCGCTTCGTGTTTCCCAACGCCGTGACGACGAACCTTGTGATGACGGTGAACCTGCGCCAACTGATACACATGGCAGGGCTGCGTCTCTGCACCTTAGCTCAATGGGAGATCCGCCAGCTGTTTAAGCTCATTCGCAAGGAGCTGATGGCAGTCGACCCCTACTTTGGGCGATTGCTGGTGCCTAAGTGTGTGCCCCTTGGCTACTGTGACGAAAAGCGCAACGAGGATGAACACTGCAAAATCCGCCCGCACAAAAACTCGGTGTTTCGCGTGTGGGAGCTGTATAAGCGCGGGCAGTTGGTAGAGCGCAATCCTACCGAGCCAACCTAGCAAGCAGGTAGAATCAGGCGATGGCTTGGGATGGGGTGCCCACAGAAGTACTGGCGCGGTTAGAACGCTATCGCTTGCAGCCTAAGCGCACGCATGCAGCTGCCGTTCGTGGCGAGCGATTGTCGCCGCGCAAAGGCATCTCCATCGAGTTCGCCGACTACCGCCACTATGTGCCAGGCGACGACCTGCGCCATTTGGATTGGAACATCTTAGCTCGCCTCGATCGCCCCTACCTGCGCACCTATCAAGACGAGCAAGAATTGCCTGTGCACTTGCTGTTGGATTGCTCGGCTTCGATGGCGTTTGGCGAGCCGACAAAGTTCGACGCCGCGCGCACTCTGGCAGCGTGTTTGGGCTACATTGGGCTAATCGCAGGCGACGCAGTGTATCCTACGGCGCTCCATCATCAGCCTATCGAGGCGCGCCCCTTGCGTGGGCGCGCGGCGTTCGGTCGCTTGGTGGAATGGCTACGCACGCGCCAGCCCGATGGCAAACACTTGGCAGCCAGCCTCCAGCGTTTCGCGCACGCCAACCTGCCTACTGGCATGGTGTTCCTGCTCAGCGACGGGTTGGATGAAACGCTTCCCGATGCCCTCCGTGCTTTGGGCGGGCGCCGCCACGAAGTGGTGTTCTTGCATATCCTCTCTGAAGTGGAGCTGAATCCCGACTTGGAGGGCGACCTTCGGCTTATTGACGCCGAAACGGGCGAGGCAGTAGACATCACTGCCACCAGCGGCGTGCTACAGGAGTACCAGCGGCGGCTGAAAGCGCACCTGTACGCCCTGCAAGATGCCTGTCGCCGAATCGGAGCGCACTATATCCAGGTGCGCAACACCACTCCCGCCCACGAGGTGATTATCCGCGAGCTGCTGGCGCGCGGGGTGATAAGCTAAACGGCGCGGGCTGGGGGTTGAATTGCTCACAGCTCCTGCCGACCGCTGAGCGCGTAGCCCAAGGTGGCAGCATCGGCGTAGTCTAGCTCGCCTCCAACAGGCATCCCGTAAGCGATGCGGGTTACGCGCACCCCCATCGGCTTGAGTAGGCGCGCGATGTAAAGCGCCGTGGCATCCCCCTCCACATTCGCGGGTGTGGCTAAGATAACCTCGCGTGGGCGTTCTGTGCGCACACGCTCGACCAGCTCACCGATTTTAAGGTCTTCAGGCTGCACGCCCTCCGCAGGCGAAATTAGCCCGTGCAGCACATGGTACAGCCCGCGGTACTGCTCTAGCCGCTCTATGGCTACGACATCACGCGGGTCAGCGACGACGCAAATCGTGTCGGCGTCACGGGAGGGGTCACGGCAGATTTCGCAGAGATCATCCTCGCTGAGGAAAAAGCAGCGTTGGCATAGGCGCGTGCGCTGACGCGCTTGCACAAGGCTCTCGGCAAGGCGCACTATCTCTTCCTCAGGGCGGCGGAGAAGGTAGAGCGCGAGTCGCTGGGCAGAGCGAGTGCCAATGCCTGGCAATCGCTCTAGCTGTTGCATCAATTGGCGCAAAGTGGGCGGGAACAGCATCTGCTAAAACGGCAGCCCAAGCTTGTCTAGCCCTAGCCCCCCTGCGAGCTGGCTCATCCGTTCGGCACGCGCCCGCTCAGCTTGCGCCTGCGCCTCGCGCACCGCGCTAACAATCAGGTCTTGGAGCATCTCGGGGTCGCTGGGGTCAATCACTTCGGGTGCGATTTCTAACGCCACCAGCGTGCCTTTGCCGTTGACGGTCGCCTTAACCACGCCGCCGCCCGCGCTGGCATGCACTTGGAGCTGCTCCATCTCCTCTTCAAAGCGTTGCGCCTCTTCCATCATTCGCTGCGCCTGTTCCATCACTTGGCGCATCGCTCCGCTGGGCAGTTTGGGTAGCTTCATCGGCATCGCCTCCGTAGGTTTTAGGATTGTACCCCGCAATGGGTGAGTTATAATTCCTGCTATGCGGGCAGGTTTGTGGTTACTCGCGCTTATGATAGCACTTGGCGGGTGCGCCCCAAAGAAGGAGCAGTCACCCGCGCAAGCGCTGCTGCAGCAAGGCGTGCAAAAGCTCGAGGCGCGCGACTACGAGGGAGCTGCTGCTGTCTTTCGGCAGTATGTGGAGCAGGCACCGCACTTTGTCGTAGCGTTGCAAGAGGTCTACCGCGCTTACATGCGACACCCCGCCCGCCCATACGCCCAAGCCTACGAGTTCTTGGTGCAGTATGAACCGCGCGCCAACGAAATCAACGCTCAAGTAGACCGTGCGGGCTACTACCAAGTGCTGGGCACGCTGGCATTCATGTCGGGTAAGCGCGACGAGTATGCTAAGTGGTTTGAGAAGGCGTTAGCATTAGACCCTATGAACCACCTCGCGATGAATGACTACGCCTACGCTTTAGCAGAGCACAATCGTGACCTACAGAAAGCGTTGAAGTTAGCGCAACGCGCGATCGCCATCAAGTCAAATGTAGGCGCCTACCGTGATACGCTAGGCTGGGTGCTGTACAAGCTGGGGCGGTATGAAGAAGCCCTCAAGGAGCTGCGCTTAGCAGTGCAGACGGCGCCCGACACTGCCGAGTTGCGCTACCACTTAGCAGCAGTGTATGCGAAGCTGGGGCGCAAAGACGATGCGCTGGTAGAGTTGGAGAAGGCGCTTGCCCTACAGCCAGGGCATAAGCCGTCGCTGGAGCTGCGCAAAGCGCTACTGGGCGGGAGCAAGCAGTGAAGGACTACACGCGCGGGCTAAGCCTACTGCTCCTTACACTGGGGCTGACTAACACTTGCAGCGCAGGCACGGTAGAGGTGCCCTCGGTTGCACTGGCAGGCGTGCCTATCCAAGTGAGCGGGCGTGAATTGCCCCCAAATGTGCCCGTGCAAGTGACGTTTGTAAACGCGCACGGCGAGCGCATAGCAACCGTAGAGGCACAAAGCGACTCTGAAGGTGCGTTCCAGCGTGAGGTACGCCTACCTAGCACAGCTAAAGTGCGCTACCAGTGGCGCGCAGGCACTGAGCAGGGCGAGGGCACCCTGCGCGTGCTGCCCGCATGGTGGAGCTTGCTGCCCCCGCTGGTAGCCATCGCGCTGGCGCTACTGTTGCGCCAGGTGGTGCTGGCGTTGGTAGGCGGCGTGTGGCTGGGGGCGTGGATGGTGGCAGGAGGCGATCCGTTTACCGCCCTCTTGCGCGTGGTGGATACCTACCTGCTAAACGCCTACGCCGACCGCGACCACCTGCAAATCATCGGCTTTACGATGCTCCTTGGGGGGATGATTGGCGTCATCACGCGCGCGGGCGGGCTGAGGGCACTGGTACAGATGCTCAGCCAGCGTGTGCGCTCCGAACGCGGGGCGCAACTCAGTGCGTACCTGCTGGGGCTGCTGATTTTCATTGACGACTACGCCAACACGCTGTTTGTAGGCGCGACGATGCGCCCGCTATCAGACCGCTTCCGCGTCTCGCGCGAGAAGCTGGCATACTTGGTGGATTCCACCGCCGCGCCCGTGGCAAACCTCGCCCTTATCGGTACTTGGATCGGCTTTGAGGTGTCGCTAATCGCCGATAGCTTCAAGGCAACAGGCATCACGCTGGAGCCATACTGGGCGTTTCTGCTGAGCCTGCCTTATCGGTTCTATCCGATTTTTGCGCTGGCGTTCATCGCGTGGCTGATTCTGCTGCGACGCGATTTTGGAGCGATGTATCACGCAGAGCTTCGCGCCCGTACCACGGGCAAGGTGCTGTCAGACACCGCCGCCCCCCTGGCAAACTACGAGTCGGCAGAGCTGGTGCCACCTGACCACGCGCGTGGCAGCGTGTGGGGAGCGATTGCGCCGATTGGGGTGGCACTCATCGGCACATTAGCGGGGCTGTTCTACACGGGCTACTATGGGGCTTTGGAAGGCGGCGCGCCAGTTAGTCTACGGAGCATTCTTGCGAACGCGAACTCGTATGTAAGCCTTACTTGGGGTGCGTTTGGAGGCTGTGGGGTCGCACTGCTATGGGCGGGGCTTTCGCGCGCGCTTTCGCTGCGCGAAGCATTTGAGGCGTGGGTGGGCGGAATGCGAATGATGGTGCTGGCGATAGTTATCTTGGGGCTGGCATGGGCGATTAGCGATGTGTGTGAGCAGTTGCATACGGCGCGGTATCTGGTGCAACTGCTTCAGGGCGCGGTTAGCCCTGCGTGGTTGCCCGCGCTGACAACGCTGACCGCCGCCGCCGTGAGCTTTGCAATTGGCAGCTCGTGGGGCACGATGGGGCTACTGATGCCCCTAGCCATTCCGCTGGCACATAGCCTCACGCAGGGGATGGATGGCTCAGCGCAGCAGTTTTATCTCATTGCAACGCTCTCCTCAGTGCTGGCGGGCGCGACTTTTGGCGACCACTGCTCGCCGATTTCGGATACGACGGTGCTCTCGTCTATCTTCACAGGCTCAGACCACATTGACCATGTGCGCACGCAGTTGCCTTATGCGCTTACGGTGGGCGTAGTGGCGTGGCTGGTGGGCGATGTGGCAACGGGGTTCGGCATGCCCGTGTGGGCTGCGTTAGGGGTGGGCGTGCTTTTGCTAGGGCTGATTGTGCGCGTAGTGGGTAAGCCTGTGCCTGCTTACTGCGGCGAACCGCCAGATTCAGGCGCAACGAGTTAGCGAAAGGGGTGGCTTGCTGATAGGTTCCCCTCGGAAAGGGAGAAGCTCATGGGGGTTCAGGCACTGCTCGCCACGCTTGCCACGCTGATTGCTGCTGCCAGCTTGCCTGCGATTTCGCGAAACGCTCGCGCCTGCGCCGAATCGGGTGCGGCAATCACCGCCGGCTGCCCTGAGTCGCTGGCAAGGCTCACAGCAGGGTCAAGCGGTATGGAACCTAAGAAGGGCACGCCGAGCTTTTCTGCAAACGCTCGCGCCCCAGGACCAGGGAAAATCGCCGTGCGCTGCCCACAGTGGGGGCATACGAACTCTGCCATATTCTCAATAACGCCCAAAATCGGTGCGTTTAGCCGTCTAAATAGAGCGACGGACTTGCCCGCGATGGAAGCCGCCACTGCCTGAGGCGTCATCACAATCACCACGCCCGTGAGGGGAACGGTTTGGGCAGTGGTCATCGGCGCATCGCCTGTGCCAGGGGGCAGGTCTACCAACAGGTAATCCAACGCGCCCCAGCGCACATCGGCAAATAGCTGGCGTACCGTGCCCGCCACAATCGGGCCACGCCACATCGCTGCTTGCTCTTCCTCCAGCAGAAAGCCAAGCGACATCATCGACACGCCGTAGCGGCGAATAGGCACGATTTTGCCCGACTCTACCAGCGGTCGCTCGCCCTGACAACCCATCATCTTGGGGATGCTGGGACCGTACACATCGGCATCCAGTAGCCCTACCTTCGCGCCTGATTGTGCTAAGGCGACGGCTAAGTTCACAGCGACCGTCGATTTGCCCACACCCCCCTTGCCACTGGCGATAGCAATCACATGCTTGACTTCGGGGATGAGGTCTTCGGGCGCAAGGGCACGCCCGCGCACCTGCGCCGTCATCTCCACCTGCACGCTTCGAACGCCCGGTAGCTGCGCAATCCGCCGCTCGGCTTCGGCTTTCATCTGGTCGCGCACGGGGCACGCAGGCGTGGTGAGTTCAATCACCACCTTCACCGCGCCGTCGCAGATAGCGACATCCTTCACAAACCCCAACGACACGATATCGCGGTGCAAGTCGGGGTCATGGATTTGGCGCAGCGCTTCCAGCACGTCCTCGCGCGTTACGGTTGGCATCGCCAGTCTCCTACAAGATATTTAGCGTGGCTAAATTGTACCCGTTTGGGGCACTGTGGGAGTATACTAAGGGTACCTGAAGGAGGGAGAAGCGATGCGAAGGTGGCTGCTGGCGAGTTTGCTCGCCGTTTTGGGCTGGCATCAAGCGATGCCTCAGCTGCAGCCGCTGCTTGTGCTGCAGGGCACTGGCACTTACAGCCCCACCATAGACATTTCTCAAAGTGGTACGTGGTTAGGCGTAGCCCCCTCACTGCGTGTTCTCTCTACAGACGTGGGCGCCAAGGTCTGGAACCTCGTGAGCAACGAAGTGAGTGCCATACCAGTCAATACCAGCGCTCTATTGCGCTTTGTGCCAGACACCGACAGTTTGGCAGTGCTTTCGGTTGACTCGGATATTACGGCGTACAGCCCTCGTCGTTTGAACCGTTGGTACTGGGTGCCGATTCTGCGCGTGTTTCTACCTGGTCGCTCCTTCGACGTGGCGCCGCAGTTTAGCGCGGTTGCAGCCGTAGACGTGGCTGGGCGCGTGCTGGTGGCGCGCGGGTTGAGGGTTGACATCCTAACACCTCCTTCGGTGCATGCGAGAGTTGCTTTCTCACCGGACGGCGCGTTGCTGGCGGTGCTGTCGTCATACTACGTAGCAGGTTCAGAGGTCTCAGAGGTGCGGCTGTATCGCGTAAGCGACTTGGCTGTAGTTTGGGCGCGTCAACTACCCTTTGCGGGTCGGGGACTTGCGTTCGCTCCGAATGGGCGTTACCTCGCTGTAGCAGGAGCGGATGGGCAGATTCGACTGTGGGACTTGTCTACTAATCAAGAGTGGGAAGTTGCAGCGCGCGGCGTGTGGGTTGGCGCGTTGCAGTTTTCGCCCGACAGCGCGCTGTTGGCAACGGGCGAGACCTCTTCAACTTCGCGGTTTGTGCGCTTGTGGCGCACCCCCGATCTAATTTTGCACGCCGAACTGCCTGTGGAAGCCACCCCGCTCGATGTGGCGTTCCACCCGACGCAGAATCAGCTGTACGTTGCCCTTTGGGGAGGCGCGATTGACACTTGGACGCTGCAGCCTCCCTACCAGAGCCAGCTATTCGCACGTTATTGGCGGTCGTTTGGCTTTCGTCGCAACTCGCGTGAGCTGTGGCTCAGCGACGGCTCGTACATCTATGTTTACGACGGTAGTGGGCAACTGCTGCAGCGCTTCCCCGCGTGGGTGCGCGACGATCCGTACTCGAATACTCGCGTGGTTGCGGTATCCCCTGACCGACAGTGGTACGCCACGCACGCAGGTATCTGGCGTCTCCAGAACCAGCAGTTGGTGATATCGGTGCCTATTGGTGCTGCTGCCTTTTCACCAGATTCGAGCAAGGTGGCGATTGCACGCTACTCGCAGATAGCCGTCTACGATTTGCGCACGACGCAGCT
>JANXAW010000007.1 GCA_025061985.1 Fimbriimonadales bacterium
CCCCGACGGTCGCCACTTTCGGTTCGGCTCGTGGAAAGGTTGGTATCGCCTCCGCGTCGACGACCTGCGCGGGCGCCCCGAACGGCTCTCCAAGCGGGAATATGAACGCCTGTTCCGCGACTGGGATTTGCTCAACCCCCGATTTCGCACGGACTGGGCAACGCTGGAGGAGCGCCAGGTATTTTATTGCTACTCGCTGCGGGGCAACGCGCGAGGGCGGGCGTACCCATCGGTGCGGGCGAGTGTGCCGCTATCGGCAGCATTGGGATGGTTTCGTTCGTGGCGTCCTCAAGTAGTGGAGGTGCAGACGCGGGCTGGGCGTCGCTACAAGGTGGTGTCCAACCGAGACGAGCAAGCGCGCTTGGAGGTGTCGGCAGTATCGGACGACGGGCGTTGGGTATTGGTAGCGTATCATCGGTGGGATTCGCAGGCGCAGCGTGAGGTCGTGGAGCGGCGATTGTATCAGGTGCAGCAGCGGCGCTTAGTGCGCACTTGGACGGAGCAGGAGATCCCGTCCTGTGTTGAGTTGATAGAGCTGGAGGCTTGAGTGGCATTCTCGCAGCACAGCGGAGGGTATACTTCAGCCGTTTCGAACGCGCCCACGGGCCTGGCGTTTCTCAAGGCGTTAGAAGCGAGCGCAGGCGTGGAGCCGATTGCAGGGGCGATAGAAGAGATTTCCTTAATGCCGCGCGTGATTGGCGGGTTGGGGCTGCTGACAGGCAAGGTCGCTGAAAGTATCGCTGCAGGGAGCTTCATATTCGGAGGGATTTTGACAACACACTGAATCTTCAACGGAGGTGAAGGATGGTCATTTACATACAAGAGCGTTTCACGGAAGTGCGGGCGTGCCTTGAGGAGTTAACCCTGCCCCCCGCCTTTACGCCTACCGCAGGGCAACTGTTGCACTTGCCAGCCCCGCTCCAGCAGGAACCGTCGTGCTGAGTGCGAACTCTCTTTCTGATGACCCCGTTCCTGCAGAAGGTTATAGAGTTCCTGCGCCAGAACCCTGAGGGCGTGCAGGTGGTGCGTCGCATCTCCTCGGAGGATGTGATTGAGCCACCTGAGGAGGAAGGGGGCTTCACGCGCTCGCTGCTGGTGCCTGAACCCGACCGCAAGCAGTTCGGTGTGTTTCCCGTGCCTCCTTGTGAGGAGCCAACGCAGTTTACGCACTTTATCGATGGCATCCAACACTCGCACCTGCTGTATTATCAGCAAACCGATTACGGGCTACTGCCTGTGGTATATGGGTACGTAGCAGCGATGGTGTTGGAACGACGCGACCGCCAACTCCACCCTGCCGAAGGTCTTTACCAAGCCGAGGAGGCACTGTATTTGCCACTGAAGGCGTTTGACGCGCGTAAGTTCCAAGAAGCAGGCATCAAGGTTTACGACTCGCTGGAGGAGCGCGAGATCGAAAAGACCTCCTTCGCAACAATGTTGGTGCGTGCGGGAGCGACTGTTGCGCGCGTGCGCGACCAACTGGAGCGCAAGCTCGCCCTCCAGTGGATTCAACGCCAAACCCCCAGCTCTACAGATTGGCTGTTAGTGGACGGGTCTATCGCAGATTTGATGAGCGCGCTGGAGCGGCGCAAGCTGGTGAAGGTGGTAGGCGTTTCTAAGTCGCACCGCACAAGCTATTTGGAAGTGAACTGGATGATTCAGGTGCTGAATATGCCTGCGGGCTACCGCAGCAGTGTGTTTCGCACAGTGCGCGAGGGGCAAAGCGAAGTATACAGTTGGTACCTGCGTTTGCGGTGGCAGCCGGGCGCGTCGCCCACTTACGGCTTAGTGCGCGTGGAAACGCCCGTGCTGACCAGCCCTGATGACACGCGTGAGTGGGCAGACATGATTTCAGCGTGGCTGTTGCAAGAAACCCGCCCCTTGAGCTTGCCCGACCCGCGCTATGACCGCTTGCTATATCCCCTGCGGATGTGCGAGCTGCACTTGCGCAGCCGCGCCCCCAGCGAGGCAGTGATGCGCACGGCTGTGGAGCGTGTGGGCGATATCAGCGCGCTTGCTACAGCAAGCATGGATGCGCCCAGCGTGCCTGTGGTCAGGTAGGTACACAGGATTGCCCGCCCTCGGTTAGGGATGATGGGCGTTTGGCTTGTCATCCCGAGCGTTTGCGAGGGATCTTAGATTCCTCGCCTTCGGCTCGGAATGACAAGGAATCGTTGGTGGGGGCGCCGATGCTACACTTCGCACGGGCAAAGATGCTCGTGCCGTAAGGGATTTCGTCGGTGGGGCGCCGATGCTACGTCAGCGTAATCGCCTCGCCGTGCTCCAGCGTAATCCCCCAAATCCCGCCGATGGTTGCACCAATGTCGGCAAGCGTGTGTCGCATGCCTAAGTCGCGCCCTTCGGGGATGGCAGGCGAATACATCAGCAACGGTAGGTACTCGCGCGAATGGTCGGTGCTGGGCGTGGTGGGATCGTTCCCATGGTCAGCCGTAAGGATAAGCAGGTCGTCGGGGCGCAAGCGTGGGAGTAGCTCCGCCAGCATATCATCAAACTCCGCCAGCGCACGCGCGAAACCGTGCGGGTCATTGCGATGCCCGTACAGCATGTCAAAATCCTCAAAGTTGGCGAAGATAAACTCGCAGTCGCTCTCTAAGGCGCGCAAAAGCGCTGCGTAGTGCTCGCGATTGTTTTGCGTGCGCTCGGCGTGCCGAAAACCGCGATACACGAACAACTCGGGCACGACGCCAACTCCGTAGACGCCAATCCCCTGCTCAGCAAGCAAGTCTATCAGGTTGCGCGGCGGGGGCAGGGGGAAATCGCGTCGGTTCTCGGTGCGCCGAAAGGTTTCGGGGCTGTCGCCCACAAAGGGGCGCGCAATCACACGCTGCACATGGTGGGGCGGCTGCAGCAGTTCGCGAGCGATTTCGCACATGCGGTACAGCTCCTCCAACGGAATGACCGATTCGTGCGCAGCGATTTGGAACACGCTATCTGCGCTGGTGTACACGATTGGCTTGCCCGTGCGCAAGTGCTCCATGCCCAGCTGCTTGATGATTTCCGTGCCTGAGGCGGGGTAGTTGCCCAGCACTCCGCGCCCGATGCGCGCCTCAAACGCGCGAATCACCTCTGGTGGGAAACCGTTCGGATAGGTGGGGAAGGGCACTTCGGTGTGGATGCCCATCATCTCCCAGTGCCCCGTCACGGAGTCTTTGCCTTTGGAGTAGGGCTGCACGATGCCGAAA
>JANXAW010000015.1 GCA_025061985.1 Fimbriimonadales bacterium
GCGAGAGGAGCGAGCCAGTATGCGAATCTCGGGCTATCGCGCATTTTGGGACACGCCGACTCTGCAAGCCGTCGAGCGGGCGATGGGTCGCGCCGTCGCACGCCACAAACTCTTGGCGCACAACCTCGCCAACGCCAACACACCAAACTTCATCCGCTTCGAGTTGCCTGAAGGCGAACCTACACCTACACGAGTAAGGCAACGCGCGATTGAAGCAGGTGTAATCCCGCTACGCACCTCCGACCCCCGCCATATCGCCCTACCAAAGTCTGCACAGTCAAGTGGCGCCACACCAATCCCGCAGCCCACACCCATGCGCACCGACGGCAACACAATAGACCCAGAGTATGAACTCGCGCAGCTTGCCGAGAACGAGCTGCGCTATGCCCTGCTTGCGCGAATCGCCAACGCGCAAATCCAAGGGCTACGGAACGCCATTCGCGAAGGCAAGCCATAACGGAGGTTAGACGATGGGACTGATTAGCACCTTGCGCGTAAGCTCCAGCGGACTATCTGCAGAACGCCTACGGATGGACATAATCGCCGACAACATCGCTAACGCCAATACCACGCGCACGCCCGACGGGCAACCCTACCGACGCAAAGTAGCGATCTTCGAGCCGATACCACCCACGCCACGCATGCCAGGCGGTGTGCGCGTTCGGCAAATCGTAGCCGATACAACGCCCCCTCGCCTAGTGTACGAACCCGGACATCCCGACGCCGACACCAACGGCTACGTTGCCTACCCGAATGTAGACATTGTTCACGAGATGGTAGACCTGATCACCGCTACGCGCGCTTATGAGGCGAACATCCAAGCCTTCAACGCCGCCAAGAACATGTTCCTGCGCACGCTCGATATCGGACGCGTCTAAGGTGAGCCACGATGGAAATCAAGGGCATCGTCAAGGACTTGCCACGCATTGAAGTGCTGGAACTTCAGCCACCAAAGTGGCTGCAACCAGCGAAGCCATCCACCGCAGAATTGCCTTACGCAGACTTTGGACGCTTGCTGAGCGAAGTGATTAGCCAAGTGAACGAAGCCCAACAGCATTCCGCCGAGCTCGCTCAGCGCTTTGCACGCGGGGAACCCGTAGATGAACAAACGCTTGTGCTGGCGATGGAGCGCGCCAGTTTAGCCTTCCAACTCGTGCTCCAAGTGCGCAACAAAGTGCTGGAGGCGTATCAAGAGCTGATGCGCTTGCAGGTGTGATAGCCTATGCAAGACCTGCTGCGGCGACTTCGGGAACGGTGGAACGCCCTGCCGCGTAATGCCCGCATCGGATTGGTTGGCGGTGTGGTGGGCTTGCTGGTGCTCTTCGTGGCGCTCGGCTTTTGGGCAACCACGCCCACCTACACTACTCTCTACACTGGGCTTAGCCCCGCCGACTCCGCTGCCGTAGTGAAAGCGCTGCAAGAAAAGAACATTCCCGTGCGCACGCGCGGTGGCGGGAGCATTATCGAGGTGCCCGAAGAGTACGCTGAACAAGCGCGCTTAGAGCTGGCAGCCCAAGGCTTACCCAAAACAGGAGCACCCGGCTACGCCCGACTGGAAAAGACCCCCTTCGGCATCACGCAGCTAATGGAGCAAACCACGCTGCGAATCGCTCTCGAAGAGGAGCTACAGAACACGATTGAACACTTGGAACCGGTTGAGCGCGCCCGCGTCCACATTACCCCTGGCAACGATTCACCCTTTGCCGACTCGCGCACCGAGCCAACCGCCAGCGTGGTGGTCACCCTCAAACCCAATGCCACACTCACACGCGAACAGGTACGCGGAATCGTGCACCTGGTGTGCCACAGCGTGGAAGGGCTAAAGCCCGAGAATGTGACAGTTGTCGATGCCGAGGCACGCCCCTTGTGGCAAGGGGGCGACCAGCATGCAGTTGAAAGTGAGCTGGTGCGCATGCGTCGCGAAGCTGAACGCGCTTACGCCGAAGAGTTGCGCCGCCAACTGCAGCAGCACTTAGACCGCGTTTTAGGACCTGGCAAATCTGCCGTGATGGTACAGGTGGAGCTAGACTTAGACAAGGAGGAGGTGCAGTCGCAGCGCGTGGAGCCGTTGGAACCCAACCGCGCAGCAGTTATCAGCGAAACCACTGAGACCGAACGGCTGGTAGGCAACCCACCCGCTGCAGGCGGAGCCGCGGGCATCGCAGGCAACCGCGCCGAAAACCCACTTTACCCCACTGCGCCCTTAGCAGGTGGCACGGGCGAATATACCCGCGAGGATCGCGTCCGCAACTACGAGGTCAACAAGCAAATTGAGCACATCGTGCGCGCGCCAGGACGCATCGAACGACTCAGCGTTGCAACCTTAGTAGACGAAAGCGTGCCCGACCAAGCCCTAAACGCCGTCCGCAGCTGGCTGGAAGCCACTGTGGGCGTTAGTCCCAACCAGCCCAATCGCATCGTTACCGTGCAGCGCGTGAAGTTCGATACCTCGCAAGCCGAGCAAGCGCGCAAAGAACAGGCAGCCCGCGAAGCCGCACGCCGACAAGAACTGCTATGGCGACTACTCCCCGTGATTCTGCTACTTGTTGTCACCTTCTTCTTGGCGCGTGTGATTGGGAAGCAGATCCGTCGTCCTACGCCTCCGCCACAACCCGTGGCAGCACTGCCCAGCGCGGGCACACTTGCCATAGAAGGCGCAGCCCCCGCAGGCGCGCTTACCGAGGGCTCAGAACAAGCCCTACAAGCCGTCGTGGATGACGAAGGGATCACAATCATCGAAGAAACTGCTCCCGACGGCACAGTAATCGTGCGGCGACGGCGCGGTCCAGCAGTAATCGAAGAAGAACTCGCCGAGCGGATCCGTGAGCGCACGCAACCGGAGCTAATTGAAATCCAGCGCTTTGCCGAAAAGAAGCCCGAACACGTCGCCGCGCTGCTGCGCAACTGGATGAAGTCGTAAGCTGGCTGCGTGGTGCAACCAAGAAAAACCTCAAGGAACGAGCGACGGCAACCTTTTTCACACACATAGAGGCTAGTGAAATGCCCCCCCTTTCCGCGAAGAGGGAAAAGGTTAGCATTCGTGCCCTGCTGCGCTAAGGGACTACAGGCTCTATGCCGATAATCCTTTTGTCGGAGCAAGTTAGACGCTTCCGCAATACCTGCGTGGTCGCATACCGCGTCGGCGGAGTGTTCTCTCTGGCCTCGCTGCGCCAGAGTACCTCCTCTTAGTAAGCCTATGCTCAAGCCAGGCGAAAAGAAACTGACGGGTAAGCAAAAGGCGGCGATCGTGATTGTCGCGTTGGGCACAGAAATCGCCGCCAAGGTGTTGCCGCACCTCAACGAGACTGAGGTAGAAGAGATCAGCCTCGAAATCGCACGGCTAGGCAGTGTGCCTGCGGAGGTACGTCAGCAAGTTATCCGAGAGTTTTACGAAATCTGCCTAGCGCAGAACCTCGCCCTCGAGGGCGGTATAGACCATGCGCGCGAACTGCTGGAGCGCGCCTACGGCACCGAAAAGGCTGCCCAAATCATCGAAAAGCTCACCCGCGCCCTGCAACTGCTGCCGTTTGACTCCATCAAGCGCGTACACCCATCGCAGCTCAGCACTTTTTTGCAAGACGAGCACCCACAAACAATTGCATTGGTGCTTGCTTACCTAGAGCCACAGGCAGCCGCACAAGTACTGAGCAACTTGCCCCCTGAACTGCGCCCTGAGGTCGCTGAGCGACTTGCCACTATGGGCAGCACGCCCCCTGAAGTGATTCGGCGCGTAGAAAGTGTGCTGCAACGCAAACTCTCCAGCATCGCCAGCCAAGAACTTACCGCTGCAGGCGGCGTGAAATCGCTGGTGGAAGTGCTGCAGTGGGTAGACCGCAACACCGAACGCACCATCATGGACTACCTCACCGACAACAACCCCGAACTGGCAGAAGAAGTGCGCAAACTGATGTTCACCTTCGAGGATTTGCTGCAGTTGGACGATCGCGCTATCCAGCAAGTGCTCAAGGAAGTGGAGATGAAAGAACTTGCCCTCGCGCTCAAGGGCGCCAGCGACGCCCTCAAAGAGAAAATCTTCCGCAACATGTCCGAGCGAGCTGTAAACATGCTCAAAGAAGAACTGGAGTTCATGGGTCCCGTGCGCGTGCGCGATGTGGAAGAAGCACAGCAGCGGATTGTGAGCATCGTCCGCCGCATGGAAGAGGCAGGCGAAATCGTTATAGCCCGTGGCGGCGAGGAGGAGATGCTCATCTAACATGCAGTCCCCTTTCCCGCTCTTGGATGCCGTATCCGCTAACTGCAGCGACTGCCCGTCTGCAGGGCAGCCTCAGCCATTCCAACCAATAGCACTCACCGAGACGGGAAGCGCCTCTCGCCAAGCTAGCACGCCTTCCTCTGTCTTTCCCAAATACCAACCGCCCTTGGAGGAGGCAACGCCTGACCTAGATGCCGTCCGCGCAGAAGCCCAAGCAATCCTAACGCGAGCGATTCAAGAAGCAGAACGCATCCGCGAGCAAGCCTACCGCGAGGGCTACCAGAGCGGCTATGAAGCAGGCTACGCCGACGGCGCCAACGAGGCTCGCCAACACGCAGAAGCTACACTCCAGCGCACGTTGGAGAACCTACACGCGCAAGTGGCAGAGTTGTGTAGGGTGTTGCGCGCAGAATACGATGCCTACCTGCAACGCACCGAGCAACAGATGGTAGAGCTTGCCATAGAAGTCGCCCGTAAAGTAGTGCGCGAAGAGCTTCGCCTACAGCCCGAGCACGTGGTGGCAGTCGTGCGAGAGACGCTGCGACGCCTCCAAGGCTTTGGACGCGTGCGCATACGCGTCCACCCCTTGGACGTGGAACTGGTGCGCCGCCACCGACCCCTCCTCCTTCAAGTGGTCGACGGAATCGAGGCGATCGAGATTGTCGAAGACAGGCGCGTGGGGCAAGGGGGCTGCATCATCGAGACCGATCAAGGTATCTACGACGCTCGCATTGACACCCAACTAAGCGAACTGGAGCGTGCCATCCGCGAAGCAGC
This sequence comes from Fimbriimonadales bacterium, assembly GCA_025061985.1. Taxonomy (GTDB): domain Bacteria; phylum Armatimonadota; class Fimbriimonadia; order Fimbriimonadales; family GBS-DC; genus GBS-DC. Next base: position 4,991 of record JANXAW010000015.1, read on the forward strand.
CTAAACCACCTTGCTCGCAGACTCGGCTTGGGCACGCGCAGCAATCGCCGACTGATACACCGCCACAATCCTATCCACTACCGAGGGCACGGAAAGCAGCTCGCGCTTGCGAATTGCTTTCTGCCGCAGCGCCTCGCGCGCCTCAGAGTGGCGTGTAAGGTACAGCACTGCCTCTACAAACGCTTCTGGTGTCGGCTCTACAACCAGCCCTGTCTGCCCATAATCCACGGCTTCGGGCGCCCCACCCCCGTTTGCCACGATGCACGGCAGCCCCGCCGCCTGCGCTTCGTCTAACACCAGCCCCTGCGACTCTGTAACCGAAGGAAATACAAACAAGTCCGCAGCCAGCAAATACAGCGAGACCTCCTCACGCGGAACGGCCCCCGTAAAGCGCACCCACTCGCCAAGATTCATCGCTTCAGCCTCCGCTTTGAGCGCTTCCAAAGAGGGTCCAGGCCCTACCAGCCAAAGACGCGCCCGGGGACACCCTCGCACAATATGGGGCATCGCTTTCAGCAGCACGCTCACATTCTTCTCAGGCGCCATACGCCCCACATACAGTAGCATCCACACCTCCTCAGGAATGCCCAACCGCGCACGCGCCTCCGACTTGCTCACTTCAGGAAACGGCAGCACGGGGTTACGAATCGGCGTAATCGGCTTCTTGACCCCATACTTGCGCAGTACTTCCGCACCAATCTCAGAAGGAGTGATAATGGCGTCCACGCTCTCATAGTAGCGCCGCAAGTGCCAGCGCAACACCGCGCGCACCAAACGCCGCGGCACCACCGAGGGCACATAGTGCAAGTACTCTTCGTAAAGCGTATGATAGGTGCTCACTAAGGGGATGCGCAAGCGTCGCGCCCAGCTTGCCCCCGCCATGCCCACAAAAAAGGGCGTGTGCGTGTGTACCACATCAACGCCCAACGAGCGAAACTCGCGCCACAGCTTAGGCGCAAACAGCCACCCAATCGGGTACTCTGGCTCATAGGGAGTGGTAAACGACGGAAACCGACGCACTGTGGGGTACGGATCACAATAGCCCTTGTAACGCGGGGCGTAAATCCAAACCTCATGACCGCGACGAACCAGCTCTTCGTGCAAAATGCGAATCGATATGCTTACGCCGTTGAGGTAAGGCAGATAGCTTTCGGAAAAGATTGCGACTTTCACGGCGCATCCTGCTGCTTGTTCGAAGCGCGATTACCGCGGGGTTGGCGCATCGCTTGCTCCTCTAAAAACGCAACGATGTCCGAAAGGCGGAAACGGCGTTGATTGCCCTCCGTACGAAAACAGCGCAACCAGCCCCGATCCGTATAGCGACGGATGGTGGCAGGGCACACGCCCAACAGGCGCGCCGTCTCCTCCAAAGTCAGCACAGGGTCGGTTAGACGGGCAATCAGTTCTTCACGACTTTCATCACGCCCTCGAACTGGATAGTACTTGCGCGTCACGCTGTCATCAGTCCACTCTGCCAAGTAGCGCAAGTACTTAGGTAGCTTTGCCCATACCTCATCCGCTTCGGGCGGCACAAGGGTGTGGGCATCCACTGCTGGGCGCCGTTTGCGCTTGCGCAAACGCGGACCGTCCTCTGACGGCTCCGAAGGCGGCTTAGGAGGCATAGATGGGCGCGCCTCACTGGATGCAGCAGCTGAAGGTTCACCTTCAACTTCACCTGAGCGCAAAAAGGGCATAAACTCCTCAAGTCGTGGGACTCGAATCGAAACAAGAGCACACCCTTTCTCGCTCTCTGCCAGCGCAGGCGCGTCAGGCGTATGTGCAGTCGGTTCTGGCGGAGGAGAGTCGTCCACTTGCGACACCACTGGCTCCGATGCGCTTCCCTGCGTTTCGCGCGGCGGCGCACTCTCGGGCGACTCAGCAGGCTCAAACTGGCTTTCCAAGTACCGATACCACTCCGTTAGGCTCCAACGGCGCATAGATACCACAGATTGTACCCGTTGTCCAAGCAAACCACTCCTGTTGCACCCCAATAGTTGTACTGAGCAGCTTGGCATAATCACTCGCACTGCGCTAACCTAACGCAAACCACATGCGCAGGCTGCAAGAAACTTTCGCATCCTACCCGCATCAGGTATAATTCCCTCGGCGCGGTGGAAGCGGAGGCTGTTTCACCAAGCCGCCCACGGCGGTTTCGTGAAGCAGCAATTCGCTTCCAGCCGCATCTGCGAACGAGAAGAGGAGGTAGAACGAGCAGCGATGGCACTCACACCCGAAGAGAAACAGGCAATCATCAAAGAGTTCCAGCGCCACGAAGGAGATACAGGTTCGCCTGAGGTGCAAATCGCCTTGCTTACGGCGCGCATCAACTACCTCACTGAGCACCTAAAAGTGCATCGCAAAGACTTTCACTCGCGCTACGGGCTGGTGAAATTGGTAGGGCAGCGGCGCCGCTTGCTGAACTACCTCGCAAGTCAAGACATTCAACGCTATCGCGCCCTAGTGGAGAAGCTGGGCATCCGCTCACAACACTAAAGAGGAGGCACGATCCGCATGCGAGAACCGATCATCGTATCCGCCGAGATTGGCGGAGACATTTTGTCACTGGAGACAGGCGCACTTGCAAACCAAGCCAACAGCGCAGTTGTTGTGCGGTATGGCGACAGCGTGGTGTTGGTCACCGCCACAATGAGCGCAAAAGCCCGCACCGATATCGACTTTTTCCCGCTGGTGGTGGACTTTGAGGAACGCAAGTACGCCATCGGCAAAATCCCTGGGGGCTTTGTAAAGCGTGGGGGACGACCGTCCGATGAGTCCATCGTGCAGGGGCGATTGGTTGACCGCGCCATCCGCCCGCTCTTTCCAAAGGGCATGCGCAACGAGGTACAGGTGGTGGTGCTACCCCTGTCAGTGGATTTTGACCACCCACCCGCTGTGCTGGGGCTTATTGGTGCCTCTGCTGCACTGACTATCTCCGACATTCCGTGGAACGGTCCCGTGGGCGCGGTGCGCGTAGGCTACGTGGAGGGCGAATTCATTATCAACCCCAATAGCGCGATGAGCGAACGCTCGGCGATGGAGCTGGTGGTCGCCAGCCGCCCCGACCACGTCGTAATGATCGAGGCAGATGCTGACCAAGTACCCGAAGAGGTAATGCTCCAAGCCATTGAGCTGGCGCACCTGGAAAACCAGAAGGTGATTGCCCTAATTGAAGAGTTGCGCGCTAAAGCTGGTAAGCCAAAAGCCGAACTATCTTTCTACCTGGTGCCCATTGAACTCAAGCAAGCGGTAAAAGCTTTCGCCGGTGATGCCATCAAACAGGCGATCCAAAACCCCGACAAGCTCGCCCGTGAAGCCGCCTTAGACCAGCTCAAAGAGGAAATCGTGGTCCAGATGAACACCCCACCCGACCCCGAATCGCCACCACCCTATGAGGGGCGCGAACTGGAGCTGAGAATGGCGGTCGACGAGGTCATCAAGGAGACTGTACGCCAGCTCATCTTGGAAGAGGGCAAGCGCCCCGACGGGCGTGCACCCGACGAGATCCGCGAAGTCCGCTGTGCCGTCGGCTTTCTGCCACGCACCCATGGCAGCGGGCTGTTCCAACGAGGGCAAACCCAAGTGCTTACCACATGCACCCTCGGCGCTCTACACGAAGCGCAAATCCTGGACGCCTTGGTGGAAGAGGAGACCAAGCGCTACATGCACTTTTACAACTTCCCGCCGTTTAGCACGGGCGAGGTACGCCCTATCCGCGGGCCCGGCAGGCGCGAGGTAGGGCACGGAATGCTCGCCGAACGCGCCCTCATGCGCATGATCCCACCCGAGGAAGAGTTCCCCTACGCGATCCTGCTCTACTCGGAGGTGCTGGAATCGAACGGCTCAACCTCGATGGCAAGCGTATGCGGGAGCACCCTTGCCCTAATGGATGCAGGCGTGCCCATCAAAGCTCCCGTTGCAGGCATTGCGACAGGCTTGGTCTACGAGAGTGACGACCGCTATGTGCTCCTAACCGACATTCAGGGGATGGAAGACGCCTGCGGCGACATGGATTTCAAAGTCGCGGGCACAGCACAAGGGATTACTGCCATTCAGCTCGACCTCAAAATCCCTGGTCTGCCGATGCACATCATTGCCGAGACTTTGCAGCGGGCGCGCCAAGCACGCCTGTTCATCCTACAGAAGATGCTGGAAGTCATCCCTGCACCGCGGCCTGAGCTGTCGCCACGCGCGCCACGCATCTTCGTGATGGAAATCAGCCCCGACAAGATTGGCGACGTAATCGGACCTGGTGGCAAGACGGTCAAGCGGATTATCGCCGAGACAGGCGCCCAAATCCAAATCGAGCAAACGGGCAAGGTTTACATCTCCGCGCCTGACAGCGAGTCGGGCGAGCGTGCTCGTCAAATGATCGAGGCACTCACCCGCGAGATCTCTGTGGGCGAGGTGTACACAGGGCGTGTGACGCGCCTGATGGCGCGCGGCGTGTTCGTAGAAGTGCTCCCTGGCAAAGAGGGGCTGCTTGAGCTGCGCGAGCTCAGCGATCGGCGCATCAGTCGCCCCGACGAAGTGGTGAAAGTAGGAGACATCTTGCGCGTGCGCGTGAAAGAGATTGACCACTTAGGGCGCATCAACCTCACCACGCGCGGGCTGGAACAGCCGCGCGAGTTCACCTCCATGAGCACAGTGGCACAGCCCCTTCGAAGCATGCCACACCCCCCTGAGCGGCGCCCTGCGCCTCCTCGCCCCGATCGCCCTGCGCCTCGACCCGACCGACCACCTCAACCGCCCCGCGGGGAAGACTTTCCCAAACCCCAATTTCGCCCGAAACGCTGAGCGGGTAACATAGCCGTTGCCCTACCGCCCGACTCTATACGGCTTCCCCTTGAGGTTCCCCCTCGGAAGGGGGAACCTTCCAAAGAGGGTTCGAGTAACCCTAACTGGGAAGAGGAGCCTTGCTCAGCACGCGCAGACCTACCCAGCCGTAGTAGGAGATCGCGCTAAGCAAGCGAACTGTAGCCCGCACACTCTAGAAACGACTCTCGGTAAGCTCTACAGGAGGAAACGGAGCCATGCACGAGCCTTCAGGAGCAGTTGAGAGCGCACGCACCGCGCACGAGGTAGGCGCGGGCTCAACGAGTGAACCGTTCTCCCCTTCCCCTGCGCCGAAGCGAGCAGAACTCTACCACCCGCAGCTATTGCCCTACTTAGAGAGCCTTGTACCTCCGCGCCCCTCTGTGCTGCAAGCAATGGAAGCCCACGCAAAAGCTACGAACTTCCCAATTGTGGGCCCCGTAGTGGGGCAGTTTTTCTATGTGCTGACGCGAATGCTAGGAGCGCGACGGGTGTTTGAGCTGGGCAGTGGGTTCGGTTATTCTACAGCGTGGTTCGCGTTAGCCGTGCGCGAAAACGGCGGAGGCGAGGTGCACCATGTGGTGTGGGACGAAAGCCTCTCGCAGCAGGCACGCGAGTTCTTGGGGCAGCTGGGCGTGCTGGAGGTGATGCGCTTCCATGTAGGCGAGGCAGTGCAAACGCTCCAGCAAGTGGGCGGCGAGTATGACCTGATTTTCTGCGATATCGACAAGGATGGCTACCCTGCTTCGCTACCCGTAATCAAACGCCACTTGCGCGTGGGTGGAGTAGTGCTTTACGATAACGCGCTCTGGAGCGGGCGCGTGTGGGACGAAAGCGACACTTCCGCAGCTACGCAAGGCATTCGTGAACTCACACAGATGCTCACACGCGACACAGACTTTGCAACCACCTTGCTGCCCCTGCGTGATGGGGTACTAATGGCGGTCAAACTGCGATAGCGCGGTATACTCTGCTTGCGCATGGCGTGGGTGTACCTGGTTATCGCAGGGCTGATGGAGATCGTGTGGGCAACCGCGCTGAAGCTTTCCGAGGGCTTTACACGCCTACTGCCGACTGTGATCGCTTTGGCAACCGCGTGGGCGAGTTTCTGGTTCCTGTCGCTTTCCGCACGCAGCATTCCCATTGGCACGGCGTATGCGGTCTGGGTAGGGATTGGCGCAGTAGGTGTGGCACTCGTCGGGATGGTGTGGTTCAAGGAGTCGCGTGATTTTTGGCGACTGTTTTTCATTGGTTTGATTATCGTGGGAGTGGTGGGGCTAAAGCTGGTGTCGCGCGATGCAGGATAAAGTGGAGCGAAGCGCGGGCTACAGTTGGGCGCGGGCATCCGCGCTCATGATGGGCGCGATTTTCGCCAGCCGCGTGCTGGGAATGCTACGCGACACGGTGATTGCCTTCCGCTTTGGTCAGAACGAACTCACAGATGCCTATCGTGCTGCGTTCCAACTGCCCGACCTGCTGTTCTTTATGGTGGCAGGAGGCGCGCTTTCCTCATCGCTAATGCCTGTGTTTAGTGGCTACTGGGAGCAAGGGCGCAAAGAAGAGGCATGGCGCGTGTTCTCGATTGTCGCCAGCATTATGGTGAGCCTTACCACGGTGTTGGTGCTTCTCCTGATATTGCTGGCGCCGTGGGCGGTGACGCTGATGTTCCCGGGCTTTGATGCATCCCGCCACGCGCTCACCACCCACATGACGCGGATTGTGCTACCAGCGCAGATTTGCTTCCTACTGGGCGGGCTGATGATGGCGACGCTGTATGCCCGCAAGCACTTCCTTGTGCCCGCGCTCGGACCGAACATCTACAATCTGGGGATTATCTTTGGGGGGTTAGTGCTTTCGCTGAGTTTGGGGATAGCGGGCTTGGCATGGGGTGCGCTGCTGGGAGCGTTCGTCGGTAGTGTGCTAATGCCTTTGCTGGCGATGCGCCGCTTGGGAAGCGCGTTTCGACTGGATTTTTGCTGGCGTCACGAAGGCGCGCGCCAAGTGTTTCGGCTAATGTTGCCCGTGATGTTTGGCTTATCACTGCCAGGGATCTACATGCTGATTTTGCGGGTGTTCGCTTCGTGGCTGCCGCCGGGCGCGATCTCGGCGCTGGACAACGCCAATCGGCAGATGCAGGCGCCACTGGGGATTATAGGGCAAGGGATTGCGCTTGCCGTGTTCCCCGCGCTGACCACCTTAGCGGCGCGGAGCGAGTGGGGAGCTTTGCGCACCACCTTGCAGCGCGGGTTGCGACTGGTGTGGTTCTTGACCTTGCCTGCCACTGCCCTGCTGTTGGTGCTGGCAGAGGACATCAGCCGCGTGCTGTTGCAGTACGGCAAGTTCACGCCTGCGGATACACAGATGGTAGCGAGCGCATTGCGGGCTTTTGCGTTAGGCTTATTCGCATGGTCGGGGCAGGCGTTGGTGGCGCGAGGGTTTTTCGCCCTACGCGACTCGCTGACGCCCGTGCTCATCGGCTCGCTGGTGACGGTACTGTTCGTGCCCCTATGTTGGCTAGCGATGTACCCGCTACGCTTGGGGCATGTGGGGTTGGCGTTGGCAACCTCCATCGCCGCGACGGTGCAGATGGTGTGGATGCTGGGCGTGCTATGGCGACGCATTCCTGCAGGAGACACTGCTACTTCCGCCCCACTTACAGGGTTTCTGCTCACCACAGGCAGTGCGACAGTGGCGATGGGCGCAGTTGCGTATGCCCTGCATTGGGGCTTACACGCAGCGCTACCGCCGTTTCAGGTCAACTTACGCTCGCTGCTGATTGGGCTAACAGTCGCAAGCGTCTCTTTATGGGCGTACCTACTGCTGTGTCGCGCATGGCGCGTGCAGGAAACCGAGTATGTGTTTCGCGTGCTAAAGCGCACAGCGGGGTAGCTGCGTTTCTGCAGACAACGCAGAGCTATAGCTTGGATTGCATCATCTCCCGAACCAGCCGAACGCATGCCTGCTCTGCCTTACTGTGCCCCCAGTTTACTACAGCGAGGTAGAACCGATCGGCATCGGGCTGGATGACAATTGCAGCATACCAGAAGGTATTGCTGCCCATGTGCCCCAGGCGGCGTGGCTTTTTCGTGGAGATCACCCAGCCCATCGCATATTCCTGCTGGTAGGGGTCGGCATGCATCACCGCAAAGCTTTCGGGGGGCAGCAGTTTGGTAGGCAGTTTGCGTGCGCCGCGCAAGTGCAGTTGCGCAAACGCCGCCCAATCGGATAGGCTGCAGTGAACCGTGCCCGCGGGTCCCAGCACCGCCAGATTGTCGCGGAACGTTGGCTTAGGTGGGTTGCCCGTGTGCCCTGCAAAGTGGCGAGGGGCGCCAAAGCCCGCCGTGCGCATCCCCAACGGCTCAAACAGGTAAGTGCGCATCAGCGACTCCCAGCTTTGCCCCGTTGCTTGCTCCAGCATCGCCCCTGCCACCATGTAGCCAAAGTTGGAATAAGCGAACTGCGTGCCGGGTTGCGACGCAGGGGCGCGCTTTAGAACCATTTCCGTCGCCTTTAGGCGTTGGGCGCGCAGATCGCCCCGCAAAAGCAGAAGTCTAAATGCCAGCATGAGGTTTGGCTTGCGGTCTTCTGGCAAGCCACCCCGATGGAGCAACAGTTGGCGCAGGCTAACCGAGTGATATTCCGAGCGGATGCGCCCCTTCAGCCCTGGGAAGGCTTCAGCGACCGTATAGTCCCAGCGCACTTTGCCCTGCTCCACAAGGCGCGCTGCAAGCGTGGCAGTCATCGCTTTAGCGCAGGAACCGATGTGGAAGGGGTCATTTGCCCGCACGGGTTCAGGCTTGCCCGCAACACGCACCCCAACAACCGCCCGCGCACGAATGCCGTTAGAATCACCGACGAGCGCGCCTAAGGCAGGCGCGCCCGTCTCGATGCGGATTCGCTCAAGCAGCTTGCGAAGCATTTACGTAATCTTCGCGCTCAAGCCCTGCGCCATCTTGATTTCAGTGCCGTGGTTTACGGTGAAGGCAACTTTGTGGGTCACGGCATCGAACAGGGCTGCTGCGCTGGGGTGTCCGTTGCCGCTGCCCTTTACGCCGCCAAACGGCAGGTGCACCTCCGCGCCGATGCTTGGCAGGTTCACATAACCCACACCAAACTCGCAGTTATCGCGGATGTAGCGCCACTTGCGGTAATCTTCAGTGATGACCGCCATCGCCAACCCGTACTTCGTGTCGTTGTACACATAGATGGCTTCGTCAATGTCGCTGACGGGGATAATCGCCACGTGCGGGCTGAAGGCTTCCTCTTTGAGCACGAAGCTGTCGGAGCGATGGCGCATGCGATACACAAACGGCGCGACGAAGTAGCCGTACTGTAGCTCGCCTTCGTCCAGCCGCCCGCCCGAAAGCAACACTTCCGCGCCTTCCTCAATCGCCTTCTGGTTGTGATAGAAGTACTTCTGCAGACCTGCCTCGTTGATGAGCGGTCCCATGAAGGTGTCCTCGTGTAGCCCGTTGCCGATTTTCAGCCGCTTTGCCACCTCCACGAACCGCTCCGTAAACTCAGGCTCTATCTTCTCGTGCACGATGATGCGGTTGGATGACACGCAGCGCTGTCCGCTGGTCTTGAACGCCGAGAGGATGGCAGCATGCACTGCGATGTCCATATTCGCATCGTCCAGCACGATCACGGCGTTCTTGCCGCCCATCTCTACGGCAGCGAACTTGTGCAGCTTTGCGCACTCTTGGATGATGTAGCGCCCCACATCGTAGGAGCCAGTGAATATCACTACATCCACTTCAGGGTGATGCACCAGCGGGTCGCCCGCGTCCTCGCCGGGACCGTGCACCACATTGATGACGCCTGGCGGGAACCCTGCCTCTACGAACAGCTCTGCCAGCACGTGCCCGCAGATGGGGGTGTCTTCAGAGGGCTTGAACACAACTGTGTTGCCCTCCAGCAAGCTGGGCAGGATCGTCCATAGCGGGATGGCAATCGGGAAGTTCCACGGGGTAATGCACGCCACCACGCCTTTGGGCTTGCGCAGAATGTAGGAGTCCTTCTCGGCGATTTCGCTCTCCACGATCTCGCCGTGAGGCATACGCGCCATGCCCGCTACATACTGTGCCATGTGCAGCGCTTCCACCACATCGGCGCGCCCTTCGTTGATGGGCTTGCCGCACTCGCGCGTAACGAGTTCAGCGAGCGTGTTCAGGTCGCGCTTGATGAGCTGTGCGAGGTTGTCTATCAGCTCCCCACGCTTGATGCGCGACATGCGGCGCCACATCGGGTAGGCTTCGCGGGCAGCGCGCACCGCCGCATCCACATCGCTGGCGCCAGAGTGAGGGGCTGTGCCAATCACTTCGCGTGTATCCGCGGGGTTGAGGCTCTCAAATCGCTTGCCAGAGGCAGAATCGTACCACTCTCCTCGGATGAGGTTCATTGCGTGTACTGGTTTCATCGTCAACCTCCCTATCTTCGTTCATCAGCGAGATGCTAATGCCACAGGTGTTGGCTCCGCGCTGAGCCACAGCAATTCTACCTAACGGCGCGCTGCGCCCGCGCCGTATCGCGTATGTGCTGAAGGTTGAGGATTTCCGCAACCTCGAAGCGTGGGGGCACTGCACCCTCCACAGGGCGCAAGCGTATCACTGGGGGAAAGTACCCCATCCTACCGTGCAACTCGGTAAGCAGCGTTGCTGCGATTACGCTCAAACTGGGCAGGTTGACAAGCAAAGGCGTCGTCTGCCACTCGGTTGCGCTCAGCCCCACACGCTCCAGCAACTCCAGCACCTGCTCGTGAAACCCCCGCGCGTGGTCAAGTTGCACAGGGACCTCTTTTAGTAGCCGTTAAATGTTGCGCGCTTCCTTGTAAAGCTTGCGCAGTTCCTCAGACGATTGCAGCGCTTGCTGAGCACGCGTATTCTTTTGCTGAGTGCCATGCACTATCCAGTTGCGTGCTGCGCGGAACCCTTTCAGAACTGCAATCTGAGACTTGCTTAGGTGTCGGGATTCTAGAAGCCGGTCTATGCATCTGCGCCGAAGCTCCGTATTGTCCATCCTGCTTCACCATGCTTGGTTCCATAATCAAAACACTCACGGACACAGTAGATTCCCACATCCGGCAGCCCCAAAAACGGTTTAGCCAGTAAGACCTGCGCTTGTGAGGGCGATAGTCGGCACAGCACTTGGCGGTAGTCGCCCCACTTGGCGTCCTTCATTGGCTGGTAAGCCTCTTTGAAAGGCTCTTTGCGGAACCGTGCCCAGAATCGCCCCAGCTCTCGCCATACATCAATAGCGCTACCTTCCTGGAAAAACAGCCCTATGGAAGCTCCCACCAGCGAGGGGAAGCTCGGCATTCTCTGCGCTTGCCCTGCGGACAATACGGTAGAAGCCACTGTTTGAACTCGGTTGCATTCGCAGGAGGCAACCAATGAGTTGCATCCGATCCCACAACAGTCATGGCGCCGCTGCCCCGACGAGTGCGTGCGCACCTACGCCTCCAAATGTGATCCAAGCTCTGATCGCTTTTGCGGTTCCTGCCACTCAAGCTCGAAGTTCGGCGGCACGTGCCGTCGCATCGGCTGCCTCCGTCTTGGGCATAGGGTTCCACGCCCAGGCGCCGCGCAGACCCTTGCGTAGCGATAGATACACTTACTTGCCCACGATTCCTGCAGGTTTTCCGTAGAATCACCAGCAAAATGCCCCTCAAACCAACCCTACCCCAACGCACCCGCCGCCCGCCCTAAGACCGCACCAACGCACTACTCTCGTTCCTCGTAGTGCAAGAGTGCATCAGCGCCCTAGAGACCGTCGGGTTAGACCCGCAAGTGGGCTACCTGCATACGCTACGCCCCGGACGCCCTGCCTTAGCGTTGGATTCGATGGAAGCGCTCTGCCCAGCGTTCGCCGATCGCCTCGCCTTGCGCCTCATCGACCAGAACATCATTCGACCAGAACATTTCGAGTCGCCCCAGCCGAACACTATGTACCTGAACGAGGAAGGGCGTCGCATCGTGCTGAAAGCGTACGAGCTACGACGCCAACGCGAGACTGTGCAGCACCCTGACGCTTCCGAGCCTGTACCGTGGCGACTGGTGCCTTGCCTGCAGGCGCGTCGACTCGCGCAAGTGCTACGCGGCGATGCACCGCGCTACGAGCCGTTCCTCATTCGCTAAGCCAACAGGGTGCAACCCCTAAGCGGTGGCACCCTACTACCCACATAGGGGGCAAAGCCGATGCGCATGCACATCCTTATCTGCTACGATGTGGAAACGGCAGACGCTGCGGGGCGCAGGCGTTTGCGCAAGGTGGCGCAAGCCTGCAAAGCCTACGGACAGCGCGTGCAAAAGTCGGTATTCGAGTGCCAGCTCACGGAAAGCCAGCTGCAAGCGCTCAAGCGCCGCCTGCTACGGATTATTGACCCAAACGCAGACAGTCTGCGGTTCTACCGCTTGCCCAACGATCGCGCCCAGTACGTAGAAACCTACGGACGCGATACCTACGTTGACTTCACCCTGCCTCTGATTATTTAGCCACGCTAAATTCTGCGTCACCCCCCCCTCCCCACTTGAGCAAGAAACAAACGTCTCTACCGGAGGGAGTGGCGCACTCTTTAGCATCGCTAAATAACCACACTCAAACCCACCACACCCAGCTTTTGAACCTAAAACCCACCCTCGCCACACCACTTGCTCTCAAACGCAGCCCACAAACATCCGTCGCGCCACCCCCATCCCAAACCCACTTGAGTTCAAAACGCGCGGGAGTGACGCGGAAGGTGAGTTCAAAGTGCGAAGTGCGCAGGCGACTAAAACCACTCTTAGCCCCAACTAAATCCTGCCCGTGCGGGGCGCAGGAGCTTTGTAGGGAGCTTGCTCGCGCTTATTTCGAACCCTTTCCTCGCGCTACTCTCGGTTCCTCCCTACGCCAGCACGGGGAGCCTTATGGAGGGGGCAAGCGTGCCCAAGGCGTGCAGGGCACGGGGCGCGGCAGGTAATCAGTTCCCCAAATCCGACGGGGGCTTCATCTTGCCCAGCAAGCCCATCAGCGCGATCACCGTGAGCACATACGGGAGCATCAGCAACAGGTCTGTGGGCAGTTGCACGCCGAACAGGGGCTGCCCCTGCAGGCGCATTTGCAACGCCTCAAAGAAGCCGAAGCCCAGCGCCGCACCCGCCGCTCCTAACGGGTGCCACCTGCCGAAAATTAGCGCCGCTAACGCAATAAAGCCCCTACCCGCGCTCATGTTCTCGCGGAACTGCCCCGTGGCGGCTAACACTAAGAACGCACCCGCCATCCCCGCCAGCACGCCCGATCCCAACACCCCAAGGTAGCGGATTTGCTTGACGGGCACCCCCATCATGCGCGCCTTGATTGCATCGTTGCCCACTGCATCCACACGTAAGCCCCACCGCGTGCGCGTCAGCATCGCCTGCAATGCAAACGGCAACACCAGCGCAAGTAGCGTAAGCCACGTCTGGTCTTTCAGCAACGCGCTCAGCCCAGGCAACTGCTCCAGCCCGCCCAGCGACACCGCGCCAAACATATTCACAACCGAGCTTTCGCCCGCCTCCTCGCGCGGCACAATCAGCTGACGGAACAGATAGGTGCTCAGCCCCAGCGCCAACAGGTTGATGGCAACCCCGCTGACGATGTGATCGGTCTTCAGCTCCTGCGTGGCGACGGCGTGCAGCAAGGCAAGCACTATCCCCACTCCGATAGCAGCGAGCAGCCCCACCCACGGCGAGCCAGTAAGCAGCGTGCCCAGCGCCGCAGCAAACGCGCCCATCAGAATCTTGCCTTCCAAGCCGATGTTGATGACGCCTGCGCGCTCGCTGAGCAGCCCGCCCAACGCCGCCAAAATCAGCGGCGTGGCTTGGCGAATCGTGGTGCCGATGAGTTCCGCATCGAACAGCCCGCCCATCGTTAGCCCTCCACGCGCCGCTTGCGCAAATACACGGCAGCCACATACAAAATCAGCGCCGCCTGCACGATGACGGCAATCTCTTTAGGCGCGCCTGTTTGCGCATGCAGGTGGTAGGCGCCGCTGCGCAACGCGCTCATCAGCCAACCCGACAGCACCACCAGCGCGGGATGATTGCCCGCCAAGAGTGCCACGGCGATCCCGTCAAAGCCGTACTCGCTGGGGAAGCCCTCGAAGAAGCGGTACTGTGCGCCGCACACTTCGACGGCGCCTGCCAGCCCTGCGCACGCGCCTGCCAACAGCATCGCCTCGGTCATCCGTCGGGCGGTAGGCACGCCCGCCGCATCGGCAGCATCGCGGTTTGCACCTGTAGCACGCACCTCATAGCCCCACACGGTGCGGTATAGCACCAACCACAGCCCCAACGCCACGAATACTGCAATCCCCAGCCCCCAACTGGCTTGCAAGAAGCTCTCGTGGAGCATCGGTAGTTGCGCCGTCGCTGCCACGGCGGGCGTCTGGGGCGCGTCACTGGCAGGGTCTTTGAGGTGCGCCACGACCAACCAGTGCGTCAAGTACAGCGCGATGTAGTTGAACATAATCGTGGAGATGACCTCGTGCGCCCCGCGGCGCACCTTGAGCCAGACGGGGAGGAACGCCCACGCCGCGCCCGCCAGCGCGCCTGCCAGCAGCGTCAGGGGCAAATGCAACGGCGCGGGGATGCGCGTCTGCGTCCCCATCCACGCAGCAACGAGCGCGCCCACCAGCAACTGCCCCGCTGCGCCAATGTTGAACAGCCCCGCCTGCAACGCGACCGCCACCGACAGCCCCGTCAGCACCAACAGCGTTATATCGTGCAGCACCACATCCCACGCATCCGCGGGTCCAAACGCTTCAGTGCGTGGGAAGCCAGTGGCGCCTTGCACGATGATGACGAAGCTCTCACCGATCGGTTTGCCCGCCGCTGCAATCAGCACGGTCAGGAGCGCCAGTACGATTCCTGCTCCCAGCAGCGCGGGCAACACGCGGGCTTTCAGCATCGCGCATAGCAAGTTCGCGCAGGGCGGGCGTGTTCCTGCAAGGGGGTACAGTCGTGGCGTGGTGCCACATCGCGCCCTTCGGCACGCCCTAGTCGCTCACCTTAAGCACGCTCAAGAACGCCTCCTGCGGCACCTCCACTGTGCCGAGTTGCTTCATCCGCTTCTTGCCCTCTTTCTGGCGCTCCAGCAGCTTGCGCTTGCGCGTTACGTCGCCCCCGTAGCACTTGGCAAGCACATTCTTGCGGTAGGGCTTGATGGTCTCCGCAGCAATCACGCGCGAGCCAATCGCAGCCTGAATGCGCACCTCAAACTGCTGGCGAGGCACTACTTCTTTGAGCTTCTCCACCAGCGCCTTTCCACGCGGATAGGCGCGCTCGCGTGGCGCGATGAAACTTAGCGCATCCACAGGATCGCCGTTGATGAGGATGTCGATCTTGACCATGTCCGCCTCGCGGTAGCCTGCAGGCTCGTAGTCAAACGAGGCATAGCCGCGCGTGCGCGACTTGAGCTGGTCATAGAAGTCCAGCAAGATTTCGTTGAGGGGCAGACGGTAGTACAAAATCACGCGCTGCGGCGTGGGGTACTCCATCCGCACAAATTCACCACGGCGGTTCATGCACAGCTCCATCACCGCGCCCACATAGTCGCTGGGCACCATAATCGTGGCGTTGACAATCGGTTCCTCAACCTTCTCGATCTTGCCCGGATTAGGCCAACGGATGGGGTTATCAATCTCCAGCACCTCGCCGTCGGAGGTGTGCACGCGGTAGACCACGCTGGGCGCGGTGGCGATTAGCTCTAGACCGAACTCGCGCTCCAAACGCTCCTGCACAATCTCCATGTGCAGCAGCCCCAAAAAGCCGCAGCGAAAGCCGAAGCCTAGCGCTGCACTACTTTCAGGCTCAAAGGTGATGGCAGCATCATTCAGGCTCAGCTTCTCCAAGGCATCGCGCAGGTCGGTGTACGCATCCCCCTGCACGGGATACAGCCCACAAAACACCATCGGCTTTACTTTGCGGAAGCCAGGCAAGGGTTCCTTGGCAGGATTGTCAGCGGAGGTAATCGTATCACCCACCTGCGCGTCCCTGACCGACTTGATGGAGGCAGTGATATAGCCCACTTCGCCCGTGTAGAGCGCGTCCGCAGGGCAAAGCTCAGGCGTGAAATAGCCCACCTGCGCCACCTCAAAGACCTTGCCTGTAGACATAAACATAATCTTGTCGCCGGGCTTCACACTGCCATCCACCACGCGCACATAGGCAACCACGCCCACATACGGGTCATAATGCGAGTCGTACACCAGCGCGCGCAAGGGCGCATTCGGGTCGCCTTTGGGAGGGGGCACTCGCTGCACAATCGCCTCCAAAATCTCCTCAATGCCAATACCCTCCTTCGCGCTGGCTAAGATGACCTCGCTGGGGTCTATCAGCAACGCGTTCTCCATCTCCTGCTTGACGCGCTCAGGGTCGGCAGCGGGCAAGTCTATCTTGTTGATGACGGGCACAATCGTCAGATTCTGGTTGTAGGCGAGATTAGTGTTCGCAATCGTTTGCGCCTCTACGCCCTGCACAGCGTCCACCACCAAGATTGCGCCCTCGCAAGCTGCCAAGCTTCGCGAGACCTCATAGGTGAAGTCCACATGCCCCGGCGTGTCGATGAGGTTGAGCTGGTAGGTGTTGCCATCTTTGGCGGTGTAGCTGAGGCGCACGGCAGTCATCTTGATGGTGATGCCACGCTCGCGCTCCAAGTCCATCGTGTCCAGCACTTGCTCAACGGGCGTGCCCTTCTCTATGGCGCCCGTAAACTCCAGCAAGCGGTCGGCTAAGGTGGATTTGCCGTGGTCCACGTGGGCAATGATACAAAAGTTGCGTATCAACGCCTGATTCATGGCGAGAGAATTTTACCTGAGGTACATTTTGGCGTGCTGCTAAGGGGGCTTTAGCAGCAGCTGAACTCGCTCCAGCGTTATGAAAGCCCACCTAAGCGGGGCTACTTGCGGCGTCAGTATCCCACGAACGACCAACCATTTTGTCATTCCGAGCGCAGCGAGGAACCTTAGACCCCTCGCTTCGCTCGGGGTGACGGAAAGCGCCTATGCGGTGCCGATACTTCGCCGAGGGCAAGGTGCTATCTGCCACACCCTCTGCATCCTGCCAACAACCTGCACAAAAAAGCGGGTACAATTCCCGCCGTATCTGAGGGGGGTTGCACGGTGCTTGTAGGGGAAGTGCGCCTACCGCAGGGGTTATGGATACGCCTCAGCGAGACGCTCCTTGCTGACTGCAGCGTGGAGACTAAAGCGTTCCTGCTATGTCGCACGCTGGAGAGTGAGACGCGCGTAGTATTTTTGGCGCGCGAGCTTATCGAAGTGCCTCCCGAGGCATACGCACAGCGCACTGAAGACCGCGTGGAAATCCGCCCCGAGTTCGTGCATCAGGTGCTGGTGCGCTGCGCTCGCGAAGGCTATGCCCTACTGGAAGCGCACTCGCATCCCTGGATGCCCAACCCACGCTTCTCCAAGATTGACGACTACAGCGACCTGCAAAAGTTTATGACCACGCAGTCCATGTCGCCCCCGTTTCGGCATGGTAGCTTGGTATTCGGCAGCGATATGAGCTTTGAGGGGCGATTTTGGGATTATCAGCGCCAGCAAATGGCGCCGATTGTGCGCTTGCGCGTGCTGCGCACCCCGCTGGAGACACGCTACGGCACAGGTCTGTACCCCCCTCACTTGCAAGAGGCGGAGCGAGCCGTTTACGACCGCCAAGTGCGTGCGTTCGGAACAGAAGGGCAGACGATTTTAGGCACGCTGCGCGTGGCAATCGTGGGCGCAGGCGGTCTTGGATCGCAAATTGCGAACGCACTCGCGCTTTTGGGCGTGGGGCAACTGTTGCTGGTAGACCCTGATCGCTTGGAGCTGAGCAACCTCAACCGCGTGGTAGGGGCAAGCTACGCCCAAGCACTACGGCGTTGGCGTAAGGTATATGCCCTCGCACAGCGCCTTAACCGCGCCCGCCCACCCGAGCTGCGCACCATCGTACCGTTGCCCTTCGACGGGCGCACCCCACGCGCCCTTTCCCACTTGCTCAGCTGCGACGTAATCGTGGGGGCGGTGGATAGCGCCGTCGTGCGCCAATACCTCAACACCGTTGCTGCGTGCGCGCTGATTCCCTACTTAGATGCGGGCGTTGGCATCCGCAGCGAACACGGGCGCTTACAACAAGGGGGCGGTCAAGTGCAGGTGATAGTGCCTGGGGCAACGGCATGTTTGGCGTGCGTAGAGCGTGGCATCCGCCAAAGCGTGGAGGAGCAGCTGACCCCACACCAGCGGGCGCTGGCAATTCGCGGCGGCTACATCCAAGGCGAAGCTATCCCAAACCCGCAGGTGGTGTTCCTCAACGGCGTTGTGGGGAACCTTTTAGCGTGGGAACTGGTAAAATTGGCTACTGGGTGCGCGCCTGTGCAGCCGTATGTGTACTATGACCTCCTAAGCCAGCAGGTCTTTCCCGCGCGTGCCGAGCGCAACCCCGACTGCCTGTTGTGCGCCGAGCATCCTAACAGCCTGCTTGGGCAAGGGCTATACGGCTTGGTGGGCTACCTCCAGACTCCTCGCTCACGCGCACGGCGTGCAAAGCCTATTCCGCAGCCACGAGGCGAGTAAGATGGCAAAGCCGATCCCTGTGAACCGCCGATGGCTACGCAATCAGCAGCAGCGCCAAGCCCACAGCGCTTCTGCGAACCCCTCCACGCCAGCACCGCCCTCTAACCCACTGGCAGGGCTGATACGCGAGGCACTGGCAATTGCGCAGGCAGCTGGCGCCCCTATGCCTTCGGGGGCACCCACACGCGCCAACTACACAGTCTACGACGATCGCGTGCTGGTCGCGCGATATTCCCAAACCTGCTCAGGTTGTGGCGGGCAGATTACGCCGGGCATGCTGATCACCCGACACCCCCTCTGGGGCGAGTGGGTGCACTTAGAGTGCGTGCATCGGCAACAACGCGCAGTCTATCGCACCCTGGTAGCGCGCTACCCTGGCTTCTGCCGCGTTTGCCGACGCCCCATCCACCCTGGGCAGACAATTACTATGCATCCCCTGCGAGGGTGGGTGCATGGGGAATGCGCCCTCGCAGGGTCAGATCATAGGTAAGCGACACGCCATCCTTCGCGACGGCTATCTAAGCTGCAAGCGCTGCGACGCTCAGTTCGAGCAGCCCTGCCCAAAGCTAAACAGCACCGCCACCAGGTCGGCGTTATTCACAACGCCATCCAAGTTAACATCCTCCAGCCGCTCGCCCTCGCTACCAAAGGCGAACAGCACCGCCAGCAAGTCCGCGTTGTTCACGCAGCAATCTAAGGTCACGTCGGCTCGAGGAGGCGACGTCATAAACAGTGCCTCCATCCGAGGGCTTGCAGGCGTGCGCGTGCCG
Source organism: Fimbriimonadales bacterium (assembly GCA_025061985.1). GTDB lineage: Bacteria > Armatimonadota > Fimbriimonadia > Fimbriimonadales > GBS-DC > GBS-DC. The sequence continues at coordinate 24,158 of JANXAW010000015.1, forward strand.
TACAAAATCGCCTCCCCCGACGAGCCAGGATTGCCAGGGTCGTTGGGGATACGGAAGACGAAATATCCTCCTCGGTATACGCCCTGAGCTGTAGGAATGTCCACAGGGGGCAGCAGATAAACGAAGAAACCATAGTAAAAACCGCGTCGCTGCTGCAGTACCCCTGGGTCGGGATTCCAGCTTCCAAAACTTACCGAACGTCCCGCGTAAGGCGGATTGTCGGGGAGTGGTCGGAGGCTTAGCAGCGCCCAGTCGTATCCTTCATTGCCGCGCGCAGCGAGTTGAAGCGTCACAGGAATGAACTCGGCAGGAACCCCTGACAAGACTTGCGCGCTCTGAACTGGCTGGAAGGCGCCATCAGAGTGGCGCCGCCACGAGCGTTGAGCAATAATGATGCGCCGAGCGCTTTGCGTGCCGATAAGCGGGACGTGGTGAATAACCGCAATCATATGCGGCTGAGATACGCCTGGAGACGGCACAATCGCGAAATCAACTGGGT
>JANXAW010000038.1 GCA_025061985.1 Fimbriimonadales bacterium
CTGGGAGGAGATACCACAGCAGTTTTGGGACAGTGAGAGTAAAGCATCAGACCCACCTCAGCAGGAAAATCGCAGCGCGCGGTGAACCAAAGCGCCGATGGTGGTTGAGCTAAAAGGCGTCAGCGTGGTGTTTGGGGAGCAATACGCGCTGCGCCGAGTGAACTTGCGGGTAGAGGCAGGCGAGTTTGTGTTTCTGGTGGGCGCGACGGGCGCAGGCAAGTCGACGCTGTTCAAGCTGCTTTACGGCGCGCTACGCCCTACCGAAGGCGAGGTGTGGGTGTTGGGGCAGCCCGTGCATCGCCTGCGGGCACGCGACCTACCCTTCCTACGCCGACGGATGGGGATCGTGCCCCAAGATTACCGCTTGCTCTCGCACAAGACTGTGTGGGAAAACATCGCCTACAGTTTGCGTGCGATTGGCTATAGCGAAACGGCGGTGCGCCAACGCGTGGCACAAATGCTGGCACTCGTAGGGCTAAATGAGCAGGCGCGCCACTACCCCCACCAACTGTCGGGCGGCGAGGCGCAGCGGGCAGTCATCGCTCGCGCGATTGCCAACAACCCGCCGCTGCTAATCGCCGACGAGCCGACCGCCAACTTAGACCCCGACACCTCGTGGGAAATCATTGAGCTGCTGATGCGCATCAACCTGCGCGGCACTACCGTAATTGTCTCCACACACAATCGGCTGATTGTAGACCGTGCCTGTCAGCGCGTCGTGGCAATTGACCGCGGGCAAATCATCAGCGATGTGCCACGCGGGGGCTACCCGATTGAGCTGGATCGCCTCTACACGCCTGTCGTATGATCGACCGCATCCGCTTTGTGCTAAAGGAGACTTGGGCGAGCTTGCGAGGCAACTTCGCGATGCAGGTGGCAGCGGTCAGCACTGCTTGTATTGCCTTGATTTTGCTGGGCAGTGCGGGGATGGTGCTTTACAAGCTGGATGCGCTGGCGCAGTCGCTGCCCAGTCGGTTTGAGGCGGCGGTGTTCTTGAGGATGTCTGCCACGCGGCAGCAGGCGCTTGCGCTCAAAGCCGAGATTGAGCGGATGCCCGAAGTCGCTCAGGTGGTTCTGGTGCCGCGTGAGGTCGCTTGGGAGCAGGAGAAACAGAAACTCAAAGACGAGGTGAACCTTGCGGATTTGCCTAATCCGTTGCCCGATAAGCTGGTGGTGCGCGTGCATCAGGCAGAGCAGCTGCCCCAAGTGGCGGCGCGGATTGCCCAGTCGCCACTGGTGGATGAGGTAGTAGACAGCCGCGAGGAGTTGCAGATGGTGATGCAGCTTTCGCGCTTGGTGCGCTGGGCAGGGTTGGGGATTGGGGGGCTGTTGCTATTGGCGGCGCTGGTGCTGATTTACAACGCCGTGCGGCTGACAATCCACGCGCGCCAGAGCGAGGTGCAGGTGATGGCGCTGGTGGGGGCTACGCTGCGGGCAATTCGCTTGCCGTTTGTGCTGGAGGGGATGGTGCAGGGCTTGCTGGGCGGGCTGTTGGCAGCAGCGATTACGGTATTGGGGGCAGGGCTGATTGCGGAGTATATGGTGCGCCAGTGGCCCCTGCTGCGGGATATGCCGCCGGGCTTACCGCCGAGTGTGATTTTGGTGGGGCTGCCGTTGCTGGGGGCGGTGCTGGGTGGGCTGTGTGCGAGTTGGGCGAGCATCCGCCATGTGCGGATTTGAGAGGCAACCGTGCGTAGGCGACGCGCGTGGGCGTTAGGGATTGGGCTGTTGAGCGTGCTCGGGGCAAGCATAGTTGCCAGCCTGTTGATTGGCGCTGTGCCGATTGCGCCTGCAGTCTTGTGGGAGGCTCTGCGCGGGCGAAGCGACCCAACTGTGGAGACCATCGTCTGGGAGTTGCGCTTGCCGCGCGTGCTGACCGCAGTGCTCGTAGGTGCGGCGTTGGGGTGGGTAGGATGCGCTTTTCAAGGGTTGTTGCGCAATCCGCTGGCAGATCCGTACATCGTGGGGGTGTCGTCGGGGGCGGCGGTAGGGGCAGCGGCGGGCGCGCTCTTGGGCTGGCATACGCGCGGGTACGGATGGGGGCTTTCGCTGTTGGCATTCGTGAGTGGGTTACTCACGCTTGCCTTGGTGCTGGCGCTCAGTCGTCAGGGTGGGCAGTTGCGCATTCCAACCTTCGTGTTGGTGGGGGTGTCGCTAAGCGCGAGTTTGTGGGGCGTTATTACGCTGTTGCTGGTGCTGGCGGGGGAAGATTTGTCGCGCGTGCTGTATTGGCTGATGGGCGGGCTGCTAAATGCCGATTGGCAGCGGTTGCGGTGGGCAAGCCTGCCCGCGCTGTTGGGCTGTTTCGCGTTGTGGGCGCAGGCGCGTGCGCTCAACCTTTACACCGCTGGGGAGGAGACGGCAGCGCACTTGGGCGTGAATCTGGAGCGCCTCAAGTGGGTGGTGCTGGTGGCAGGCTCGCTAGCGACCGCGGCAACAGTGGCGATTGCGGGCATTATCGGCTTCGTGGGCTGGATGACGCCGCACCTGCTGCGTCGGCTGGTGGGGGGCGACCATCGGTGGCTAATGCCCCTGTCGGCGTTGGGAGGTGCAGTGTTGTTGCTGTGGGCAGATACGCTGGCACGCACACTGGCGCGCCCAACCGAGTTGCCAGTGGGGGTCGTCACGGCACTGGTGGGCGCGCCGTTGTTCGTATGGGTGATGCGCCGCGAGCGCGGGTTGTGAGCCGTTAGATCGCTGCCGCTTCGGTGTAAGTGCCGTACACCTCCTTGAGCGCGTTGACCATCTCGCCCAGCGTGGCGTAGGCTTTGACTGCGTTCAGGATGGGCACCATCAGGTTCTCGTCGCGACGCGCAGCTGCCACTAAGTCGCGCAACGCTTGGGTTACGGCACGGTTGTCGCGTCGGCGGCGCAGGTCTCGGATGCGCTTGACCTGCTTCTCGTGCGCCTCGTGTTCGATCTTCAGGATGCGGAAGGGGATGGGTTCCTCTTCCATCTGGTACTCGTTGACGCCCACCCAGATGAAGTCGCGCTCTTCCACGCGCTGCTGGAAGCGATAGGCAGCGTCGGCAATTTCTTGCTGGAAGAAGCCGCTCTTGATCGCGGGGATTACACCTCCCTCTTCCTCAATGCGGCGGAAGTACTCGCGTGCGCCTTCTTCCATCTTGTCGGTCATCCACTCCACGAAGTAGGCGCCGCCCAAGGGGTCAACGGTGTTCGCCACGCCCGACTCGTACGCAATCACTTGCTGTGTGCGCAGCGAAAGCAGCACGGCTTCTTCCGTAGGCAATGCCCACGCCTCATCGAACGAGTTCACATGCAGCGACTGTGTGCCGCCCAGCACGGCTGCCAGCGCTTCAATCGTGGAGCGAATGAGGTTTACGTAGGGCTGCTGCATCGTCAGCGACACGCCTGCGGTTTGCGTGTGGAAGCGCAGCCACCACGAGCGCGGGTTCTTCGCGCCAAAGGTCTCGCGCATCTCGCGCGCCCAGATGCGCCGCGCCGCGCGGAACTTGCCAATCTCCTCAAAGAAGTCAATGTGCGCGTTGAAGAAGAAGGAGAACTTCGGCGCGAACTCGTCGATATCCATACCGCGATCCAGACACCAGCGCACGTACTCAAAGCCGTCGGCAAGGGTAAACGCCAACTCCTGAACAGCCGTTGCGCCCGCTTCGCGGATGTGGTAGCCACTCACGCTAATCGGGTGCCACTTAGGCACGTGGCGCACCGAGAACTCAATCGTGTCCACGATGAGCTTCATGTGCGGCTCTGGCGGGTAAATCCACTCTTTCTGGGCGATGAACTCTTTGAGGATGTCGTTTTGAATCGTGCCCGAAAGCTGCTCGAAGGGGATGCCACGCTTCTCTGCGACAGCAAGATACATCGCCCAAATCATAATCGCGGGCGCGTTGATGGTCATGGAGGTGGTGATGCTGGCAAGGTCGATGCCATCAAACAGGATTTCCATGTCCTCCAGCGAGGCAACGCTGACGCCGCACTTGCCCACTTCGCCTTCAGCTTCGGGGTCATCGGGGTCTACG
>JANXAW010000014.1 GCA_025061985.1 Fimbriimonadales bacterium
AACGCTGGGATAGAAGACTTGAACACTACCTATGCCAACTTGCTCGCAGATGGTTCCACGCTGCTTACAGCGACGCGCATCTCCGCCACAGGGCGATTCATCGTGGGCTTCGGGAGACATAACAACCTTGACCAAGCATACTTATTGGACACCCGCGCGTGCGCCTCGGCAAACGGCGATGTTGACCAAAACGGCTGCGTCAACAACGCAGACCTTCTCTCTGTGCTATTTGCGTTTGGGCAAGCGGGATCGAGTTTGCCTGAAGATGTCAACTGCGACGGACAGGTCAACAACGCCGACTTACTGCTGGTGCTGTTCAACTTTGGAGCCAACTGCTAACTTAGTGAGCCTACCCTCGTGCGGGTAGGCTCTGCCCTGCTATCTCCAGTCGGTTCCTCCCGCGCAAGGCGGAGAGGGTCCCACAGGCAGACAGCTCCTGCTGAACGGGTACACTCCATTCAGAATGGATCTTAGCTCGCTGAACCTCGAGCAGCTAGAAGCCGTGCTTCACAAGGACGGACCCCTGCTGGTGTTTGCGGGCGCAGGGTCGGGTAAAACGCGCGTGATTACCTACCGCATCGCTCACCTGATTCGCGAGCACCGCGTGCCACCGCGCCATATCTTGGCAGTAACCTTCACCAATAAAGCAGCCGACGAACTCAAGGAGCGACTGACCCACCTGCTGGAGGGGAGTGAGGTGCGCGGACTATGGGTGGGCACTTTCCACGCGATTTGCGCCCGCATCCTGCGCGAAAGCGGACGCGCCATTGATATCCCGCCCAACTTTTTGGTGTACGACGAGGGTGACCAACTGGATGTGGTGCGCCGCGTGCTGGTTGACTTGGACATTGACGAGAAGCAGATGAATCCGCGCGCCATTCGGAACGCGATTAGCCGCGCCAAGGAACGTCTCACCACCCCCGAACAGTACCGCGAGCAAGCCAGCGATTACTTCGAACGCATAGTCGCCGCTGTCTACCCCCGCTATGAGGCATACCTCCGCGCCGCCAACGCGCTGGACTTCGATGACCTCATCAACAAAGTGATCGAGCTGTTGGAGACGCAACCGCACGTTCGCGAACGCTACCAAGATCAGTTCCGTTACATCCTGGTGGACGAATATCAGGATGTGAACTATGCGCAATACGTGCTAACGCGCCTGTTGGCAGAGAAGCATCGCAACCTGTGCGTGGTGGGCGACGACGATCAAGCGATTTACGGCTTTCGCGGCGCTGAAGTGGAGCTAATCTTGCGCTTTGAGCAGGATTTCCCCGACGCCAAAGTGGTCAAACTGGAGCAGAACTACCGCTCCACGCAAACGATCTTGGACGCCGCGATGAAGGTCATCAGCCAGAACCGCTTCCGCGCTCCCAAAACGCTGTGGACAACGCGCACAGGTGGCGCGCCCGTCACGCTCACCCCTGCTCGCGACGAAGATGAGGAAGCCCGCATCGTTGCCGAATATATCTTGCAACAGGTACGGTTGGGCAAACGGCGCTTTAGCGACTTCGCCGTGCTGTACCGTACGAATGCGCAGTCGCGGGCGTTTGAGGAGCGGTTTATGCGCGAGCGCATCCCCCATCAACTGGTGGGCGCGCTGCGCTTCTATGACCGCAAAGAGGTCAAAGACATACTGGCATACCTGCGTTTGGTAGCAAACCCTGACGATTCGGTGAGTCTGCTGCGCATCATCAACACACCCCCGCGCAAGATTGGACAGGCAACTGTGCGCGAGGTGCAGGCATTTGCGGCGGAGCGCGGGATAAGCCTCTATCGCGCCCTCAGCGACCCCGAACTGCATGCGCGCTTGGGCAGCGCCGCCCAACGTGCGCTACTCAGCTTCGTGAGTTTAATTGAGCGACTGCGCGAGTACGCTCAGCAGCACTCGCTTAGCGACACATTGAAGGAAATCCTACGTCAGACGGGCTACCTGGAGTGGCTCCAGTCGCGGAGGGACTACGAATCAGTGGAGCGCGTGGGCAACGTGCGCGAGTTAGTGGGGATTGCACTCCAGTTTGAGACTCGTGACGCCCTACGCGAGCTGGAGCCTGAAGAGGCAGAACTCAGCCCCATAATGCGCTTTTTGCAACATGTGTCGCTCGCCTCAGACGTTGATGCGCTTGACGAGCGAGAAGACCGCGTGGTGCTGATGACGCTTCACTCCGCAAAGGGGTTGGAGTTTCCTGTGGTGTTTTTGGTGGGGATGGAGCAAGGGCTATTGCCTCATGCGCTTAGCGAGTCGCCGAAAGAGATAGAAGAGGAGCGCCGTTTGTGCTATGTCGGCATGACGCGCGCAAAGGATGAGCTGCACCTTACCTACGCGCTATCGCGCGGGGGCTATGAAGGGCGGCGCAGTACCCTGCCCTCACCCTTCCTGCGAGCGTTGGTGGTTCAGCCGATGCCCACGCTTTACCAAGTGATGTACGGTGCTGTAGCGTCGCGCCTGAGCACCCCTTCAGTGTGGCAAGGCGCAGCGCGCGGTAAATCGGAGGCACCTTTCTTGCCTGGTCAGCGCGTGCGCCATCCTGAACTGGGTACAGGCGTAGTAGTGCGCGCCTCTGAGGCAAATGTCACAGTGATGTTCCCCGGCGGGAAAGGCATGCGCACCTTCTCCCTGCTCGACTGCCCACTGGAGGAAGCATAAGGCGCTACAACTTGCCCATGCGACGCATCGCTTCTAAGCACAGCCGAATCGTCTCCAGCGGCGGGTGGGCGTAGGTTTCCTGCTCCACGATGTACCACTCAGTGCCGCCCACGGTTTCACACGCCTCAAAAAAGTCTGCCCACTGTACCTCACCTTCGCCAATAACCGCACTGGGATTGGTGCGCGAGTACTCTTTGCAGTGTACCGTGATGGCTCGCCCTGCATAGCGACGCACGAAGGGGGCAGCATGCACTCCGCCGTGCAGCGCGTTTCCTGTGTCAATCTGCATAATCACCTCAGGGCGCGTGTGGCTGAAAAACAAGTCCCAAGGCAGGGTGCCATCATCTAGTGGTTGGAACTCTGCCCAGTGGTTATGGTAGCCGATGCGAAATCCATGCGGCGCGACTCGCTGGGCGATTTCGTTGAACAGCTCTGCTGTTTGGAGCCACGCTTCGCGCGACGCAGTGCGCTCAGGAGGCAAGCCCGGCACGATCAGGTAGGGACACCGTAGCGTCGCATGAAACTCCAGCGTACGCTCCAAGTTGTCGCCCAAGAGTGCGTCTAAGCCGATGTGGGTGCCACAGCATTCCAGCCCGTTGTCGTCCAGCATCTTGCGCAAAGTTGCTGCGTCATAGCCGTAGTAGCCAGCGAACTCCACTCCTTTGTAGCCCATTTGTGCAATGGCTCGCAAAGTGCCCGGCAAATCGCGTTGGCAATCCTCGCGTACCGAGTACAACTGCACTCCAACCTTGACCGCCATAGTAGTGTAGCGTTTCGTTTTGGAAGCGAAAACTCCTGTCCGCAGGCGGGTATAATCAGCGGTTGCAACGGAGGTAAGTAGTGATGGCAAAGACCTTCTTCCTCAAGGCGGAACCGCGCACTTTATTAGGCAAGAAGGCGAAGCGTTTGCTCAAACAAGGGTATGTGCCCGGCGTTGTTTACCGAGCGAACGGTGAGTCAACGCCCGTACAGTTTGAGGAGCGTGCCTTAGGGCGGGTGCTACACCAAGCAGGTACGACCCACCTAATAGAGGTGGAGTTGAACGGCGAGCGGTTGAGTACGCTTCTGCGTGAGGTGGATCGCGAGCCAATTACAACGCGCATCCGCCATGTGAGCTTGTGGGCGATGGCATTGGACGAGCCGATTGAAACTGAGGTGCCGATTGTGCTTGAGGGTGAATCGCCCGCGCTCAAAGCTGGGGGCGTACTTATCCACCCCGTGGAGAAGCTGCGCATCAAGTGCTTACCTACCCAAATCCCTGAGGCGATTCACGTAAACCTTGCCCTGCTGGAAGAGTTTGGCGACTCAATTCACCTGCGCGATATCCAGTTGCCAGCGGGCGTGCAAGCCTTAGACGATCCAGACACTACCATTGCAGCAGTAGAAGCGCCCAAGGGCGTTGAGGAGGAAGCAGCGGAAGCTGAGACAAGTGAGGGAGTGTAACGCGCGTTGGGGTGGTGTCGCTGCGGTGGGCGCAGCTATGCTGCGATGCGATTGCGCCCACCCCGTTTGGCTTGATACAGCTGAGCGTCGGCACGCTGAAGCCACTGCTGGGCACTCTCGCCAAGTTGCAGCTCGCTCACACCAATAGAAACGGTTAGTGGAATGCTGACACCGTTTTCAAGCGCCACGGGTGCGTTTCGGATCTGCTCAAGGATCTGGTGCGCGATTTTTTGCGCATCGTGTAGCGCTGTCTCACGCAAGATCACGGCAAACTCCTCGCCTCCGTAGCGCGCGACGAAGTCGCTGCGCCGCTTGCACACCCGCACAATCCGCTCGGCAACCGCCTTCAGCACTGCATCCCCCGCAGCGTGCCCATAAGTATCGTTCACCTGCTTGAAGTTGTCTACATCGATCAGTAGCAGTGTGGCGGGGTAGTGAAACAGGCGGCTAAACACTACCGTGCTCTCTAAGCACGCGTCAAAGGCGCGACGATTGTACAAGCCCGTAAGAGCGTCTATAGTGCTTTCGCGGCGCGCCTGTTCCAGCTCGCGCATTAGGTACTGCACTCGGGATTGCATCTCTTGAAGCATTTGCTGATAGCGTTGCTCGCGCTGTTCCAGCAGTTGGATGATTGTGTGTATGGCTTGTCGAATGGCGGGCACATCGAGGTGAGTCGCGTCTTGGGTTTGCTGGTTGAGCAGTTGTACCTTATGGCGCATTTCGGTGTTCCCTTCGGCTTCGGCTTGCACAAACCGCGCAACGGTATCTAACAGCTGCCAAGTGGCTTCACGTATATCGTTGAGGTACTCTACCACGAACTGCTGCTCTGCGATTCGTTGCTCGCGGGCGATGGGTAAGACTTTATCGTAGTTGCCCGTGCGCACCTGCTGGCTCAGTTGATGATACGTTTGCCGGTTTGCTTCTTGCGAAGCATGTTGGGTCTCAAACGCATAATCGCCCCACAGGCGTAGTAAATCGGCAAGTAATGCCTGTTCGAAGGTGGCATCACACTCCAACAAGCGTTGCAGCCACAGCCAAAACTTGCCCACAGTGGGTATTATCGGCGATTGTGAAGCGAAATCTACTGGGAAAAGCGCGGGTGTGAGCTTTATCTACGGCTTGAACTGTTCTGCTTAGCGCTGTGTAGTACTAGCTGAGGGCGCGGCGGATGGTTTCTACGAGCGGGGTGAGCGCTGCTTCCACCAGCTCAAGGGTCTCTGCTTCCACCATCACGCGGATGGCGTTTTCGGTGCCAGAGGCGCGCACATTCAGCCTGCCCCGCGTGCCCAATAGCTGCTCCGCCCTGTGGATTTGCGCGTGGATTTCAGGGTGGGTTTGCCAAGCGTGCTTATCCTGCACAGGGATAGTGATGAGTTTTTGCGGATAAGGTTCGAAGGGGTGGGCGATTTCGGAAAACGGCTTCTGGTAGTGCAGGCAAAGCGCCAGCACCTCAAGGGTGGTGATAAGTCCGTCGCCGGTGGTCGCGCGTTCGCTGAAGATGATATGCCCCGATTGTTCACCCCCGATGAGCGCGTTGTGGGCACGCATGGCTTCTGCCACATAGCGATCGCCCACCTTCGTGCGGAGTAGCTGAATGCCCTCTGCTTCTAACCGGCGTTGCATGCCTAAGTTGCTCATTTCGGTAGCGACTACAAGGGGCGGCTGGAGTTTTTGCTGGTGGTGGCGCGTCAGTGCCCACAGGGTCATTACCGCATCGCCATCTACGGGGTCGCCTCGCTCGTCGCAAAACAGCGCGCGGTCGGCATCCCCGTCGTAGGCGACTCCAATGTCAGCATCGGTTTCCAGCACGGCGCGCTGTAAGGCTTGCAAGTGTGTGGAGCCGCACCCCTCGTTGATGTTGTCGCCATCGGGTTCGGCGTGGAACAGGCTTACGCGCGCACCAAGTTCGTGTAGCACCACGGGCGCGAAGGTACTGGCAGCGCCGTTGGCGCAATCGACCGCAATGTGCACGCCCCGCAGGGGTTCGCGCTCGCCCGTCATCGCGCGCATCAAGTGCAATAAATGAAGTAGGTACTGCTCGCCTTCGCGTAGATCGTACTCCCACATCCCAATCTGCTTGGGAGGTGGGTAGGGAAACGGTTCGGGCGCTTCTGCGAGGCGCGCTTCTATTTGCGCCTCATACTCGTCGGGGAACTTGTAGCCATCACTGCCGATGAGTTTGATCCCGTTGTCGTGGGCAGGGTTGTGTGAGGCGGAAATCACGATGCCCAAGTCGTAATGCCCCTCGCGCGTAAGGTACGCTACCGCGGGAGTGGGCACAACGCCAGCAGAGGTAACGTGCACCCCCATTGAGCAGAGCCCACTTACCAGAGCGGTTTCCAGCATGGCGCCGCTGCGGCGTGGGTCGCGCCCAATCAGCACGCGCGGCGGGTGGTGGGGTGCGCTCGCTAATAGCTGTTGCGCAATCGCTCGCCCCAAGCGCAGCGCAAACTCTGGGGTAAGCAACTCATTCGCGACTCCGCGAATACCGTCCGTTCCGAAGTAGCGCCTCATGACAGGTAAGGCAGGCTGTGCCGGTCAGACGCTGACATCAATTCCCTCAGTTGGTGGCTGCGGTGGTCGGCGAGCCACAATCACGCGGCTGGGACGCAGTACGCGATCGCCCATGCGGTAGCCTCGCTCTACTTCGTCGATGATTATTCCATCCTCGTAGTCGTCGGTCTCCACGCGATGGATGGCTTCGTGGAGGTTGGGGTCAAATGGCTGCCCTATAGCTTCGATCGGGTGGATATCGTAGCGCGCAAGGAGCGCTTTGATTTGGCGTTCTGTAAGGCGCACGCCTTCCAACAGTGGCTCCAGCTCGCGCGTGGCTTCCGCTGCTTGCAAGGCACGCTCAAAGTTGTCCAAAATCGGCAGCAGCTCTTTCATCAGCGCTTCCAGCACCAGCTCGCGCTGACGCTCCATCTCCTCCTGCTGGCGTCGGCGGTAGTTTTGAAAGTCCGCTAGCGCGCGCAGGTAGAGGTTCCTCTGCTCCTCGTATGCTTGCTCTAGCTCCGCCACACGCGCTTGGAGTTGCTCGATACTTATCTCAGGCGTCGCCCCCTCAGGCGATGCCTCAGGCTCAGACGGGACAGGTGTCTCCTGCGTAGTTACCTGCTCCATAGCGCAGTTCACCTCCTTGCGCTGGTGCTTATTCCAGTTCCGACGCAACTGCGCCCCTTATCCACTGTGAGTATACCTAAAAGCAGCTATGAAGAACTTCCCACCACTTTCCGATAATCCCCAAAGCAATACCAACGAAATCGCGCGGCGCGAGCCTCGCGCAAGCGCAAAGCCAACCTTCAAGGAGGTGGAAAATGCCTAAGCGCAAACCCAAAACTCCTATCCAAGAGCGTCCAGTGCCAATTAGCACGGCAAGCTTCTTGGTCGGCGTAGAGCCGCACACCATCCGCTACTGGGAGCGCGAGTTCTCGGAGTTCCTCCACCCAGTACGCACCGCCGGCGGACAACGTCGCTATCGACGCGAAGATATCGAAGTGCTGCAAGAAATCAAGCGCTTGCTCAAAGAGGAACTCTACACCATCGCGGGCGCTAAGCGTGTGTTGCGCCAGAAATTCCAAAAGCGCGAATCGTCTGGCTCCGACAACAGCGAGAACGGCGTTCATGCCTCTCGTACTACGCGTTGGCGCGCGGCGCAACGCTAAACCGCGAATCTGCCTGCAAAGGGGGGGCTTCTAATGGGAACACCAGTCTATCGCCAGGAGGTTCCGATTTTTGCGGAAAAGAGTGACCCTACACTGCAGCCCGCCTTTGAACAGCTGGAACGGGGGGAGAGTGAAGCGGCTTTCGAAGCGTTTCAGAAGTTTCTTGAGGCTCATCCGCACCACCCTGACGCCTACGAGGGCGCAATAGTAGCCCTGCTCCAGCAAACACGCTGGTCAGAAGCAGAAGAGTTAACGCAGCGCGCACGTCATGCATGCCCCCAATCCCCAGTGCTCATTGCACGGCAAACTTGGAACTGGATCTACCTTACACGCGAGTCTGAAGCATATCCCCTAGTGGTTGAGCTGTTGGAAAAGGGCTTCTGCCATCCTGATTGGTTGCGCGAGGTGGTGCTCCCGTTGCGGAATGTGCTCATCTGTCGCCTGAGCGACCTGCGTCGTACCCCCTATCCAAAGCACGTCCGCACGCAGTATCGTAAGACACTACAGACAAGCATCCGCACCTTAGAGCATTGGCTGCAGCAGCATCAGTTCCCCATCCCTGACGAGCCTGTTGGCACGAAGATTACTCTAAGCATGATTGCCCGCGACGAGGCGGAGCTTTTAGCAGAGTGCCTCAAAAGCGTTCAAGGCGTGGTCGATGAGATTGTGCTGGTGGACACAGGCTCTACTGACGCCACGCCTCAGATTGCGAAACGGTTCGGCGCAAAAGTCATCCACGCCGAGTGGCAAAATGATTTCGCAGCTGCCCGCAATCTCGCCTTAGAGCACGCCACAGGCGATTGGATTTTGGTGCTGGACGCCGATGAGCGGCTCAAGCCTGAGTCAAGGCAGGCGATCTTGAATGCCGTCCGCCACCCACAGTTTGCTGCCTTTCACTTGGAAATCGTGAATGAGTTCGGGGAGGGCGAGTACTTTATTCATCGCTTGGTGCGCCTATTTCGTCGGTTGCCCGGCATACGCTGGGAAGGGGCAATCCACGAACAAATCGTGCCTAGCATTGCCCGCCTCAAGGGACGGATTGCTACGGTAGAGGCGCAGATTTTGCACCTTGGCTACCGCGAGCCCCTAATGCGCCGACGCAAAAAAATCGAGCGCAACCTCGCGATTATTCAGCAAGAGTTGGAGCGCAACCCCAACGACCTGTTTCATAAGTTCAATATGATGCACACCTACTTCGTGGCGGGCAACTATGAGCAAGCGATTTACTGGGCAGAACAAGTCTGCCCTTACTTACGGGGCGACGAGGATTACGCTGGGCAGTCTTGGTGCGACTGGATGATTGCGCTTGCGCGCTTAGGGTGCTTGGAGCAGGCACTACAGGTGGGTGCCGATGCCTTAGCACGCGGGATCGACGACCCACTTGTACACTACACATTGGCGCAACTGTACTATCAACTGGGCTACTATCAGAAGACGCTAGAAGCGTTGGAGGCAACGCGCGAGTCAGCAACCCGCATTGGCTTGCTTACGCCCGATGGGGAAACGCTTCGGGTGGGCAGTCGGTTTACAGGCGATATAGGTATTGTCGGGCACAAGTGGTGGGCGTTGTACGCGCGTGCCTTGCGGGGGCTAGGGCGATTGGAAGAGGCGCGTATGTGCCTAAGCCGACTGCACCAAGAACGCCCAGACGACCCAGTAGTGCTAATCGAATACGGTCAGCTCCTTCAGGAGCTAGGCGAGCGCGAGCAGGCGGAGCAGGTGTTCCTGCAGCTAGCAGCCCACCGAGCGTACGAACTCACCGCCCACCAGCTACTGGCACGCCTGTGGTGGGAAGTCAAGAACTATCAGCGCGCGTTGCCGTATATACGCGCCGTAGCGATTGCCCTGCCCGAAAGCCCTGAGTGGCAGGAGATGTGGCTCCATGCGGCGCAAGAAGCCTGTCAGTGGCGCCGCGTAGTAGAAGCCTACACCTTCCGCGAACAGCACGGATACCCCATTACTGCGCAAATGCACATCAATTGGGGGCGCGCCCTCTGGCAGCTTAGGGAGTATGGCAGCGCTCTAGAACATTTTAGACAAGCGATAGAGTTAGACCCCAGCGATCCAAACGCCTTTTTGAATGCAGGCGACGCGCTCTACCAACTGGGCGCCTACGCCGAAGCAGCGGAAGCGTATGCTGCGGGCATTGAGCGCGACCCCACCAACGCGCAAGCATGGTTCACCTTGGGCAACTGCTACTTCCGCATGGGCGTCTACGATGCGGCGCGCATCGCCTACGAGCGGGCACTGGCACTTGACCCCAACCACGAGCGCGCTCGCCACAACTTGGAGCTTACTGACGAGTGCATCCGCAATACTGCCGCCTAAGGCTACACAATACGACGCTCCACAATCGCCACAGGGTCGAAGGTGCGCAGCCGCCAGCCGATCGTCAATAACGCAAATAGAAGCACCATTATCGGTACAGGTAAAGTGTACTGATACGCAATCGGGTCCAGCGGCTCAAGATACAGCCCGCGCGGCTCCATAATCGACACCTTCGCCCACATTAGAACGCCCAGCGCGCTCAGCACCCCCAGCACCCAACCCAACACTACCACAGCGATTGTCTCTAGTGAGACCCGCACCAGTAGCCCCATCCGAGTAAAGCCGATTGCCTGTAGCAATCCAAACTCCACCAACCGCTGCTGGAAGTAGATGTTGGCAAGCAAACCTGTCATCGTCGCCAGCATCACCGCAACGACCATCACCACCACGCCCGTGATGAAGTAGAGGTTCTTGAAGGCGCGGTGGGTCTCCTCTTGCAGCTCGGCGTACGTCCACACGCGCGCTTTTTCGCCTTTGAGCTGCTGGCGGAGCCACGCATCTAAGCGCGGTTGGTAGCGCGGCTCAGTGGCGAAAACCAGCAAGTTGCGCGTCGGCGGGAAAAAGTGATTGCGAACGAACTCCACTGAGGTGATGGCTAGCCATGTTTCACCTTTGAGCACACCCACCACGCGCACAGGCACAGGCGCATACTGGTCAGGCACAAAGGGTGAAAGCACCACATCGCCAAGTTTGAGTTTCTTGTTGCGCATCAGCGGTTCCGAGAGCACAACAGCTGGCTCGCCAGGCAGTGGATAGCGCCCTTCCCCCAGCACCAACCGACAGCGCGCCGCTAAAAGCTCCATCTTGTCGCGCTCCAGCCCAAAAATCACGAATGGCATCTTGCCCACAATCGTTTCAGCGTTCATAAAACACACAACGGTTTCGAACGAGCCGCCATAATAGGGGGCACTCCGAATGCGCTCTACCAGCTCGGGCTTGAGCGTGTCGGAACCGCGCGGGGTCACTGCAGCAAAATAGCGGTTGTAGTCGTAGATTTTCAAAATCGTGCGATCAATAGAGTTGAGCAGTGCTACTACGCTGGCGATGGTTAGCACTGCCAGCGCAAGCACCAAGGTGAGGGGCAAGCTACGCCCCGGGTTGCGCACCAAGAACAAAATCGGCGAGAGCGGATGGCGCCGTGGCATGCACTCACTTCTTTTGCCACTGTAGCAATACAGGCTCCAACGGTTGCAAAGTGAGTGTACCCTCCACGGTGGTGCCGTCAATCAGATTTGTAGCCGTGATGGGCTTGCCTTGGTCGTCCACCACACGCACCGTGATGGGCTGGCGCGTATAGTTGCACAAGCTGGCGACGTACCCGTTTTCATAGGGCGCGGTGCGATAGCTTACGCCCCACACGGGCATATCGTTCTCCTTCAGTAGCTGCAAGGGGCGCTCAATCCGCCAGTTTTTCAGCAGGGGCGCAATTCGCAGAAACAGGCGCGGCGCGTCCAAAAGCGGGTTACGCTCGAACACTTGCCCACCTATGCGGGAGAAGCGTCCGCGCCGATAAAGGTCGTACTGCAAAGTCGGCTCGCCGAAACTTAGGATTTGCACGCCGCGCTGCTGGCGCAGGTAGTCCAGCTCGGCAAACGCCTCGTCAGAAAGATACTGCGTGTTGGCGATTAGAATCCGCGACGCGCCCTTGGGCACGCGCCGCTCCGCCAATTGACGCTCGGTGATGAAGCCCACGCGTACTCCTAGCATCGTGAGCGCGATGTACAAACTATCGCGCGGTATTACGGCATCTGCCCCCTGCATGACCATATCGTACTGCGAGTAGAGGATGTACACATCGGGGGGCTGATTCTGCAAGGCGGCGATGTAGGGCGCAAGGCGGTTTAAGTCAAGAGTGGTGTGGGCTAATGCCTCAACGATCTCAGGGCGGTGCAAGATGCTACCTGCAAAGTCGCTTTTAGGATCGTCGGCACGCTCCCAAACCCAGAAGGTAGTCGCCGACATGCCGCGGATCGCCTCTTCCCATAGCACGGCGCGCGCATGCTGAGGCGACACATAGCGCGTCTCACGGTCGCGGATAATGTGGTTCTCAGAGTTAAACAGCGGCGCATCTCGCAGCGAGCGTTGTAGGTCATGCGCCAGCATCGTTGTCACCCAATCAAATGCCCACGGCGAGTTCTTGTCCCAAACGGGGTATGTGGCTGCGTCGTTGCCGTTGAGTTCGCAAAACTCCGCGAACCGCTCTGGGTCTACGCCTCGCGAAAGCTCACGGTCGTTGACGAAGCTCCAGCTCATCAGTTTGACATGCTTGGGCACACCAGGCAAGTGCTTCTCGATAGCGCGCGCGACTTCGCGATGCCATGCAGCCAACGCCTCGGCATTGAACTGCTGCCACTCGGCATATGGCGCGCCCATCTCAGGAGTTGGAACGGGGATCTCATCCCAACTGGCGTAGTTCGTCTTCCAGCGAGTGTTGAGCGTAATAAGGTTTTTGTGGCGCTTTTGCAGCCACGCGCGCCACGCCCGTAGATGAGGGGGTGAGGTAGGCGACTCTACGTTGGTCGGCTCATTAGAAAGGCAGATGCTGAGCAAGGCGGGGCGGTCTCTGAGCAACGGCGCAAAGGCGTCAATGTAGCGACGCATAATGTCCAAGCTTTCGGGCGCGAAGAGGCTGTACTGAATAAAACCTTCGCGCTGCTGCCTAAGCTCAGGGTAGCGCTCATAAACCCAGTCTGGCATACAGTGCGGGCTAATCAGCAGGTCGACCTTCACATTGGCTGCCGCGGCGCGGCGCAGCAGAGGCAGCACATCGTCCTCAAACGCCTGCAAGCTTACCTTGTCGGGTTCAGGAAGCACATCCCGCACGCCTCGCTCAATCTGTATCAGGTTGAAGCCCATCTGAGCGAGTTTTTCGAGGTCGGCGCGTACCTGCTTGAAGTGCCCAAAGCCCACGAAGAACACAGGGCGTCGCTGGCGCTCGCCTGTGAGCGGGTTTTCGGTTTCAGCAATCAGTGAGGCGCCTTGAATTTCCACGGGCGAGGTCACATAGCGGGGCACGGTAGGTAGCGGGCGCGTGCCTGCAAGAGCATCCGCCAGCATTTGGTTCAAGCGGGCAGCGACGCGCTCCATTTCGTCCAGCTGCTGATAAGCACGCTGGAGCTGCCCCTTGCGCAGGTCATCTTCCACATAGCGTACGAACTCTCGTAGGATGATGAAGCTCGCTTGTGGGTAAGCAACATCTTGCCCCCGCTGGCGCACGGCTTGTAGCTGCGCTTCCCAGTTGCTTAGCTGCGCGCGGAGCGTGCTAAGTCTCTGCTCCGCAAGCGCGCGTGTGAAGAAGCGTAGCGGGCGCTCTACTTCCGCAAGCGTTTGCCTTCCTTGACGCAGTCGGATGCGCAAGGTTTGCTCTGGAGCGTTTGGTGCGTCGAATTCAAACTCCACGCGCGCATGTCCTGCGCTGAGGTTGGTGCGTTGGCGTGCGCGCTGAGTGCCCAGCTCCACTTCCATCTCCACTCGGCGCAAGGGCTGAGCCGTGTAGAGTTCAAACCCGATGCGTCCGCGCGGCTCGTTTAGGTAGATCTGGTCGCCCACATCATCCAGCGTAAGAATTGGGTGCTCAGGGGCTTCGGCGGGCGTGAAGGGCGTTGCGCGGTTGCCCGCCTCCAGCTTCACGGCGTCAATCCACACGCCATCTGTGGGCGCTTCAATCACCACTATCAGCTCGAAGTTACTCTCGTTAGGCTTAGTTGCGAAAGTGATCTCCGCGCGTCGCCACAACCCGCCTGTGTCCTCCAAAGGCAAACGCACACGCCACCCTTCGCCGCCCCCAATAAAGCCCACATATCCGTCGCGCGTTTTGTAGCGCACGCTCAGAGTGTACACCGCCCCTGGCTGCACAGGCACCCCGCCCTCATAGCGTAACAGTCCGTAGACCTCTGCCCCAAATGGCGTAGTGTTGGTGAACTTAAGGCAACGCTGCCCCGTGGCTCCTGGCTCTGATACTACCTGCATGGTGGAATCTGTATTCCGCCTATCCCAAACCCAGCCGACAGGAAGGTCGTTGGACACAAGCTCAAAACTGGCATTGCGGACAAGGTTAGGATTAGGCGCAGTACTTAGCGGGGTTAGGCTCAATTTCGGTTGCGCACCAGCAGTTAGCACCCACAAAGCTCCCAAAGCCAGTGCCACGCCGCGCATCACCGCCCTCCATTGCAGCGAGAGTATACCCAAGTGAGGAAGTGGTGCTATTTTTGCAGCAGTTCGGTACAATAATTATCGGGAGGTGATGCGATGGCGAAGGTAGAGGGCAAGGAGATTGAGGTCGATGGCACTGTAGTGGAGTGCCTGCCTAATACCACGTTCAAAGTCGAGGTAGAGGGCGGGCACACAGTGTTAGCGTACCTATCGGGTAAGATGCGCATCAATTTCATTCGCATCTTGCCTGGGGATCGCGTGAGGGTAGCGCTTTCGCCTTACGACCTCAGCCGAGGACGAATCGTTTATCGATACAAGTAACGAGCAATGCCTCGGTGCATGGCACGGCATGTCCGTCTGGCAAAGGCATGCCGAGCTGCGGTACCTATCAAAGTAAGTTAGGTAAGGCAGTAGGTCTCATGAACAAACCAGGCGACCGACTCCGTTCCTGTGCAGACCAAATCGACCCCGGTGGCTTGGGCGGTGGCTGCGCACGAACGGAGTTGGTCGTCAGTTAGTGCAGGTACTCTTTGGTTTCCTGCTTTGGTACTTGCATTCCCTCTGGGGCTGTGAGGTATAATACGCCCTTGCGAGCAGGGACATTTTCGCAACCCTTGCACGCGGAGGCGAGACCACATGAAAGTACGAGCATCGGTCAAACGGATGTGCGCCAAATGCAAAATCATTCGGCGCAAGGGTGTGGTTCGCGTCATCTGCGAGAACCCAAAGCATAAACAGCGTCAAGGTTAGGAGGCCCTTATGGCGCGCATTGCCGGAGTGGACTTACCGCGCGATCGCAAGATAGAGTACGCCCTGCCCGTGATCTACGGGATTGGGCTATCTCTGTCGCGCAAAATCTTACAAGCAACAGGAATCGATCCCAACAAGCGCGTGCGGGATCTCACCGAGGAAGAGATCGCGAAACTCCGCGCTGAGATTGAAAACAACTATGTGATTGAGGGCGACCTGCGACGCGAGCAACGCATGAATATTCAGCGGCTGATAGACATCGGCTGCTATCGAGGCATACGTCATCGTCGCGGTCTGCCCGTGCGTGGTCAGCGCACTCGCACCAATGCTCGCACGCGCAAAGGTCCGCGCAAGACCGTTAGCACTGGTCGGCGTCGCCGAGCAGCTAAGAAGTAAGGGGATAGGCTATGGCACGCAAAGCACGCGCAGGAGCACCTGCAAAGGAGCGCAAGAACGTTGTGCATGGCTTAGCCCACATTCACGCCACGTTCAACAACACCATCGTTACAATCACCGACTTGGAAGGCAACACGATTACGTGGGCAAGTGGTGGCTCGGTGGGCTTTACGGGCACAAAGAAGGGCACGCCCTTTGCTGCGCAGCTGGCAGCGGAGCGCGCCGCCCGCGCCGCGATGGAACACGGCATGCGCAAAGTCGACGTGCTGGTCAAAGGTCCAGGGCCAGGGCGCGAAACCGCGATCCGCTCGCTGCAAGCAGCAGGGCTGGAAATCTTGAGCATCAAAGATGTCACCCCTGTGCCCCACAACGGCTGCCGACCGCCCAAGCGCCGACGTGTGTAATCAGGGAGGCAAACAGCGATGTCAGTCGTCTGGGAATCGAAATGCACTATCTGTCGGCGAGCAGGAGTTAAGCTGTACCTAAAGGGTGAGCGTTGCTACACCAAAAAGTGCGCGCTGGAGCGCCGCAACTACCCGCCTGGGCAACACGGTCCGCGCCAGCGCGAGCGCAAACTCAGCGAGTACGGCGAGCAGCTACGCGAAAAGCAAAAACTTCGCCAAATCTACCAGATTCGCGAGAGGCAGTTCCGCCGCTATGTAGAGAATGCCCAACGCGCCCGCGGCGTTACAGGCGAGATGCTCCTACGCCAATTGGAGATGCGCTTGGATAACGTCGTGTACCGACTGGGCTTCGCCGTTTCCCGCGGGCAAGCGCGTCAAATGGTTTCTCACCGCTTCATTACCGTCAACGGCAGACGCATAAACATCCCCTCGTACCAAGTGCGCGAGGGCGATGTGATTAGCATCCACGAGTCCAAGCGCAACACGGTGCTGGGCAAGGAGGCGATCGCCCGCGCAGCTGAGCACACCCCGCCTCCTTGGCTTTCCTACGATCCCACCACCGTGCAGGGCAAGGTCCTCCACCCACCCACTGCCGACGAGATCCGATTAGACGCCGAAATTGATTTGCAAAAAATCATTGAGTTCTACAGCCGCTAAGGAGGCAGGTTCAGCGGATGGTAACTCAGCTAGTAGAAGCACGAGTACGAACGCTGGTTCACGAACCAAAATACGGCAAGTTTGAGTTAGAGCCGTTGGAGCGCGGCTTTGGCTACACTTTGGGCAACGCGCTACGCCGCGTGCTGCTTTCGTCCATCCAAGGCGCCGCGATCACCAGCGTGCGCATTGACGGGGTGCTGAGCGAGTTTGTGACAATGCCCGGCGTCAAAGAAGACGTGGTTCACTTCCTACTGAACCTGAAAAATGTTGCCATTCGAATCAACTCCTCCCAACCGCGCGACAAGTACATCCTCCGACTAAATGTGCAAGGACCGGGACAAGTCACGGCAGCCGACATCCAAGCTCCGGCAGAGGTGGAGATTGTCAACCCGGAGCTGTATTTGGCAACGCTCAGCGACTCCAGTGCGCGCATCAACGCCGAAATCACCGTAGAGGTGGGGCGTGGCTATGTGCCAGCGCTCAAGCGTGAGCGAGGGCGCAGCGCTATCGGCGAAATCCGCATGAACGCGCTCTTCAACCCCGTTACGAAGGCAAACTTCATCGTGGAGCCCACCTTGGTGGGCGAGCGCACCGACTACGACCGCCTGATTCTAGAAATCTGGACAAACGGTGCGCTTACGCCTGCAGAGGCACTCCTCCAAGCAGCCACTATTCTACGCAGTCAGTTTGATCGCCTAATTGAGCACCTAGTTGCGGGCGATGGCGCGCCCGAAACCGCTGTAGTTTCTGCGCCGCCAGGTGTAAGCGTTCCCGATCGCCCACTGGAAGAACTGGGGCTGTCTACGCGCGTGCTCAACGCCTTGCGTAGCGGCGGAATCACTACGCTTTACAAGCTGCTCAGCACGCCTGAACACGAGCTGCTAAGCCTGCGCAACTTTGGCGAAACCGCCAAGCGCGAAGTCGAAGAGAAGCTCAGCGAGTTAGGATTGAGCCTACTGAAATCTCCCACAGGAAGGAGGCGAGGTTCATGAACCACGGAGCAGGTTATCGCAAACTGGGGCGTCCCAGCGACCATCGCATGCATATGCTCCGCAACCAGGTGCGCTCACTACTTATTCACGAGCGCATCGTAACGACCGTCACGCGCGCCAAAGAAACGCGCCGCTTGGCAGAAAAAATGATCACCTTGGGCAAGCAGAACACCCTGCATGCCCGACGCTTAGCCCGCGCGTTCCTGCGCGATGAAAGCTTGGTCAAGCACCTCTTTGACAACATCGCACCCCGCTACAAGGATCGCAATGGCGGCTACACGCGCATCGTGCGCGTAGGCAGGCGGCGCGGCGACGGCGTCGAAACCGCCGTGCTGGAGCTGGTTGAGTAACGCATGCGCAACCTGCGCCTGCGAATCGAGTACGACGGCACGGACTTCTACGGTTTTGCTCGTCAGCAAGGGGTACGCACCGTCCAAGGCGTCTTGGAAAGCACCCTGCAAAGCCTGCTCCAAGAGCCGATTACAATCGTTGGTGCCAGCCGTACCGACGCAGGCGTACATGCACGCGGGCAAGTGGTGAACTTTTTCACCAGCCGTCCCATTCCCCCAAGTCGCCTCGTCTACGCGCTCAATCGCCGCTTGCCCAACGACTTGAAAGTCCTCAGCGCACGGGAAGTCAGCGCCCAGTTCAACGCACGCCTTTCTGCGAAAAGCCGCGTGTATCGCTACACGCTCTATACTGGCAAACATCCCTCTGTGTGGAAAATCCGCTACGCTTGGCACTTTCCGCACGCGCTAGACTGCGCCGCGATGCACGCCGCCTTGCAACTTATCCTTGGCGAGCACGATTTCCGCCCCTTCTCAGTCAAGTTGCCCGACGAAAAGAATACTGTCCGCACGCTGTACCGCGCCAGCGTACACCCCGCAAGCAACGGGGTGCAGATCGAGCTGGAAGCCAGTGGCTTTTTGCGCGGCATGGTACGCCTGATTGTGGGTGAGCTGGTGCAGATTGGCATCGGCAAACAGCCCGTCGACTCCCTGCGCCAGCGTTTGCTAAGCCGTAGCCAAGCCACACGCATGGCACCCCCGCAGGGGCTATGTCTGATGCGGGTAAAATATTAGCCTGTGCGGGCAGGCGCGCCCGCTGACAACATTTAGAGCGAGCACAGGAGGCACAAACGATGTTTCAGCGCACTTACACGATGAAAAAAAGCGAGATTCAACGCGACTGGTGGGTTGTGGATGCCGCGGGTAAGCCCGCGGGGCGTTTGGCATCGCGAGTCGCCCGCCTGCTACAGGGCAAGCACAAACCTACCTACACGCCTCATATGGACATGGGCGACCATGTCATTATCGTGAACGCGGAAAAAGCGGTTTTCACAGGTAAGAAACTGGACGAAGTGATCTACTACCACACGATGCACCCAGGGGGGCTACGCGCTTACACGCGCCGCAAGATGATGACCGAGAAGCCCGAAAAGATGTTGCGGCGCGTCGTGAGCCTGATGCTGCCCAAGAACAAACTACGCGCTCGGATGCTCAAGCGGCTGCGCATTTTCCGTGGCCCAGAGCATCCTCATGCAGCTCAGCAACCGAAACCCTACGAGGTCTAAGGAGGAGATAGGCGTATGCAGCAACAAGAAGTTGTTCGGTACTACGCGACAGGGCGACGTAAGACGGCGTCCGCGCGTGTGTGGCTAATGCCCGGCGAGGGCAAGGTCACCATTAATGGGCGCGACATGCACGAGTATCTGCGTCGCTTCACGCTGGAGCGCATGGTCACGCAGCCGTTGCGCGTGTTGGGTTTGGAAGGGCAGTTTGACATCAAAGCCACCGTGCGCGGGGGTGGTCTGTCGGGGCAAGCAGGTGCGATTCGGCTCGGCGTGGCGCGCGCCCTGCTACAAGTGAACCCTGAGTACCGCCCAATACTGAAGCAACACGGGCTGCTAACGCGCGACGCCCGCGAGAAGGAGCGCAAGAAGTACGGACGCCACGGCGCCCGACGCGGCTTCCAATACGTCAAGCGCTAAACGCCTCATGCGCATTCTGGTGGTTGGTGGCGGCGGCAGAGAGCACGCACTGGCGTGGAAGCTGCGTCAAAGCCCTCACTGCGACGCGCTTTACGCAGCGCCGGGCAACGCGGGGATTGCCCAAATCGCCGAGTGCGTGCCGATTGCCCCCAAAGCCGTCTCCGAGCTAGTGGCGTTCGCAAAGCAGAACGCCATCGACCTTGTGGTGGTGGGACCAGAGTCGCCCCTGATTGCAGGGTTAGCAGAGGCCCTCCAAGAAGCGGGCATTCGCTGCTTTGGTCCCTCACGCGCCGCGGCGCAACTGGAAGGTAGCAAAGCCTTCGCTAAGCAGGTGATGCAGCAGGTGGGCGCGCCGACCGCCCCCTTCGCCGTGTTTGACGACCCCGAAGCCGCCAAAGCCTATTTGCGCACGCGGTTTATGGAGCAAGCATGTGTGGTCAAAGCCGACGGCGAAGCGTTGGGCAAAGGCGCATTTGTATGCGACACGCTTAGCGATGCGCTAAACGCTGTTGAGTTCCTAATGGTAGAGGGCGGTCTAGGCGAGGCAGGTAAGCGCGTCGTGATCGAAGACCGCCTTTACGGGCGCGAGATGTCGCTGCTGTGCTTTGTGGATGGGCACACTGTGCTGCCGATGCCCCCTGTGCGCGACTACAAACGCGCCTTCGACAGCGACCGCGGCCCCAATACGGGTGGCATGGGCTGCTACACTCCCCTGCCCGACGCCGCACCCGAACTGATTGAGCGCGCGCTTAGCCAAATCGTGCGCCCCGTAGTGGCGGAGATGGCACAACGCAACACCCCCTACCGCGGCATTCTGTACGCAGGGCTAATGGTTCAAGGCGAGCAACCTTACGCGCTGGAGTTCAACTGTCGCTTCGGCGACCCCGAAGCCCAAGTGCTAATGCCTTTGCTGGAAAGCGACCTCGTGGAGCTGGCGTTAGCGAGCATTGAGGGCAAGCTCCACACAGTGGATATTCGCTTCAGCCCACGCGCTGCGGTGTGCGTAGTGCTAGCATCAGGGGGATACCCAGGCGACTATCGCACGGGGCTACCGATTGAGGGGCTGGAGGCAGCAAGCCAACTGCCCGATGTGCTGATTTTCCACGCGGGCACACGCGCCCAAAACGGGCAAGTGCTAACCGCAGGTGGGCGCGTGTTAAACCTTGTGGGCTTGGGCGATACCTTAGAGCAAGCCCGCGTGAACGCTTATCGCGCCGCTGCACTCATCCACTTTGAGGGGATGCACTACCGCACTGACATTGCGCAAACAGTGCCCGCGTAGACGGGTCAACTCTTCTCCTCAAACGGGCGCGGCTGCGGCAACAGCGGATTAGGAATGTCTTTGCGCAGCACGACCGCCATCACCCGCATCCCCATCGGGAACGACGCCTCAAACTGCAAGTTATCTGGCACGGGGTCGTAGTCCCGATAGGAGATGAAATACAGTAGCTCACCATCGGGATCCCACGCGGGCGACACATCCCGAAACTCGGGCTGCGTAATCGGATGAATGGTGCCCGTTTCCGTGTCGTAAATCTTGATGATGCTGGTGCGCTCGTTGGGCGCGAAGCCATATGCCAGCCAGCGCCCGCAGGGCGACCACGCAAATCCCTGTATCGGGGCGTACTCGCTGCGCTCCACCAGTTGCAACTCGCGCTTCTCCAAGTCAATAATCATTAGCTCAAATCGGTGGTTGCTCAGCGCCACGCGGTCCGTCGTGGGGCACACCTCCAACTGGTACGGGTGCCCGATGTCGAACTCTTCGTAAGAGGTGATCCCGTCGGGGCTATGCACCTCCAAACGCGGCTCGCCGCTGGCGTCTGAGACGGTGACGATGCGTTTCCCGTCGTTGAGGAACTGGCTGAGGCGGTAGCGCACGCCCTGCGGCTCGCCGTGTTGGATCACCGCGCCTTCCCAATTGCCCATCACAAATGGCTTGCCGCGAACCGTCAGCAAAAGCGTGTGCCCCTGCGGATGCAGCGCGTACTCTTGTAAGTATTTCTCGGTCTCCACGAACTTGCGTTGGGCTTGCATGCGCGGGCTATGCAGCTCCACAGGAATGAGTCGGCTTTCGTCGGTAGCCAATTCCAGCACATAGAGGTCGGCGCCTGCGTGGTACACGATGCGCTTGCCGTCCGTGCTGGGGTGGCGCACGTAGTACTCCTCGTGGTGGGTGTGGCGGCGCAGGTCGCTGCCGTCGGGCAAGCAGGAGTAGATGTTGGCAATCCCCTCGTGGTCGGATACAAAGTAGATGCGCTCACCGATCCACATTGGGGCGGTGAGGTTGCCGTCAGTGGGTTTGAAGCGCTCGAACTCACCTGTGCCCTTGCGGTCAATCCAGAACACGCCCGCCGTGCCCCCGCGATAGCGCTTCCAGCGCGCAGGGTCGCCCGTGTGTCGCCCCAAAATCACGCCCCCGTTCGGTCCGAAACTAATGTGGTGGGCAATGCCATAGGGATACTGTTGTGGCAAACCGCCTTCCAGCGACACGCGCCAGAGCCACACCTCGCGCGGAGGGCGTGCTGCCGAGCTGTGATAGATCACGGCACTGCTATCGGGCGTCCAGCCCACCACCTGCACACGCGCAGCGCCCTGATAGGTTAGGCGCCGCGGCTCACCTCCTTCCGCAGGCATCACATACACCTCAGGATGCCCCTCGTCTTTCGCCACGAACGCAATCCACTTGCCGTCGGGCGAGTAGCGGGGCGTGATCACTTCGCTCAGGCTGGTGGTCAAGCGTCGCGCAACGCCCCCTTCCACTGAAACTGTCCACAAATCATCTTCGCACACGAAGGCAACTCGGTCGCCCCAAATCGTGGGAAAGCGATAGTAGCCCTTAGGCATAGCGCGGGGATTATACCCCCTTGTGAGGTATACTCTGCATAGTATGCTTGAGCAGCCCGTGCCGCCCCTGTTGGACGAACCAGCGCCTGAACGCCAGCCCACTCCACCCGTGCCTACGCTGGAGTACGACCCCATATTGTACGGCAAAGACCCCACCCCCTACATCGTGGCGGTGGAGGCGGTCAACAATCACATTCGCCTGTTTATTCGCGATAACGGCAAGCTCCGCATCGTAGAAGAGCCATTCCGCCCTTGGCTGCTCAGCGATATGCAAATCACGATGCCTGGGGTAGAGTGGCGCGTGCTCAAGGGCGAACTGGAAGGGCGTCGGATGCTCAAGTACTTCGCCTCTTGCGCAAATCGCGAAGCGTTTGACGCCCTGCGCCGCGCTCTGCGCGACGAACACCGCGAGGTGTTAGCCTTTAGCTCGCTGCCCCGCCAATACCTAATGCTCTCTGGCAAAACGCTGTTCAAACGGATGACCTTCGATGACCTGCACCGCGTGCAGGTAGACATTGAAACCAACACCCTCACGCCTGACCAGCACGGTGCGCAGATACTAATGATTGCACTGAGCGATAACCGCGGGTACGAGGAGCTACTGGAAGGCGATGAAAAGCGGATGATTGAGCAGTTTGTGGAGCGCATCCAAGCCCTAGACCCCGATGTGATTGAGGGGCACAACTTATTCGGGTTTGATTTGCCGTATCTGGCAGCGCGAGCAAAGGTGCTGGGCGTACCGTTGCAACTGGGGCGCGACGGTTCGGAGCTGCGATTTGGCTCGCCTCGCCAGTGCATCATCGGCGCCAACAGCCGCACCTTCACGCCCGCCTACGTGCACGGACGCCATCTGCTGGATACCTATCTGGCTGTGCAACGCTTTGACATCGGACGGGGCGACTTGGAGGGCTACGGACTAAAAGAGGTGTCGCAACAGCTGGGCATTGCTGCACCTGACCGAATCTACCTCGAACGCGAGCAAATCCCCGAACTGTGGCGCACCGACCCTGATACCGTGCGCCGCTACTGCCTGCAGGATGTTCACGAAACCCGCCGCTTAGCGGAAATCACGTTGTCTACAGAGTTTTATCAGTGCCAGATGTTGCCCGACACCCTGCAAAACCTCGCTGTGATTGGCACGGGCGAAAAGGCGAACCTGCTGTTTGTACGCGCCTATCTAGCAGAGGGCTACGCCATTCCTACCCAGCAAGAGCCGCGCGATTACCCTGGTGGCTACACAGAAGTGCGGCGCGTGGGGCTTATCCCGCGCATCGTGAAAGCCGATGTGGAAAGTCTGTACCCCAGCATCATGTTGCGCTATCGCATCAAGCCCAGCGCTGACCACTTGGATGTGTTCCTGCCCATGCTGGAGCGCCTGCGCCAACTGCGCCTAGACGCCAAAGCCCGCGCGAAAAAGGCACAGGGCGCCGAGGCAGCGTACTGGGACGGCTTGCAAAGCTCGTTCAAAATCCTCATCAACAGCTTCTACGGCTATACTGCGGGACCGTTCAACTTCAACGACTATGACGCTGCCGAAGCCGTTACGCTCAAGGGGCAGGAACTGGTCAAGCAAATCGCTGCCGAAATCGAACGCTTAGGCGGTAGCGTGGTGGAGATCGACACCGACGGCGTCTACTTCCAGCCCCCAGAGCATGTGCAAACTGAAGCCGACGAGATTGCTTTTGTGGAGCAAGTGGGCAAAATCTTGCCCGAAGGCATCCGCCTTGCCTACGACGGACGCTACAAGGCGATGCTTTCCGTCAAGAGCAAAAACTATGTGTTGCAGGGCTACGACGGCAAGCTCATCTTCAAAGGTGCCTCGCTGCGCTCCCGCGCTGATGAAAAGTTTGGGCGCGATTTTCTCAACAACGCCATCCAGTGGCTGCTGGCAGGCAAGCCCGAAAAAGTTGCCGAAGAATACCGCCGCCTAGCGAAGGCGATTCTGAACGGTGACCTTGGCATTGAGCAACTATGCCGACGCGAGCGGATTACCGACAAAAGCAAGCAGCCCCATCACCCATTGCACGAGCTTGCCAAGCGCTTCCAGATTGGCGACTACATCATGGTCTATCGCAAGCGGGACGGCACGTGGGGCTTACTGGAAGAATACGCAGGCGACGAAGACCGTGAACACTACGTGGAGAAACTCTACAAGTTCGCCGCGCGCTTGGAAGAGCTGTTCCCCGACTTCAATGCGCTATTTCCCAAGCCGCAGGCGATTATTGAGTCAGAGCGTCAGCTGAGCCTGTTTGACTAACGCGCTTGATATGCCCGCATTCGCCCCCAGCAGTAGCTCGCTTGCCTCAGCGAAGACGTCGATGCCACAAGTAAGCCCGCGCACGCGAGCTTCGTTTGCGTAAGAACGGCTCCAGCCGTACGACACTCGGAGGCACCTTGGGATTATGCCAACCAGCATAGCGACGCGCCTGCCCGCTGAGGTAGAATTCAGACGCGCCTCCTTCGTAGGTGAGACTATGGATAATCGCCCGAACCAGCGATACGACTGCGTCGTGCTTGGGGCTGGGCTAGCTGGTTTGTATGCTGCATATCTCCTCCAGAATGCTTCCTGCTCTGTGTGCCTTGTGGAGGCGCGTGCGCGGGTAGGCGGGCGCGTCTGCACATGGCGCGAAGGGCTAAACGGGCAGCATGCCGAGTTTGGTCCCGAGTTTATTGACTCCAACCATACGCGCGTGTTGAGCTTAGCGAAGCGTTTTGACCTGCGCGTGGCAATGCGCCCGAACTTTTGGGGAACCGCGCCTACACCGCCACCAACACGGGAAGCGCACCGTGCATGGCGACGCTTCTGGGACGAAGTCTACGACTACGCTTTAGCGGTTCCCGAACCCAAGTGCCCTGAGCGCATTCCTGAACCGCTCAAGCCGTTTGATCATGTCAGCATGCAGGCGTGGGCAGAGCAGCATCGCTTATGGAAGGCGGGCGAGCCGTTGTTCCGCCGCTACACGCGCAACCTGGAAGCCACCGAGCCAGAGCAGGTCTCGTTTTTGAGCATCGCTGTGCAAGAAGCGTTCTATGGCGAGGGCGTGGACACAGGCTTGTATACCCTGCCCGATGGCTCCGAGGCGCTACCGAACGCACTGGCAGAGGCGTTTACGGCTCAGGGAGGCACGCTGTTGCTGGAGTCGCCCGTGGAAGCGATTGCGCAAGATGAGACTTGCGTGCGCATCCACTGTCGGCATGCGGGCAAGGTGCGCACAGTGGAAGCCAAGTATGCAATCGTAGCATTGCCCTTCCCTGTGCTGACGCAACTGGAGTGGAACCCGCCGATGTCAGCGGCGCGGCGCGATGCCCTGCAGCGTGCAGGCAAAGGCGCCGTAATACGCACGCTGATTCAATTTCGCACACGCTTCTGGCGCCAGCACTCGCCTCGCGCCTACCCCAACCAGCCCGACATCAGCGCGATTTGGGAAGCTACCGATACGCAACCAGGCGAAACAGGCATCCTGTCGTTCTGGACGGCAGGCGTGCCTGCGCATGAGTGGGGCGCACTCTCAGAGCACGAGCGCATTGAGCGCTGCCTCCAAACGCTGGAGGTGATGTACCCCGAGTGCCGTGCCCAAGTGCTCAACGCACGTAGCTACGACTGGCAAGCCGATCCGTTTGCGCAGCACGCTTACATCTACCACGCGCTGGGCTACCTCACAGAGGCGTTGCCTGTGCTGCGCACCCCTGAAGGGCGCATCTACTTTGCGGGCGATTACCTAAGCCTGTTTGTGGGGTATATGGAGGGCGCGTTAGAGTCGGGCGAGGTAGCGGCACGAGCCGTAGCAACCGCACTGCAAGTGTCATCTTAGGCAAATCCTGCGTCCTCCGCTTCCGTTTCCTCATCGCTGCAGGGTAGGCAGCGGAACTCCATAAACCCTGCAGAAAGTTCGTCGCCCACGAACCATTCCACGCCGTTAGCGGCAGCGTGTTCTCGTGTCCCAGGAGTTGCCTATCCTTCACCCAGCGCGAAAGGCGTAGCGTTCACGCCTGCGCGTCGCAGAGTTTCCGCACGCCGAATGGTGCGTATCACATCCCTTATGTCCGCCTGCGCGGAAACCTCGCCGACGAACACGCGCTCACCCTTCCACCAGAGGATGTCTGCCAAGGTGGGGTCAGCATCGGCATCGCGTCCGCCACTCGCGTCGCCCAGCTGATGTAGCCAACGCATCAACCGTTGCTGCACGTGGAGGCTTTCAGCAGTGCCTCCCTGCCCACCGTTGAAGAGGTTTACAGCGCGCCCAAGAGTCACCCGCTCCAGCTGTTCGTTGCGACGCCTGTTTTCTTCGCTGATGCACCACTGTTCGAATCGCCTCCGCGCCTCCACTAACTTTTGTATCTGTGCGTCCGCGTGATGCGGGGCTTTTACAAGCTCTTGCACTTGCGCTTCCGTATAGCGCTGCGGTTCTACCAGCGCGCAACTCTGCTTCCCTGTGGTGCTGTGACTCTGTAAGTTGCTGCAACTGAACTTCGTGGTGCTCCTGCATCTCTATCGACCTCGCCAACTACCGTGTGCATCCCTACAGAGCACAGGCGCCCCTACAAGATTGACCCGTGATGCTGTTGCGACTCAACCAGCAGTGTGCCTTGGGTAGCACGCAAGGCGAAGGTACACTAACAGCGTTATGTTAGACCTGCGTGACTTGCAAACCTGCACGCACTGCGGGCTATGCCTTCAAGCGTGTCCAACCTATGTTGCAACAGGTCAAGAGGCGGAGTCGCCCCGCGGACGGATCTACTTATTGCGCCAAGTGCAAAGTGGTCGCATTGGGTGGATGCAGGCGCGTCCGCATATTGACGCCTGCATGGGATGCTTGGGATGTCAAACGGCATGTCCTTCAGGCGTGCCTTACGCTAAGATTATTGAAGCTGCTCGCGCCGAGGTGGAAGCACATGCGCGCCCTTGGTGGCAACGCTTTGTCCGCAAGCAGGCAATAAGCAACTTCACCCAGCCAGCCCGATTGCGCCTGCTACTGCAAATGGCAAGATTGTTCGGTATGCAGCGAGTGCCCCGCTGGACGGCGCGTTTGCTGGGAGCCTCGGAGTCAGTAGTGCGTTTGCCCGAACTACCTGCAGCTGAGTGGCGTCCCACTCAGATGGTGTATCCGGCGCAAGGCACCCCTCGTGCGCGGGTGGGTTTGCTGCTGGGATGCGTCATGCAGGTGCTATTCCCGCGTGTGCACCGCGCTACAATCGGGATGCTTACTTTGGCAGGCTACGAGGTGCACATTCCCCACGGGCAAGGCTGCTGCGGCGCGCTGTGGGTGCATAACGGCTACCCTAAGGAAGCCAGACGCAACGCCCGTAAACTGTTTCGCGCCTTCCGCGAAGTGGACTACATTGTCGTCAACGCCGCTGGCTGCGGCTCGACAATGAAAGAGTACGGACTGCTATTTAAGGGCACGCCTGAACAAGCGGAAGCCGAGGCATTTGCACAGCGCGTACGCGATGTGCATGAGCTGCTGCTTGACGCTGAACTACCCCCGCCCAAGCGAAACGACGCATTACATGTAACCTACCATGACGCCTGCCACTTAGCACACGCTCAAGGTATTCGGGAGCAGCCGCGGGCATTGCTACGACGCTTACCTAACCTCAAGCTCACAGAGATGGAGGGCGCAGAGATGTGCTGCGGCTCGGCGGGGATTTACAACCTGCTTCAGCCTACGCTGGCACGCGACGCGCTCCAGCGCAAAATCAAGCACATCCAAGCCACTGGCGCCACCATCGTCGCCAGCGCAAATCCCGGATGCACGCTCTGGATCCGTCAGGGTCTGCAAGAGGCGGGATTGCCAGTTGAGGTGCTCCATCCCGTGGAAATCTTAGCAAAGGCTTATGATGCCATGCCATAATACACGACGAGATGCGATTTCGGAAGGATGCCCCGCCACGCTGGCTGAGGCGGTGGTGCCCTGATGAGCATGTGCAAAGCGTTGTCGAAATCACGCCTGAGCGGCTGCAAGCACGCGGTATTCGAGCGCTGCTACTGGATTTAGATAACACCATCACGCCGTGGCGCAGCCCCAATGTGCCTTCTGAGGTCGCTAAGTGGATACGCACGATGCAAGCGGCAGGCATCAAGCTCTGCTTTGTGTCTAACACGCGCAACCTGAGCCGACTGCGCCAACTTAGCGAGCAGCTGAATATCCCCTACGCTCGCGGACCGATGAAACCGCGCCGCGCGATGCTGCGCCGCGCCTTGCAACTGCTGGGGGTGGAACCCCAGCACGCTGCGATCGTAGGCGACCAGCTATTCACCGATGTCTGGAGCGGCAACCGCTTGGGAATCTACACCATCTGGGTACGCCCAATGCACCCACGCGAGTTCATCGGCACCAAGGTTAGCCGCGCGATTGAGCGATGGCTTTTGAAGCGCCTAAAGCCATACCAAGAACCCGACGAGACGCCTGCTCCTGTCTCCCCCGAAAGTGAGTAGCCTCTCTGCTTGGCTTCGCCTGTCGTAAGGTATTCTCTTTCGCATGCCGACAAGTCAGCGCTGTGATATCCTACTGTGCGGTGGGGTTGTGTACGACGGATTAGGCAACCCCGGCATCCATGCGGATGTGGCAATCCGCGACGACCGAATCGTAGCCATAGGCGACCTTGCCCACTGGGACGCGGGCATAAAGCTAAACGTTTCAGGGCTGTGCGTAGCACCCGGGTTTATTGACATTCACACCCACGCCGACTTCTCGCTTAATCATCATCCCGAGCAAATCAGCATGCTATTTCAGGGCGTCACAACTCAAGTGGGAGGCAACTGCGGTTTCGCTGTAGGGCAAATTGACAACTCGCTCCTGTTTCATCAAGAGCAGCGCTGGCTCAAGCCATATGGCGTGGAAATCACTTGGCGCTCGTTTGACGAGTACCTGCGCCTTTTAGATGAGCTAGGGCTAGGCACGAACTACGTGCCACAGTGCGGACACGGCACGACTCGTAAGAAGGTGATGGGCTACGAAAATCGCCCTCCCACCCCAGCGGAGTTAGAAGCGATGCGTCATGAAGTCGCCCTCTGCTTTGAGGCGGGTGCGTTCGCGTTCACCACTGGGCTGGAATATCCGCCCAGTAGCTTTGCTACCACTGAGGAAATCATTGAGCTGGCAAAGATTGCGGCGCAGTATAGCGGCTTTTATGCTACTCACTTACGCAGCGAGGGCGACCACCTTGTAGAGAGCGTGCAGGAAGCGTTACGGATTGCTGAAACTGCTGAAATCCCCTTGCAACTGTCGCACCACAAAGCCGAGGGCAAACGCAACTGGGGAAAAGTGCAACGCACCCTCCAACTGGTAAGCGAAGCGGTGGAGCGCGGATTGGACGTAACGCTTGACGTGTACCCATACACAGCCTATCAAACCTCGTTGGCAGTTGCTGCTTTGCCCGCATGGGCATTAGAGAGCGACCCAGAAGCCCTCTTGAGCCGCCTGCGTGACCCCCACGAACGCAAACGCCTCATCCACGCAATGCAAGCCGCCGAGCCTGACTGGACATGCACCATCATTGGCAATACCCCCCACAACCGCGCCTATCAAGGCTTGACAATTGCCGACGCTGCTCGTCTTGAGGGAAAAGCCCCCGAAGTATTCGTATTGGATTTGCTGTTGGAAGCAGGTGGGCACGTAGGCGTCGCATGGTTCAGCATGTCTGAAGACGACTTGCGAACGGTTCTCAAGTACCCCCGAACAATGATCGGCTCGGATGGCGTGGGCACAGAACCCAGCAAGTATTCTGCCGAGCGCCCACACCCGCGTAGCTATGGCGCTTTCCCGCGCGTTATTGCTAAATACGTGCGCGAAACGGGGCTACTTACGCTGGAAGAGGCTATCTACAAAATGACAGGGTTACCTGCTACCCGCTTGCGCCTTACAGACCGCGGAGTCCTTCAAGTAGGTGCCTATGCCGACATTGTCGTGTTTGACTACACAAGGATGCAAGACCTCGCTGATTTTCGTAATCCCCACCAGCTGGCACAAGGCGTGGTACATCTGTTTGTCAACGGACGCTGGACTATTCGAGACGGGCAGTACACGGGCGCACGTGCAGGGCGCGTCCTGCGCCGTGGCAGGTAACTTAGCGCAGGAAGCAGGAATCTTCTAGGGCGTTGTGTACCTTACGGAGTGAGGTGAACCCAAGCGATGAGAAGGCGGGGCTTCACGCTGATTGAGTTGCTTGTAGTAATCGCTATCATCGCCATCTTGGCAGCGATCCTATTTCCTGTGTTCGCTCGTGTCCGCGAGAACGCCCGCAAGACTCAGTGTCTAAGCAACATGCGCCAGCTGGGGCTGGCGATTGTCGCCTACACGAACGACTACGACGAGTACTTCCCTGAGCTAGCAAGCGGTGGTTGCTGGGGGCGCGCTAGGATTGCCAACTCCTTATGGACGCGCCAAATCTACCCGTATGTCAAGGACAAGGGCGTATACCTGTGCCCTACTGCCACTGCACCCACGGGTGACTCTGGGCGCGCAGGCATGCGCTTTGATGCTTCCGTTCCTGTGCCTGAAGACCCCGAGGTGAACCCGCGCGGAGTGTGCGCCCACTTGCCCGACGCGCAGCGATGGCACATTGACCGCCGCCTACAGCCGATCGGCATGAACAAGTTCTTCGCGCCCTACTGGCAATGCCGAAGAGGCCAAGACCCTGGCTGTCAAGCATACTGGGATCCTTGCGCTGATTTTGGCATCCCTGGTTGCGATCCGATATGCGCAAGCCAGTACATCAATCACGCCCGTATTCGCGAAGCAGCGAAGATGGTGGTGTTGACAGATGGCGTTATCAGCTGCGATGGTGGCGGTGGGTACTGGATTAACCCGTCTGGTCCTGTGAACTCGCTCTTTGCCATCTCTGGACGCCACGAAGGGCACAACATCACTTTTGCTGACGGACACTCTAAGTGGTTCCCCTTGCGTGCGCAAGAGCCGTGGCTGGCTCAAGTCGACCCCAACCTGCGCTTGTCCAGCACGCAACATCGAGGGATGGTGCAGGAGCGGGTTAGCACCAACGCGCAGAACTTCACCTGCGTGAACTACAACCCCGCAGGTGTACACTGGAACCCAATGGTGTTCTATCCTGGCGACGACCCGAACGTCGACCAGCAGTGTCGCTCAACGATGTAGTTGCGCTTGAGCTTTACTGTCACCCCAATAGCGAGGGGTCTGAGCCTCCCTTGCTACTAGGGGATGGCGACATGCGTGCAAGCACGGAGGTTCAAGGATGAAAAGGGAAGTCCCCACCTGGGTAGCTGTACTAATCATCGTGGCGGTGCTGGCAATAGCGGGCTTTTGGCTGTATAGGAGCACTGCGCGCTCTTCCAGCGACGTGGTCGTGGAGCAAACATTCGGCAGCGAGTCAGACCCCTACGGCAAACAAGGTACGCCCACAGCCACGCCGCGGGCTGGAACAGGCGCAAGCAGCCCGTAAGCGTCTGAGTTCAGCGCAGCGAGGGTTGCGCAGCATACCGTTGCAGAAGGCGAACGACTTCTGGGTTGCCGCCACGATAGGCAGCATCGAGGGCGGTTTCGCCAAAGGCACTCCGGGCGCTTGGGTCAGCCCCATGTTGCAATAGCAAACGCACGGTGTCTACGTGCCCGTTCTCGGCTGCCAGCATAAGCAAAGTGCGCCCGTTGCGATCGCGCAGGTTAGGCGATACACCCCTCTTCAGCATCGCCTTCAGCACGCGCGTTCTCCCGTAAATCGCTGCGTAGTGTACTGGCGAGTTGCCAGGATAGCGATTCTCGCGGTCGCCAGAGCGATCGCGTGCATCTAAACTCGCACCCTTTTCTATCAACAGCAAGGCGATATCGTCGTAGCCCCGAATCACTGCTAGGCTGAGCGCAGTCAACCCCGACTTAGTGCGTGCGTTGACAACCGCGCCCCTTACCAGCGCCTGACGCACCTGCTCAATGTCCCCCGACTCTACAGCTCGCAGCAGCTGCTCGTTGCGCTCTATCTGGGCAGCGCGCAAGCTCCGAAACCAGGGCGACACCATCACCCCCACTGTTAGCACAACAGGTAGCACAAACAGCCCCAACACCAGCAACTTGGATGCCCAATCACCCTGTGCAGGCTCACGCATAAAGCGCCTCCCGCAACGCCTGTATGAATCGTTCGTTTTGCTCAGGCAAGCCCGTGTTAACGCGCAGGAAAGTGGGCATACCAAACGCCTCGCCTGCGTGTACCAGAAAGCCGCGCTGCAATAGCCGTTGCTGGATCTGCGTGCTTTGGCAGCCAACTTCAATCAGCAAAAAGTTCGCGTAGGAGGGAATCACGCGCAAGCCCATTTGCTCGCATGCTGCTTGCAGGTAGTTCAGCCCTGCACGGTTGAGCTGGCGCGTACGCTCCACATGCGCACGGTCATGCAGCGCAGCAGCCGCTGCCACTTGCGCTAAAGTGTTCACGTTGAACGGGGCACGCACGCGCTCTACAGGATCCAGCAACTCAGGACGCCCCACTGCATACCCGATCCGTAGCCCTGCTAAGCCATACGCCTTTGAGAAGGTGCGAAAGACTACAACGTTCGCTCCAGCGCGCACGTAATCCAAGCCGTCTGGATAATCGGGATGGTCCACGTACTCAAAATAGGCTTCATCCAGCACAACCAGCACATGGTTAGGCACGCGCTGCAAGAACGCCTCTAACTCGGCGCGGTACACAATTGTGCCCGTCGGGTTGTTCGGGTTAGCGATATAAACCAACTTCGTGCGCTCCGTTATCGCCTGCGCCATCGCAGGCAAGTCATGGCGCCAATCGGGCGTAAGTGGAACCTTGCGTAGCACCGCTTGGTTCAACTGTGCCGATGCCTCATAACGCACAAACGATGGATGCGCCATCACCAGCTCATCGCCCGGCTCCAAATAGGCTACGCCAAATAGATGAATCAGCTCATCAGAGCCGTTGCCGCAGAGGAAGTAGTCAGGGGGCAAGTTATAGAACTCGCTCAGCGCACGGCGCAGGAGGGTGCAACTGCCGTCTGGGTAAAGATGAACCCTATCCAAGTGTTGCAGAATTGCTTCCTTTGCGCGGGGCGACGCGCCTAAGGGGTTCTCATTAGACGACAAGCGCACTAACTCAGTCAGCCCTAGTTCCTGCCTAAGCTGCTCAATTGGCTTGCCCGCGCGGTAAGGCTGCATAGAATACACGTGGGCACGCGCACGCACTGCCATAGCCGAATTCTACCTAACTAACCGCCCGTAAAGAGGGGTGTATAATTTCGCTGAGACTTATTATGAGTGCGCTCTGGAACGACGTCGAGCGAGCTTTTCAGCGTCTGGAGGCGCAGCCGGGGTTTGAAATGCGCTCTGCACAGCGCGCAATGGCGCAGTTTGTGTGCGAGTGGCTGGAAAGCCGCACCATGGGGGTGGTGGAAGCGCCCACGGGGGTCGGCAAGAGCCTCGCCGTGCTGCTACCTGCCATTGCCTTTTGCCTGCGCAATAACGCTCGCATCGTGATTAGCACCTACACGAATGTGCTGGCGGAGCAGTATTGGCGTAAAGACCTACCTCTTGCGCTAAGCCTGTTTCCGAAGGCCCCTGTTGTGGCGTTAGCGATGGGGCGCAACCGCTACGCATGCATAGACGCCATCCGTGGCAACAAGCTGCCGCGCGTGCGCCCCGAGCTCGTGCGAATGCTGCAGGAGTGGCTGGGAGTCGCCCACGAAGGTGTGGAAGCCGAGCTGGATGCGTTCCTACGACGCAAGAGCGTGCCACCAGCATTCAAAGCTGGGCTGTGGGATGCTATCGCCGTGCCCCCTGCCTGCCGCGCACGAGTGTGCCCCTACTACCGCATGTGCTTCTACTATCAGGCACGACGCCGCGCGGCCCAAGCGCAACTCGTGATCACCAACCACGCCTTTGTACTGACCGACGCACAGGTTCGCCTCACCACAAACGAAGAGTCATCCCTGCTGGACGACTACGACTTCCTAATCGTGGACGAAGCTCACGACCTAATGGACGCAGCTGCTACCGCATTAGAGTTTGACTTAGACGAAGCGTTTGTGGAGTCGCTAATAGCGTACGCCGCCACCTTGAGTAACCAGATCGCCTACGCCCTTGAGTCAGAACAACCACCGTTAGGCTTTCTAATGTCTGTGCAGCGGTTGGCAGAGCAATTCGTGCGCTGTTGCAGAACGGCGTTCGAGCAAGTAGAAATGCCTCAGCTGCCCCCTGATGGTATAGCCACGCGCGTAGCGCCCGCTGCACTGGCAGAGATGCCCGCGCTTAGCGCCGCGTTCCGCGCTGATCTCCACACGAAGGTCAAACACATTGCTGACACTCTGCGCGCAGAAATCCGTACCTTGCTGCACGAGCTAACTCAAACCCTGCAAGCAATGCGCGATCAGCTCACCGAGGCGGAACGGCAGGCCGCAGCGGAGGTTATTCAGCAGTTCGCCTACGGCTTTACTCAGATGGACGGTAGTCTCAGTCGCCTTAGCGAGCCGCCAGAAGGCGTTTGTTGGCTCGAACCGACAGAGACGGGCTGGAAGGCGTGCTATGCACCGCTGGAAGTTGCCGACTGGCTGCGTACGCATCTTTGGCAAAAGCGCCCCAGCTTGCTGATGAGCGCAACGCTTACTATCGACGGGCAGTTTGACTTCTTTATGCAGCAGCTGGGGCTAGAAACGCCACATCGATTGCGCCTGCCACAGGTGTTTGATTACGCGCGGCAGTGTGCGCTCTACCTACCCCCACTCGGCACGATCCCTGAGCCGCCGAGCAGCCCCTCCGCCCCAGGGGCAGGCGAGTACTACCAGCGATTGGCAGCTCAGATTGAGGCGCTACTCCGCCTCACTAAGGGGCGCGCCTTGGTGCTGTTTGCCTCGCGCCACGAGATGCATGAAGTCGCCCAACGCCTACCTGACCTACCAGGCATCCGCATCCTGATCCAAGGCGAAAGCTCAAACGCGGACTTATCTAAACAATTTCGCGAGGATGTGCACTCAGTGCTGTTTGGGCTACGCTCGTTCTGGACGGGCTTCGATGCGCCTGGCGAAACGCTAACAAACCTCATTCTCACGCGCATCCCATTTGAGGTGCCTACTACCCCCTTGCAGCGGGCGCGCAAGGCACGCATAGAGGCACAAGGCGCTGACGCTTTCCGCGCGTGGACGCTCCCTTTGGCAAAGCTGCAGATGCGCCAAGGCTTTGGGCGTCTGATTCGCCGCTCTGACGACGTAGGGATTGTGGCGATTTTAGACCCGCGCATGCGCACCCGCGCCTACGGCTGGGAGATACTCAACAACCTGCCAGAAGGCATCCCCATCTTCGACTCTCTTGAGGCATTGGCAGAATGGCTGCGCCAGCGCACAGATTTGGCAAATACCATAAGTTTCTCTTCGCGCCAAATAGCTAGCGGGCTTTTGAAAGATAAACTGGTCGTCGGCGAGAACGCCGACACTACATAAGCGTCCGCTTTCACCCCAAGCAGAGCAAGGGGTCTAAGACTTCTCCCTGCGCTCGGAAGAACAAGGGATTGGCTGTTGGTGGGGAATGCTAACAGCTACGGGTAGCCTACACGGGCGGGCTTAGTTTGGGGCACGACTTTAGCCGCTGCACTCTTTTGCTCTCTGGCTGTGCATTCTTATCGGGTATACTGTACCTACCGCCGTTGTTGGTGGAGGGCGCGCATGGCGAAACGACCAGCAACGCAGCGTATCCCGCGATCACCCTTTGGGCGATTGCGCACTACAGGTTCCAGTGCGTACCGCTTGTACGCGCTACTGGCGTTTTACGCCCGCGCCAAAAAGCCCCTGTTTGACCCTGAGGTAACCGCCCTGTTCACTCAGGTGCTGCCCGAGGTTTGCCAAAGCTATGGATACGAACTCATCGCTTACCGACTGATGCCCAACCAGGTGCATCTGATTGTGGGCTTCAAGCCTACCGATGCCATTACCGATGTTGTTAGCGACATCAAGCGAAGTACCGCTCATCGCCTGTTTGAAGGCATCCCGCGCCTGGAAGTGGAAATCGGCAAGCGCAACTTCTGGGCAGAAGGCTACTTTGCGGAGACCCTAGGGCATACTCAGATCGAGCCGTTGCTTCGGGCATGGCAAAACCGCGCCAAGCAAGAGGAACCGCTGCTTGTTCAAATCTTGTACGACTTAGCACAGCCTCTCCATCCTAAACAAATCGAGCAGATGTTGGATGAGCTTCTACCTGCTGAGCGGGTGGTAATGCGCTTGCTGTATGGGTTGCAAGGCGAACAGGTGCACACTCTCGAACAAGCAGCCGAGAAGCTTTCGCTCAAGCCCGAAGAGGTACACCAAATCGCGCAGGAGTCGCTTGCGAAGATTCGCGCATTGATGCGCGAGCAACGCCTCGAACGCCAGTCAGGGAGGTCTTCATCATGAGTGATTGCTTGTTTTGCAAGTTTGCCCGTCACGAAATTCCTACGCAAGTGGTGTACGAAGATGAGCATGCCTTCGCGTTTCGCGACATCAACCCGCAAGCCCCAACGCACATCTTAATCATCCCACGCGAGCATATCGAAAGCCTTGCAGCGATGCAGCCCGAACACGAGGGGCTGATGGGGCACTTGCTGTGGGTGTGCGCGGAGATTGCGCGGCGCGAAGGGATTGCCGATGAGGGCTACCGCGTGGTGTTGAACACCAACCGCGCTGCAGGGCAGTCTGTGTACCATCTGCACTTGCACCTGCTGGGCGGGCGGACGATGCATTGGCCCCCAGGCTAAACAAATGCTCAGCCCCCAAACAGA
>JANXAW010000022.1 GCA_025061985.1 Fimbriimonadales bacterium
GGGCGCGATTGAGGTGTTCAACGCGCCTAACAGCGCGTTGCGCCATACGCTGATGCAGCGTATGGGGCGAGAGAGCATTTTTATCAGCAGCGTGGACTACGAGCAGCGGCGTGACAGTCGCGTCCTCTCGCTGAATGTGGGACTGGGAGCAAAGCTCGGACGCACCGTGTTGCAGCACTTGATGACCGAACCGGGTGCGGAAGCGCGCCCGCTGGGGCTGTTCTTCGGCGACGGTAAGCAACATCTGGACTTCCGCACCCTGCAAGACCACCGCGTGGGGTACACGACCAGCGATCTGCTGTACAAGGGCGCGCTGACCGACGAAGCAACCTCGGTCTTCTCAGGGCTAATCCGCGTGCATCCGAAGGCACAGCATACGGACGCTTATCAAGCCAATCGCAACCTCCTGCTCAGCGACGAGGCGCGCGCCTATAGCATCCCCAACCTTGAGATTGGGGCGAACGAAGTACGCTGCACCCACGGCGCTACCGTTGGACCCGTGCAACCTGACGAACTGTTCTACCTACGCTCGCGCGGAATTGACCCCGCCGCTGCCGAAGCATTGATCGTGATGGGCTTCTTTGAGGTAGTGCTGCGCGAGGTCAAACCTGCTGACTTACGCCTGTCTGTGCAGAAACTGCTTGCAAGCAAGCTCAAGGGGGATGCCGCTCGCTACTTTATGGACTTAGCCGAGCTGGATGAAGAAGTCGCAGCAGTCTGAGTTTTGGAAAAGGCTGTCGCCTCCTAAGGCGACAGCCTTCTTGCTGCGGAGGTGCCCCTACTAGCGACGATAGTCGGGTCCTGTGGTTTCGGGGTATGTGTAAATCCCGCGTTGCTGGTAGTCGAAAATGATTTCTTGCTCAGAGCGGAAACTGCCATCAGGGCGTGTGAAGGGCGGATCTTTGAAGAACTTAGCGTGCCCATCGCAGAAAGTCCAGTTGCGTCCCCCTTGATGGCGCTGCCCGCGGCGCCAGCGTGCATCATTCTGGTTGTTGCCATAGCCAGGCGCGATGTACCACGCCGCAAACACATTCCCGTTCGGGTCAATGCGGCTTCCTACATCGGCGACAAAGAAGGTATTCGCAGGGAAGTTGATGGCTGCCAAGGGGCGCATTTTCTCCCCGCGGTAGTTCGCACGGCTAAAGCCTGGGTCATATGGGCGGCTTAGGTAGTAGTTGCCTGCGTACGAAAGTGGAAACACATCGCGCATTGCGTTCACCACATTGCGCATGCCCGGATACGCCCCTGGCATTCGCACCGCCAACAGCTGCGCCTCATAGCAATACGAGCCAAACTTGTTGAACCCACCCTTGTCAGGATCGCTGGGGCACTGGAAAATCTGCCAGTTCTTGATGTAAGGACCGCTGGCAATCGGAAAGGAGAACACACCGCTGAAGTACTGGTCGCCGATGTCGTAGACACCATTGGCGTTCGGCACAGGACTGCTGCAGGGACCTACCCAACCCGTTTCAGGCAAGATTTCGTCCCAATCTTGGGCGTACATCATCGCAGCTAAACCAATTTGCCGAGCGTTCGAAAGACATGTCGATTTGCGTGCGCTTTCGCGTGCTTGAGCAAACACGGGGAACAGTATCGCCGCCAAAATAGCGATGATCGCAATGACCACCAGCAGTTCAATTAGCGTAAAGCCTCCCTTGCGCATAGGTGTGCCTCCCAGCGCGATAGGATACAGGGGGCTGTGTTAACGAGTGGTGAAAGGCTGGGGGGTCTAAGGGCGTTTCTGCCATCGGCGAAGGCGCCAGCACCACAGCAGCCTCGCCATCCGAAGCAAAGCACGAGAACTTAGTAGGGTCCCTCGCTATGCTCGGAACAGGGGCACCTCCAGCGCAGGAGGGCGAAGGTCGCGCCCCCCATTGGCACGCCTACCGATCGCCCATTCGCACACGCCAAGGCTACGGCGTAAAGTCCATATCGCTATTGAGACGCTTGGTAAAGGCAGCCAGCAAACGCGCGGCGTTCTCCACATCTT
The DNA here is from genome assembly GCA_025061985.1 of Fimbriimonadales bacterium. Lineage (GTDB taxonomy): Bacteria > Armatimonadota > Fimbriimonadia > Fimbriimonadales > GBS-DC > GBS-DC. The sequence goes on from JANXAW010000022.1 coordinate 1,991, forward strand.
CCAGCGCAAGTACCTCACAAGGCGTGTGCATATAGCGCAGGGGCACGGAGATTAGCCCTGTTGCCATGCCCGCTTTGTTGAGCTGCATCGCGTTCGCGTCCGTGCCTGTGCCCCCGCCGACTGCCTCTAACTGATAGGGAATGCCTTCTGCTTCTGCCGTCTCCACCAGCAGCTCAAACACGCGCGGGTTGATGTTTGCCCCGCGACAAATCACAGGTCCCTTGCCAGGGCGTATGTCGCCCACGCGCCGCTTGTCCACGGTAGGGTAGTCCGAGGCGTGCGTGACATCCACCGCGATGCCGATGGAGGCGTCAATGCCGTACGCGCTGGTGCGCGCCCCGCGTAGCCCTATCTCCTCTTGCACTGTAGCGACGGCAAACACGGCTGCCTTGGGGCGGTCTTCAGCAAGCAAACGCAACGCTTCCGCCACCACAAACGCCCCCATCTTGTTATCAAAGCCGCGCGCTGTAGCAAAACCGTTGCGCAACTCCTGAAACTCCACGGCTATCGTTACGGGGTCGCCAATCCGCACGACTGACGCAGCATCTGCCTTGTCTTTTGCACCTATGTCTATCCACAACTCGTGCAGTTGGGGCACCTTCTTGCGATCCTCATCGTCCAGTAAGTGAACAGGTTTTCTGCCGATTACGCCAGGGATGGAGCCGTGCTTCGTGTGAACCAGCACGCGCTGCCCTACGGCGATAATCGGATCGTGCCCACCGATGGGTCCAAAGTACAAGAAGCCCTCATCGGAGATGTGCTTGACGATGAAACCGATCTCGTCCATATGCCCCGCGAACATCACGCGGGGCGTGCCAGTTTCGTTGAGTACGGCGATGGTGTTGCCCATTACATCCGTATAAACGCGGTCAGCGAACTCGCGCGTGTAGGCGCGATACACCTCCGCAGCACGCTGCTCGTAGCCCGATGGCGACGGTGCATTTACAATCGCTTTTAGGAACGCTAACGACTCGGCTCTCATAGGCTCTCCCCTACTTGGCGCATTAGGTTTGCCATTTCGATGGCGCTGAGCGCAGCTTCGCTTCCTTTGTTGCCCATCTTGCCGCCGGCGCGCTCCAGCCCCTGCTCAAAGGTGGCTTCGGTGAGGATGCCCAGCGCAATCGGCTTGCCCGTTTCCATCATCAGCTGCATCAGCGCGGAGCAAACGGCGCTGCTGATGTGCTGTGCGTGGGCAGTCTCGCCTTGAAGCACTGCGCCTAAGCAGATAATCGCATCGTACTCACCAGAGTTTGCGCACTCCCGTGCAACAACGGGTATCTCCCAACTGCCTGGCACGCGGTAGATGTCAATCGCGTTCGGGTCGGCTCCATGCCGAAGCAGGGTCTGAACAGCGCCCTCCTGCAGGCGGCTGGTGATGAGCTCGTTGTAGCGGCTGACAACGATTGCAAACCGCAATCCCTGCGCACTCAGCGCGCCCTCGAACTGGCTCATTGGGCAGTGTTATACCTAATCGCGGCTACCATCCCCCACGCTAAGCAAGGTATAATACGCACGCTATGAAACTCAGCAGCGTTCTAACGCTTGTGTTAGTGCTTGCAGGGCTTGCGTTTACTATTCGTGCGTTCGTCACCAACACCAGCCCGTACGTGAAGGTGAACCAACTTGCCACGCGCGGGCAACACGTGCATTTGCCCCTCAAGCCCCTCCACGACACCGTCCGCTTCGATGTGAAGACGATGACGCTCACCTTTGAGGGCGAAGACGAGACTGGGCGTGTGAAGGTGGTTTACCCCAAGGGCAAACCGAACAACTTTGAAGCGGCGACGCAGGTGGTAGTGATCGGCAGCTACAAAGACGGCGTGTTCTACGCCGAGGAGATGCTAGTCAAATGCCCTAGCAAGTACCAAGGCGAGGTGCAGGCGGCTCGGAACTAGAACGCGCCCTCCGCTTCGCGTAAGCTGTGTCGGCTTTGATGTGGTATCGTTTGCCTAAGTGGGGGCAAAAGCTATGTTAGCAGGATATGTTGTCGTTTGGATAGGTGCATTGTTTGCGTTTGGGTCAGTGGTGTTGTATCTGCTAAGCGGGAAGCGTGCGCACTTAATGCGCTGGGCGCGGGGGGCGTATGTAGGAGCGGTTTTGGCAACCTTGGGGGCTGAAGCGCTACTGATTTACGCACTGCTGGCTGGGCGCTATGACCTGCAGTATGTGTTTAGCTTCAGCGAGCGCTCGCTTTCACCCCTGATGAAGGTTTCCTGCGCATGGGCGGGTCAGGAGGGGAGCTTCCTGCTGTGGGCAGTGTGGACAGCGATTTACGGTTTGGTGCTGCTGCGCACCGCAGGGGGCTACGAGCGCTGGGTGATGAGCCTCTACGGGGGTGTGATGCTGGGGCTGCTGGCGATTTTGGCGTTCCAAAGCCCCTTTGCGCCGCTTCCTAAGCCTGAACCCGCCCCTGAGGTGTGGCCCCCGCGCGACGGCTTTGGGCTGAACCCCGTGCTGGAAAACCCATGGATGCAAGTCCACCCGCCCGTTATCTTCGCGGGCTTTGCGGCGCTTACTGTGCCATTTGTGTACGCTCTGGCGGCGCTGTGGCGCAACGAGTACTACGAGTACGCGGTACGGGTGCGCCCGTGGGCAATCTACGCCGCCACGATGCTGGGCTTCGGCTTGGCATTAGGTGGCTACTGGGCATACGAGACGCTTGGCTGGGGCGGCTTCTGGGCGTGGGATCCCGTAGAGAACAGCTCCTACTTCCCGTGGCTGGTGATGGCAGCCGCGTTTCACGGGCTGATGCTTCAAATCAACCGCGGGCGGATGGTGCGGTGGAATCCGCTGCTGCTGGCAACGCCCTTTGTGCTGTTCCTCTATGGCACTTTCCTAACGCGCAGTGGCGCGCTGGCGGAGGTCTCCGTGCACTCGTTTGTGAACATGGAGACCAACGCACTCAAAATCCTGCTGGGGATGCTGATCGGTAGTGGCGTGCTGACCTTGGGGCTGTGGGCGTGGCGCTATCGGCAGATGCCCTTGCCCGCCCCGAACCTCACCAAGGGCTTCTCGCGCGAGGCGGCGCTGCTGTGGGGCATCGCATTGCTGACTATCTCCGCGCTGATTAGCTTGGTGGGCACCTCGTGGCCCCTTATCACGCGCGCCTTCGGCAAGCAGATGGAAGCCCTTAAGCCCGAGTTCTACAACCAAGCGCACATCCCGTGGATCGTGATTACCGCGGTGGTGCTTGCGGCAGCCCCGATGCTCGCTTGGCGCGGGATGAGTCTGGATGCCATCTTAGAGCGTCTCACCAAAAGCTGGCTGGCAGCAGTAGCGACGGGTTTTGCGTTGTTCTTCTTGGGCTTTCGCGAGCCACTCACGCTACTGATTTGCACGCTGGTGGCGTTTACAGCCTACGCCAACGTGGGGGCGATTTGGCGGCGGTTCCGCGCCTCGCGGATTACGCTGGGCGGTTTCATCACGCACGTGGGACTGGCGCTGGCGGTGCTGGGGCTAATCCTCTCCTACGCCTATGAGCGCAAGGAGCGCATCGTGTTGGTGCAAGGGCAAGATGCCTTCGCGATGGGCTATAAGTGGCGCTACTTGGGCATGACGGGGAACGAAAAGTTCCCTGGCGACCCGCTGGCAGACAAGTTCAACCGTGTGCGGATTGAGCTGGCATCGCACGACGAGAAGTTCATCATTGAGCCACGCTTCTATCAAGACCGTCGGCGCGAGGAGCCGACGAATGTGGTGTGGCCCTCCATTCTGCGCTGGTGGGATCATGACTTGTATGTGTCGTTCTTTGCCACGCCGCAGATAGATGTCAGCCCGCTAACGCTCACCTTGCGCGAGAAGGCGCGCGGCACGGTTGAGGGCTACACGATTGAGTTTCTGGGCTTTGAGACGGTGGGGGGAATGGGCGCGCAAGGCTTCCGCGCTATCGCCAAAGCCCGCGTGAGCCACCCCAAGTGGAAAAAGCCCGTGGAAGTCGCGCCGTTTCAGATGGTTACTGAAAGCGGCATCGTGCCTATCCCCGTGCCCTTGCCCGATGGCGCGCAACTGCTGATTGGGCAGATGGATGTGAGCCGTCGGCAAGTGCAGTTCCAGCTGGTGATGGTACCTGGCAAGCCCGAAACCGTACCCCGCTGGGTCATCCCGCTGGAGGTGTATTACAAGCCCTTCACGATTCTGGTGTGGCTGGGGCCACCGCTAACGCTGATTGGGGGCTTGTTGGCAGTGCTGCGTCGCGGGCGCGATGTGAAATACGGCGTCGCACGCGCCACCTTCACAGAGTTCCCTGAGCCAAAGCCTGTGGTGGTCAAACCGCGCGGTCGGAAAGCGCCGCGCCTCAAGGAACCAACGACAACGCCCACCGAGCAAGCGCAACAGGCAGAGCGCTAAGCGCGCACTCGCTCCTGCACAGGGCGCAACAGCCACGCCGACGCCAAAAGATACACAGGCACCAGCGCGAAAATCCAACGCCAGCCCGTGCCCAACCCATATCGTGCATTCCAATAATCGCCTAAGGGACCCGCAATTAGCGGCGCCACCACCTGCGGCAGTGTCATCGCAATATGCCAAATCGCCATATACCGCCCTGACTCGCTTACAGGCACTAAGTTGCTCGCTAACGCCCAATCCACGGCAGAATAGGCGCCCCATGCCACCCCAAACAACGCTCCCGCAAGATACACCACTGTCAGCTCGCGCGTGGCAAGGAAGATCCCTGCGCAGACGCACATTAGCGCAATGCAAAGATAGATAAGTTGCTTCTTGCTCATACGGTCAGCCAGCACGCCCGCCAGCCAGTTACCAACGACGCCCGCAAGCGTGGCTGTTGCCATAAACCCAAAAGCATGCTGCGGCGCAGCTCCCTTTAGCCCAATCGTGTCGCGTAGGTAGTACTCCAGATACAGCAACGCTGTGTAAAAGCCCATACTGAACACTAAGCGCGAAACCACCACCCAGCGGAAGTTGGGTAGCTCGTTTAGCCAGATATTCACAAACAGCGACCAGTGCAAGCGTCGCTCATCGGGATGGCGCGGCTGCCACTGCGGTTCGTGCATTCCCAGCACCGTCCACAGCATCGTCAGCACTAAAAAGCCCACCAGCACCCACCCCACCACCAGCAAGCGTGCAGAGAAAGAAAGCTGCCCCAGCACCAGCGGTGGCTCGCTCAACAGCGCACCTGCCAACGCCAACCCAATCAGATTGCCAATTAGCGTCATCATCCCCATATAGGCAGACGCTAACCCATGTCGCTCAGGGGGCACGTAGTCGGGAATGACCGCCTGATAGGGTCCATTTGCCCAGTTGAGAAACAGTTGGATCGCCACAAAGTGCACTACCAGCAGCGCGAAGCTCTGCGTGGTCATAAACAGCAAAATGAATGGAAGGCTAAGCAGCGTGCCCCAGAGGATGAAAGGGCGTCGCCTACCCAGGCGCGAAGTGTTGCGGTCGCTAATAGGTCCCGCAATCAACTCGATGACGGTGGAGATGACAGCTCCCGCTGCTGCCAGCCACGCTAAGTAAGCACCGCGCTGCTCCTGCGGAGCGAGTTCATGCACTCGCACCTGCATCACAATCGTGAGAAATGCTGCCCAGTGAACGCTTACGCCCAGCCAGAACGCGCTAATTGCCCAGTAGTTGACCCGCGCCTGCCCCACGGCGCGATTATAGCACAAGCACCCCTACCTCGTTAGCGAAGAGGTATCCTCTGAGTATGGGAAGCAAGATTGAACGAACCTATGAACAGGCGAAGAGCGCATGGGAAGCTGCCCACCCACCGCGCCACTACCTGTCGGTTGCAGACTTGAACGCTCAGTCGGCGCGCGCCGTGCTACAACTGGCACAGGCGATGAAAACCGCCACGCGAAACGGCGAGGAACTGTACCGCTTTAGTCGCCCCGTAGCCCTCGCGCTTATCTTTGAAAAGCCTTCCCTGCGCACGCGCGTCGCATGGGAAGTCGGGTTGTACCAGATGGGGGCATACGGCATCTACCTCACGCAAGCCGATATCCAGATGGGCAAACGCGAAGCAGTGATGGATATCGCCCGCAACCTATCGCGTTGGGTGCAAGCGATTGTGGCACGAGTGTTTCTGCACAGCACGCTGGAAGAGCTGGCACGCTTTGCCAGTGTGCCTGTGATCAACGCCCTCAGCGACCGCGAGCATCCCTGCCAAGCGTTGGCAGATCTGATGACCATCCACGAGCGCAAAGGCGAACAACCCCTCACGCTGGCTTGGGTAGGCGACGGCAACAATGTGTGCCACAGCTTCACGCTCTTAGGGGCGGTGCTAGGGCATCGCCTACGCATTGCAACACCAGAAGGCTACGAACCGAATGCCACTATCATCGCCAAAGCCCAGCAACTGGCACAGCAAGCGGGCGGAAGCGTCGAGCTAATGCACGACCCCGTCGCCGCCGTTGCCGATGCTGACGTGGTGTACACCGACGTGTGGGTCTCGATGGGCTACGAAACCGAGCGCGAAGTGCGCTTGCGACACTTCCAGGGGTATCAGGTGAACACGGCGCTCCTAAAATGCGCCAAGCCTGACGCGATTGTGCTCCACTGTCTACCTGCGCGTCGAGGCGAGGAAATCACTGACGAGGTGCTGGATGGTGCGCAATCCGCGGCTTGGGATCAGGCGGAAAACCGCCTTCATACGCAGAAAGCCCTACTCGCCTTGATGCTGGGCTGAAGCCCTAACAAGTCAGGTATCCTGCATGCGATGCGCATTTTGGAAATCGTGTCGGGCACAACCGCTTGCGGTGCGACGGTGCACACCCTGCAAATCGCTGCGGAACTCCATCGGCGCGGCAACGCGATCACGCTGATGGGCAAGCCGGGCGCGTGGGTGCTAGAGCAGGCACGGGCACGTGGCGTGCCCACGATCGAGTCGCAGATGAAGCGCATCCCCCCACGCGACCTGCTTGCTGCAGCGCGATTTGTGCGTGAACAAGGGATCGAGGTCATGCTTGCCCACATGTCGGGCGCGAATAACTTCGCTGTGTGGCTCAGCCGCCTTACCAAAGTGCCCGCTGTGCTTCGAGCGCACGCCCACACTATTCACTTCCACTGGCGGATGGCGCACCACATCATCGCCGTCTCGGAACAAACGCGCCGCTACCATATTACGCACAACCTTGTGCCGCCCTCGCGAATCAGCACCGTGCATGGGTTCATTGACCCCGCGCGTTTGGCAGTGGTGGACAAGGGCGTTCGACCCTTAGTGCGTGCCGAGTTGGGGTTTGCCCCTTCCGACTTTCTGGTGGGCGTTATCGGCAACATCCTGCCACGCAAGGGGCAGATTTACTTGGTGCGGGCGTTGCCCGCCGTTGTGCAACGCTACCCACAGGTGCATGTGCTATTGGTGGGCGTTACGCACCCTGCCCGCTATGGAGAGCGCATCCGTCGCGAAGCGGAACGGCTGGGGGTATCGCGCCATGTGCACTGGCTGGGCGAACGCAAAGATGTGCCCCGCCTGCTGCAAGCGATTGATTTATACGCGCTCCCTACCCTAAACGACATGCTCCCGATGGCATTGCTAGAGGCGATGTGGGCGGAGTTGCCGATACTTGCCACCTACGCAGGTGGCATCCCCGAAGCGATCACCGATGGCGTGGAGGGCTGGCTAGTGCGCCCCAAAGACCCCGACGCGCTCGCCCGCGCCCTCATAGAAATCATCGAAAACCCCGATGAGCGCGCCCGCCGCGCCTGCAACGCCCACCAGCGCGTGCTGGAATCGTTTAGCGTGCACACGCAAGTTGCCAAAATCGAGGCAATCTTGGCGCAAGTAGCCGAGCGTTACCGTCCGAAAGTCACACTCTGAGTGAGCGATTGGGTACAATCTACGCCGTTGGAGGACGGAGCATGAAGCGAACCTACCAGCCCAACAACCGTCATCGACACAAGGTGCACGGGTTTCGTCGTCGAATGCGCACAAAAGACGGGCGCAATGTGCTCAAGCGGCGTCGCCTGAAGGGGCGCTGGCGACTGACAGTCGACTAATGCTACCGCGCGCAGGGCGACTGCGCAAAAAATCGGATTTCGAGCGCGCTTATCAGCAGGGGCGACGGGTAGTGATGGGAGCGGCTGTATTGTATGCGTATGCGCGCCGGGATGAGGCGCCAACCCGAATGGGCTTTGTGGTGGGGCGCCAGTTTGGTACCTCCGTGGTGCGCAACCGCGTCAAGCGACGCCTACGCGCCGCCGCGCGCACCCTGTGGGCAACCATGCCCGCAGGCTACGACTTGGTGTGGGTGGCTCGCGCAGCCGCTGCAACACTGCCCTTTGAGGATTTGCAGCAACAAATGCGCACCGCGCTGCGCAAAGCAGGAATTTCAACAGGGGGTGGCGCATGAAGCTAAGCCTTGCTGCACGCCTTCTGATCGGCGTTATTCGCCTATATCAGCGTGTGTCGCGCCTAACCCCACCCACCTGCCGCTACTACCCAACCTGCTCGCAGTACACCTTAGAAGCGATCCAGCGGTTTGGCGCGTTGCGGGGGCTGTGGTTGGGCATCCGTCGCATCCTGCGCTGCCACCCCTTTGCGCCCGGTGGCTACGATCCAGTACCTGAAACTTGGCAAATGCGAGGCAAACGCCATGGCACAGCAAGAACCTATTGATCAGCGTAAACTGTTCGTCCAAACTTTTGTGATCGCGACGCTTATCTGGCTCATCCTTTTCTTCGGGTGGATGTACTTTACGCTACCACCCGCCTCGGATAAGCCACCCAACGAGATCGTTGCCGAAATCGAAAAGCTCCGCGCCGAGAAAGATTACGTGGAAGCAGTACGTCGCGCCCAAGAGCTGACACGACGCTTCCAAGGCAGCGAATACGGCGCACTCGGCATCCTGCTGGAAGCCAAAATCTACTACGAAGACCAAAACGACCCCCGCGAAGCCTTCAACCGCCTGCGCCAACTGGAAGAGCTATACCCCCATACCAAAGTCTACAAGGAACAAGGACGCCCCCTGCTTGACCAAGTGGCTCAGCGAATCGACCAAGAGTACCGCGAGTTGCCCAGCTATCGCATCATCGACTTTTGCATGCGCTTGTTCAGCTTTGCAGGCAGCGGGCGCTTCATATTAGGCATCATCCTAATCGCTGCAGTAGTGCGCCTAATCCTGTTGCCTTTGGTCAATCGTCAGTTCCTTAGCATGCGCAAAATGCAGCAGCTCCAGCCGATGCTTTTGGAACTCCAGCAAAAATACACAGGTCATGAGCTGGCGCAGCGCACAATGGCGTTGTATCGCAAGTATGGGGTGAACCCCGCCAGTGGCTGTTTCTACGCGCTGTTGCCCATCCCCTTCCTGATTTGGGTATACAACGCCTTCTTGGTATATCAGGTGCAGTTCCGTGAGGGACACTTCTTGTGGATGAACCCCGATGTTGCGGCGAAGTTTCCTGGCTTAGTTGCTGCGCACTTGGGTCAGTTCGACGCCATCACGACGCTGGTGTATGCCGTCAGCATGTACATCACCAGTCGCCTGACAATCACCGATCCCTCGCAGGCGCAGCTGCAGAAAATGATGGCGGTGCTCACCACGCTAATGCTGCTGATGATTTCATGGCAGTTTCGGTTCCCAGCAGCGTTTATCCTGTACTGGTTGCTTACAAATGTGTTTTACACGATCCACTACAAGTGGTACATGAGCAAACCTGCGCCGGAGCTAACCCCCGTGGACGGCTCCGAGCCGAAAGCCAGGCGCAACGGTGCAGTGAGCAAGCCCAAGTCCCAAGGCTACGTTCCCCCAAAGAAGCGACATCGACGCTAACTCAGAAGGAGGGCGCCAGTATGACCTCGGTGGAAGCGACGGGCAATACCATCGAAGAGGCGAAAAATCGGGCATTAGGGCTGTTGGGCGTAGGACGCAACGCTCAAGTAGAGTTTGAGGTGCTGAGCGAGAACCCACCACGAGTGCGTGCTACGCTGGTGGGCGAAGCGCAACCCTACGTAGTGACCCCGCAAATGGCGCGACGCGTCGCTGACTACGTAGACCATTTTGTGCGGCGTTTACCTTTGCGCGTGCAGGCAGTGCTGCGCGGCTCACACAGCCGCTACGTAGAAATCGAGCTGGTCGGGCGCGATGCTACCGTGCTAGTGGGCAAAAACGGCGAGGTGTTAGATCAGCTACAGTTTCTGCTGAACAACATGATTGCCCGCGTGATTGATCCGCAGGTGCGGGTTGTACTGGACAGTGTCGGTTGGCGCCGACGACGCGCCGAGCGATTGCGCAACCAAGTCATCGCAATCGCCAAAGAGGTCAAGCTGCGAGGTGAGGAGGCAGTGCTTCCGCCGATGCCCGCTCACGAGCGGCGCATCGTTCACCAAACACTCAAGGACGACCCAGAGGTGATGACCTACAGCGAGGGCGAGGAACCCCACCGCTACGTGGTGATTTCGCCCCGCGAGTAGAACCGCTCCCAAAACGCCAGCTGCTGCTGCGCATACCGGCGGGCGTATTCTAAATCAGCGGGGTCAATAGCCGGCGGCTGGGGGTCCGTAAGTGTGGGAATCCGCTCGTGCCAGATGAAGCTTTCTGGCGTCTCGTCGGGCAACTCTACGCCCACCAGCGTCGCAATCGCTAGCGTCCACATGCGGGGCACGGTGGTAAGGTTATATCCGCCTCCTCCCAGCGCCACTGTGGGTAGCCCCAGCGACTTCGCCCACTGCACCCCACGCAGCCAGCCCTGCGCCGTTAGGCTAAGATGCCCCAGCGGGTCTAAATAGTGCGGGTCGCAACCCATCTGTAGCACTAGCGCCTGCGGCTCAAACCGTTCAAAGGCGCGCGGCACCACCGCCTCAAACGCCTCCCACCAGATAGCATCGTCCGTGTAAGGCGCCAGCGGGATGTTCACCGATGTGCCTACCGCCTCGCCCTCCCCCAACTCGTGCACAAAGCCCGTACCCGGAAACAGCCACTGCCCGCTTTCGTGAATCGAGACAGTGAGCACGCTCGGATCACGGTAAAAAATCCACTGCACACCATCCCCGTGATGGAGGTCGATATCCAAGTACGCTACGCGCTCAAACCGCTCACGCAGAATGGAAATCGCAATCGCAGGGTCGTTGAAAATGCAAAATCCGCTGGCACGATTGGGTAGTGCGTGATGCAGCCCACCCGTGATGTTGATTGCCAGCGGCGCGCCGTCGCGTACCGCATACGCAGCAGCAACTGTCGCGCGCGTGTACGCAAGTGCCGCCTCCCACATCCCCAAGAAAGGGGGATTGTCACCGTACGGTGAAAAGCCCCAGCGGTAGGCATCCAAAATCGGCGCGCCTTCACTAAGCTGACGTACGACCTCTACATACTCTGGAGTGTGCACTCTTAGAATCTCCGCCTCGTCAATAGGAGGTGGCACGCGCCAATCCAAGTGCGCCGTTAGCCCGTAAGACTCCATTAGCGCACGCAACAAGCTCAGTCGCTCCGGACGAAGCGGATGCGACTCACTAAACTCGTACCGCTCAATCGCCGAATCGTAGAAAAACAGCACCATCAGCAGCAGTATACCTGCCACTTGCTCGGAACACCTCGCGCCCCAAACGGGTACAATACAGCCACCCAAAGCGTTCTTGAGGCGACGCCAAGCTTGACCAGGGGCAAGCGATGGAGGCCGTAGGCGTTGGAATCATTGGAGCGGGCGGGATTGCAGCGGCGCATGCCAAAGCCTACCAGATGTTAGGGCTGAAAGCCCAAGTCATCGGCGTGGCAGACATTGACGAGGAGCGCGCACGTGCCTTTGCCCAACGCTACAACATCCCCATCTGGAGCAGCGAGGATGAGGATATCCTCAAACGCGACGATATTCAAGTGGTGAGCCTCTGCCTCCCCCACCATCTCCACGCACCAATCGCCCTCGCTGCACTGCAAGCAGGCAAGCATGTGCTAGTCGAAAAGCCCTTGGCGATTAGCCTGGAGGAAGCCGACGCTATGATTCGCGCGGCGCAGAAAGCGAAGCGCAACCTGAGCGTGGTGCTGCAACTGCGCTTTGAGAGCGATGTACAGCGCGCGCGACTGATCTTAGAGCGCGGCTTGATCGGCAAACCCTTTTACGCCGAGGTGAGTTGTCTCTGGTGGCGTCGCCCACTCTACTACGAGAACACTTGGCGTGGCAAGTGGGCTACCGAAGGCGGCGGCGCCGTCATCAACCAAGCCACCCACCACATAGACCTCGTTTTGTACCTACTGGGCATGCCTAAGCGCGTGTACGCCGAAATCGACACGATCGCCCACCGCATCGAGGTAGAGGACTGGTGCTTAGCAACGCTGTACTGGGACGAGCTGAAAGCCAGCTTCTGCGCTGCCACTTGCGCCGAGTTAGAAACCGATGTCAGTCGCCTCTTGGTGTTGGGCACCCAAGGCTCACTGCAAATGTTCCCATTCCGCCCCTATTCGCGCCAAGAGGAGCGCCACTTGGAGATTGCCGAAGCCTGTCGCACTATCCCCGAACAGGAGCTGCCTGGGCACACCGCGCAGATCCACGATTTTGTCTTTAGCGTGTTAGAAAAGCGCGAGCCGCGCGTGTCCGCAATGGACGGGCGGCGCGCGCTGGAACTCGTCACCGCCATCTACCAGTCTGCCTTTACTCAAGAGGTGGTGGAGCTTCCTCTAAGCACTGACAGCCCTTGCTACACCACCGCAGGCAAACTGGAAATGGCGCGTCGCTACACTGCTGCCCACCAAGCGAAGCGAAACTCGTGAGAGACGGAGGGAAACCATGCACACCACACCAATCCGTGTTATGGTTGCGGAGGATGAGGAGCTGACCCGCCTGATGGTGCGCACTCAGCTGGAACAGCTAGGCTACGAAGTAGTTGGCGAAGCGGAAACAGGCGAAGACGCTGTGCGCGTCGCGCTCCAAACACGCCCCGATGTCATCATCATGGACATTCGAATGCCCCTTATGGATGGCATTGAGGCGGCACGGCAAATCGTAGCGCAGCATCCTTGCGCAATTGTGTTCCTCACGGCATACGCCGAAGAAGAGCTGGTCAACCAAGCCATCGCTGCAGGCGCTTATGCTTACCTACTCAAGCCCTTCCGCAAACAAGAGCTTGCGCCTGCGATCAACGTGGCACTGACCCGATTCCGCGAAATGCAGGCAAAAGACAAAGAAGTTCGCGAGCTCCAAGAAGCTCTCGAAACGCGCAAGCTTATTGAGCGTGCCAAAGGCATCTTGATGGATCGGTTAGGGCTAAGCGAAGCCGAAGCCTTCCGCCGCATCCACTTTATGGCACGCAACCAAAACCGCACCATGAAAGACGTCGCTCAAAGTATCATCACTGCTTCCGAAATCCTCTAACGCAGGCAGCAGGCAGACGCCATCCCTTTCTCCACGGCTTGCTACTACAGCGCAAGGAGAGACCAAAAAGAAAAGCAAAAGGTTCCCCCCTGCAAAGAGGGGGGAACCTTTCGAAACACTGTTGCGCGTCTTCCCCAGAGCTTGCCCCAGTTGGGTTAGTCCAAGTCCATCAGCTCGTCGGTCTGGGGGTTGCCATCGCGGTCGATGTTGCCCAAGTTGCGCTGCCGATGGGGCGCAAAGTTGTCTTCCGTGCGCAGCACAGGCTTGAACACCTTCACGTGCCCATCGCACCAGAGCACGTTGCCCATCCCATTGTGCCTGCCGTGGAAGGTGGGATTGTTAAGCGAAGGTGGCTCCAGAAAGCCTGTGCCCTCAAACACAGGTGCCCCTGGTCCCCACGTACGCCACTGGGCAGCGTCGGCAATCCATGCGGTCTCTGCAACATTCGTGATGCGTGCGACAGAGACAGCAACAGGTGTAAAACGTGGCGGTCCCTGCATCGGGCTAAGGTAGTAGTAGTTGTAGCCATACCCCAGCAGCCAGTACTGGAATGAGCGGTTCTCGCGGAACGAGGGGCAGGCTTTAATCTCGGCGTTGCGCATGTAAGGATAAATAAAGCTGCGCGTGGTGTCCACACGCTGGTTTACGCGATCAACGTAGCCCCACCAGTAGTGCGTCCAGTCGTCGTAGGCAAAGGGGAACAGCCGCTCGTCGTAGTCTTGGGCATACATCAGCCCTGCCAGTCCGATTTGGCGCAGGTTGCTAAGGCACGAGGTCTGACGCGCTTTTTCGCGCGCTTGGGCAAACACGGGGAACAGAATCGCTGCCAAAATGGCGATGATCGCAATGACCACTAACAGCTCAATCAGCGTAAAGCCGCTTCCGCGGCGGTGCGTGATCTGCCTTTGCATCGCACATCCCTCCACATAGGTGTCGCACTATGTGGGCGGGACGAAACAGCACCAAGGGGCAACACCGCACAGCACGCTTTGATGGCTGCAGCCTCAAAGCGTGTGGGGTCGCATTCGCGTGCCCCTACGCGCGCTCTTTCGCCCAACCCGCGAGGCGAACGAGCGAGACACGGCTGGACCGGTCTTCGGGCTTCTGGATCATCCTACTTGCGGCGCCTTCCCAGCCGAAGCCAGTGGCATCTTGCCGCGTTCGTCCCCAGTCACCGCTGCGCGTCAGCGTCGGATTTTCACCGACTTCCCGTGCATCCAGCCGCCGCGACCTCGTTTGCCAAGTGCGTGCTCGGTATTATACCCCTCGATGACGGCGGCACAGGCTGTGGCAGAAACCTGCGCTGCCCTGCGTCAAGCGGGCATCGCTGAGGCACAGCGCGAAGCGGAGCTGTTGGTGGCAGCTGCTTTAGGCGTGGAGCGCGCCTATCTAATCGCCCACCCCGAAACGCCCCTTTCCGCTCAGCATTGCATGCGCTTGCATCGCTGGATACGCCGACGCGCCGCCCGCGAACCGCTGGCATACATTACGCGCCGCGTGTGGTTCTACGGACTGCGCCTTCACATTGGACGAGGCGCGCTCATCCCTCGCCCCGAAACCGAGCACCTAGTGGAGCAGTTCCTGCAGTGGGCGCAACGCCACGAGTTCGCCCACACGCCCATGTTGGTAGACGCAGGCACAGGCAGCGGTGCGATTGCAATCGCGTGCCTGCTGCACGCCCCGCGCTGGCTGGCAGTGGGGATCGACTGCAGCCGTCTTGCCTTGCGGATTGCTGCACGCAATCGTCGCGCGTTCAAACTACAGCAGCGCCTCTTGCTGGTGCAAGGCGACTGGCTCACGCCGCTGCGCCCGCATTCCGTAGATGCCGTAATAGCCAACCCGCCGTATGTGCTGCCTGATGAGTGGGACTCGCTGCAACCCGAAATCAGGCTCTATGAGCCGCGACAGGCACTGTTAGTGCCCCCGGATGACCCCTTGCGCCCCTATCGCGAGATCGCCCAAGCCGCACGGCGCGTGTTGCGCTCACCAGGGTTGTTGGTGTTCGAGACCAGCCCACGCTTAGCGCCACACCTTGCAAGTCACCTGCCCGCGTGGGGATTTGCGCAGACTTTCACGTGCACAGACTACAGTGGTGCGCTGCGCGTGGTGGGAGCAACTGTGTAAGACGCTCCCCCAAACGGGTACACTATTCGATACTGTGCAACGCCACGACTCGCCACGCGAGGCGTGTGGACTGTTCGGGGTCTACGCGCCTGGGGAGGACGTTGCCCAACTCACTTACTTTGGGCTGTTTGCGCTTCAGCATCGAGGACAAGAGAGTGCGGGGATTGCTGTCTCGGACGGGACGCGCGTGCGCGCCCACAAAGGCATGGGGCTAGTCACGCGCGTGTTCACTGAGCCTGTACTGGCAGCGCTGCAAGGCTACATCGCGGTTGGGCACACACGCTATTCCACCACAGGCTCCTCCACGCTGCGGAATGTGCAACCCATCACCTGCTCCACTGAGCATGGCAGCATCGCCGTGGCGCATAACGGCAACCTAGTGAACGCGCATGTTCTCCGTGCCCAGCTGGAAGCCGAAGGCGAACAGTTCGAGACGACGAACGACTCAGAGGTTATCGTGCGCCTGATCGCTCGCGCCCTGCACAATGGCGAGGACATTGTGCAGGCAATCCGCACGATGATGCGCCAAGTGGAGGGAGCCTACTCGCTGGCGATTTTGACCCCTACGCAGCTTATAGGCGTACGTGATCCGTTTGGGGTGCGCCCCTTGTGCATTGGCAGGTTAGGCGAGGCGTGGATATTAGCTTCCGAAACGTGTGCGCTGTCGCCGGTTGGTGCCGAGTATGTGCGCGACGTAATCCCCGGCGAGATCGTGGTGATCGACGCCGAGGGGCTGCACTCCTACGAAGGGCTACCCTCGGAGCGCGAAGCGCTTTGCATGTTTGAGCTGATTTACTTTGCGCGCCCTGATAGTTACCTCTATGGGCGCTTGCTTTACGAAGTGCGTCGCGCCATGGGACGCATCTTAGCGCGAGAGCACCCTGCCGAAGCCGACTTGGTGATCCCGGTGCCCGACTCTGGCGTTCCAGCAGCGGTAGGCTACGCCCTTGAATCGGGCATCCCCTATGGCGACGGGTTCATCAAAAACCGCTATGCGCCGCGCACTTTTATTCAGCCCGATCAGCGGCTGCGCGAGCAAAGCGTGCGCCTCAAACTCACGCCCCTGCGCGAAATCATCGCAGGCAAGCGACTGGTGGTCGTAGACGACTCGATTGTGCGTGGCACCACCACACGCCAGATTGTGCGTCTTCTGTTTGAAGCGGGGGCGCGCGAGGTGCACCTGCGCATCACTGCCCCGCCCATTCGCTTCCCTTGCCACTACGGAATCGATATGGCGACCCAACGCGAGCTGGTAGCTGCCGAGCATACCGTTGAGGACGTGCGCCGAAAAATCGGTGCGACCTCGCTGGGCTATCTAAGCATTGAGGGCTTGCTGCAAGCAGCGGGGCAGCCACGCCATCGCTTCTGCCTTGCCTGCTTCAATGGCGAATACCCCATCCCCATCCCCCGCGATGTAGAGCTGGTGAAAGACATCTTCGAGCGCCCTGCCCTTCGTCCCTCACCCGATCAGCCGGTGGGGGTGGAAACCTAAATAGTGCAAGCCCCTCTGCAAAGTGTTTTTTGGGCACAGCGCTCGCGAGGCTATCAGACTTTTCCAAAAGAGAGCCTCTGCGGAAAAATTTAACCGCCCCTTAACCTTCCATCTTGCAAAATCTCTGTAGCGACCTCGGTACACGCCTCGAGCAAGAGCGCGCGACGCGGGCGCATGTATTAGCTCCGCGAAATATTTTTGTGCGTCTCTCGCCGAGGGCACGAACAACAGGAGGTGCTGCCACACGCAAGTGAGGAGGTTGGGCATGGAGCACATAGCAGGGAAGCGATATTACGCGCTTATCTTAGCAGGTTGTGTAGTTGCGACCAGCGTGAACGCTCAAACAAGTGCCATTGATACCTCGCGCCCCGACGAGAAGGCATCCCCCGCAAGCGCAGCATCGCCTCATGAGGCGCGTCTGCTTGAGCTTCAACAGCGCATCGAGGAGCTGCAAAAGCAAATTGAGCAAATGCAGCGCGAGATGGAGGAAATACGCCTCTACATTGAAGAGCAGTCGCAAGAGACAATTCCTGTGATCACGACAAACCTCAGTGAGGCGCTGCGCTTCCGACCGGGCAACTACATGCAGTTCCAATGGGTGGACTCGCAGGAGCCACCTGCAGGGCGCGAAGGGTTCCAGATGCGACGCTTTAGGATTAGCCAAACAAACATTATTGACCCGCGCACGCAGATGCGCCTGACCTTCGATGTGGCAACGGGACCCCAGCGGGTTTCGGCGGAGCTGCGTGACGCCCAGCTGATTTGGGACATTGAGCCAACCGTAGAGCGTGTCGGCATCCAACTGCTGGTGGGACAGCAGCCACTACCGTTGGGCTATGAGTTGGAACGCTCTTCTGCCGACCGCGAAATGCCCGAGCGCGCGCTTTATAACCGCACGATGTTCGCAGGCGAGCGTGGG
Organism: Fimbriimonadales bacterium; assembly: GCA_025061985.1. GTDB lineage: Bacteria > Armatimonadota > Fimbriimonadia > Fimbriimonadales > GBS-DC > GBS-DC. Next base: position 19,786 of record JANXAW010000022.1, read on the forward strand.
CGCGGCGTATTTATGCGCATTGGGCTGAGCAACAACTCGTTTGCGCACTTTGGTCTGTGGAACAGCCTCACATTTCAAGACCCGCAACAAACGGGCGCAAATGCCTTTGGTAATTTGGGCGCGCAGTTGGCATATCACCTCGGGTGGCGCTATTACACGCCCGCTTTCGAATTTGGCATCGCAGGCTTTTTCGGCAGCCGCCCAGGCTTTACCTTTACTACGGGCAACCCGCCTCAGAACGTAACCATACCCAGCAATAATCGCCGCTTCATCTTCGTAGACACTACCCTCATTGACGCTTTGCCCGGCTTGACCTTGCGTGGTGAGGTGATGTTTGGGCACGACCGCGTGCCCACGGGTGGCACCACAAACCCGCGCTTCCGCAGGGCTACCGACATCCTCGGCTACCAAGTCCAAGCCACCTACCGCATCAACTATCGCAACTTTTTCACCGTGCGCTACGACTTCTTCGACCCTAACACCAACCGTAATAGCCGACGCGATAGCACCCAAACTTGGGGCTTCGCCTACAACTACTTCATCAACCCCAACGCACGCCTGACAATCGCCTACGAAATGCCCGACGAAGAGGGCACCGAAGTGCGCAACAACGCTTGGACTATACGCCTGCAGTTTCGCTACTGAAACGAAGGAGGGAGAGCAACGATGAAACGCATTCGCCTCATCGGGGTATTGGCTGGCGTAGCAGCGTTTGCTGGACTGACAGCGTTCAGCTGGCTCGGTCAGCAGAGCATCACCATCAAAGGCTCCGACACGATGCTCATTCTCAACCAGCGCTGGGCAGAAGCCTATGGGCGCGTGAACCCGCGCGTGAGCGTCTCAGTTACAGGAGGTGGCTCTAGCATCGGCATCAACGCCCTCATCAACGGCGTGACCGACATCTGCGCCTCCTCGCGCCCAATGCGCAAATCCGAGTATGACCGCGCGCGCAGCCGCGGCGTCGTGCCCCACGAAATCCCCGTGGCGCTGGACGGACTGGCGGTCGTTGTGCACGAATCAAACCCTGTCGACTCGCTCACGATGGATCAGGTGCGCCGCATCTACATCGGTCAGATTACCAACTGGAGCCAAGTGGGTGGCCCGAACATGCCGATTGTGGTATTTAGCCGCGACAGCAACTCGGGAACCTACGGCTTCTTCCAGCAGGTGGTGCTGAAGAACCAGAACTGGGGACCGGGCGTGCGCTTTATGCCCTCCACCAGCGAGGAAGCACGCGAGGTGGCACGCACCCCAGGCGGCATTGCTTACGGCGGTATCGCCTACTTCAAGAACCGCCCCGGCATCAAAATCCTCAAGATTGCCGCCAAAGAAGGCGATACGCCATACGCCCCGACGGAAGAGAACGTGCGCACACGCAAGTACCCCATTTCGCGCTACCTCTACTTCTACACCAACGGCAAGCCCAAGGGTGAAGTGGCGAAGTTCATCAACTGGGTGCTCTCACCCGAAGGGCAAGCGATAGTAAGAGAGGTGGGTTACTACCCGCTGGAGAAGCGATAGCCTATTTGCAAGGCAGGGCACTTGCCCTGCCTTGACCCAAATGCTATGTGGCGCATCCGACTATTGGATCACCTCGTGCAGGCAGCAACTTGGATGGCAGGAGGCTTGCTCATCCTAACCATCGTCGCCGTGTTCTACTACCTGCTAGCAGAATCGCGATACGCTTTCACGCGCAAGTTCCCTTACGGCTTTCGGATCGCCCTGCAGTCTCCCGATAGCGAGTACCGCGATGAGGTCTCAATGGATCCCACTGCCAGCTTATTAGCTACGCACCGCGAGGGCACAGACGAGCTGGACGATGCCGAAGATGCCACGCGCCTGCCCCCACACGAGGAACTTGCCTCTATGCAGTCGCTGGTGACTGCAACCGCACAAACCTCTGACCCAGCCCAGCTGCGTGCCGATGAGCTGTTTCGCGACTGCATGCGCGCGCCTAAGACCGCCGAGCAAGGCGAACGCTTTCTGCTTTTAGCATTCGCAATGCCCTCGTACACAGGCAAGACGATGGAGCTGGCGTGGGAACCCGATGTGGCGTTTGAGCCTGAGTTTGCCCCATATGAGTTTCGCCTACGACTGCTGCGCGCGCCCAAAGGCATTTCCATAGAGCCGATAGAAATCAACCTGAACCAACAACCGCGCGGGCGGATTACCTTGCCCGTGTGGAAAGCACACTCGCAGCAAGAGTGGCTCAACGGCTACTTGTTTGAGCTAGAAGCGCGCCCCACGACTACTACAACCGTTGCGACCTTGCAGCAGTTTTTCAAGCCAGACTGGGCGCCGACAATCCTGTACGCTCGCTTCGGCATGCTACCCCTGCTGCTGTCTACTTTGCTTATTACCTTGTTGGCGATCACCTTCGCCACCCCCTTGGGCTTAGCTGCTGCCGTGTACCTGAGCGAGCAAGCCTCACCGCGTATTCGCGAGTGGTTCAAACCGATTTTGGAGATTTTGGCAGCCATTCCCACGGTTGTGCTGGGCTACTTTGGGGTGGTGCTGGTGGCGCCTGCCCTGCAAAAACTGTTCGGCGAGGCGTTGCAACTCACTTCGGGGCGCGGCTTGCTGGCAACCGCGCTGATGATGACCGTGTTCATTCTGCCCACCGTCATCTCGCTTTCGGAGGACGCCTTGCGTGCCGTGCCAAACAGCCTTCGCGAGGGGGCAGAAGCTTTGGGGCTAACACTGGCGGAGTGCGTTCGCCTCATTCTCCTGCCCGCTGCTAAAAGCGGCTTGATTGCGGCGGTGCTGCTGGCAATCGCGCGCGTGATGGGTGAGACGATGATTGTCTGGATTCTCAGCGGCGGAACGCCCGTTATGCCCGACTTCAGTTCTCCCTCAGCGGCACTTGCGACTTTAGTCAAGCCCACACGCGCTATCCCCGATACCATCGCGATTGAGATGGGCAACGTGGAGTTCGAAAGCCCGCACTATGGGCACCTGTTCTTGCTTGGGCTGACGCTGTTTGTGCTGACGCTATTCATCAACCTGCTGGGGTTCGCCTACCGCAAACGCGCCCAGCTCCAATTCTGAGCAGCAGCGATGGCAGGTGCTGCCGTACCAAAGCAATCATTCGGTCTGGCAGTAGTCGGTGGGTGTTGCATCCGCCTTACGAAGGTAGCTTGGGAAGGTTAGGAAGGCTATGGAGGTGCAAGCGACCTACTTGGAGAGGGTTCGCGCAGGCGAGTGGGAAGCATTGGCAGCAAGGCGCGATAAGGCGCGCCTGCGCAAAAACGCGCTTTCGAGCGCGCTGTTTGGCGGCGTGGGTGCGTTCACCATACTGCTGGTGTTCTTGCTACTGGCAGTAATCGTCTACAAGGGCGCGCCCACGATTAGCTGGGAGTTCCTCAGCCAGCCGCCTAAGGAAGGGATGTCGGCAGGCGGGATTTGGCCCATGATTCGCGGCTCGCTGTTGCTGATGCTAGGCACCTTCCTATTGGCGACGCCGATAGGCATCTTCGGCGGGGTGTGTTTAGCGGAGTACGGCGAGCGCAGCCGCATTATGCGCCTAATGCACGCCAGCGTCGCTGCCTTGGCAGGCACTCCGCCAATTGTGTATGGGCTGTTCGGGCTCGCGATTTTCGTGCTGAAGTTCAAGCTTGGGGTGAGCCTGCTTTCAGGATGGCTGACGCTGACCTTGTTCAGCCTACCCGTGATTGTGCTGACGACAGAATCTGCGCTCAAAACCGTGCCCAGCGCGCTCATCGATGGGGGGTTGGCGTTAGGGCTGTCGCGCTGGCAAACGCTGTGGCGAATTGCGCTCCCCTACGCAATGCCAGGGATTATGACGGGCGTGATTTTGTCATTGGGGCGCGCAGCGGGCGAAGCAACCCCTGTGCTATTTACTGCCAGCATCTACTACTCCACCGCTCAATTGACGCTAGGCTGGGAAACCCTGCGCCAGCCTGTAGCGAACCTGCCGTATTACTTGGCGGAAGGCTACCGCCAGCCAGGGGTCGTGCCAGACCACCTCATTTGGGGCGCATGCCTCACGCTGATTGTGCTGGTGCTCCTGATGAACGCAGCAGCCATTCTCATCCGCACATGCGCACGGAGGCGATACCTATGATGACCGCAGCCGTAGCAACACCAGCGAAAACCGCCATCCGAACGGAGGGCTTATCGGTATCGTACAACGGCAAGCCTGCGCTCAAGTCCGTGAACATAGAGTTTTACGAGAACACTGTGACCGCGCTGATTGGTCCCAGTGGCTGTGGCAAGAGCACCTTGCTACGTGCCCTCAACCGAATGAACGACCGCATCCCCGACGCCGTCACGCAAGGCAAGGTGTTCGTCAACGGAATCAACATCTATGACCGAGGGGTGAACCTTACACGCCTGCGTCGCGAAGTTGGCATGGTCTTCCAAAAGCCAAACCCCTTCCCGATGACGATTTTTGAGAACGTTGCACTGGGGCCGCGCTTGCACTACGGGTTGCGTGGACGTGCCTTAGAAGAGGTTGTGGAAGACGCCCTGCGCAAGGCAGCCCTGTGGGACGAAGTCAAAGACGACCTCAAGAAAAAAAGCGGGCTTGCCCTCTCAGGCGGTCAGCAGCAACGGCTCTGCATCGCGCGCATGCTCGCCGTCCAGCCGCGCATCCTGCTAATGGATGAGCCATGCAGCGCGCTTGACCCAATCAGCACCCAAAAAATCGAAGAGCTTATTGTGGAGCTGGGCAAGCAATACACGGTTATCGTGGTCACACACAACTTGCAACAGGCAGCTCGCATCAGCCAATACACGGGATTCCTAATGTACGGCGAGCTTATTGAGTGGGGCGAAACGCGGCAGCTGTTTGAACGCCCGCAACGCCAAGAAACGGAAGACTACATCCGCGGGCGCTTCGGTTAAGCCCCATTCTCCTCGTGGCAGCTTCAATGCGCCATGGGGAGGTTACCTGAAATGATCCCAGCCAGTGAGGGTGGGCGATTCGCGTCGGCCATCAGGGTACTCCAACCACAGCTCAGGCGCGTCGATCACTTCCCCGATCGCGGTGATAGGCACACCCGCCTGCTGCGGTAGTTGCCTTAGCAGTTGTTGAGCGACATCGGGGGGTGCGGTGATGAGCAGCTCATAATCCTCGCCACCAGCGTAGGCGAACAACGCAGGCTCAATGCCTCGATAGTGCGCCCATCGGATCGCCTCTGGATGAACAGGCAGTTGCGCGAGGTGCACGACAGCGCCCTTGCCCGATGCCCGCAGCAGCTTCGGCAGGTCGGCTGCCAACCCGTCGCTGAGGTCCATCATCGCGGTGGCGCCGAGTTGGCGTGCCAGTTGCCCCGCCTGCAGGCGCGGCACAGGGCGAAAGTGGGGGGTGAGGTCAACACGGCTCGACTCCCCAGCAAGCAACGCCTCCAGCCCTGCTCGAGATGCTCCCAGTGCGCCTGTGACCAACATCCAATCGCCTGCCCGCGCCCCCTTACGCAACACGGGCGCTCCCTCAACCATGCCCAAAACAGATACATCAACCGTAATCTGAGACGCGCGGTTTGTATCCCCTCCCAGCAACGCGACGCCGTAGGTCTGGGCGCACTCGCGCCAGCCTTCCAAGAAAGCGTCTAGCCATGCTCCTGTCGCCTCAGGTGTAAGCGCAATAGATAGTAACGCTCCCACAGGCACGCCCCCCATCGCCGCAATGTCACTGAGGTTCACTGCCAACGCCTTCCACCCCAGCGACGCAGGGTCTATCCAGCCCAAGCGGAAGTGAACCCCCTCTACCAGCATGTCGGATGTCCACAGGAGCGTGTGGCTGTTTGCTTGGATCACTGCAGTGTCATCGCCGATTGCCTGCTGAACCGCAAAGCCCTTGGGCAAGGGCATGGCTACTTCCGCACGCGCAGCGATGCGCTCTATCAGCGCACTCTCACCACTCAGCGGCGCGTCTAACCGCATGGGCAGGAGTGTACCAGATTGGGTAGAATCTCCGCAAGCAGGGAGGCTCTGCTCCTTAGGAAGGTATGACGATGAGAGGCACCGCCGTAATCGCATGGATCGCCGTAGCTTGGCTCGGAGTAGCGTTCAGCTACGCAGATAGCACCCTCTACGCAGGGCAGCCCGCTTCAGAGGCAAAAATCACCTTGCGTAACTGGGGGTCTGGCACGATTGAAGACAGCTCCGACACTACTTTCGTAGGTAGTCGCTCGCTCAAAGTTAGCACGCGCGGGTTGTTTTCGGGCGGCTGGATCGAGTTCGCCAACCCTGTAGATATCCGCGCTGACCTGAACGCGCCAAATGGGGTTATGCGCTTTGCATTACGCTTCCCTGGGGTTAGCGCCCCAGGAGGGGGTGCAGTTGGAATTGGAGGTGGTATGCCCGGTTTTGGCACACCAGGCGAGATGGCAGGCGGTCCGCGCATGCCTGGGGGCCCAAGCGTCCCCGGTGCGCCTACGGGCCCAGCAGGAGGGGGTAGTGGTCAGACCACGCCACCGACCCTGCGAGAGCTACGCATCGTGCTGGAAACCAGCGATGGTAAACGCACCGAGGTGATGGTGCCCCTGCAAAACCTGCGCCCTGACGAGTCAGGCTGGCAAATGCTCAGCGTGCCGCTGCGAAGCATCCCTGACTTACGCGAAACCAACGGGCAAATCCGCAAGATTGGCATGTTCGGCGATACTGCAGGCATCTTTTACATCGGCGAAATCCGCACGCTGCGCGAGTCGGGCACCCTGCAAGGCTACATCGCCGTGCAGAACATGTACGGCACAGTGTTTACCTCGCGCAGCCAAGAGCGACTGAGCATCGCCTCAGGGGATGAGCTAATCTTCTATGGCGTCGCAGAGGGCGTGAGCATCCCCGTGGAATATCGCTGGAGCTTTAGCGGCGACCCCTCGCAGGTGGATGGCATCGGCAACGCGATTCGCCGTCGCTTCCCCAAACGCGGCGTCTACACCGTGCACTTGACGATCGTAGACCCCGCTGGCATTCGCCCATCCGCCACTGCGAAAATCGAAATCCAAGTGAACTAAGGCGATACGAGAGGCAACCTACAGCCAGCAGCACCCGGGGTTCCCTACTGCTGGCGCTTTTCTTGTAGCAGGTGAACAACTGCTCGGATAAGGTGCTCCGCGCACTCGCGCTTACTCATTAGGGGCAATGGCTCGACGCGCCCGTCGGCATACACGAGGGTGAGGCGATTGGTGTCTACTTCAAAGCCGCTGCCCGGCTCCAGCACATCGTTGACGGCTATCAGATCAAGGTTCTTTTGGCGGAGCTTCTGCTGAGCGTGTTGAAGGGCTTTGTCGGTTTCGGCGGCGAAGCCGACCACAATACGCTCACCTTTGCGCTGGGCAACCGTTGCCAAAATATCGGGGTTGGGCACAAGGCGCAGAGTCCAGCCTTGCTGAGTGCGCTTACGCTTTGTAGGTAGCACGCGCTCAGGGCGGTAGTCTGCAACCGCTGCGGTAGCGATAAACACCTCGCAAGCGTCAAACTCCGCCAGCACAGCTTCGTGCATTTGCTGAGCAGTTTGCACGCGCACCACGCGCGTTCCCGCAGGCGGCTGCAACGCGGTGGGACCGCTGATAAGCACCACCTCTGCCCCATGTGCCAACGCAGCTTCTGCCACTGCATATCCCATTTTGCCCGATGAGCGATTGCCAATGAACCGCACGGGGTCTATCGGCTCGTAAGTAGGTCCCGCCGTTATCAACACACGCACGCCTTGTAAGTCTTTAGTGCGCGCCAGTCGCTGCTGCACCGCCTGCACAATCGTGGGCGTGTCTGCGAGTTTGCCCCACCCCTCATCCCCACATGCCATCACGCCATAAGTGGGGTCAATAAACTCCACCCCGCGCGCCTGTAGCGTGCGCACATGGGCTTGCACGGCAGGATGCGCCCACATCGCAGGGTTCATCGCGGGGGCAATCAGGATCGGCGCGCGCGTCGCTAACGCCAGCGTGGTGAGCATATCATCGGCAAGCCCAAGCGCCAAGCGGGCAATCGTGTGCGCCGTAGCAGGAGCAATCAGCACCAAGTCAGCTTCTTGAGCCAACCGAATGTGCGCAATCTGCCCCGGTACAGGCTCATCAAACACATCCACCACCACAGGATTGCCCGTGAGCGCAGCAAACAAATCGGGGCTAACTAAGCGCGTTGCGGCGCGAGTCATCACCACGCGTACAACGTGCCCACTGCGCATCAACTCGCGGGCAACATCCGCAGCACGATAAGCGGCAACACTGCCCGTGACGCCTAAAACAATCGTCGGCACAGCGAGATTATAGCACACCCTCAAAAGTTAACCCACCTTGCTGGGCGGCTTGGCGCGATACTGCAGACGGATGTTTAGCACCTCCACCGCCAGCGCAAACGCCATCGCAAAATAGGTGTAGCCCTTGGGGATTTTGTAGTCAAATCCCTCTGCCATCAGGTTGAAACCGATCAGCACCAAAAACGCCAGCGCCAACACCTTCAGCGACGGGTGGGCGTCGATCAAACGGCTCACTGGGCCTGCAAAAGCCATCATAAACACGATCGCGATCAGCACCGCAGTAACCATCACCCATAGCTCGCGCGCCAACCCCACTGCAGTAATCACAGAATCCACCGAAAACACCAAGTCTACCAACAAAATCTGAAACACTGCCGCGGCTAAGGTAAGCGTCTTGGGCACTTTGATTTCTCCTTGCGCCACCTCAAGCTTGTGGTGAATCTCGTAGGTGGCTTTGCCCATCAAAAACAGCCCGCCCCCGATCAAGATTAGGTCACGCCCCGAAAAGTCGATCCCGAACACCGCAAACAAAGGCTGGCTGAGGCGCATAATCCAAGTAATCGAGAATAGGAACAGCACGCGCATCACAAAGGCAAGGCTCAGCCCGATCAAGCGCGCTTTCGCACGCTGCTCAGGCGGGAGCTTGTCGCTCAAGATTGAGATGAAGACGATATTGTCAATCCCCAGCACTACTTCCAACGCAGTAAGCGTCAACAGAGCGACAATCGCTTCCATAGCGGTTCAAGATTGTACCCATCAGGTATTCTAAGCGCGACCGACGCAGCGATGCACTGGCATGTTCTTGGCGAGCGCGAACGATTGCGTTCAGGGCGATTTGTTGCTGTCGCCGTTGCCTACGATGACATCACGGCGACCTTGGTGCGCGACTATTTGCTGGAGCGTGGGGTTGACGCGCTGTTTCCGCCTGGGAGCTACTTGTGGCGCCCTGCCCAGCCCACTTACATCTGGGTGCATCTGGACGACGAGCAAGAGGCAATCGCCCTGCTTGAAGAGTTTCAAACTGAGCTAAGGGAGAAGTAAATGCAAGTTGCAGTGATTGGCGCAGGCTCGTGGGGCACGGCACTGGCGTGGCTTTTAGGACGCAAGGGGCTAACCGTGTGGCTATGGGGGCGCAACCCTGCCCATATGCAGCAGCTGGCAGCCGAGCGGGTTAACCGACGCTACCTCCCTGATGCGCTCCTACCAGACACAGTGCATCCCACGCACGACCTATCGCCGCTCCGCGAATGCCCTGCGTGGGTGCTGGCAGTACCTTCAGGGGCGATACGCGAAGTGGTTGCTCTTGCGCCTCCTTCAGAAGCGATTTTAGTCATCGCTGCAAAGGGGCTGGAACCAGGTTCGGGCAAACTGCTTACGCAAGTGGTTAGCGAAGTCCTTCCCCACAGCGAGGCGCGTACCGCCGTGCTTTCGGGACCCAACTTGGCAGTGGAACTTGTGCGTGGCGCTCCTACGGCTACTGTAGCCGCTTCACGCAACCCTGCCTGCGCCGAACAAGTGCAGGAGCTGTTTATGACCCCACCCCTGCTGCGCGTATACACAAACGACGATGTCATAGGCGTGGAATTAGGTGGCGCGCTCAAGAATGTGTATGCGATTGGCGCGGGCATCAGCGACGGCATGGGGTTCGGCGATAACACCAAAGCTGCCCTCCTAACACGCGGGCTGGCGGAAATGATGCGCTTGGGCGCCGCCCTGGGCGCACGCCCTGAAACCTTCATCGGCTTGACGGGGGTTGGTGATCTATTTGCTACAGCAGTGAGCGCGCTTAGCCGCAACTATCGCCTTGGCAAGGCAGTAGCGCAGGGCAAAACCGTTGCCCAAGCCCTCGCGGAGCTGGGGCAAGTGGCGGAAGGTTATCCCACGGCGCTCGTGGCAGAGTCGCTGGCTGCGCAACTTGGCGTAGAAATGCCCTTGCTAAGCGCAATCGCCAGCATCCTGCGTGGAGAACGGAGCATCCGCAGCGCCCTAGAAAGCCTTATGACACGCCCCCCGAAAGGCGAGCGCGAATTCGAAGTGCGCCTGATTTAGCTGCCAGATTGGCAGGAAGCATCCCGCCCTAGAGCGAACCTTAAGGAAAGGGAGGCAACTATGGGCAACCTACGCCGTCAGTGCGTTCAAGGGCGCGTTTCGTGCTGGCTACTTGGCGGACTGGGCTGCTTGGGATTAATCATCATCGGGATCATTACGGTTTACCTGCTCGTGCGTGCTGGAATGGGGATGGTCCAACCAGTCATTGAAGCCGCTGAGCGAGGGCAAAAAGTGCTGGCAGCACAACGCACTGCGTACGCCGCTTTGCGCCAGTACGCCGCCGCAAACAACGGCAAATATCCTAAAACACTCAAAGAGCTTACACCAAGATACACCCAAACTGACCTCACCAAGCCGATTGTGCTGGATGACGGAACGAAAGTAACGCTTGTGTACAAATCACCTCAACCAAATGCCGCACCTGATACTGTAATCTTGGAACACAAGCCTCCTATCAAGGCGACGACGAGTTTCCTTGGCACGAAAGTCGTAGTGGAGCAAACTTTCCAAATCCAGCTCAACGGCGAAGAGTATTTGCAGCAGGTAATTATTGACCCACAAGGGAACAAGCGAGTCCAGCGCACTCGCTTGGACGACTAAGAAAGCTCCAACTGGGGCTGGAGGGCAGTGTTAGTGGGCGACAAGCCCAAGTGCGCGTAGGCAAGTGGGGTGGCAACGCGCCCGCGTGCGGTGCGCTGGATGAAGCCCAACTGCATCAGGTATGGCTCATACATATCTTCAATCGTGCCCGGATCTTCCTGAATGGCAGCTGCTAAGGTGTCCAACCCCACTGGTCCACCGCCAAACTTCTCGATGAGGGTGCGCAGGATTTTGAGATCCATCTCGTCCAGCCCCAAGGGGTCAACGCCTAATCGCTGCAAGGCGTGCTGCGTTAGCTCAAGCGTGATGACCCCTGTGCCGAGCACCTGCGCGAAGTCGCGCACGCGCCGTAGCAAGCGATTAGCAATGCGCGGTGTGCCTCGGGAACGCTTAGCGATCTCTTCTACGGCAGGCTCCTCAATCGCTACCTGCAAAATGCGCGCCGAGCGACGAATGATTTGCCCCAGCTCCTCTGTGGTATAGAACTGGAAGTAGTGCACGATCCCGAAGCGGTCGCGTAGGGGCGAGGTAATTAAGCCAGCGCGTGTAGTGGCACCCACGACTGTGAACGGCGGCAAGTCTAAGCGTAGTGAACGCGCCCCCACCCCCTTGCCCAACACGATGTCTATCTGAAAATCCTCCATCGCTGGGTAGAGGATCTCTTCCACTGGACGCGCCAAACGATGAATCTCGTCAATAAACAGCACCTGCTTTGGCTCCAAGCTGGTCAAGATCGCCGCAAGATCACCCGGACGCTCCAGCGCAGGTCCCGAGGTGATGTGAATTGGCACGCCCATCTCGTTCGCGATAATTGTGGCGATAGTAGTCTTGCCTAAGCCAGGAGGCCCAAACAGCAGCACGTGGTCTAACGCTTCCCCGCGCGCACGTGCTGCCTGAATAAAGATGCTGAGGTTCTCCTTGAGCTGGGACTGCCCGATGAACTCGCTAAGGCGCTTCGGACGCAAAGTAGCCTCACTGGCTACCTCGTCCGCTTGGCGGATGGGGTCAACGACACGGGGCACAAACTCCGATTTCGGCATTTGTTCATATTGTACCCCGCGCTGTGGTATAATAGCCACTCGTGGCAGGAGCCAAGGCTCCGCTATGACCACAGGAGGCAACTATGAGAAGACGCAAGGTCGCCAAGAAACAGCGCCATAGCCAGCGCTACTACGAAGCGCTCAAGGTGTTGGGCGATGGGCAGCAAGTCTATTCGCCCTTAGAAGCCATCCGCAAAGTCAAGCAAACCGCAACAGCGAAGTTCGACGAGTCTGTAGATATGGCGGTTAACCTGGGGATAGACCCGCGCAAAAGCGACCAAATGGTGCGCGGCGTCATCAACCTGCCCCATGGTACAGGCAAGAAGCAGAAAGTGCTGGTGTTTGCCAAAGGTGAGCAGGCCGAAGCAGCCCGCGCTGCTGGCGCCGACATGGTAGGCGCGGAAGATATCGTAGAGCAAATCCAAAAGGGCTGGAAGGGCTGGAAAAACTTTGACCTCATCGTCGCAGGGCAGGACATGATGCCCATCATCAGCCGCATTGGTGGTATTCTGAAGGCGCGGATGCCCAACCCCAAATCGGGCACCGTCTCGCCCAACCCTGCCAAAGTGGTGGAAGATATCAAGCGCGCTTCGCGCGTGGAGTTCCGCGCCGACAAAGCAGGCATCGTGCACATGCCCATTGGACGCGCCTCCTTCAGCGAAGAGCAACTGCTGGAAAACATGCTGGTGGCACTGAATGCCCTGCTAAAAGCCAAGCCCGCCACTGCCAAAGGGCGCTACCTGCAAAAAATCAGCCTCTCCAGCACGATGGGACCCAGCGTGCAGGTGGACGTGCAAGAGGCTCAGCGCTTGGCAGAGCAAGTAAAGATATAGCCTTCGCGTTAGGGGCGGTGGAGCAACCCCCACCGCCCCTCAGCCTCGCTTCCCCTTGAATCCTACCCCCCCGCCTATGCTACAATATAAGTGAGGAGAAAGCGCGCCCTGCCACCGATAATACCGAGTGGCGGTAGTGCTTCTCCTCAGAAGTCGTAAGGGGTTATATGGAAACACCTTATTGGAACAACCGCGTTTAAACCGAACGTCCATAGGACACTGGAGGGTCGAGTATGATGTGGCAGCGCTTTACGGATCGCGCTCGAAAAGTGATCTTTTATGCGCAGGAGGAGGCGCAGCGTCTCGGCGAAACCCAGGTAAACACTGAGCACCTGCTGCTGGGCTTGATTCGCGAGACGGATAGCGTCGCCGTGCGCATTTTGGATCGATTGGGGGTTAGCCCGCAGCGTATTCGCAGCGAGATTGAGCGCTACGCGACCCGCGGCGAAGCGCGCTACGGGGCAGAGATGCAACTCAGCTCGCGCGCTAAGCGCGTTATCGACCTCGCCTACGACGAGGCACGCCAACTGAACAATAGCTACATCGGCACGGAGCACCTGCTGTTGGGCTTGATTCGCGAGGGAGAGGGGCTAGCAGCGCGAGTTTTGCAAAAGCTGGGCGTTGACCTAGAGCAAGCTCGCCGCGAGGTGATGAACCTCCAAGAACACGAAGGGCAGACCGTATCCACCTCGCGTCCGCAGCGCTCGCGCACGCCCACCTTAGATGAGTTCGGGCGCGACCTAACCGAAATGGCGCGCCAAGGCAAGCTAGACCCCGTGATTGGGCGCCACATTGAAATCGAGCGCGTCATGCAAATCCTCGCGCGGCGCACCAAGAACAACCCCGTATTAGTCGGACCGCCGGGCGTAGGCAAGACTGCCATCGTGGAAGGCTTGGCACAGCGTATCGTGCAAGGCGATGTGCCAGAGCAACTGCGCAACAAGCGCATCGTCTCGCTCGATCTCGCTGGGCTGGTGGCAGGCACAAAGTACCGCGGCGAGTTCGAAGAGCGCATGAAGCGCGTGCTGGAAGAGGTGCGCAAAGCGCAAGGCGATGTCATCCTGTTTATTGACGAGCTGCATACTGTCATCGGCGCAGGCGCCGCCGAGGGCGCAATCGATGCCTCCAACATCATGAAGCCCGCCCTTGCGCGAGGCGAACTCCAATGCATCGGCGCCACTACGCAGGATGAATACCGCAAGTACATCGAACGCGACGCTGCGCTGGAGCGACGCTTCCAGCCCGTGCAAGTGCGTGAGCCTACGATTGAAGAAGCCATCGAAATCCTCAAAGGGCTGCGCGACCGCTACGAAGCCCACCACCGCGTCATCATCACCGACAGCGCCATCGAAGCTGCGGTGAAGCTTTCCGCCCGCTACATCACCGACCGCTACCTGCCCGACAAAGCGATTGACCTTGTCGACGAGGCAGCTTCGCGCGTGAAACTCCTGCAAACACTGCCACCTCTGGAGCTGCGCAAAGCAAAGGGCGAACTAATGATGCTCCAGAAGGAGATCGCCAGTGCGCGTCAGCTGGGCGACTACGACCGCGTAGAAGAACTCGAAAACCGCAAAGCCGCCCTGCAGGAGCGCATTGAGGCGATGGAAGAGGAGTGGCAAGCTGCCCGCCAAGAGATGACCACCTTGGTCACCGACCAAGATGTGGCGCACATCGTGCAGAGCTGGACGGGCATCCCCGTCACGCGCCTTGTGGAGAGCGAGACGCAAAAACTGCTCCACATCGAGGACGAACTCCATCGGCGCGTGATTGGGCAACACGAGGCGGTGTCGGCAGTGGCACGCGCCCTGCGCCGCGCCCGCTCTGGACTGAAAGACCCCAAGCGCCCAATGGGCACCTTCATCTTCCTCGGTCCCACGGGCGTCGGAAAAACCGAGCTGGCACGCGCCCTCGCAGCCTACCTGTTCAACAACGAAAATAGCCTCATCCGCATCGACATGAGCGAGTACATGGATCGGTTCAACGTGTCGCGCCTCATTGGCGCGCCACCTGGCTATGTCGGCTACGAGGAAGGCGGCGTGCTCACCGAAGCCGTGCGACGCCAGCCCTACAGCGTGGTGCTCTTTGACGAGATCGAGAAGGCACACCCCGATGTCTTCAACCTACTCCTGCAAGTGATGGAAGACGGACGCCTGACTGACTCGCAAGGGCACGTGGTGGACTTCCGTAACACGATCATCATTATGACCAGCAACGTGGGTGTGCGCTCCGTGGTTGAGGAAAGCGGTATCGGGCTGCGACGCGACAAGCAGACCGACCCCGAAGACCCGCGCGCCTACGAAGCGATGAAGAACCGCATCTTGGACGAGATGAAGAAACTCTTCCGCCCCGAGTTCCTCAACCGCGTGGACGAGATCATCGTGTTCCGCCCGCTCACGCGCCAAGAGATTTTGCAGATCGTCGACCTGATGGTAGGGCGAGTGCAGGAGCAGCTGGCGGCGCACCGCATGCGCTTGGTGCTGGAGCAGCCTGTGAAAGAGCTGCTGGCGCAGAAGGGCTACGACCCGAACTATGGCGCACGCCCGCTGCGCCGTGTGGTGCAGCAACTCATCGAAGACCCGCTCTCGGAGCTACTGCTCCTGGGTCGCTTTGAGGAAGGCGACACGATTATCGCCCGCCTAAACGAGAACAACGAAATCGTGTTCGTCAAGGGCGAGGATACGCCGCCCACAGGTGAAAGCGACCTCACTGCGGCAGCCTTGCAGTAACCCCTACGGCATAAGAAGTGAGCGCGGGGCGAGCCATCGGCTCGCCCCGATTGTGCTTTAGAAAGCGCTCTCTCAGAAGGGGGGCAACGGCGGTGGGGCAATAATGTCACCCGTTTCGCGCGTGTTGCCTGCAAAATCCTGCGCTCGTAGGCGCACACGCGCCGTATTCGCAGGCAAAATGCCTTGATAGCGGTTCGCGCTCACCCGCACCATCGGCACAGTCTGCGTCGTATTGCCAACCGTAGCAATCACCACGACCGTTGCAACACCTGTTCCTGCATCTTGAACAGTAGCACTTACCGCCACCCCTGAGTCAACGCGCTCTACAGCAATCTGACTGATAGCAGGTGGGGTGTTGTCGGGCAGCGGAGCGGCACCTCCACCGCCGCCGCAGCCCGCAAGCACCACGCTCAGCCCGATCAAGCTCCACCAAGTAGTGCGCATAGTGAACCTCCTGTTAGCGGGTCAGCACCAGCGGGATGCTGGCGCGGGCAACCTGCCCATCCTCAGTCTCGGCTTGCACGACAATCTGGTATGTGCCAGGGGGCAAGGCGCGCCCCTCGGCGTCACGCCCATCCCACACAGCTTGCTGCACGCCACGACTACGACTGCGCCCTTGCTCTAGAGTGCGCACCAGCTGATTGCCTGCCAGCACCATGATGCTTACATGCGCCTCATCCGAGAGCGTGAACTGGAGCGTATGCTGTCCTGTGCTGCGGCTGGACTGCACCTGTAGCCCTGTGATGCGCAGCAAGCGGTTCGTGGGCACAAGGCTTATCTCATAAGTGCGGGTTAGCCCTTCGCGCGGTACAGGGATTTGCCATGCGGCGCCGTTGCGCAGCATGCGCCGCTCGCCCGTCTGCGTATCGCGCAGCACGGGGTTCACCCCGCGCGGCAAGCGCGCCACATCAGGTGCGGTGAGCAGCAAGGTACGCGGCTGATCATCCTCAGCAGGCGGTACGTGCAGTTCCAGCGTCCAAGTGGTGGTGCGGCGCGTCTTGGGCTGAATGTCCGCCTCATAAGGAACACCTTCGCGCACGAGACGCAGCTGCACTGCCCCCGCGGCAGCAGCACGAGTGGGCGGGTCAGGGGGCATCGCCACTTGTAGCCCGCGCTCATTGCCTGAGACGCCTAGCAACACCTCGTCGTAGGTATCGCCCAACTGCGCGCCGATGCGGAAGCTCCAGCCACCGTTGCGCTCCAACTGATAGCTGCGTGTCAAGCCCGCAAACAGCGCCGCTTGCTCAGGCGTGGGCAGCTCCAGCGTGCACGGTTGCTTTGCGTAAATCCAGTACCCACGCCACGGCTGCAGCGTAGTCTGCATGCCGGGCAAGATTTGCGTATCGGAAACCAGCACGTAGCGTCCGCGCTGTGGGTTGCTGGAATTTGGCTCCCAGCCCCATAGGTACGGCTCCACAAACTCGGTCGCTTGGCTAAGCGGGCGGGCAACGCCTTGCACGCGCACACGCACCGCCTCGCGATGCCAGACCAACGCCTCCGTCCACGGATTGGCAATCAGGTTCCAGCCAGGCTGTAGGTCAATGCTAAATCGCTGTTCGGGGTCAGGTAAATCACCCACCAGATTCGGCTGAACGGCGTTCGGCAACACCACCCAGAAGCCGCGTCCAATGGCAGGCGCAGCGTTAGCGTCAGGATACTGCACATACTGCCCCGTGGCGGGGTTGTAGGTTGCCCACTGGTTGTTCTGGAAGCCGAAGAGGGGCTGCATATCGGTCGCATCGGGGCGCAGCGGCAGACCCAGCAGGTGCAACCCTGCGCTGAACGAGGGCGCCTGCCCCATTCGAATCGTGGCAATCGGCTCGTCGCCGAATGGCGTGGTGTTGCCCACGCGGTCGGTGGCACGCGCTAAGATGCGCGTCTCCTCGCCAAACCGACGCGCACGCACCTGCACGGTGCCTGACTCGGTGCGCTCGCCACCAGCTTCCGCACGACCGATCCGTCGTACGCTCGTACCCTCTTGCGCCCAAATCTCCACCTCTTGCACGCCCGAAGCATCATCAGTCGCTTGCCAGCTTAGACGCGCCTTGGTTTCGGGAACGCTCGCAGCGGGTACTTGAACCGCCACAGTGGGCGGGCGTGAGTCCAGCGTGAGTGTATGCGCATTTGTGGTAATTGGTGGGTTGATGCCAAGGTGCGGGTCAAAGATAATCGTGGCGCGGTTGACAAACTGCGTGCCCGATGGAGCGTTGCTCAACGGGCGGATACGGAAGGTCACGCTCCCTTCACCTTGGGGTGGGTTCTGGTTCGGCGGCAGGAAGCCTTGCTCGTAGTGGTTACCTGTGTTCGGGTCTATGCCTTTGTAGTGCACACGCAAAGTGCGGGTATTCGTGTCCAGCGCGCTGCGAATCTGCACGATTACAGGGCGCTCTGGACGCATATCAATGTCCAAGTTCAGCGCCGTTGTGCCTGCAGGCAGCAGACGCTGGTGCGTGCCCACTTGCACCGCCACAAACTCGAGGCTACTTAGGTCAAGCCCCTCAGGCAGTACATCCTCTATTAGCACCTCTTCTGCGCCCGCTGTTGCAGTGGCGAGGTTCTCGAACTTGATCTCGTAGAGAATCGTGTCATCGGGGCGAATGTAGCCGCTCATTCCGCCAGCGCCTATCTTCTCGTTCGGGTCGTACGAGAAGCCTACATCGGCACGTTGACGAGTTTCGAAGCGATTCGTGTAGATCTTGCTGAGCGTCTCAACTCTCTCGAGGCACTCCTTGCCCTTCTCGAGCATTACCTCAACGCCCTTCTTGGCGATGTCAATAGGCAATCCGTTCAGTAGTTCGCTGAAGATTAAGCCGAGCAGGTCAGCGTAGCTGACGTCGCCTTTCGCCATTTTGTACACGTGCGGGGCGAGTTCTTGCGCGGCATCTGCGTAGAACTCCGCCCTTTCTTCGGGCAGGCGCCTGCGCAGATAGTCGTAAATCCGGTTTCGGAGCTGTTCCGTGACTATGCTCTCTGCCGTGTTCTGAATGTAGTCGTATGTGATGCCTTCTAGCACAGTCTGTACAAAGCCCTTTTTGGTAGTGTCGTCGTAGAGGATGCGCATTATCCGCAGGATGTCCTGCTGCTGGGGAGCGTCCAAAATGTCGTTGGGGTCTCCGGTTGCCGAGAGCGCCTCTACGATCCGCCGCTGAACCGCCGCGGCGATGATGGAGCTGTTACACGTCGCATCCAGCAGCTCGTGCCCTAAGAAGGCAAGTAGCGTTGTTGCACCTGCAACAGCAAACACGACGACAGGCACAACGCGTGTGTGGACTGAAGTCGTAGGCGGCGCGCTGCGTCCTGTAGGCACGAAGCGCACCTCGATGACATAACTGTGCCACTGCTGAGGGAGTACAGGCTTGAGCGCCGCGCGAATGGTGTGATCCTTAGGGTTAGGGCTGAGGTTAAGCGTGCCGGAGGCAACCACCTCTCCGCTGTAGGATTCGCGCACACGATACTCTGCGCGGAACTGACCTGACTGAAGCACGCTGTCTCGCAAAGGCAGTGGGATCTCTATGTACGGCGTCTCTGGGTA
>JANXAW010000044.1 GCA_025061985.1 Fimbriimonadales bacterium
GTGTTGATGATGATTACATCGGGCGTGTCGGTGTGCGGGTCAAGCCGATAGCCCGCCTGCTGCAGCACGCCCGCGATTTCTTCGGAATCCACCTCGTTCTTGGCGCAGCCGAGCGTGATAAGGCGCACCGTAGGCGCGTTCTGCATCGGCACAAGTATACCGCCCCGACGGGGGTATAATCCTGCGGGCAGGGACTGGAGCCTATGGAGAGCTTCCCAAAAGAACTCACGCTGTGGCTGCTGGGATTGCCGTTTGCTGGGGTGCTGTTTCACGCGCTACTTGGCGGCTGGTTGGTGCGCACGCTGGGCGCACGCACGGGCAAATGGCTTGTCGGTGCGGTCGCCACGGGCGTGGTGTTGGGCGCGTTCGCTGTTAGTTGGCAACTCTTTCAGGCGCTGCTGAAACTGCCTGAAGCGGAGCGCACGATTAGCTATGTGCTTACCGATTGGCTTGCGATTGCCCGCCTGCGCGTGCCGATTGAGTTCATCATCGATCCTCTCTCCGTGCTGATGGCGCTGATTGTCACGGGCATCGGCGGGCTAATCCACCTCTACACCACGGGCTACATGGCAGAAGACGACGACTACCCGCGCTTTTTCACCTACTTCAACTTGTTCATCTTCTTTATGCTACTGCTGGTGTTGGCGGGCAACTTTTTGGTGATGTTTGTTGGCTGGGAGGGGGTGGGGCTGTGCAGCTATCTGCTGATTGGCTACTTCTATCGCAACGCTGAGTGGAAGGCGAACACCGACGCGGCGAACAAGGCGTTTATCGTGAACCGCATCGGCGATGCGGGCTACCTGCTGGCGATGTTTATGGTGTACGCGCTGTTTGGCACGCTCTCGTTTACGCAGGTGAACGCTACAGCACTGAGCGTGTTGCGCGACGCCAGCGGGGCAGCGACCGCGATTGCACTACTGCTGTTTTTGGCAGCCGCGGGTAAGTCGGCACAGCTGCCGCTGTATTTCTGGTTGCCCGATGCGATGGCGGGTCCCACGCCCGTTTCTGCGCTGATTCACGCCGCGACGATGGTTACGGCGGGCGTGTACCTGATGGTGCGCGTGCATCCGCTTCTGGAGGTGTCGCCGACGGCGATGGTGATTATCGCGGGCGTGGGGGCGCTAACCGCGCTATGGGCTGCCACGATTGCGATTGCCCAAACCGATATCAAGCGCATCTTGGCGTACTCTACGGTAAGCCAGCTGGGCTATATGTTTATGGCGTGCGGAGTTGGGGCGTTCTGGGCAGGGATGTTCCATGTGGCAACGCACGCCTTCTTCAAGGCGCTTCTGTTCTTGGCAGCAGGCTCGGTGCTGATTGCGTTGCACCACCAGGGCGATATCCGCAAGATGGGCGGATTAGGCAGGGCGTTGCCCCTCACCTTTGCGACGATGGTGGTGGGCTGGCTGGCAATTGCGGGCATCCCGCCGCTGTCGGGCTTTTGGTCTAAAGAGGCAATCCTGCTCAGCACTTACAACGCGAAGTTGGTGAACATCGCGCCGTACCTGTTTGGTGTAGGCGTTCTCACGGCAGGGCTAACTGCAGCCTACATGACGCGCCTTGTATGGCTGGTGTTTATAGCGCCACCTGCTGCGACGCATGCGCATGAGGAGCACGCCCACGAGCCGCCACGCGAACGGTACACCACCGTGCTGAGCGTGCTGGGCATCTTGGCGCTGGGGTCGGTGCTGTTTGGCTGGGTGTTGCCTAGCGAAAAAGCGTTCCACGAGTTCCTCAAGCCTGTGGCGGAGCCGAGCATTCTGCCTAAGGATACGCTGTTCTTTAGCGAGAGCGCGGGCAAGGAGCTGGTATTTGGGATAGCGTTGGGGGCAACGCTGTTAGGCATCGGCTTTGCCATTGCCCGCTACCGTCGGGGTATGCCCGAAGCGGAAGCCCGCTTGCAGGGTCTCTGGGGCGCTGCCTACAAGCAGTGGGGCTACGACGGGCTGATGCGCACGCTGGGGGTGAATGTCGGCGCGGGGATTGCTTTGGTGCTTTCCATTATCGTGGAAAGTCTGATTGACACCGTCGTGAACGCCGTAGGCGCGATGGCGCGCGTCGTGGGAAGCTGGGTGTGCCCGCTGCAGAGCGGCTACGTGCGCTCCTACGCGCTGGTGATGATGGCGGGGGTGTTGCTGCTGCTGATTGTGGCGTTTATGTACAACCTACGGTAAGGAGGAGGCGCTGCGTTGAGTCAAGCATGGCTGATTGTGCCCGGCTTGGTGTTGCTGATTGCAGGCGGCGAGTGGTTGGTGCGCGGCGCCTCGCGCTTGGCGTCGCTGCTGGGGGTGCCTCCTGTGGTCATCGGGCTGAGCGTAGTTGCGTTTGGCACCAGTGCGCCGGAATTGGCAGTGTCGGTGCTCTCTGCCTATCGCGGACAGCCCGACATTGCAGTGGGGAATGTGGTCGGTAGCAACATCGTCAATATCCTGCTGATTTTGGGGCTATCGGCAGCGGTTGCGCCTCTGGCAGTCAGCGTGCGCCTGATCAAAGTCGAAGTGCCGATTATGGTTGGCACGGCGGTTTTGTTCTTCCTCTTGGGCTATGACGGCAACCTCTCGCGCTGGGACGGCGCGCTGATGGTGGCGATTTTCATCGCATATGTCACTTGGATGGCGCGTACAGCGCGAAGCGAGCCCGTGCTGGAGGCGGAGCTGGAGGAGATTGGGGCGATTCCGCACGGCGGCTGGACATACCTCAGGCTCATAGGGCAGATTGTAGGCGGGCTGGTAGGGCTGGCGCTCGGTTCCGAGTGGCTCATTCAAGGGGCAGTCGCTGCAGCGCGTGCGCTCGGCGTAAGCGAACTGGTGATTGGGCTAACGATTGTAGCCGTGGGCACCTCGTTGCCCGAGTTGGCAACCTCAGTGATTGCCAGCCTACGTGGCGAGCGCGATATCTCCGTGGGCAACGTGGTCGGTAGCAACATCTTCAACATCCTGTCGGTGCTTGGGTTCAGCAGTTTGGTTGCGCCGAACGGCGTTGCGGTCGCCCCTGCTGTGCTGCGGTTCGACGCGCCCGTGATGATTGCCGTCTCGCTGGCGTGCTTCCCCGTGTTCTTCAACGGGTTCCAGATCAAGCGATGGGAAGGGATGCTGTTTGTGCTGTACTACGTGTTCTACACGCTTTACTTGGTGCTGTATTCCAGCCGGCACGACGCGCTTGATGAGTACACCTTCGCGATGCAGTACTTCGTGTTGCCCCTTACCGTGATCGCTTTGCTGGTGACCTTGGTGTTTGCGTGGAACCGGCAGTATCTCAAGCCGCGGCGCATTAGTCGGCGCGTGGAAGCCGAAACTGCACGCGAATGAGCATCCCTGCGTGGGTGGAGCGGCTGGGCGACTTAGCCCCCGCGCTGGAGCCTGCTACGGTAAACGTGTGGCGCGAGGTATGCCCTGAGGCGCGCCCTGTGCTCTTAGCTGCGTGGCTGGCGCGTCAGACACGCCCTGTGTTGATTTTGACGCCCTCGCTGGAGCGTGCTGAGCAGTGGTTGGCTGTGCTGCTGCGTGTGGGGCTACCTGAAGGGCGCGTGGCGCGTGTGCCCAGTGCGCTAACGCCCTTGCTGGAGCCAACAGGCGTTGAGCAAGAGACTTTGCACGAGCGGATTCGCGCCCTGCACGCGCTCCATCGGGGCGACGCAGTGTGCCTTATCGCACCGATCGCTGCTGCATTGCAACGCACAATGCCCGAATCGCTTTTTGAGGCGGAGTTGGTGCGCCTCCGCTTACCCACCACAACACCCCCCGATGAACACGAGTGGCTCGCCCAGATTGCTCCCGAAGCGCTCCTGAAGCGCATTAGCGAAGACGGCTACGAGTATCAGGAGCCAGTGCGTATCCCTGGGCAGTTCGCGCGGCGTGGCGGGATTGTGGATGTGTTCCCGATGGGAGCTGAATTGCCTGTGCGGGTCGAGTTCTGGGGCGATGAGATCGACAGTTTGCGCGTGTTTGAGCCGGCATCACAGCGTTCGATCCGCCGGATTACGCATGTAGCGATCCCACCCGCACGCGAGGTGCCGATGGGCAACGAGACAATCGCTGCCACAATCCAGCGAGAGTGGGAGCAGCTGATTAGTCAGCAGCCTGATTCGCTGCAGCCTGAGCTGCGTCAGCGCTTGGAAGACGATTTGCGCCCCCTGATGCAAGGCGCGCCGTTTGACCGACTGGAACTGTACTTGCCGTGGCTGCTGCAAGAACGGGCGTGCCTGCTGGATTACTTGCCCCCCGATGCATGGCTGATACTGGACGAGCCGCTTGCCTTGAATTTAGCGTATGAGCGCGTGATGGAGGATATCACGCAGTCGCTGCGTTCGCGGGCGGAGCGGGGCGACATTCCGCCCTTGCGTGCCTCGGATTACATCCAGCCATTCGAGCGTGTAGAGCAGCATCCTACGGTGTTGCTGCTGGGCGACCCAGTTTTGGCAGGGGGCAGGCCCTACCGAGGGTGCGGGGCAGCTTTATAAGTTCAGCAGCGCCGGGAGTGGGCGCGATCCCGGCGCTGTGGGTGTAGGGCGCGTGCGTGGTTCAATCCTCATCCGTTCTTCTGAACGGATGTGGAGGGAGGGATGGCGTCAAAAGCGGCGTGCGCCTGTAGAAGACGCTGGGCGAACCGACGCCCCGCTTCGTCGATTCGCCACAGCGTCTCACTTAGTGCGACTGACGCCCCGCTTCGCCAGTCGCGCTCTGCAGGAGGAGGTACAGGCATGCAAGCCACAGCCAACCCCGCTTGCGCCGCCTGCGCAAGCCAAATCTTACGCGACGTCATCCCACTCCTCTGCCCCCTTAGACAGCTGAATCCGTCGTGCAGGTTCCGCCGAGCTATAGTCCCAGTTGTCGCAATCCAGCCGCCGACAATACAGCATCCGCTGCACGCGCCCATCCAACGTCTCCACCTCGGCAACATCCGCGAACCGACAGCGCGTGCATAACTCAGGATCCAGCAGGCGCACAATCTTCAGCTCACGCTTCATCGCTTACCCTCGCCACTTGGTCTAGGAAAGCGTTGCCCAACCGCTATTATCGGCTTTTTGACGGCGGAAGTAAAGGTCTCTGTTCCCTATAGTTTTACGGGTTCTGCGTCGTCCAGCGTGCCGTGGGGTAAGATTCCAGCCATGAGCGCACCCGAAATTCGGTTTGGCACGGAAGGCTGGCGTGGCGTAATCGCCGACGATTTTACGGTTGCTAATGTGCGTTATGTAGTGCATGCGATTGCCCATCACCTAAAGGAGGAGCAGCCCCCTGGTGAAGGCGTGTTGGTGGCGTATGACTGCCGTGCGATGTCGGAGGTGTTTGCGCAGGCAGCAGCGCAAGTGTTGCTGAGCTATGGCTTTCCCGTGTATATCACTCCGCGCCCTGTATCTTCGCCAGCGGCGGCGCACGCGGTCATCAAGCGTGGCATGCAGGGCGCTGTGATGTTCACTGCCAGCCATAACCCGCCCATCTTCCACGGCATCAAGTTCAAACCCCACTACGGGGGCGCAGCGCTCACCGACATCACGCAAAACATTGAGCGCCACTTGCAGGCATTACGCCCCGATTACGAGCGCTACACGCAACCCGTTAGCGTAGCAAGCGAACCCCACACGCTAGACCCCGTGCCCGATTACTTAGAGCACGTGCATCAGTTTATTCGCGTGGACGAGTTGTATGAAGCGCCTTACCGTGTCGTCACGGATGCGATGCATGGCTCTGGGGCGGGCTACCTCAAGGCGCTGCTATCGCGCTTGGGGCTGGAGGTGCACGCCCTGCGCGAGGAGCGCAACCCCTACTTTGGGGGCGTGAACCCTGAACCGATCCCACAGAACCTGCAGCCCTTGCTGCAGGCAGTTCGGCAACTACGTGCGCACATCGGGATTGCCATCGATGGCGATGGCGATCGGATTGGCGCCGTAGATGAGCACGGCAACTTCGTAGACAGCCACCGCATCTTCGCTATTGCCCTGCGCCATATGGTCGAACGGCGAGGCAAAACAGGTGGCGTTGTGAAAACCTTCTCTGTGAGCCAGATGATTGACGCGCTGTGCGCCCACTACAACCTGCCTCTTAGCGTGGTGCCCATCGGCTTCAAGTTCATCGTCGAAA
This sequence comes from Fimbriimonadales bacterium, assembly GCA_025061985.1. Lineage (GTDB taxonomy): Bacteria > Armatimonadota > Fimbriimonadia > Fimbriimonadales > GBS-DC > GBS-DC. The sequence continues at coordinate 6,078 of JANXAW010000044.1, forward strand.
AGATGCTCGCAGGGGGCATCCTGATGGGGGGCGAGGAAAGCGGCGGGATTGGCATCACCGAATACATGGTGGAGCGCGACGGCGTGATGATGGGGCTTCTGCTACTGGAAGCCATGGCAACATCGGGCAAGAGCCTTGCAGAACTGGTCGAAGAGGTGTTTGCCATCACGGGACCCCATTACTACCATCGAATAGACGCGCACTTTGAGCGCGAGCAGATGCCCGCGCTTCGCGAGCAACTCAAGCAGCTGGAACTGCAGGCGCTTCTTGGCATGCCCGTAGTGCAACGCGACACCCTAGATGGGGTCAAACACATTCTGGAAGACGGCAGCTGGGTGCTGATGCGTGCGTCGGGCACAGAGCCAGTGGTGCGCATTTATGCCGAAGCGCGTACCCCTGAGGGCGCACGCCACTTGGCAGAAGAGGGGCACTTCGTACTCAAGAGGCTACTGGAGTAGGCGCTATTCGTGGCGGAGCGCCTCTACAGGGTCGCGCTTAGCAGCGCGGTAGGCAGGCAGCACTCCAAACACTAGCCCTACCGTGCCACACACAAAGAGTGCCAGTGCCACGGTGCTCAGCTCCACGCGCGGCGATAGCACCGTTGCGTAGTCAATCGCAAGGCATGCTCCCCAACCCACCAGCACGCCCATCAACCCACCCACCAGTGCAATCAACAGCGCCTCCAGCAGAAACTGCCAAAAGATATCGCGCGGGTGCGCGCCCACCGCTTTTCGAATCCCTATCTCGCGCACGCGCTCCGTCACGCTCATCAGCATCACATTCATCACCCCAATCCCGCCCACAATCAGCGCAATCGAGGTGATGCCTGTCAGCGCCACCGACACAATCTGCAAAAGCATAAAGATCCGCTCCAGCAGCTCCTCTTGGGTTAGTACGGAAAAGTCTTCGCTTCCTCCATGGCTGTGCAACACGGCAAGTTTGATCGCGCGCTGCAGCTGTTTAGGGTCTACATCGGGCGCGGTTTGCGCGATGATGCGGTGAATCTGGTTGCTACCCATTGCTTTCTGCAACGCGCGAATAGGCGCGTAGACTGCGAACTCGAAGCCTGCACTGCCCAAGATGGAGCGGCTGGTGTCCTCGCTGGTAACGCCTATTACGGTAAACGGTTTGCCGTTGAGCAACACGCGCTTGCCTAGGGGGTTCTCGTCTCCAAACAGCTGCTGAGCGGGGTAGGGTCCCAGCACGCACACGAAGGCTTCGGCTTCGGCGGGGGTGAATAGACGCCCTGCGCGTAAGGTGTGCGGGCGCATTTGGAACCACTCGGGCGTGGTGCCCAAGATGAGCGCCGCATCTGCCCAGCGGTTGCCGCGCTGCGCTCCGCCTGCCACAAACATAATCGGTGCCACGCGCCGCACGCCTGGCACGCGACGCACTGCCTCAATATCGCTTTCACGAAGCGTGCTTAGCCCAATAAAGCTCATCGGGTTGAAAGGATTCTCTGGGCTAAGGCGCCCCGGCAGCACAATCACTAAGTTCACCCCCAACGACTCAACCTGCTGCGTGACATCGTGCTGCACGCCCTTGCCCAGCGAGACCAGCACCACAATCGCCGCCACACCCACTGCCATCCCAGAGCCACTAAGCAGCGTGCGCCGCGGCGTCATCCAAATCGCCTCCAAGGCTGCTCGGAAACTTTTTAGCCACATCGTTCGTATCATGCAGTGGAAAACGACAGGTGAGCCGTTCCTTGACAAATCCTGGCACAGACGGTTAAGGAAACGCTAAAGATTGACCGTCGATGTGCCATAATCTTAAGCAGGGAACGAGTTCACCTTCCTTGGGGGTGGCAGGCTTTGCTCTCCTTTCACTGCCACCCTCCTTTTTCTTTCCAGGCGTGTCTCTTGCGTTTGCCTCGCGTCCATAGGGTATAATTCCTCGCAGGGAAGGCGCCGTACCCAAGTGGCTAAGGGGAGGGACTGCAAATCCCTTATTCGTGGGTTCGATTCCCACCGGCGCCTCCATACTCTCATTAAGGCGTCTGACAATCCCCCCTTGAGCAAGACGGCTGAAGCCGCTTCGCGAGCAACGCTAGCGCGGGCGGGCTTCCTCTGCGCAGCAGTTGCTTCAGCTGCCACCCGAACCTGAGGGTTTTGAAACGCCCTGGTTACCGTCGCCACTGTTTCCGTTGGGGGTTGCCTCAACCACTTCTACAAGGGCGTGTAGCCACTGCCCGTCCACATACGCGCTTACTACGCCGCGCCCGACGCGCAATGCATGAAACCTGCCCCACTGGTCAATAAACCCCACACTATTGCTACCCCAAATGACCTCCCAAGTGGAGATAGGTTGGTCGTCGCATTTCACGCGGAAGCGCACTTGCTCGCCTACCTTGAGCGTAGCTCGCGATGGCTCGATCTGGTAGTTTGCATTGCGAGGCAACATCGGGCGTAGGGCGTGGTCGTACACGAGCCATGCATTCGAAACGGGTCGCTCCACCCCGTCGGATGGGCTGTTGACCACTAAGTTGCGCACCACCAAGGTGGTGGAGCCACCCCCGTCTAAGTTGATGGCTTCAACGGCGCCGTAGCGTGCCATAATCTGCGCTAGCTCTGGCAGTGAAACGCCCTGACTATGTGCTTGTCGCCCGTCGACGGTGAGCCATAGCACCTCGCCGTTTGCGGTGCGCCCCACTGCGGTGCGGGGGTGGCGTCGCTCGACAAAGGTCTGCCGGTTGAACCCACCCCCTTGCTCTGCGGGGGTAAGGATTTTGCCGTTGCGTATGAGCCACGGTCCGCCCGCTACTGCCTCTTGCACTGCGCGCCAGCGCCCCGCCTGCTCGCCCTGCAGGTCGACTCGAATCACTACACGGTCGTTGGGCTGAAGCGCTCGCAAGAACTCGGCTGTGCTACCCGTGCCTACCAGCACGCCCCCTGTCGGAGGAATCGCAACGCTATTCCCAAGGCGTACCTCGCGCACCAACGCCTGCGCTTGCGTGCCAACTCGCAGCGGGCGTGGCAGCGCTTCCAACACTACCGCCACGCCCTGACCTGCTGAAACACTGGCGCCGTAGAACGAGGTATACAGCACCAAGTCGCCTTCTGGCTTTGCTGCACGGTTTAGCCCTGTGATGGGATGTTTTGCCCCATCAGGGCGCGTGAGGTCGGCATCTAGCAAAGCATCGCCCATCACGACTTGTCCTGTGGATGTCCAACCGACCGCAGGTCTTCCTGGGAACGGCTCGCTCACCAATTCGCCGTTTACGATGCACAGCCCTAACGGGTCGCCTCCCTCGAAGAAGTCCGCGTTGATGGCTGCCAGTGCGCGATGGCGCCAAGCCATACGGCTGGTTAGCTCGCGTCCCCGCAAGGCGCCCTCGCCACTGACCACGTCGTTGCCTAGCACTGCACGAAAGCTAACCGCGCGCCCTGGCGTAATCCGTATCCCTTGGATTGCGAGCGGCGGCTCCTGCGAGATCTCTTGGAAGAACACTACATGCGGGCTAATGCGTTTTTCGATCTTCTCAACCGACGGCTGGTGCCACGCAAACCCGAAAAGCCACAGGGCAAGACCGCACCCCACGCTTAGGCAAAGCCGAAAGCGGAGCATCGCCCCTGAATTCTACCTGAAGTCTCAGTTCCCCTCGCCTCGCAGAGGGAACCTCAAGGAGGTAAAGTGAGTGTTGCTTACCCGCTGCAAGGCTAGTAGGGATTGCACCCGCGCGAGGCGGTATCATCTTGAGGCGATTGCCTACACTCCCGTGCAATCGCGTTATACAGGAGGTGATGCCCCATGGACAATCGCTCGGAGATGTTGCTGGCAGAGCTGCGGGCAGCGATGCATCAACCTGATGGAGCGTTGCAACAACTGTTGCAGAAATACGCTCCTCAGGACATCGCCGAGGCTCTGATGTTGATGGACAGCGCTGAAGAGCAGGCGCGCGCCCTAATGCAGATGGACGAGAGATTCGCTTCCGAAGTGATCGACTACTTAGACCCTGGCGTGGTGGACGAGATCTTTGAGCATATTCCGCTGGAAAAGGCAGCGCGCCTGCTCCAACTCATCCCCGCCGACGACGCAGCACAAATCTTGGACGAGTTAGATAAAGCAAAAGCCGAGGCGCTGCTGCGACAGATGGCACCTCCCGAAGCCCGCGAGGTGCGCGAGCTGCTGGAGTATCCCGAAAACACCGCAGGGCGCCTGATGGTACGCCAGTATGTGCGCGTGCGCCCCGACTGGACTGTAGAGATGACCTTAGATTACCTACGCCAAGTCGGGCGCGAAATTGAAACCATCTACTACCTCTACGCCATCGATTCCCGCCAGCGACTGGTGGGTGTTTGCTCGCTGCGCGATGTGGTGGTGGCAGACCCCAGCAAGCGCATCGAGCAAATCATGGAGACCGACATCGTAGTAGTCAAGCCCGAAACCGACCAAGAAGAGGTGGCAAACCTGCTTTCGAAGTACGATCTGCTGGCAGTGCCGGTGGTGGATGAGCTTGGGCGCATGCTGGGGATTGTGACGGTAGACGATGTGGTGGACATTCTAGTGAGCGAAAGCACTGAGGATGTGCTGAAGTTGGGCGGTGTGGAGGCGACGGAAGAACCCTACATGCGTCAGTCCCCATGGGATTTGGTGCGCAAGCGC
>JANXAW010000005.1 GCA_025061985.1 Fimbriimonadales bacterium
CGTCTGCGCTTGCACGCCGCGGTACAGGCAGGTAAGTCCATCACGCTCGCCTATGTGCGCACCGTGTGTGACAGCGTACTTGCTGACCACTATCACGCTTGCCTACGCCAGCCGCCATGTGTTTCGCTAGAGAGCTGCGCCGAGTATGCTGTTGTGGAGACGGGCTACGAAGTTGCTGAGAACCGCTTGTTGCTGGAACAGGCTTTGGCGCAACTTTCTGAGCGTGACCGCGTAGCTCTTAGAGGAAATGCCTTTTGGAGTGGAGAGTGAACCATGAGACGATGCGCCGGCATGAAACTGGCGGAGCTGGTGGTTGTATTAACCATCTTGCTGCTGGTAGCGGCGATTATCACCCCAGTGGTGATATCTGTTCGCAAAGGCTCACTACGCAGCCAGTGCATGAGCAATCTACGCCAGATAGGGATTGCTACGCAGCTCTATCCGGCTGACTATCAGGCGCTGTACGAAAGCATGTTTCAACTCGCGGCATACCTCGACCTGCGCCATCCGAAGGAAAGGGGTATTCTGGCTTGTCCTGCCGGCCGTCTGCAAGTGCCCCTGCGCAAGGCGGTTTCGTCGTACTCGTGGAACACGTCGTTGCTGGGCGTGTCGCGCCAGCGCTTGCAAGAGGAGTCTCCTAATAGGGTGCTGGTGGATTGTGAGCATCATCTGGGCTTGCCCTTGCGTCAAGCGGAAGGCTGGGCGAGCTACGACTATACGGTTGCGCCTTCCTATCCATTTCTGCTGACGCTCCGCTTAGACGGTTTCGTGCAAACGGTTCACGCCTGCCAAGTACGCGCAGTGGAAGTCGGACCCATCGTAGTCGAGGGGCGAACTCTCGAGAAAGTGCTACAGGCGGTTTATCCTGGCGAAACAGAATATGAGAAAGCGACGATACCATACCCGTTATACGAGTTGTCATCAGCGAACTCCCCGCCCATAGAACTTGGTGGGCAAGCGTTGCGATGTTAGCAGGAACCAATCCTCTCAAGATGTTCTGGGCGGATGCTCACGGGTGGACGATTGGCAGCCGCACCTCCAACAGCATCGTCTTGGAGCGCGAGGGAGCACCGATGGGGTTAGGCGGGCAACGCCTTCGCGTCAAGGTATGGCTGCGAACAGACAAAGGCTACTGCCCATCCCGCGTAGAGATGTAGTATGGCAACGACACGCCTGCGTCCGCTCGGCGCGCCCCTCAAGCAATCTGGAATGTGTCTGAGTTCACTTTAGTAGAGGGGATGTAGATTCCCAAGTCTGTTTCTTATGAGCTGTACCCCCAGCCCGACATAGATGCTCAGGGCAGAATCTACTCCCGCTGGGGTCGTTGGATGAAGGCGCATTACCGCCTGGTGCGTGTAGGCAAGTGCAGTGAGCCTCAGCTTGTGCTACCAAACGATGTGCGTGTAGCAGACTTTCGGTTAGGCAAGACGGATATGGTGATCGGCTATTACAAGAAGGGCATGACGTACAACTGGGGCGATCTTGGGCGACTGGCGACGGAAGCGGAGCTGAAACAGCTTTCTGCCGAGCAGTATCCCGAACCGCCTCGGACTTCTTGGTGGCGTATTGCTTACTGTACGCGCCGCCAGTGCTCCTGATTCTGGGAGGCGCGTACTGGCTTTACCGGCTTAGGCGCTCGTGACAGACTTAGGCATGGACTTTGAGACAATCGCTTACTCTTTGCGTAGCGTAGGAATGTCAGCCGCCGCGTTGGGGATGGTTCATCGCGAGCTGCTACTCCGCCCCATAGGGGCACGGGCAGTGGCAGGGTTATTGGGTGTATGGACGCTACTGACCAGTTAGTTAATTGCTCGCCTCTTTCCCTGTACGGGTATAATCTACACAGAAGGAGGCGAGTTATCGATGAAGATACTGGTTTCGGTTAAGCGTGTGCCCGATCCTTACGCCAAGATTACGCCCAACGCCACGGGCGACGATATCAACCGTGACGGGCTACAGATGGCGGTCAACCCCTTTGATGAAATCGCCTTAGAGGAAGCGATTCGGCTCAAGGAGGCGGGCAAAGCCACAGAGGTCGTTGCAGTCTCCATCGGCGGAGCAGAATGCCAAGAACAACTGCGTACTGCGCTGGCGATGGGGGCTGACCGCGCTATCCTCGTGCAAACTGATGCCTCGCTGGACGCCCCAAGCGTCGCCAAAATCTTGGCAGCGGTGTTCCAGCGCGAGCAGCCTCAACTGATGCTGATGGGCAAACAAGCCATCGATATGGACGAGAACCAAGTCGGGCAGATGTTGGCAGCACGATTGAACCTCCCTCAAGCCACCTTCGCCTCGAAAATCAGCATCGAGAACGGCTGCGCTGTGGTAGAGCGTGAGACGGATAACGGTATTGAGGCGATTCGCGTGCCTTTGCCTGCGATTATCACCGCTGATTTGCGCCTCAATCAGCCGCGCTATGTTGCGCTCACGGGGATTGTGCGGGCGCGCACCAAACCGCTGGAGACCCTCACTCCAGCGCAGTTGGGGGTGCAGCCTCAGGTGCGCGTGCGCCTCGTGCGAGTAGAAGCGCCCCCGCCACGCAAGGCAGGCAAGCGCGTCAGCGATGTGCAGGAGTTAGTGCGCCTACTGCGCGAGGAGGCGCGCGTGATCTAACGAGGAGGTGTCAGCGATGAAAGTCTTAGTAGTCGCAGAAACCAACGGCGAGCGCGTATTGGAAAAGACGCTGCCTGCGATTGCCTTTGCGCAGCAAAAAGCGTCTGATGGTTTCACCATCTTGGCGATAGGGAACGACCTCCAAGGCGCAGAGGCGCTGGCAGGCTATGGGGCGCAGGTGGTGCTAGCCGTTAATCACCCTGCGCTGGCGAAGCCCTTAGCCGAGCGCTATGCGCCTGTGATCGCGCATTATGCGCAGCAGCTGGGTGTGGACGCAGTAGTGGCAACCACCAGCACCTTCAGCCGCGATGTATTAGCGCGCGTTGCAGGTATGCTGGACGCGCCGATGCTGAGCGACATCATCACGCTAGAGCGCACCAACGGCAAACTGGTTGCCAAGCGCCCGATTTACTCGGCAAATCTTATCGGCACTTTTGAGGTAGAGGGCACGCCCGTGGTGATTACTGTGCGTGGACCTGCATGGGGCAAGCCCGAGCCGAAGGACAACACCTCACCAGTTCAGGCTGCGGAAGCACCAGCGGATATCCCCACGCGGTCGGAGTGGCTAAGCCTGCGAAGCAGCGGCGGCGGGCGACCTGACCTCACTCAAGCGCGCGTCGTAGTTTCTGGTGGACGCCCGCTCAAAGACCCTGAAACTTTCGAGCGATACATCGGCGGGCTAGCGGATGTGCTGGGCGGAGCTGCCGGCGCTACTCGTGCCGCCGTCGACGCAGGAATCGCCCCCAACGAACTACAAGTCGGGCAAACGGGCAAAACAGTTGCGCCTGAACTCTACATCGCCGTGGGGATCTCTGGCTCGGTGCAGCACCTCGCAGGAATGAAAGACTCCAAAGTCATCGTGGCGATCAACATCGACCCCGAGGCGCCTATCTTCCAAGTCGCCGACTACGGACTAGTAGCAGACCTTTATCAGGCGGTGCCTGAGCTAATCGAGTTGCTCAAAAACAACAAAGGTGCGTAGTAGCAGAACGCAAGGCGAGCGTTAAGCTCGCCTTGCGCGACTACAAGTGGCGATCCGCGAGGGTCAGTCTGCATTCTCCTTGAGGAAGACTTCAAGCGGGATCAGTCCCAGCTGTGCCGCCCGTCGGAACGCCTTCACGCGGTTGTTCACATTTAGCTTTTCGTAGATGTTTGCCAGGTGGAAGTCCACCGTGCGCTTGCTGACAAACAGCGCGTCGGCAACTTCCTGGGAAGAGCGCCCTTGCGCAATCAGGCTCAGCACCTCAATTTCGCGCTTGGTTAGTCGAACGGGCTTATCTCGGTTTTGCCACTTCCCTTGGCTCATGCTCGGTCACCTCGTTCCCTGAGATTTCGCCGCCCGCAAGGGGTGTATTCCATATCCCTGCCAAAAATTCACAGCCTCGCTGGGATAGCAGGGAGGCAATTAGCTGCAGCGAACTCCATCTACGATGCATCCTGTAGACCTCCGCCAGGTTGAACGCCTGCTCATCCTCAAGGTTTCCTCTATGGGCGACATTGTGCACGCCTCGCCCGTAGCTGCTGCGCTCAAGCGTGCCTTTCCACACCTGAAACTCGGCTGGATTGCAGAAGATAGGCACGCTGGGGTGATTGAAGGTTCCCCACGCATTGACCGCTTGCATGTCATTCCGCACCAGGTGTTGCGCGAAAAGCCGTTTGGGCGCAAGGCGTGGCAGGCGGTACTGCAGCTAAGTCGTGAGCTACGAGCAGAGCGCTACCAAGTGGCGTTAGACCTGCAAGGCTTGCTCAAAAGTGCGATTTGGGGCGTGTTAGGAGGCGTGCCCATCCGCTACGGCGCACACCGAATGCGCGAGCTAACACCCCTGCTGCTGCGTCGCATTCCCGTGCCTGATGACCCCAACCGCCACGTGGTTCAGCAGTACCTAGATGCCGCGCGTTGGCTAGGCGCTCCGGGCGAGTTCCCCGACCTCTATGCCACTCCAGAAGACGCTTTCGCCCCCGAGCCACCTGTGGAGTTCCCGCTTTTTGTGCCTGAAGTCGCGCACCAACAGGCGCTCCTCAAATTGGCGCAGTTGGGCGCAGATGGCGTGCCCTTCGTAAGCATCAACCCGTCGGCGGGGCGCGAGTGGAAGCGTTGGCATATCGCGAAGTTCGCCGAGCTTTCCGACCGTATTGAAGCGGAATGGGGAGTACCAGTAGTGTTTGTTGGTGGCGCAGGTGATAAGCCGCTAGAAGAGCAACTACGCACACTCAAAACGCGCCCCTTACGGAGCTTGATTGGGCGCACTTCGCTCAAAGAGGCGATGGCAATCGTGTGTCGCTCCGCGGTTCACATCTCTGGCGACACAGGCACAGCGCATATTGCTGCCGCCTTTCGCGTGCCCGTGGTAGCGCTTTATGGTCCTACGCGCCCTGAGCGCACAGGTCCGTATGGGCAGCGGGAGCGCGTGCTAGACAGACGCCCGCTTTGCACAGCTTGCCCGCCTGACCGCTGCCTGCGCAAGGAATGCTTGCAGTGGATTACGGTAGACGAGGTGTTGGAGAAAGCGCATCCACTGATAGAAGCAGCGCAGGTTGGACGCAATCCCTGAAACTTTTTTCCGCTTCGAAACGTATAGATAAGTGCCGTGCGAAAAAAAAATGCCGGGGCTTTTCAGCCCCGGCCATTGGGGGGTGAGTGGTCTGTGTGGTCAGTAGGGGGATGGTGAAGTCTTCTTGCCCTCCTTCTCCTCAGGGACCTCCGCCACGAGCGCCTCAGTGGTCAGCAGCATTGAAGCGATTGAAGCGGCGTTCTCCAGTGCCGTGCGAGTTACCTTCGCGGGGTCAATGATGCCCGCTTTGACCATGTCCACGAACTCGCCTGTGACGGCGTCGTAGCCGTGTCCCTGAGGCAGCTCCTTGACCTTTTCCACGATCACAGAGCCTTCCACGCCCGCGTTGTTAGCGATCTGGCGCAGTGGCTCTTCCAAGGCACGGCGCACAATGTGCACGCCGATCTTCTCGTCGCCTTCCACTTGGAGGGCGTCCAAAGCTTTAATGGCATTCACCAAGGTGACGCCACCGCCTGGCACAATCCCCTCCTCAAGGGCAGCCTTGGTAGCGTTGATGGCGTCCTCAAAGCGCGACTTCTTCTCCTTCAACTCAGTTTCGGTAGCGGCGCCGACCTTGATCACCGCTACGCCGCCCGCGAGCTTCGCCAGTCGCTCCTGCAACTTCTCGCGGTCGTAGTCAGACTCCGTGGTTTCGATTTGCTTGCGGATTTGCTGGATGCGCCCTTGAATGGCTTCGGGCTTGCCCTTGCCGCCGATGATGGTGGTGTGCTCTTTCTCGATGACCACCTTTTCGGCGCGTCCAAGCTGCTCAAGGCGCACGTTCTCCAGCTTGATGCCCAAGTCCTCTGTGATGAAGGTGCCCCCAGTGAGGATGGCGATGTCCTCCATCATCGCCTTGCGGCGCTCACCGAAGCCGGGTGCTTTGACAGCGGCGCACTGCAGCACGCCGCGCAGCTTGTTCACCACCAGCGTCGCTAGCGCCTCACCTTCCACATCCTCAGCGATCACCAGCAGCGGCTTGCCCGCGCGAACCACCTGCTCCAAGACGGGGATAAGGTCTTGAGCTGCGCTGATCTTCTTCTCGTAGAGCAGGATGTATGGCTCCTCCAGCACGGCTTCCATCCGCTCGGGGTCGGTGATGAAGTAGGGCGAGATGTAGCCACGGTCAAAGCGCATCCCTTCCACAACCTCGAGCGTGGTCTCCGTGCCCTTGGACTCTTCCACGGTGATGACGCCGTCCTTCGTGACCTTCTCGATGGCGTCGGCGATCACCTTGCCAATGTTGGGGTCGTTTGCAGAGATTGTGGCGACCTGCTCAATCGCCGCGCGCCCCTCCACAGGGATGGCAGTCTCCTTGATGAACTTCACGACGGCCTCTACGGCGCGGTCAATTCCGCGCTTGACAAACATCGGGTTTGCGCCCGCGGCGACTGCCTTCAGCCCCTCCTTGAAAATGGCTTGCGCCAGCACCGTGGCTGTGGTTGTGCCGTCGCCTGCAACGTCGTTGGTCTTGGAGGCTACTTCGCGCACCAGCTGCGCGCCCATATTTTCAAAGCGGTCTTCTAGCTCGATCTCCTTAGCAATCGTTACGCCGTCGTTGATGACCGTCGGAGAGCCGAACTTTTTCTCAAGCACTACATTTCGACCACGCGGTCCAAGTGTGACTTTTACAGCGTTTGCGATTGTATCTACACCCCGCTCCAGTGCGTGTCGAGCTTGCTCATTGTACAGAATTTCTTTCGCTGCCATCGCGAATAATCACCTCCCTACGATTTAGCTTTCAAGGATTGCTAAGATGTCGTCTTCGCGTAGAATAATGTACTCTTCGCCGCCGATTTTGATTTCGGTTCCGCCGTACTTAGAAAAGAGTACCTTATCACCGACTTTGACTTCAAGGGGTACCACTCGCCCGTCTTCCAAGACGCGCCCTGTGCCCACAGCTATGACTTCGCCCTCTTGGGGACGCTCCTTAGCGGTATCAGGCAGGATAATCCCGCTGCGAGTGGTTTCTTCTGCAGATTTCGGTCGAACCACAACGCGGTCTCCGATAGGCTTGAGCATCACGCCACCTCCTTCGCCCAAGAACAAGCGATTAGCATAAATTTAGTAGCACTCGCGCCTTGCGAGTGCTGAGATCGCCTTATTTATACCCGTTGTCATGCGTGCTTGTCAATAGTGTACAGGTGTCTACGCGCTGCTTGGGGAAGTCCCTCGTCAAGGCAAAACGCGGTGTAGCCATGCGCGCAGTTGGGCGGCTTGCGTGCCGATACCCCCTGAGGTGCGCTTTAGCAGAATGGAGTGCGGAAGCCACTGCTCGACAGGCGTCAGAGCTCTTAGGTAAACGCTTCCCATCGCCAGTAGCACCTCTTGGTAATCAACCGTTTGGGCGCGCTTCTGAAGTGTTGCAATCAATTTAGGTGCTAACTCGTCCGCACGTTTCGGGGTCATCTTTCTATCGTAGTATGGGATTAGTGTCTGCGCTTCGATAAGCCCAAACTCCGCCGAGAGAATAAGGATGTCAAGAATGCGCCTCTCCGAAGCTGGAGCGTGCTGCCACCAGCGGCGAAGAACGCGGTAGAAAATCCCATCGTAACGTTCGATGGCGGGAAGAAGTTCTGCATCCTTGCGCTTGCGCGCAGAGCAAGCGAGCACGAGTAGTCGCTTAGTTTCGCTCACTTTAGCACCTCCTTGAGGGCAGCGTAGTAGCGGGTGCCGCACAAACGCCGCTGGAGGAACGCCTCTAAGCAGTCGGCGTGGATCGCTGCGCGCGTTGCCCTAGCTTCGTAGGCGTAAACCCACAAGTTATGGCAAGCACGCCAGTGGACATGGGCATTACCTTGGGGGTCAATCAGCATCTCCGCGTAGGCACGACACGCTGACATAGAATCGAGAGGAAACGCTTCTCCTGTATCCCAGTGGCGCACTCCGAAGCCTTCTTCGTTGACCAGTCGCCATAGGTGATTTACAAATCCCTCCAACGCTCGATTGAATGCTTCTGGAGTGGGGTATTCACGCGGAGCTGCGCGCCACACGTACCGCCCCGGCAGTTGCGCCAACTTTAGCCCTGCGCTCACAATCCACGACTGTGAGTCCACCGAGTCTGCGCCTGCTGCGAAGGCAAGCAGCATATTCAGCGCGGACCCCATCGAGAAGCAGTGTAGATGGATATCTGCAGGTAGCAAGCGACGCACGGTGCTAATTACACGCACTGCATGCCGCCCACCGCCTCGCCGTGCTAGTGGCGCGAGGCTTCCCACACCGATACATTGCAGCTGAACCTTGTATCGCTCGGCAAGGCGGAGAATCGAGGCTACGCAGTACTGGAGTTCTTCCTCAGTAGCCCCGTGAACAACAGGCATTAGGGATACCGTCGGCGCAATCTCTTTGCAGTAGGCAAAGGCACGTTCAGTGTTCGCTAGCGTGCGCTGGATGCGCTCGGCGCGATCAGGAGCCTCAGGTAAAAAGGGATGGTCTAAGACAACCGCTACATCTGCCCCGGAAGCCCATTGGATATGCAACACTGCTTCGGGCGTGATGTCTATTCGCGCCTTGCGAATGAAATAGTAGGCTCCAGAGTCCACCATCACAGGGCGCGCGCCGCTTCGCAGGTGGGCTTGCAAGTTCCATCCCGCCTCCAGCAGGCGCCGAAACTTAGGGCGCGTGAAGTCATAGGCGTTGATGAGCAGCGCTTCTACGCCTGTAATGTCCCATGGGAAAAAGCGTAGCCCTGCGCCTGTCACATCACCAAGGCGGTAGCTGGCAAACAGCAGCGGCGGGTGCAAGCGATAAGTCCCAAACTGCGTTTCACGAGGTTGGCGCATGCTGGGCACTCCGTTGCCGATACTTTTGCTCCAGTTCATCCAAGAACTGTTTGATACGCTGGTTAGCATCTTCGCAGTGGATAGGGATGGGTACTGCCTCCATCCCTACCGCGTCGTAGCTCATCAGTAACCAATCGCCTTTTTGGAACTTGAAGGTTTGGCGGAACATCTCTTCCGAAATCCCGAACGCCTCAGCAACAGCCTCGCGGTCGGATTTGCGAGGCATTTTGCTCACAAAGTAAGTGTGTGGCTGCGCCATAATGCTGGTGTCGAGGTAGCGCACGCGCTGGGTAGCGATCCCCAAACATAGCCCAAACTTCCGTCCACGCCGCGCCAGCGTCATTGCAATCGCGCGCGATTCGGCATAGCTTCCCTCTGCCTTCTGCGGGATAAACTCGTCCGCCTCGTCCATCAAGAACAACACTAATGGCTCAATGCGCCCTGACCAGCGACGGCGCTCGAACATCTTTTCGCCAATCCGCGCCGCAACGCGACGCAGCAAATCGGGGTCACTAGACTGGAACACATACAGCGACGACTTCTCCTGGCTATCCAGATCGCTCAGCAGCGCCTGCTCAGAGAGAATGAACTGGGGCTGCAGTGAGCGACTCAGGATAGCGGACTTTGCGTATTCCTGAAGTGACTCTTTCCATTCGCGCACCGCCTCACGCGCCGCAGTAGTGGAAAGTAGGTCGACGTTTTGGTTATTTCGCTGAATCTGAGCACTCTCTAAGTTGTCAATCTGCGCGATCGCCCGTTGGAAGGTTTCCTGCGTAAGTGGCTGCCCATTGAACGCTCCGCAAATCGCCTCTACTCGCCTCCGAATCTCCGATTCATTTGCTCCCAGCCCCCCGCGGGGCTGCCACAGGGAGCGTAGCAGCTTGCCGAGATCGCCTACCTCTTCCTTCCATACTTTGAGGCGTGGCGATTGGTATTTGAGAGCCTCGTGCCAAAAGTAGTCGAATTTGGCACGGTACGCAGCGAGCGCTTTGGGGTATAGGGTCGTGCGTACGAGGGCACGCCTTGCCTCGCGCCTCAAGCCCTGCAGGTTCCCATCTGTCGGTTGGGCCTCCATGTAGGTCAGTACGGCTCCAGGTAGCGTCTCTTCCGTAAGTGCGACAATGCAAGCGTTGGAAAGTTCAAGCAGACAGTCAGACAACAGGGTGGCGTATTCGCTCATCAGGTCAAACACGAGTATCTTGACCACAGAGCGTTGCCTTTCAGCAGTGCAGCTTCTGTACGCCTGCAGGATCTTGTAAATCAGTGTGCTAATCAGGTTGGACTTCCCCGCGCCAGTAAAACCGAAAATCGCGAAATGGGTGCGCAGCATTTCTTCGGGTACGAGCTCCACGCGAACCTGTGAGTCGCGTGTCAGGTGTCCCACCTCGAAGCGGGGCTGGTGATGGCGAATGCCGTAGTTTAGTACAGCAGTTGTGGAAGCGGTGTCCAGCACATACACGCGTGCCCCTACCATCGGCAAGTTGCTTTCTACATCCAGCGAAGTACCATTACTGTTTTGGCGTATCTCTTGGTTTGTAGGGATAGCGATACAGCGGATCTTGGTGACCTCTTCCATAGCCTCATGCTCTTGCTCGACCCAGTCGCGGGCAGCGTTGCGCGCTGCTTCCACCACAAAGCCTGGATAGCCCTCAGGGCGCTCTCCCAGCGCGTAGTGCATCGGTAGCAGCGAAACCACCTCCAGCAGTGAATAGCGCCTTTCGATGGGCGAGCTGGAAAAGTTTTCTACTGCCAGCAGCGTGCCCTCGCGGATCAGGTTCATCGCTTAGCGCGTGTAGTCGAACCATATCTCGAACTCGTAGCGCGACTCGGCGCTTTCGCTGATTCGAAGCAAGGTGCCTTCCAGCCCCCGCTCAAACCCCACGATGAGTTGGTCCGAGCTTCGCCGATTGTTGAGGCTATTCCCCACCATCATGAGCCTCCCTTATCGTGCTGAGCTGTTGCGCAGATTGCGCAGCGTACGTGTGAGTGGTTCATTGAAAAAGGGTATAGTGCTACTTTCCAGCATCTCGCGCACCTTCCTGCCGATTGTTTTTGCGCCCCAGTCGGCTTTGTGCAACGGGTCAGGATAGCCGATTACTTCTGCGAAGTGGTTGCGCGTTAGCACATCAAGCAAATACATCATCAGCCGTTGAACGCAGTTATCTGTTCGATTGTCCTTGTACACAATCGGGCGCACCTCGCCGATGTTGGGCGTGGAGATGACAAGACCGTTGAGGATGTGCTGCTTGTCGAACCTAGGCAAGGCGAGGCGGTCTACAAACACTACGTGCCCGCAGAGGGGCGTGCGCTTTCCGCGCGACAAGAAAAACTGCGCTAGCGAGCGCAGGAACAGTCGCTCAGGAGAAACAATCTCGCCCGCACGTGCGCGGGTTCCCATAATCTGCGGGCGACCATTCTCATCCAGTCCGAGCTTGAGGGTCATGAACACCGAGTCGAACTCAATTGTGCTCCACGGTGCTGTAAGGCTTGCGTCGCAGCATACAGGGACGCTTTCCAAGAACAGCCTGTCTGTCCACGGTAGCGGCTTCACTTGCAGCGCCTGCAGCTCAGGATAGACGCCGATATGCTTCATCACGCCCAAATAGTTCCGCGTAAGGTAGGCTGACTCAGAGTCCTTAGCGATGCCAACCAGCAGAATATGCTTCTCCCAGCACTTTTCGATAAGAGCGCGCAGCCCGACCGCCGTGAGGAAGTTCACATCTTCAGGCGACATCCAGCGACGGCGCTTGTACTGAGGATAATCAGGATCAGGAGCTTCATAGGTTAGCGCGGAGGGATCTTTGTCCGTAAACAGACGCTTGCATATATGCGCGAACAAGCTTATCGTGTACTCCCACGAGTGGCGCGGGTGGAACCGATTGGGGTCTTCGGTGAGCAGTTTGCCGTCTCGTTCCGTGAAAAGGGGCTGACTGTTGGGCTTGTTTGGATCGGGGCGCGTGAGATACGCGAGGGCTCGCTCGAAGTCTGTCTCGCTCAACCCTATGCGCTGGCGCAGCTCGTCTTTGGGCATTTCGGCAGTGTTGCGAAGATGGAACTGCGCAATAATCGCATTATGTCGCCCGAAGCGTTTGGCGGATGGAACCCCAAGTTCCTGATTGATGGGATGAGCAAAGGCAACCTTGATGTCGAAGTCGTCCAGGGCCCGCCGGTCATACAGGTAGCCTGCAAGCGCTGTGTTCGCCCCGTGTGAAACGGCTGCCATCAACCCGCTAAGCGACATATCCATCATAATCAGGCGAGGGTAATCGTGCGTGGTGGCACTGGCAAGCGTGTAAGCGAGGTAGACCTCTGCTAGCTGCATCAGGCTAATGTGGATATTCGAGAGGTTCACTCGATGGGCATCGCTCACCACGAAAGTCTCTTCCTTGTCGGCATGGTAGACATCCTCGATCGTCGCAAACGGCACGGGCACATAAGCAACTAATGACACGTCGCGCTCCAGCCCCCAGCGCTCGTACTTGACGCGCGGCGGGTCGTCTTTGAGGAAAATACTGCCACGTGCCCCGTACGCGCCGCCAAAGAACACCACGAACTC
Organism: Fimbriimonadales bacterium; assembly: GCA_025061985.1. GTDB lineage: Bacteria > Armatimonadota > Fimbriimonadia > Fimbriimonadales > GBS-DC > GBS-DC. The sequence continues at coordinate 12,504 of JANXAW010000005.1, forward strand.
GCGGAAGGTGTGCTTGGAGCAAGTGCCATCAATCGCCACGAAGTCTATCTTGTCGAGGCGGGTGACATCAAATACTTGCTCTGCCAGCTCCTTGATCTGCCGACGCTGAGTAGGGTCTTGGAAAAACGGCTCATACTGGACAATCAGTTTGTGGAAGAAGTCGTTGTAGAACGAACAAGCATTCTCAACCCGCTCATCGCGGAGCGCGCGCAACTGGCGCTGCGACTCATCCAGCGCTCTGTGGTAGCCAGCGAATATCTTGGATAGCATAGACATAGACATTAGTATACCTTGACTGCTGGTGAAAGCAAGCGATCGGCTCTGCGTCTAACCACCCACTCCGCCTTTGAGGTGGATCGCCGGCGGCTGAATGTACAGCGGCGTGAGGCTGAACGGGTGCACAGTTTCGCCTTGCTGAAAGCGCAGCCAGCCCACCTGCGCCACGCCTTCGGGCGGGGGCGATTCTACGAAGCGCCAGTGCAGGTTCGGCAAGTACGGCTCCAGCCACGCGCGAGCGTGTGGGACGCCAACCGCCTGCAGTGTGGAGGCGTCGGGCGTATGCGCTTGTAGCCACGCGCCCAATGCGCTCCGCACCACAAACGCATGCTCGCTAAAGGGCGTGGGGAGGGCGTCTGTCGCAGGCAGCATCCACTGCAGGTAAAGCGCATCACGACGGGCAGGCAAGGCAACTAGCGTAGGGATAGCAGCAGGCATCAGAGCTGCGCACGCCTCAAACGCATTCACGGCGATTAGGGGCTTGCCAAGGGCGTGCGCCCAAGTCTTGGCAATCATCACACCGATCTTGAGCGCAGTGAACGCGCCAGGTCCGACATCTACTGCCAGCGCGTCTACCTGCGCCAAACAGAGGGCGTGGCGGGCGAGGAGCCACTCGGTCGCATGTAGCAGGTTGCCTGATAGGTTCAGCCCATGCGCTACGCGCACGCTACCGAGCAGCGCGCCCCCGCGCACAACCGCCACGCCACAGACGGTGCTGGTCGCCTCCAACGCCAGCAGCGTTGCCCCTACTGGCTCAGACGGTGATGGTTTCACCAGGCTTGAGCGCAATGATCTCTAGCCCCTCAATGTCGCGCGTAAGCTCGCGCAGCTGGTCAGGGGTGCCCGTCAGCAGCGGGAAGGTGCCCCAGTGCATCGGAATCACACGCTTGACGCCCAGTAGCCGAATGGCATGCGCTGCCTCGCGCGGCCCCATCGTAAACACGTCGCCAATTGGTAGCATCGCGATGTGGGGCTGATACAACTCGCCTATTAGGCGCATATCGCCAAACACGCAGGTATCGCCCGCATGGTACAGCGTTAGCCCGTTCTCAAGGCGCACCACGAAGCCCGCGGAATCGCCCAGGTAGACAATCTGCCCGCCTTCCTCGCTGCCACTGCTGTGGAAGGCGTTGACCATCGTGATGGTGATGCCCTCAATGACCACGCTACCGCCCTTGTTCATCGGCTGCACGCGCTCCACACCATGCCGTGCGAGGTAAAGGTACATCTCGAAGATGCACGCAACCATCGGGTTGTAGGTCTTGGCGATAGATACCGCGTCGGCGCAGTGATCGCTGTGCCCATGTGTGATCAACATAATGTCCACGCCAGGCAGTCGCTTTGCGCTTTCGGGACAAGCAGGGTTGCCTTGCACCCACGGGTCAATCAAAATCCGCTTGCCGTTGGGGGAAGTGATTAGGAAAGTTGCATGCCCAAGCCACTGGATTTGCGTCTGCATACCGCCAACCTCCTGCGGGATAGGATACCTTCTGCACACCCCGCATGCTTGACGGGCTACGACGTAGCACGCTTGGACTCTACAATCATCTCGCGCACGGGGATTGCGATCTCTGGAGCAGAAAGAGGCGCTACAGACTCATCAGGGGTGAGGAGCAGGCGTACGCGATAGCCGTAACCAAACCGAAAGCGCGGCGGGAACTCGCTCGGCTTCGCGGGCGCGAGCTTCGGCGTCATCGTTCCACCCGCAGCGATTATATCAAATCAAGCGTACTCGAGCCTTCAGGCACTGTCTGTGTACCTTCTCCGTTAGAAAGTGCAGAGTGTCTTTAGGAAAGTGTTGCCATGCTCTAACTTGTAAACAGAAAACCGTTAGAAGGCAGTCAGGCAAAGGTCGTTTGGTCCCCTCTCACGTAGCAAAGAAGGAGACTGTCGTGAAGGAGCAACGATGCGGTCACCTTTCAACGACTGTAAGGGGGGTATACTTCCCTTGGAGGTGAAAACCAGTGCAACTACTGCTGCTGGGAATGCTCACGCTAGGGTTGTGTATGGGACTGGCTAAGGAAAAGGAGTACGTGGATATCTCCATTGGGGGCAAGTTCATCATGCGCTTGCGGGCAGGGTACGGTACGATGAGTCTAGAGGAGCGTGCGCGAATTGTCGAGGAGCGTTTGGTTAGGCTGGTTGGTGCACCGATCAGCCCTGAGCAGATCACGCTCAAAGAAGTGCGTAACGGGCAACGATACGAAATCTATGTGCGCGGTCAGCTACTCATCACCGTTACTCCAGAAGACGCAAAAGCAGCGAAGATGAAGATCAAGCAGCTGGCAGAACATTGGCTCAAGCAGCTGCGCGAGAACTTGCCACCAATTAGTGCCCAAGGCTCCCAAGCGCCATAATCTACGCTGTATGCTGTCATAATTTTTGCCATGGGAGGACGCGAAGATGCGAACGCTCAACGCGGAGCCGCTGCGATTGGAAGACTACGAAGTGCATCCTGAGCGAGGGTTCTTGCCTGCAGAAGACCCCTTGCCCTATCTGGAAGACCCCTACTATGCGCCGTGGGAGCAGATTGCGGGAGAGCTGCCCAAGCTCTTAGTCGCAGGTAAAGTGCGTGCGGTCATAGAGGCGATGCCGCGCCTTAGTGTGGAGCGTCTGCGCACTGAGCGCGAGCGACGCCGCGCGATGATGCTCCTCTCGTACTTTGGGCATGCCTACGTATGGGGTGGCGAGCGACCCGCAGAGCGCATTCCCGCTAACCTCGCCGTGCCTTGGTACGAAGTGAGCCAGCTGCTGGGCAGACCGCCTGTGCTCTCCTACGCCTCCTACGCGCTGGACAACTGGCGTCGGCTCGACCCTAATGCACCTATTGAGCTAGGCAACATCGTGCTTTTGCAGAACTTTTTAGCGGGGCTGGACGAGGAGTGGTTTATCTTGGTGCATGTGGATATTGAGGCAAAGGCAGCGCGCGCCATTCGGCAGATTCCTACGGCGCTGGTGGCTGCCGAGCAGGGCGACAAGGCAACACTCACGAGTGCGCTGGAGGAAGTCGCAGCGGCGCTAGAGACGATGTACGCTGTGCTGGCGCGCATGCCAGAAGCCTGCGACCCCTACATTTACTATCGTCGCGTGCGCCCCTACATTCATGGCTGGAAGAACAACCCTGCCCTGCCGAACGGCGTAGTCTATGAGGGCGTTGAGGCATACGGCGGGCAACCGCAACAGTTTCGGGGCGAAACAGGAGCACAGAGCGCGATTATCCCCACCCTCGACGGCTTGCTCGGCATTCAGCACGCCGACGACCCGCTCAAAACCTACCTGATGGAGATGCGCCTGTACATGCCCCCCGCGCATCGGCGGTTCTTAGAAGCCGTGGAAGCGCGCTCCCAGGTGCGCCCGATGGTGCTAAGCAGCAGTAGTGCTGCCTTGCGCGACGCCTACAACGCTTGCATCGAAGGCATCTACCGCTTCCGCGCGTTGCACCTGGAGTATGCTGCGCAGTACATCTACAAACAGCAAGCGAAAGACCCTAAAAACCCAAGGCGCGTAGGCACGGGGGGCACACCGTTTATGCGCTACCTCAAGAAGCACCGAGACGAAAGCATAGCGCATAAGGTGTAGCTTTCACTAAGGCGGGGGCACACACTTAGGGGGCGTTTGCACTGCTGCAGGTGAGCTGCCACAAGTAAAGTTGGCGCGGGGCGGCTGCCCCGCGCCTTTGAGCTTGCTTACCGCTCCACCTCTATCCGCACCGTCTTCGGCTTCGCCGACTCGGCTTTGGGCAAGCGCACCTCTAGGATGCCGTTCTTGTACACGGCACGCACCTTGTTCTCATCGATTGCCGCAGGCAGCGTGTAGGAAACCGTGAACTTGCCGTGGCCGCCCATGCGGCTTACATAGTGCGCTTGCACGTTCTCACCCTCAATCAACGCCCTGCGCTCGCCCGACACCGTCAGCGTGTTGTCGCTGATCTCCACTTGGAGGTCTTTCTCTGCCACGCCCGGCGCCGTCACGAACACCACAAACTCCTCAGGCGTCTCATACACATCGAGCGCAGGCGTGAACTCAAGCTCGGCCGGCGTCACCAAAGTCGGGCGGTACTCAAAGAAGCGGTTAAACAGCTCCTCCATTTCACGGCGGAATCGCTCAAACTCGCGGAACGGATCCCAGCGTGTGAGTGTGGTCTCCGGCTCACGTCGTGCCAAGATTCGCATCGCTCATCCCTCCTTATTGAGTATTGGATTGGAAGGTCTCTTGAGTGCCTTCCACTCAACTTTACGATTCGAGGCGCCAAAAAGTTCCCACTAGCGCAGGGAATTCCCCCGCAATTCAGCGAGAAACCTGTGCGTGGCACTGGCGCCGTCACGCAAGCCCGCTAAGGCAGGCTGCTAGCCAACGAAGGTCAACTTAGCCCCCACGGGAGCGGCTTTAGCTGCTGGGCTCGCTGCACATAGCGACCCTATACAGAGAAGCTATGCCAGAACCGATCTCCCCCCGCTGAGCGAAGGGATTCTACAGTCCAAGTCCGCCGCTGAGCGCGCGGAACAGTTCGCTGCCCTGCGCGCCAATGGAGAAGCTCTTAGGAATGCCGTACTGCTCGCACACGCGGGTAAGCTCTTCATCGGCGCGAGCAAACCGCACGTCTAGCTCGCTCTGAGCCGAACCGAGTAAGCCGGTCAACCCTCCCAGATCTTCCTCAACAAGGTCTTGCTCGATCTGACGGATGGTGGTGATATATTGGCTCAGCCCTGCGTAGTAGGTGTCTGCCAGCACTCTGCATTCAGGCGGTGGGGGCACGCTTTGGAAATCGCGTAGGAGCCGTACCCATTCGCGTTGGCGCTGTTGGTAGCTTTGGCGGAGCTTCTCGCGTTCGCGCTGGTAGTCAGCCTCAGCTTTTTCGATATCGCCTTGGGCAATGCCGCTCATCGCCGCAGCACGCGCTGCCATTGCCTGCACCAGCATACTCATCACGGGGGCAATGTTGCGTTCCATGCGCTGGCGACGCTGCTCAATGCGACGCAGGTGCTCCAGCCAATCAATAATGTGCTTCGGTGGTGGGTTGGGGGCGTCGGCAGCGACTACGCTGGGAGCTTCGAGCTTGGGCGGCTGCGCCTCCAATACGCTGGGAGCATCAAGCTTGGGCGGCTGCGCCTCCAACACGCTGGGCGCTTCAGGCCGTTGCACTTGCAACTGCGTAAACAACTTTGAACGTGTGCCCGCCACAAACGCAATCGCCAGCAAAAGCAGCACTCCCACACCCAGCCCCCACCATCTCGCTGCCCTCAACCTTGAGGGAGTAGAAGGCGGAGCAGGAAAGGCAGGCACGCCCACAAGCGAACGCCCACACTGGGAACAAAACTTGGCATTTTCAGGCATTTCCGCGCCACAACTGGGGCATCGCATCCGCTAATCGCCTCCCAATGGTTAGACAGTATCAGTATACCTACTGTTTTGCAGAGCTTGCGTGCAATAACTAAATGCCTCCGCTCCCTTGACATGCCACCTCAAATGTTGTACAATTAGGGCATCCTCGGGAAAGGAGGTAGTCAATGATGACCACGCTTCGCTGGACTTGGCTAACGGCGCTTGCGGTGCTGATCGTGACCGCTGACGCGCAAACGCTTGCAGATCGCCTCCGCGCTGCTGGAAGCATCTCGTTCAAGATCATCAACGCGCAATACTCCATCAGAATCGGCGTCACAGAGTGTGTGCAAACCGCCTTCTCTGGCACAACGGGTGCTCAGAACACGCTAGCCGTCAGCTTCTTGCCAAACTCGCTGGACTTCGAGCTTACGCTCAACCAAATCTTCAACGCAATCCAGAGCAATCAGGTAGTGCGGTTCAATGCGACGGTGAACGAAGACGGCACTCGCATCGTCTGGACCGCGCAGAACATTCCCAATCCTATCTGTGCATATATCACTATCGGAAACAATACATACCCCTTCAAAATCTACGAGGTGTTTGGCACCTTCGTTGTCGACCTTGAAAGGATGGATTGCCGGAGCGACCCGCTAAACGTCTTAGGGCGCGATGTAAACATCCGCCTAAACCTCGACCGGGCCGACACGGTGTTGGGATTTGTAGGACGCGTGGCAGACTCGGTGTGTAGTGCGGAGTACTTCCTCGCCTGCGCACGGGCGAGCGACCTTGAGTTCGCAGGATTTGGCGGTCAGTGCCCTGTAGGCGATGTGAACGGCGACGGCTGCGTGAACAATGCTGATTTGCTGATTGTGCTGTTCAACTTCGGCGGCTCTGGACAGGGTGATGTGAACAACGACGGCGTAGTGAACAACGCTGACCTACTCGTTGTGCTGTTCAACTTCGGTTCGGGCTGCTGACACTGGAGCTTGTGGCGATGGAGGGCGCAGGTTGTGTGCCCTTGCGCTCTTCATCGCCGAGTAAAAAGCGCCCGATCCCAGTCTCGCCTACACTTTTTCCTTGCCCCTCTGCGTGCAGTTGCCAGAGCGCGCTTCAGCTGCCCGCCTCCAGTTTGCGCTTGAGTTCGTCCAGTTTCATCAGAGCTTCTATGGGGCTTAGGGTCGTGATGTCCAACTCGCGCAGCGCTTCCAACACGGGGTGTTCCGTCGCTTCAAACAGCGTGAGTTGGAGTTTCTTTTTGCGCACGATGGGCGACTCGCTGCTGGGAGGCTGGAGACTGCCCTGCACACCGTGCCGCTCAAACCCGCGCAAAATCTCTTCAGCCCGTTGCACCACCTCAGGGGGTACGCCCGCCATCCGTGCCACATGCACACCATAGCTACGGTCTGTGCCTCCGGGCAGTACCTTGTGAAGCCAAATGATGCGGTCGCCTTGCTCCTTCACCGCAACGCGATAATTTGCCACGCCCTCCAAGCGATTCGCCAGCTCATTTAGGTAGTGATAGTGCGTAGCAAACAGGGTTTTGCAGCCAATCGCGTGCAGGTACTCCGCAACTGCCCACGCGATTGCTAAACCATCGTAGGTGCTGGTGCCGCGCCCAATCTCGTCTAAAATCACCAAACTGCGTGCGGTGGCGTTGTTGAGGATGTTAGCCGTCTCCGTCATCTCCACCATAAAGGTGGATTGCCCCGTGGCAAGCTCGTCGCGCGCTCCCACGCGAGTAAAGATTCGGTCTACCACGCCGATCTCGGCGCGGTCGGCTGGCACAAAGCTACCGATATGCGCCATAAGTGTTATCAGCGCGTTCTGCCTAATGTATGTTGACTTCCCGCTCATATTGGGGCCTGTGAGGATGATCAATCGTTGGCTGGAGTCTAACCGACAGTCGTTGGGCACGAAGGGCTGTTCGCTGAAGCGCTCCACCACGGGGTGGCGCCCGCCGTAAATGTAAATGCGGTCTTCGGTATCCACGATGGGGCGGGTGTAGCGGTAGCGTACGGCGTTTTCCGCGAAAGCGCACAGCACATCCAGCTCAGCAATCGCGCGTGCTAGTGACTGGATCTGCGGGGTTTGGCGGGCGACTTCGGCGCGCAACTGTGTGAACAGCTCAAACTCCAAGGCGTTCGCGCGCTCTTCTGCGCCCAATAGGATCGCTTCCTGCTCTTTCAGCTCGGGCGTGATGAAGCGCTCGGCGTTTACAAGGGTCTGCTTGCGGATGTAGTGCGGGGGCACTTTGCTGAGGTGAGGCTTGGAGACTTCGATGTAGTAGCCAAACACGGCGTTGTAGCCCACTTTGAGGCTGGGGATGCCCGTGCGCTGGCGCTCTTGGGCTTCCAGTTGGGCAATCCAGTTTTTGCCCTCGGTGCGCACTTGGCGCAGGCGGTCTAACTCAGGGTCGTAGCCGTCGCGGATGATGCCGCCCGACTTGAGGTCGGTAGGCGGATCGTCTACCAAGGCGCGCTCCAGAAGCGTGCAGAGTTCCTGCATCGGCGCGAGGCGCGGTGCAAGGCTCGCCAGCAGGGTAGGTGGGCGCTCCAACGCGCTCAGCAAGGCGTTTACCTCGGCGTACAGCTCGGGGATACGCTGCAAGGTGTTGCGTAGCGCGACCAAGTCGCGGGCATTTGCGGTGCCTGTGCTGGCGCGCGCCACAAGGCGCTCCAAATCCGCCAGCGGGCGCAACACTTGGCGAATCGCATCGCGATGCAGCGTGTGGCGCACCAGCGCTTCCACCGCATCCAAACGCTGGTTGATGGCTTCGGGGTCTAACAAGGGTTCATCAAGCCAGCGTTTGAGCAAGCGCGCGCCCATCGGCGTGCAGGTGCTATCCAGCGTCGCCAGCAAGGTGTAGCGCCGCGTGCCATCCAGCTGGTTGCGCGTAAGCTCCAAATGGCGCCGCGCCGTGGCATCTAAGTACATAAACCGCTCCACCGAGTAGGTGGCAAGCGTGCGGATGTGTTGGAGCGCCTCCAGGTGGTTGTGCTGCAGATAGCGAAGGGCAAGCGCCGCCGCTTCCAAACCGCGCGTGTACTCCTCGCAGCCAAAGCCCCGTAGCGACTCCACGCCAAAGTGCTGCAACAAGATTTTGCGAGCGTCGCGCCCTACCCACTCGTGCAGCGGCACAGGGGTAATCGTGGCGCTGAGTTGCTCGCGAAGGGTTTGCATCAGTTCCTCTTGGTCTTCGGGAACCAGCACCTCGGCAGGTTGCAGGCGAAACAGCTCGTCAAGTAGCTTCTCTTGGCGACGCTCGCCCGCGATTTCGGTGACCAAGAACTCGCCTGTAGATACATCCACCACGCCTAGCCCGTGCACTGGCTCGCCCAACACGGCTGCCACAAGATAGTTGTTGGCGCGGGCATCCAGCATCGAGTCTTCCAGCACGGTGCCTGGCGTAAGAATCCGCGTCACGCGCCGCTTGACCAGCCCTTTGGCAAGCTTGGGATCCTCCACTTGATCGCAGAGGGCGACGCGGTAGCCCTTTTGTACCAGCCTGGCGATATAGCGTTCGTAGGCGTGAACGGGCACGCCCGCCATCGGAATACGCCCGTTGGAGCCATCCTCGCGCCCCGTCAGCACAATCTCCAGCTCACGCGCAGCGATTTCCGCATCCTCCCCATAAAACTCATAAAAATCGCCCACCTGCATCGCCAGCAGCACATCAGGATGCTCGGCTTTGAGCCGAAAATACTGCTGGAGCATCGGCGTTTGGGGCTGGAATCGGCTGGATTGCATCAGTTGGGGATTATACCCATCAGGTAAAGCGGGCAATTTTAGCACGCCCATACCCCTCGCTGGGGGGCGATTGCCCCTCACATCCGCCCTTGCGGGCTGTGAACCCCGCAGGAGCTACAAGCGGAGACGCAAAACTGTTTTTAGCAGTGCTGGAATCGACCCTGCGTACGGAGCTACGGCGCTACGACACGCCCCATGCCCTCGCCTTTTGGGGCGCGTTGGGCTATCAAACGCTGCGCCAACCCCTACCCGCTGCTGAGTTCGAAGAGCTTCCCGCAGGCGCGCGGGAGCCACTGCGCGAGGCGTTCCTGCTTTATAACGACAACGCACTGCGCATCTATCACTTGCACCTGCACAATTCGCAGCGGGGCAAGCTGCGCCGCTTGCTGGAAGCCCTGCAGCGACGCTACCCGCAATACGAGTGCCTGTTCACCGCCCGCGCGGCCGATAGCCCAAACCTGCTCTTTATCCACCCGTGCCCCGTGCTGAAAGACGACGCGCGCCTCACGCTCGCCATCCGCACCTTGGAGGTGCAGCCCGACAACCCCACGCGCACCGACCTCGAAACGCTCCTCGCCCTGCAAACCACCCCCACCGAAGACCCCTCCGCCCGCATCGAGCGCATCCGCGAGGCGTTCAGCGTCGAAAAAGTCACCGAAAAGTTCTATCAAGATTTCCGTCGCCTCTTTGAAGAGGCGGAGGCGCTGATTACGGGCGTACCTGCGGGCGAGCCGAAGCGCCTGTTCACGCTCAAGCTCTTCAACCGCTTGCTGTTCGTGCGCTTTCTGGAGCGCAAGGGTTGGCTGCGCTTTGACAAACGACGCGACTACTTGCGCGCCTTATGGGAAGATTACCGAGCCAATCGCGCCGACGACGATACCTTCTACAACGCTTGCCTCAAGCCCCTGTTTTTTGGCGCGCTAAACAACCCTCAACAGCGCAACCTGATGGGGATCAACCAAGGCGGGCTTCTGCGCAGCCTCGTGGGCGAAGTGCCCTATCTCAACGGCGGGCTGTTTGAGCAACGCGACGATGACATCACCGCCCATGTACCCGACGCCGCTCTTCAACCCGTGCTGGAAGGCTTGCTCTACCGCTACAACTTCACGATTACCGAAAGCACCCCGCTGGAGATTGAGGTCGCCGTTGACCCCGAGATGCTGGGCAAGGTGTTTGAGGAGCTGGTGACGGGCAGGCACGAGACGGGCAGCTACTACACGCCGCGCCCCGTGGTGGCGTTTATGTGCCGCGAGGCGCTCAAAGGCTACCTGCAAACCGCTACCAAGGAAACCCCTGAAGCCGTTGCCGCCTTTGTCGACCAGCGCGACGCCAGCCAGCTCCGCGACCCCGAAGCGGTGCTGGATGCCTTGCGCCGCGTGCGCGTGTGCGACCCCGCCTGCGGCAGCGGCGCCTACCTGCTGGGAATGCTCCACGAACTGCTGGAGCTGCGCGCCACCCTGTTTGAACAAAAACACCTCGACCCCCGCACCCTCTACGAACGCAAACTGGAAATCATCCAACGCAACCTGTACGGCGTGGATACTGACGCCTTCGCCGTTGAAATCGCCCGCCTGCGCCTATGGCTCAGCCTTGTGGTAGACGACACCCGCAACCCACTGGATGACCCAAATGTCGACGTGTCGCTGCCCAACCTCGATTTCAAGATCGAGCAGGGCGACAGCCTGCTTGCGCCCGACCCCCAAGGCGGGCAGCAGCCCGATATGTTCCGCCAACAGCAAATCGAAGAGTACGAACGCCTCAAAGCCGACTACATGCGCGCCCATAGCGACGAGCACAAGCGCCTTTTGCGCGAGCAGATTGAAACCCTTCGCGCCGAAATCCGACAGTGGGCACACCCCCACGGCGACGTGGAGGGCTTCGACTGGCGCGTGGAGTTCGCCGAAGTGTTCAAAGAGGGGGGATTCGATATCATCGTCGCCAATCCGCCCTATGTGCGCCAAGAGCTGATCGACTCCAAAGTGAAAGAGAAGCTTCTCAAGCAATATGCCGAGGCTGCGGTCGGGCGCTCAGATTTGTATGTCTACTTCTACGCCCGCGCCCTGCAGCTGCTCAAGCCTGGGGGGATGCATGTGTTCGTCTGTTCCAACAGCTGGCTCGATGTGGGCTTTGGGGGCAAGCTGCAGGAGTACCTGCTCAAGCGCGCCCATATCCAGGCAATCTACGACTCGGCGTTGGAGCGCCAGTTCGCTAGCGCGGATGTGAACACGATTATCAGCGTGCTGCAGAAAGACGGTCATGCGCCTGGTCAAGACGCCCGCATCACGCGCTTTGTGCGCCTCAACGCGCCCTTTGAGCAAGCCGTTGCCGACCCGCAGTATCAGCGCGTGATTACCCGCACCGCCGCTGAGCTGTGGCAGGCAGGGCTGAACGAGCAGGGCGTGTACGAAGGCGACAAGTGGGGCGGCAAGTACCTCCGCGCGCCTGATATCTACTTCACGATCCTGGAGAAGGGCAAAGGTAAGCTCGTGCGCCTCGGCGACATCGCCGAAGTGCGGCGCGGCTTCACCACAGGCGCGAACGAGTTCTTCTATTTAGAGCCTGTAGACTGTCGCGTGGCGGATGTGGTGGCGGGCAAGGTAGGCGCCACCGTGCGCGTGAAAAACGGCGCGGGCTGGCAGGGCGAGATCGAAACCGACTGGCTGCGCCCCGTCATCAAATCGCCCCGCGAGCTGAAGACCCTGCGCGTGCGCCCCGAAGACCTGCGCTACCTCGTGTTCATGCCCCCCGACGCGATTCGCAAGAAGCTCAGCCTGCTTGCCGTCTCGGGCGAACTCAAAAAACGCTACCCCAAAGCGTGGGCATACATCCAGTGGGGAGAGAAGCAGGGGTATCACAAACGCTCCACCTGCGCCAGCAGGCAACGATGGTGGGATTTGGGGGAGTCACGTAGTGGGCTGATAGCCTGGGCAATGATACACGCTCTGCGCCACAACGTTCATCACAATCCTGTGAGGAGTGAACTCGATCACAACTTCTTTGAGGTTGTACTGAGCAATCAGAATCTTGCTGAGGTGTTAGCGGCAGTATGTGGAGCAACAACCACAGTACTCATAAAAGAGCTTTTCGGAAGGAGCTACGGGGGCGGAAGCGGTCCCATCAAGAACGAAGGTACAGATATTGCGGAATTCCTGATTCCTAACCCCGCCGCCCTCACCGCCTCTCAGCGCGAACGCCTGCTCGCTGCCTTTGAGCAGCTGGCGGGGCGTGAGGTGAAGAGCATTTTTGAGGAGCTCGGCTTGCCCAAGCCCAACCGCGACTACAGCAACATCCGCCCTGAGGAGGTCTCGCTGGAGAAGGTGCTGCCCGACCGCCGCGCGTTGGACAGCGTGGTGTTTGAGGTGTTGGGGCTGAGCGAAGCCGAGCAGCTGGAGGTCTACCGTGCCGTGGTGGAGCTGGTGAAAAATCGCCTCGTGAAGGCGCAGAGCGTGGGGTAGAGATCCGCGTAGCCCGCTGCCAGAGGCTGTAATACCATTCGGGATTTCGGGTAAGACGGCTAAAGCCGTTCCCGTGCAAACGAAGCCAACCTGCGTCGGCTTTTTATAGCTCGCGAAGACGGGCTTCGTTCGCACGGGAATCGTGCCGCGCGGGCAGAGAGCCACGCTTTCGCACCCTCGCCTGACAGAACCCGAATCTCGCTTAGTTGGGTAAAACCCTGCCACGATGCACACCGTAGGTGTTGTGCGAGGCAAATACATAGAAGCGGTGGCGCAGCCCAATCAGACCCGCCAGCTCCACGCCCAGCGCTACCATGCTGGCAGGCTCAGGCACAATAAAGGTGACACACCACTCCTCAAGATAGCCCGCCTCGAAAGGCGCGAGGTCTCCAATGATCAGATTCCAAGTGCCCTGTGTATTTAGCCCAACGAAGCTGCTGCAGTAGGTTAAGAGATTGAGATTCTGTGCACTGACAACAGCCATTAGCGCGATAGACGCGATACCACTTGCCCAAAAGAGTTTCCACTTTTGCATCGTCTCACCTCTCCCTAAGAAGTCTTGGGAAGCATTCTCCCGCTTGCTTCTTCTGCCGCGGCACACTCCACAATTGCCCGGAAGCGGACAACGCAGTGACTGCAAAAACACCTGTTTCCGCATCAGCAGGACTTCGTGTGCGGTTTGGCGAACCATGCACCTCTGACATGCGCGTTCAGGCTCTCACTCTGGCAGGTCTACTCTGCTGCGTCGGTTTTGCGCAATCGGTAATCAAGTTTGCCCGCTTCCCCGCGCCCTCGCCTGATGGCACTAAGGTCGCCTTCTCGTGGCAGGGTGACCTTTGGATTGCGCCCGTCACGGGAGGCGTGGCGCAACGGCTGACGGTACACCCTGGCTACGACTTCGCCCCCGTCTGGTCGCCCGACGGCAAGAAAATCGCCTTCACTTCTGATAGGCACGGCAACGACGATGTGTTTGTGTTGTATTTAGATACGGGCGAGGTCAAGCGTCTCACCTACTTTTCGGGGCGCGATCGCGCGTGGGGCTGGACGCCCGACAGCAAAGCCGTGCTGTTTGAATCGCGTCGCGATGCCGAACCCTACGGCGCAGACTTCAGTGCGTATGTCGCCCCGCTGGAGGGGGGCACGGCATACCGCCTGCACAAAGCCAGTGGCGCGCCCTTCGCGCTTTCGCCCGACGGCAAACGCCTTGTGTTTGTGCGCAACGACAGCGCGTGGTGGCGCAAGGGCTACAGAGGCAGCGCGCAGGGCGACCTATGGCTGGTTGACCTCACCACCCAACGCTACACCCGCCTCACGAACACCGATACGCCCGACACCTTCCCGATGTGGGGCGCGGACGGGCGCACGCTCTACTTCGTCTCCGAGCGCGACGGCACGGCTAACCTCTACGCGATGGATGTGCAAACCCGTCGCGTGCGCCCGCTCACGCGCTTCAAAGACGATGGCGTGCGCTTCCCCCAAATTAGCGCGAACGGCAAGGTGATCACCTTTGAGCAGGGGATGGAGGTGTACCGCCTTGACCTTGCAACGGGGGCGATGAGCGTGATTACCCTGCAAGTGCCTGCGCAAGACCGTCGGATGCCCGAAATGGTGCGCCGCACCTTTAGTGCGAATGTAGACGACTACGCAATCGCCCCCGACGCGAAGGAGTTCGTGTATGTCGTGCGGGGCGAGTTGTTTGCCGCGCGCTTTCCCGACGGAGGTCCCTCGCGCAACTTGACTGAAACAGTAGAACCCGAAGGCAGCCCGCAACTTTCGCCCGACGGCAAGGCAGTTTACTTTGAGGCGGAGCGAAACGGCGTCAGCCACATCTACAAGCTCACCTCTGATGACCCCGATGAGCCGCGCTTGCGCCGCGCGCGCAAGCACAAAGTGGAGCAGCTCACCCACAGCCCGCAAGGCGAGAGCAAGCCGCGCCTTTCGCCCGATGGCAAGCTGCTGGCGTTCCAGCGCGGGCAGGGCGAACTGGTGGTGATGCACCTTGAGACCAAGCAAGAGCGCGTGCTGACCTCCTCATGGAACTTAGGCAACATCGCGTGGTCGCCCGACAGCCGCTGGATTGCTTTTGACCGCTACGACGAGAACTACAACAGCGATGTGTTCATTGTGCGCGTGCCCGAGTTCGAAACGCCCAAGCAGGAGGAGAAGCCCGCCACGCCTGCGCCGTCGTCGGACACATCCGCGCCGCCGCACGACACAGTCGCGTCGAGTCGCGGCGCATATGCGTCGAGAGACGGCGCAGATGGGGCGAGCGAGGGCGTGGAGGGATTGGAGCACCCGATGCGTGGCGTCCGCGTCTCGCGGACGAAAACCGTCGGCGAGGACGCCGACACTCCCGTAGCGTCCGCGTCTCGCGGACGAACCGTCGGCGAGGACGCCGACGCTACGAATACCCTCGTCGGCGAGGATGCCAACGCTACGAGTGGCGCCAGTCCTCCAAACCAAAACCCGCCCGATGCTCAGCCCCAACTCTACAACCTCTCTCGCCACCCGCGCAACGACTTTGCCCCTAGCTGGTCTGCCGATGGGCGCGCGCTTGTGTTCCTGTCGGAGCGCGAGACCGACACCCTCAACATCTGCCATGTGTGGCTGCGCCGCGAGGATTTCGAGCGCACCCGCGCCGACCGCGAAGACGAAGAAGACGACAAATACGACGCCCCCAAAAAGCAAGAGAAGCAAGACAAAAAAGAACCCCTGCGCGTGGAGATTGATCTTGAAGACATCCACCTGCGCGTGCGATTGGTGACGCGCTACGCCGCAGGCGTGCAGGAAGCCGTCGTCGCACCCGACGGCGAACAAATCGCCTTCCGCAGCGCGTATCAGGGGCAAAGCGACCTGTATGTCATCAAATGGGACGGCAGCGACGAACGACGCCTCACCACAGGCGGACTGTCGCCCGAAAACTTGCAGTGGAGCAAGGACGGCAAAACCATCTACTTCCTCAGCCGCGGCAGGCTGCAGCGGATTGCAGCCTCAGGCGGTAACCCCCAAACCACCCGCACCGACGCAGAGATCACCATCTACCCCGCCAAGGAGCGCGAATACTTGTTTGAGGCAGCGTGGCGCACGCTGAACGAGACCTTCTACGACCCCAACTTTCACGGCGTGAACTGGGCGGCGATGCGCGAGAAGTATCGCCCCTTCCTGCCGTATGCCCAAACTGATCGGGACTTCACGGCAGTGGTGATGATGATGCTGGGCGAGCTGCGCTCGTCGCATGTGAGCTTTTCGCTGGCGCGCTCCGAAAGCGCAGACTCGCCTTCCAACACGGGCATGCTGGGTGTGGTGTTTAGCGATGTGCGCGACGGCGACGGGCTGCTGATTGAGCGCGTGCTGCCCAACACGCCCGCCTCACGCAAGGATGTGAACCTGCAGCCAGGGGAACGCATCCTGGCGATCGATGGCAAGCCCCTCACGCGCACAACGGATGTGTACCAGCTGCTGGACAACACCGTCGGCAAGCGGATCGAGCTGACCGTGCGGAGTAAAGACGGCACGGAGCGGCGCGTGTACCTGCGCCCGATCTCCATTGCCGAGTTCAACAACGCCGTCTATCGCGACTGGGTAGAGCGCAACCGTCGGTTTGTAGAGGAGCGCGCAGGTGGGCGCGTGGGCTATGTGCACATTCAAGCGATGGGCGAAGCGAGCCTGCGTGAGTTCGAGCGCGACCTCTACGCCGTCGCCTACGGCAAGGAAGCGCTGATTATCGATGTGCGCTATAACAGCGGCGGGCGCATAGCAGACTACCTACTGACGATGCTCCATCCCGTGCGCCATGCCTACACCGTAGGGCGCAACGGCGAGCGCGGCTACCCCCAAGACAGGCTGCCGCTGATCGGCTGGCATTTGCCGATTGTGGTGCTGTGCAACGAGGGTAGCTTCAGCAACGCCGAGATTTTCGCGCACGCCATCAAAACGCTCAAGCGCGGACCACTGGTGGGCATGCCCACCGCAGGCGGCGTGATCAGCACGGGGCAACGCAGGCTGATGGACGGCAGCACCGTCTCCACCCCAGGGCGCGGCTGGTTCACGATTGACAAGGGCATCAACTTGGAAGGCAACGGCGCCGTGCCCGACTACCTTGTAGACTACACGCCTGAAGACGAGGCAACGGGTAAAGACCCGCAGCTGGAGAAGGCAATAGAGGTCGTGCGCCGAGGGCGGTAGCAAGCGTGGCGTGGGCATGCCTTGTTAGCGTAGGCTCAAGCAAGGCGTAGTGCAAGCGGGGCTGCTTGTGCCACCGCCCTCCAACCCGCTGCCCTACCGGTAATCTCCCATCAACACAAATCCTGACCAGTAGTAGGGATCCGCATACAACGTGCTGCGGCGCAGCGCCAGCTGCGCTCGCCTGAGTGCCTCATCCTTTGCCACTCCACGCAGATACCACTTGTAGAAGCTATGCACCAACTCCGCTGTTGCCTTATCGCTCACTTCCCACAAACTCATTCCAACGCTTCGCGCGCCCGCCCCCAAGAACGCGCGACCCAAACTGTACATCCCCTCATGCAATCGCAACGCTCCTACCCCCGTCTCACACGCCGACAGCATCACCACATCCGCATTCAACCGCCACCTAAACAACACCTCCTCTGCCGTGAGCATTCCCCTTGGCGCGCCTGCAGGCGCCAACAACAACGCCGAACCAAGCGGGTCGGTATTGTCTGCGCGCGCGTGACATGCAAAATGCACCACCCGCGCGTTTTTCGCTAACCGCTGCACCACCTGCGGCGTCGCCTGAGCGTTCTCCACCACCCCCGCCTGCCTACCAAACAGCCTCCGCAACAGTTGCACCTCCACTCGCACCGCTGGCAGGTCTGTCAATAGCGTGCTCGCTCCCGAACGACGCAGCAAGGTGGCCACTGGGGAACGCGCCTGCGCCGACTCTATCGGCGCGCCCCCTGTGTACCGCCACACCGCTGCTATCACCACCCCCTGCGTCGCAGGTCGCACCCGACGCACCTGACGATACACCCCCACTGAGGGCGTAAGATGCAGCGTCGCCCGCTCTACCCAATACACCGGCTGACCACCTCGCCTCTCTACGATCAATGCCGCCCAGGGCAATTGGCTCAGCACCCCGTCTGGACACAACAGCACTCGCCGCGCCCCCTTGAGCATTCCTTGCACGGGCGCTACCAGCTGCGCGTACAGCTGCTGGCTTAGGCGCTGCCAACTCTCGCGCTCAGGCGCACTGCGAAACGCAGGCATCTTGCCCAAAATCCGCCGTAACTCCCGCACCTGCTGCTCCAACTGTTTGCTGTCTACCTCGCGCACCACGCCTTGCACTCGCGTGGGCGAGACCGCCACAATCAGCAGGTAGTTCTCCATTAGCGCGTAATACAACAACACCGTGCCTGCATCGAGGCTCTGCTGGATTTGCTGAATGCTTAGTGGCGTCGGCAGATACTGACGCGCAAACGCAGGAAACTCCCGACGGATACGCTCGTCCAACGCGCGTTGTTGCTGCTCCAAGGCGCGTAGCCTCCGCTGCAGTTGGGCAAGCTGCTCAGGGTTGTTGAGATCTGCCCGCTGCAGTTGACGATAGGCGCGCTGGCGCTGCGCGCTGAGCTGCTGGTGCTGCTGCAAGAGTTGACGCAGGGGCGCAGGCAGGTTTGGGCTGAGCGCCAGCTGGCGCTGGTGAAGGGTTTCGGCGAGACTACGGGCACGGCTGCGCTCGAAGGCTTCGGCGGCTTTGGCGGGCTGGTTGAGTTGCAAGTAGGCAAGGGCAAGCAAGAGGTAGGGCTGGAAACGCTGTTCCGCCAGTAGGGCGCGGGTTTCAGGGTCAGCAAGGGTTTGGCGGTGGGCCTCCACAAGGGCAACAGCGCGCTGCAAAAGTTGCAGAGCGGCTTGGGGCTGGCGCTGAATGAGTTTCAGCTGCGCAAGGTTGCTGAGCGTGCCCGCCACAGTTAGCGAGTTGGGAGCAAGGCGTTCTTGAATCGCCAACGCCCGCTCAAAGGAGCGCTGCGCCAACACCACATCGCCTCGATGACGAGCCACACTCCCTAAGTTGTTGAGCGTACCCGCCACTTCCAGCGAGTTGGGAGCAAGACGCTCATAAAGCGCCAACGCCTGCTCAAAGTAGCGCTGCGCCAACGCCAAATCGCCCCCATCACGAGCTGCAAGCCCCAGACAAACATGCGTGCTTGCCATAGTTAGTGAGTTGGGAGCGAGGCGTTCTTGAATCGCCAACGCCCGCCCATAGTACTGCTGCGCCGACACCAAATCGCCGTAGTTCAGGGCTACATTCCCCAAGTTGTTGAGCGTACCCGCCACTTCCAGCGAGTTGGGAGCAAGACGCTCATAAAGCGCCAACGCCTGCTCAAAGTAACGCCACGCCAATAGCAAATCACCGCGATAGAAAGCCACGCCCCCTAAGTTGTTGAGCGTACTTGCCACAGTTAGCGAGTTGGGAACAAGGCGTACCTTGATCGCCAACGCCTGCTCAAAGTACCGCTGCGCTAAGTTCAAATCCCCCCACCTATGAGCTACAACCCCCAAGTTGTTGAGCGTGTTTGCCACCTCCAGTGAGTTGGGGGCGAGGTGTTTGTGAAGTGCTAATGCCTGCTCGAAGTAGCGCCGCGCCAACGCCACATTACCCTGATCGCCAGCCACAATCCCCAAGTTGTTGAGCGTGTCTGCCGTTTCTGGTGAGCCGGGAGTAAGGCGCTCAAAAATCACCAGCGCTTGCTCCCAACACTGCTGGGCAAATCCCAACACGCGCGCGTTATACCAATCCGCGCCCGCATTACCCAATATCCGCGCCAGTGTCAACGGTCTTCTTTGCTCAGCCCTTGCGAGTTCCAACGCTTGCTCCACCAACCGACGCGATCCTGCCTCATTTGCGCGCCACACGCAGAACGCTTGACCCAGCATCGCCTCCACCACAAGCGCCCCATCTCCTATCTCGCGCCACAGCTGCTCGGCGCGCTCCCATGCAAGGAGCGCCTCCTGCAACCTGTTCAGCTCCTGCAACGCCCGCGCCCGAAACCGCTGCGCATACGCCTGCCCAACCGCGTCGCCCTTTTCGGTTGCCCGCTGCAGCAAGGCGCTGGCTTGTTGCAGAGCCTCTTCATACTTGCGCTTGTGGAGTCGAGTGCGAATTACCTCCACCAACGGCTTGAGGTCAGGGTGCGGTTCAGGCGCAGGGGCATCCTGGTGCGGGGGTTGTTGCTGCCCCGCGGGGTCGGGCGGAACTGTAGGCGCTTGCGCCTCGCAAGGCGAGCCCAGCCCCACCAGCAGCACACAGCTCAGGCACAAAATAGCCCTCCCTACAACGCATCGGCTTAGCCTCATTCGTCAGCCACCCATCCCGAGGCCACACGCGCCCAATGATTTGCTGCTCGAAAAGATTCGCCAAATCCAGCAAGGTATCCTACTTTCTGTGGATGCATCGCGGGAGAGCAACGACTGGGAAGAGCTGCAGGCGCTGGTAGCAGAGGTAGCTGCAGCTGAGGCAGCTAATCGCGAGTCGCTTGCTAGTCGCTTGCTGGAGGCGTTGCGCCCGCGCGTGTACCAGATTGTCCGCAGCGTCTGCCCCGACTCGGAGCTGGCACAAGACATCACCCAAGAGGCTTTGCTGCGCCTCTGGCAGCGACTGCACACCTATAACCCTGCAATCGCGCCCTTTCGCAGCTGGCTCTCGCGCGTGGTTATTCACTGCGCCTACAACGTGCTGGCACGCCAAGCGCGACTGTCCCGCTACGAACTTCGCGAGACGGACCAACTCCTCCTCGCTGCCAAGAAGACTGCGCCCTCTGCACTAGAGCAAGCCCCAGCGAGCGAAGTAGAAGCAGTGGAACAGGTAGCACAACGCGAACGACTCGACCGCATTCTCGCCCTAGCCCAGCAGACACTTTCGCCCGACGAGTACCTCGTGTGGCTAGAACAGACCGTAAACGGCTCCTCCTACGCCGAAATCGCCCTTCTTTTGGAGCGCAGTGAGAGTTGGGCGCGGCAAACCCTCCTACGCGCCCGCCAAAAACTGGCAGCCGCGATCCTGCTTGACCCCACCCTCCTTAGCTTAGCCGAAATCCGCGAAGCTATCCGCCGATGCCAGCATTCGCAAGACCCTCTTACGCCTCAGGAGTTGCAATTGCTGCAGGCATGCATCAGCGAGCAGGCTCGTCGCCCGCCCCCATGGCGACACACCGCGCGGTTCCGTCGCGCGTGCGCCAAGCTGCTAAACCACCTACTGGACTGATGAGGTACACTAGCAAAACTACCGTACTCGCCGACCCTAAGCGCGAGGGAGCTGTTCCTATCGAACGCGGGCGAGGCGCCCCCTGAGCCGCAAAACCGTGGCACCTCACACCTGCTACCTCCTGACTCTGTCACGAACGGGGCGCCTTGGCTGTAAGTTAGCACGGGGCGAGCGCATACGCCACCCCCTGCCAAGGAGGATGGCATGAGTACGGAACGACACACACAACCAGAGCGCACGCCATTGGAACGGCGGCTAGCAGCGCGCCTCAAGAGCGCCCCGATTGGTGAATGCTTGTCCTTTGAGCAGATACTGGCACTGGCGCGGCAGGGGCGTCGCGCACCCGGCTATCACACGCTAATGCAGCACGTGATCACTTGCGCCGAGTGTCGGCAGGCAGTGTTGCAAGCACGCGCCTTAGTGCGAGCGCAGCGCCCTGCTTGGGCACGCTGGCTACAGCAGTTGGCAACCCTACGCCCGCTTGTGTGGGCACCTGCTGTCGGCGTCGCTGTGCTCGCGCTGGTCTTCCTTCTCTGGTACGGACGCGGGACAAAGCAACAGCAACTTGCTGCAAACCTGCCCGCCCGCGAAATGCCCTCTGTGGCAGCTGCCCAACCTGAAGCCCCTCGCGCCCCAGCCGATACCAGACGCTCCGTTGCAGTGTCCCCTCGCCTCGCTGAGGCACGCCCTGCAGTACCCGCACCCCAACGCGCCTTTCTGCCACCCAGCCAGCGCGAACTTCAGCAAGCTGCCAAGTACCCCTCGTTCGTTGGTAGCGCTGTGCAACTGTTCACGCAGGTCGCCGCAACACTTGGCAAGCGGTCAGCGCCCGAAGCCGCAGCACCCCCAATCGAGTTCATCCAACCCGACCTTCAGCGCAACCTCTCGATTCCGCCTCGGACCCGCCGCTTCCAGTGGAAGCCCGTAGCAGAAGCATCAAGCTACCTGTTTTTCCTCAAGCGCGTCGGTGGCGGCATCGTCGCCCAAGCCACCCTCAACGCCGACCAGAACGAGTTCACCCTCGAAGCGCCTCTCCCGCCCGCGCAATACGAAGTGCACCTCGTGGCTCAACTACCCAGCCGAGCGCTTTCGCTGCGACGGGAGTTCTATGTGCTATTCCCTGAGCTCCAACAGCGCTATGAGTGGGCACAGCAACACGCGGAAAAGCTGCCCCTGCTAAGTGCCGCCGTGTTCTACGAAATAGACCGGTTCGAGGACGCCCTGCGTTGCATTGAGCGCGCCGCCCAGAAGTACCCTAATGACCCGCTGGTAGCCCAGTGGCGCAGGATTATCCAGATCCGCATAAGTTTACGAGTTGGTGAGTACAGCGAGTAGAATGCAAGTTTGGCCGCTTGCAGAGCAGCCAGAACGGTACGCCATCGGGCTGATGGCAGGCACCTCGATGGACGGTATCGACGCCGCGCTCGTGCGCATCACTGGCAAGGGCGATACCATCCAAGTGCAAACCCTCGCTACCTACCACAGCCCCTACACACCCGACGAGCGCGAGGGGCTGCTGCGACTTATCCGCGGAGGCAGCTTAGCAGACCTATGCGCGTGGGATGCTTACCTGGGCGAGCGATTTGCCCAAACCGCCCGCGAACTCATCGAGCGCGCCCAATCCCCCCGCATCGACTTCGTCGGCTCACACGGGCAAACCGCGTGGCATGCCCCAAACGCCCACCTGCTGGGCAAACCCGCCCCGAATACCCTGCAAATTGGGCAGCCTGATGTGATCGCCACTCGGCTAAATGTGCCCGTCGTTGCCGACTTCAGAACACGCGACATCGCCAACGGTGGGCAAGGCGCGCCTCTGGTACCCATCGTGGATTGGCTGCTGCTACGCAGCGAGACAGAACATCGAATCGCCCTCAACCTCGGCGGGATGGCAAACATCACCTTGCTGCCTGCAAACAGCACCCCTGAGCAGATTCTTGCCTTCGACACGGGACCTGCCAATGCCCTAATTGACCTCGCCGTTGCCCGCTACACGCACGGCGCACGACGCTACGACCCCGATGGAACCTACGCGGAGCAGGGAGCCGTTGACGCAGCGCTACTTGAGTACCTGATGAGCCACCCCTACCTCCATCAGCCCCCACCCAAGTCTACGGGACGCGAAGCGTTCGGCGAGCCACTGCTGGAAGAAATCGTTGCAAACTTTCCTGCAGTGTCGCCCCTTGACCTGATAGCCACGCTCACGGAGTTCACAGCAGCTTCGATTGCGGATGCGCTCCACCGCTGGATCTTGCCCTCATACCCCATCGCGCGGATCATCATCTCTGGGGGCGGTGTGCACAACCGCTCACTCTGGCGCAGGCTGCGCCAGCGACTGCCCAACCTCCACCTTTGCACCTCCGCCGAGTTCGACATTGACCCCGACTTCAAAGAGGCAATCGCCTTCGCCGTGCTAGCGGACCGCTTCCTACAGGGCTTGCCCGCGACTTACCCCAACACCACAGGCGTACGCACACCGACGCTTGCGGGCAAACTCTCGCTCCCATAGCCTACACTGCCCGCATGGTATTATCGGGAAACGAACCCGCCCATGGCAACAGCGCCGTCAATCGGCGATTGGAGCAAGCTCCAGCAGCTCCCGCAGTGGGGGATTATGCTAAGCGAGGCGCAAATGGATCTGCTGCGCCGCTACCTGACGCTTCTTTACGCCGCAAACCAGCAAATGAACCTCACGCGCGTGCCTCCTGAGCAAGCCGTAGGGCGCCACCTGCTGGACTCACTGTGCCTGCTAAGGGTTTACCCATTCCCCCAAGGCGCGCGCGTGCTGGACATCGGTACAGGAGCGGGCTTGCCCGGCATTCCCCTCGCTGTCGCCCGCCCCGACCTAAAGATAACCCTGCTCGATTCGCACAGGAAAACGACAAACTTTCTGCAGGAAACTTGCGCAGCGCTAGGGATAGACGCGGAAATCGTATGGGCGCGGGCAGAAGAATGGGCGCACTCCCCATCCGCCCGCGAGCAGTTTGACGTCGTTGTAGCGCGCGCTGTCGCCCAGATGCCGATCCTTGCCGAGCTGATGGTTCCGTTCCTATGCATAGGGGGCGTAGGACTTGCCCTAAAAAGCGTGCACGAGCAAGAAGAAATCCAGCTTGCCGAGCCTGCGGCGCAGTTGTTAGGCGCAAGCCTTGATATCCACCTCGTCACATATGAGGCAGAAGAGGGCGTGATTCAGCGCGCGGTTGCCATGCTGCGCAAACAGCACCCTACTCCTACGCGGTATCCCCGCGCGTGGGCACAGATCACCAAGCGCCCGCTGGGAGGTAAGCCGTGAGGGTTGCGATCGACGCACGCCTGCTCACAGGCACGTACACGGGCGACCGTACCTACTGGCGCGGGCTACTTAAAGCCTTCGGCGAACTGCTGAATCCCGACGAGCATCGCCTCATCCTCTTTAGCACACGCCCTATCCCCGAAGGAACGCTTCCCCAACTGCCCGTGTATGAGCGCGCAGTCGCCCCTACGCGCAACGAACGCCTATGGAGCCTGATTCGGCTGCCCCAACTTGCCATGCGCCACAAGTGCGACTTGGTGCACACCCAGTACACGGTCTCCCCATTTTTTCGCATCCCCGCTATCACGACGGTTCACGACATCTCGTTTCTGATTGAGCCGCGCTGGTTTCGGCTCAAAGACCGCGTTTTGTTGCGTTTGAGCGTGCCCGTTTCCTGCCGCCGAGCGAAGTTCGTGCTAACCGTGTCTGAGACCTCGCGCGAGGACATTATTCAGCTCCTTCACCTGCCCCCAGAGAAGGTCATCGCGACGCCCAACGGCGTACCTGAGGGCTTCCATCCCCTCGACAAGCACGAAGCGCACGCGTGGGCACGCAAGCAGTACGGGATCGAGCCTCCGTTTGCACTGGCAGTAGGTGTGCTGCAGCCCCGCAAGAACTGGGAACTGGCGCTGCTGGCTGTGCATGTCGCCCGCGAGGAGTACAAACTGCCTGTGCGCTTGGTGCTAACAGGCAAGCCTGGCTGGGCGCAACGCCCTTTGGAGCAACTCAAGCGCGAGCTTGATGCCCGCGAATGGCTCATCGAAACGGGCTATGTGCCCGATGAGCACCTGGTATGGCTCTACAACGCTGCCGATGTGGTGCTCTATCCATCATTCTACGAAGGGTTTGGGCTACCGCCGCTGGAGGCGATGGCGTGTGGCACTCCTGTTGTCGCCTCAAACAGCGGCGCACTGCCTGAAGTAGTCGGCTCTGGTGGCATCCTGCTCCCCCCTGACGAGCCAGGTCTGTGGGCAAACGCTATTCGCACAGTGCTTGAGAACGAATCGTTCCGCGAGGCGCTTCGCCAACGCGCTTTGCAGCAAGCCCGACGCTTCTCGTGGCGCACCACCGCTGAGCGCACATTGGAAGCCTATCAGAAAGCTCTCTCAGCAGGGTAGGGCTGTGGATAACTCTGTGGAAAACTCTGTGGGAAAACGCCCGACACGCCCCCACACGCCCAGAGTTTTCCACATCGAATCCACAAGTTATCCACAGGTTGTCCACATCGAAGTGCCTGATATTTAGCGTGGCTAATCGAACAGTGGGTCGGTAGACAAAAGTCGCACTTTGAGTTCAAAATTGGGGCTTGGAAGAGGCGGAATTCGTCGACCGCGCGGTCGAAGTAGACAAAGTTATCCACATTTCCACAGCCCCAATTAACACCATGAGGGACTCAACATGTGCAAGGGGAAGTGATTTTCGATCGCGTGTGGAAAACTTCGCCCTCGCTCCCTTGCAGGATACGGGAATGGCTCTCAGCTTTGACACTTGAGGCGTGGTAGCTCAGGAGCGAGCTTTGCAGCAATCCAGCCCCTCACTGAGTTGATGAGGTACAGCCGTTCTGCTCGCAGAAGGTCTTCAACGGTGATCACGCGCTCGTCAATGCGCCCGCTCTCCAGCAAGTGCTCACGATACACACCGTTGAGTAGCCCGCAAGCGACTGGGGGTGTGTATAGTTTTCCACCGAGCTGCACCACCACATTCGCGGTAGTGGCTTCCGTAATCTCGCCGCGGGTGTTCCACAGGATCACTTCGTCGCAGTCGGGGCGTGCAGCGCGTGCACGCTCATACATGGCGCGGTGGGTGGTCTTGTGGTACAGGAACACCATTTGCGGATTCACAGGCTCAGGGGCAAGTGCGACGCGCCAAGGGTGCGGTCGCCTGTCTAAGGGAGCGTACTGGATGCGGATGCAGCCGTCGCGATCGAGAAGTAGGCGCACGCGCAGGGCGCGCCGCAACGAAGAGGCAGCCACCTCTTGCTTCCAGAGGCGCTCCATTTTCTGCAGTTCCGCACGCACTTGCTCGGGGTTGTGCCTGAATCCAAAGTACTCTGCAGAGCGCGCCAACCGCCTAAGGTGCTTCTTCAGCAAAAAGTAGCCCTTGTCGGGATGCCACAGCATCGTCTCCAATAGCTCGAACTCGGGGCGCGGGCTGAGCAAAACCTGGGCTTTGCTTAGACACTCTGCGTACTCCGCCAACGGTTCGGAATCCCACACGATTCCGCTGCCGACGCCATATTCCAGTTGCTGGTGCGCCTTGTGGTAGACCAGCGTGCGTATTGCGAGGTTGAACTGCGCATGCCTGTTGGGCAAAACGATGCCCACTGCGCCCGTGTAGACACCGCGAGGGGTCGTCTCCAGCTCGTGGATAATCTGCGTGGCGCGGATTTTGGGAGCGCCTGTAACGGAGGCGCCTGGGAAGAGGGCGCGGAAGATTTCCGCGAGTGAGGCATCTGTCAGGGCTTCGACGGTGGAGGTCATCTGCCAGACAGTGGCGTACCGTTCTGTCTCAAAGAGCGCAGGCACGCGCACGCTGCCCACGCGGGCGACGCGCCCCAGGTCGTTGCGCACCATATCAACAATCATCAGGTTCTCAGCGCGGTTCTTCTCGCTGTGGCGCAGGGTGGTCGCCTGCTGGAGGTCGTGTTCCCACCACAGCCCGCGTGGGGCAGTGCCCTTCATCGGGCGGCTGATCAGGCGTTCCCTATCCAACGCAAAGAACAGCTCTGGCGACAGGGAGAGAATGGCAAACTGCTCGGTGTCAATATACGCGGCATAGGGCACAGGTTGGGCATGATAGAGTTGCCAGAATAGGCTGACTGGGTCGCCTTCAAAGGTCGCACGCAGCCGGAAGCTGTAGTTGACTTGATATACATCGCCTGCCAGAATGTACTGCTTGATGCGCTCAACTGCTGCGAGATACGCTTGCTGGGACACTGTGGGGTGCCACGCAAGCAATGCAGTGGGGCAGGGCACTGACGGCTCTATCGGGTGCAGCTCCTCAAATACAGCAAACCACACCAGAGGCAGCGGTATTTCGGCGTAGGGGAAAGCCTTATCCAGCCCGTGGGCAGCTTCGTAGGCAACGTATCCGATGGCAGCAAGCCCCTGCTGGCAGGCGCGCTCTACCTGCGCTATGGCAGGTAGTACTTCTGCGGGCACCTGCGCCGATACGATAGTTGCGGGGCGAACGCCCGCGAGCCAGTAGCATTGCCCGTCGGGTGCGTGGTAGCGCACAAACGCTTTCACTTCGGTAGCCCTGCGGGCAGAGGTAGCTTCGGGCGCGGCTCAAAGTCTGGCAAGCGCGGCGGGTTTGCCTCCAATTGCTTCAGAATCTCCTCGATTGCTCGCTCCAGTTGGGGATCGCGCCCTGCCATGTAGTCTTGGGGAGCATACTCCACCTCAATGTCGGGGTCGGTGCCGTAGTTTTCCACGCGCCAACCCACGTCGTAGAACCAGAAGGCGTACTCTGGCTGTGTGGTCAGACCCTGATCAACGAAGGTGGATTTGGGTTCAATGCCGATGACGCCGCCCCACGTGCGCTTGCCTATCAAGATGCCGATTTTCATCAGCTTGAAGGCGTGGCAGAACATGTCGCCATCGGAGCCGGCGCGCTCGTCGGTGATTGCCACGATCGGTCCCATCACGGATTCGTAGGGGTACGGGATGGGCTTGCCCCAGCGGGGGACATCGTAGCCCAGCCGTTTGCGTGCGAGCTTTTCAAGCAGCAGAGACGAAACATTTCCCCCGCCGTTGGCGCGTACATCCACAATCAGCGCAGGGCGGGCAATTTCCGCTAAGAAGCCCCGATGGAACTCCGATAGCCCCCATGCTCCCATATCGGGGATGTGGATGTAGCCCACCTGCCCGTTAGTGCGTCGATGAACGTACTCACGGTTGCGCCTTACCCATTCGCGGTAGCGCAGTTTGGTCTCATCGCTGAGGGTTTTAGTAACTACAGTGCGCGTGTTGCCTTCTAAATCGCGCAGCGTAAGCTCAACGGGCACGCCCGCAAGATGCAGCAACGCCTCACCAGGGGTGAAAGTGCGCGTGAGCCGCTTGCCGTTGATGGCGAGCAGCACCTCGCCGACTTTTGCGTTCACGCCTGGCTCGTTCAGGGGCGAATCGACATCTTCCAACCACGGGTCACCCGTGAGGATGTGGGTGATTCGATAGCCCTGAGCTTCTTCGTCCCATTCGAACTCGGCTCCTAAGAAGCCAAGGCTGTACTGTGGGGGCTGGCGATAGTCACCGCCGAACTCGTAGCAGTGGGAAGTGCCCAACTCGCCCTGCATCTCCCACATCAGGTCCGAAAACTCGCTACGGGTTGCCACGCGCTCCAGCAGGGGGTAGTAGCGGTCGTACACTTTTTGCCAATCCACGCCTGACATATCGGCGCTCCAGAAGAATTCGCGCTGCAGTCGCCACGCTTCGCGGTACATCTGCTGCCACTCGCGCGTGGGTACAACTGCGCATCGCACGCGGCTGAGGTCGATCCAGCCGCTTTCGCGCGAGGGTGGAGCCTGCTCGTGCTTTTCCTCGGGCTTGTGCCCTGCCGGAATCACACGCAACCGCTTGCCTGAGCGGTATGCCAGCACTTTGTGGTCGCGTGAGAGCGTGAAGTCGCTGACCTTCGTCGCAAGGGTCTCCGTTTTGGCGTTGAGGAAATCGTACATTACCAGCGTGCCTTTGGGTTCTTCCCCTTCCGACCAGTTCTTGCCTAGGGAGCCTTCGACAGGGAACTGTGTGGCGATGACGCGCCGTTTGCTCAGCCCTGCTACCTGTCGGTAGATGCCAGCGGGTAGCGGCACGGTGATTATGCGCAGGTGGATGTCCTCAAAGTCAATGTGTGTTGTCTTGGGCTGGTTTTCCCCGCCCTGTGGCTGCTCAGCAGTGGGCTTCGTCGGCTCCATAACAGACTGCAGTATACCTGAGGCAGGGATACTGAGGCTGTGTCGGTTCGGGGGAAGTATGCCCACCTGCCCCCGTTGCCGTCTGACATTGCTCGGCGGCTGGCGCAGCTGCCAAAGCTAATGGCACGGGCGTCAGTGCAGGTAGCATACTTATTCGGCTCGGCGTGCGACAACCCAGAGGGCAGCGCAGACATTGATTTAGCCGTTGTGCCTGCACGCGGCTACTCGTATGAGAGGCTATACAGTCGGCTATCGCTTGCGCTGGGAACGGGTCGGGGCGAGGTGATTGAGCTACCCGCTGCCCCCCTTTGGTTGCAGCGTGAGGTTTTGCGGAGGGGGCGGCGAATTTACGCCCGTGACTCAGTTTGGGCGTCGCGTTATGAGGTGGGCTTGCTTGCATTGATTGAGGAGACTCAGGCGCGGTGGCGGGCATATGCACCCGCGCTCGTACGGGGGGAGCCGATGGAAGTTGACAGGGAGTTTTTGCAGCAGGTCATTGTGCAGCTGCGCTAGATCGCAGACGAGCTGGAGCAATACAAGTCGGTTCGCGAGGACGACCTGGCAGCCGACCTTAGCCTGCACTGGACGGTAGAGCATGGGCTGCAGGCGGGGTTGACGCTTATCCTACAGGCAGCGAGTCATATCTTAAGTGCGGGTTTGGAGTCCTGCCTGAGACTTGCGAGGCGTCGCTTGCGGAACTTCGCGCACGGGAGGTGATTTCGGCCTCCTTGTATCGGCGCTTGCGGGGTGCTAAAGGCTTTCGGGATGTGTTGGTGCACGAGTGCCTCCAGATTGACCTCTCGCGTGTGGCACGGTTCGCAAGGCGGGTGCCGAGCGTGTTTCGCAGTTTCGCTGTGGAGCTGGCTTCTTGGCCAGAGAGCCGTTGAGGCGGGCATAGGGGTCTTGGTGGCTCTCTTTGGCGGCGGGCGTCCACTTGGCATGTGTGGCTTGGGTTTGGCGGTAGAGGGAAGAAGCCTATGCCTTCGCTTTGCGCGGCGGCGCTGCGCTTTTGCGTACAATCAGCTCGCCTTGCACTAAGCGCGCTCCGCGCAAGGTCTCGCCAGCCTCGATCTGGTGGAGCAGGGCTTGCGCGGCTTCCAAACCGATGTCGTGAATGGGAATGCGGATGGTGGTGAGGGGCGGTTTGGCAAGCGCTGCTAAGGGTACATCGTCAAATCCGACGACGGAGACATCTGTTGGGACGCGCACGCCGCGCTGGACACAAGCGTCCAACACGCCCAGCGCCACCATATCGTTGGAGGCAATGATTGCCGTAAGGCGTGGGCGCACTTCAAGTAACTGCTGCGCGGCTGCCAAGCCCCCGCTGTATTCGTAGTTGCTTGGAGCGATCCACTCGGCGTCTACACGGATGCCGTGCGCATCCATCGCAGACAGGTAAGCCTGCAGACGCTGCTGCGCGCTCCACTGATTGTCGGGTCCCTTGACAAAGCCAATGCGCCGATGCCCCATCCCGATAAGGTACTCCGTGAGGAGGCGCATCATCGCCTCGTTGTCGGCATCGATGCAGTAGAACCCTAGCGATTCGGGGAGGGTGCTGCCTACTACGACGCATGGCAGCTGCGTGTGGGCGTGGTAATCCAGCAGTGGGCTTCCGATTAGCGGTGCAACGAGGATCACTCCATCCACTGTGCCGTCATCGATCTGGTGCCACAGGGTGCGGGGGTTGAGGTCGCTGAGCGTGATGATTTTGAGGTGGTAGCCCCGTGGGGTAAGGCTGTCGACCACGCCGTCCAGCACAGCAGTGACATACGGGTTGCGTGTGAACACGGCGTGCTGAGGTTCCACCACCACCCCGACTGTGTGCGTGCGCCGTGCTGCAAGGCTTCGCGCCACGCGGTTGGGGCGATAGCCGAGCTGGCGTGCCACACTCAGGACCCGCTCCACTGTTTCAGGGCTGTGGAGCTGGGTCTTGCCACTCAGGATGTTCGACGCCGTGCCAATGGAAACGCCTGCTTCCTCTGCTAGCTGCTTCAGGGTTGGGCGCGCGGCGCGCCTCGTGAGTTTCACAGTCAAATTATAGCCCGTGAAGCGTGGAAGAGCGCTTCCTCTGCCTGCTTCGTCCAGTAGCGTCCCTGCTCTAGGTGGGCATGCACCTCAGGCAAGTGGGTTGCCAGTTCCGAAAGTCCGAGCAGGGGCAGTTCGGGGAGCTGCGGGAAGATCACGATTTTGCCGGGATAGCGGTGCTCCTGCACGGCGCGGAGGGCTTCAGGAAGCGCGTTTAGCCCTGCAATCGCGCCAATCACTGTGCGGGCAGGGAGCGCGCCCTCGGCGACCATCCGTAGGCATTCACTAATGTCTTCCATCGTAGAGCCGCTGCTACCCAGCAGGCGCATATGGCGCGAGGCAAGTGGCGTCAGGTCCAAGGGCACCTTCTGCCCCTTCGGAATGCCCGCAAACAGGTTGAGCACGCCGCCATCGGTGAGCAGGGGGTAAGTGAGTGCGACTGCCTCTTCCGAGGATGCTAACAGCATAATCTGGTCATATCCATAGGGGCTAAGCGACCGAAGGTGCGCTTGCTGCTCTTCGGGCGGGGTGTTGGCGTTGCAGTAGAAGTGCAGCTCTACGCCTACCGCTTGGGCTAATGGCGTGCCTAGCGCCCGCAGTGGCTCCAGCCGCTCGGGGTGGCGGTCTACGACAACCACCTGCGCGGGGGGTTCAGGGCGTGTGAGCGCGTAGAACAGGTGCATCTGCCCCATCGCGCCTCCCGCGCCGAAGATCAGCAAGCGCTCCCCGCCTTGCAAGGCTGTGCTACGAGTGTGCTGGTAGGCATCGGTAATATCCCAGCTGGTGGTGCCCATAATCAGCAGGCGGTCGTAGTGCAAGCGTCCCACATCCACGGGCACAGGGTCAAGCCAGTGGTGGCAGGTGAAGCTGAGTGCACCCCCGTACGCAAGCGAGTCAATAGCCTGCTCCAAGAGTGGCGCAGTGGGGTTACCAAAGATTAGTACATCGGAAAAGCCCTCCGGGGCGTAGGTGCGGCGCGCCTCTTGCACCAGCGCAGGGTCGTAAAGGTTCTGCTCAGCCACTTGGAAGCAGTGGGTCGGCATCCCCAGCTGCTGAGCGGCTTGCGAGAACTCTTCGGCGAGCGGGTTGCCCCGCGAATCGGCGATGATGACCGCAACGCCTGAGCAGGCAGCGCTTGCTTGGGGCACTAGCGCTTTAAGCGCACTGCAGCGGTACCGCACCATCGGCGCGTGGGGGATAACCACAAGCCACGCCCCGTTGGGTTTAGGAGTGGGGCGCGGGTGGATGCGGTAGCTGGCAACTACGCACGCCCATGGTTCCACTAGCGCTGCCTCGGCATAGCTTAGGTGGTCGGGGCAGCGGAGCAAGTAGCAGCCTGCGTCGCCGTTTAGCACGGGCTGCCCGAAGATGGTGTATTGGCTGTAGCCCCCATCCAGCGCGTAGCCAACGGCTTGCACGCGCCCGTTCACATACACATCGGCTTGCACGATGTAGCGTTCGCCCACGCGGAAGCGGTCACGGAGCGCTTCGCCCACTTGGGCAACCGTGCAGCTAATCTCGTGCCCCATAACCACAGGGTGGCGGCGTAGGTCGCGCTGGATTTTGGGGTGCGCCTCGCCTAAGCGCAGGATCTTGAGGTCGCTAAAGCAAATCCCAACCGCGTCGATGCGCACCAGCAGCTCATCAGGCGCAGGTTGGGGCGTGGGGAGCAGCTCTGGCTTGCCCTCGCGCCCCAGATTCTCAAAGCCTGCCCCATACAGGTTCCAGCGTAGGTGGTGGGTGGGGAGGGTCATCAGAAGTCCTCAGGCCGGACACCTAGCGTGGCGGTAAGTTCCAGCGTGCGTCCCTCGCGCCAGACGCGGATAGTCACCTTTTGACCAGGCTTTGCACGGCGCATGAAATTCTGCACATCCTCTATCGTGCGCATCGGACGCCCATCTATGTGCGTGATCACATCTCCGGGTTGAATGCCTGCTGCCTCTGCGGGGGAGTCGGCGATGACCGCGTCCACAAACATTCCTGCGGTGGGGAAGCGCACGCCCGGGAAGTACTGGCTTAGCAGTTGTCGCACGCCAGGGTTGCTAATGTCAGCGTAGCTAATGCCCAGCCACGCTTGCCCAAGGGAGCCATGCTCCAGAATCTCGCGCACCACCTGCTTGACGCGGTTGATGGGGATGGCGAAGCCAATGCCTACGTTTGCACCCACAGGCGAGTAGATCGCAGTGTTGATTCCCACCAGTCGCCCGCGAGAGTCGGCAAGCGCGCCTCCAGAGTTGCCTTGATTGATCGCAGCATCTGTCTGGATGAAGCCGCCGGGCAGGCCAGGGCGGTCCAGCGAGCGGTTAAGCGCGCTCACAATCCCTGCCGTTACGGTTGTGCCCAAGCCGAAGGGGTTGCCAACTGCAATCACCCAGTCCCCTACTTGTAACTTGTCGGAGTCGCCCATCTGCGCCGTGGGCAAGTTGCGGGCATCAATTTTGAGGAGCGCAATGTCGTTCTGTGAGTCGGTGCCCAGTACCGTGGCTTGGAAGCGTCGCCCATCCTGCAAGGTCACGAAAATCTGAGGCGCTATCCGTCCCCCGCGCGTGCGCACCACGTGGTTGTTGGTCACAATGTACCCGTCGGGGCTGATGATTACGCCCGAGCCGCTGCTACGGATGTTGTGCACGTCCCCGAAAAAGCGCACGCGCGCCTCAGTATCGATGTTCACCACGGCGGGCGAGATGCGCTGCGACGCAACGCGTAGCATCGTCTCGAAACTGGTGGGTGCAGGTTCGGCAGGCGGGCGCTGTTCCAGCACGCGTATCAGCCCCGAGCGTTCCGCTGGTGTATCGCCTGAAGGCGCAGCAATCACCTGAAGCCCCCGAAGCTTCGGGAAATAAGCGTTCAACACGTACGCGCCCGCGAGAAACCCCAGGGCAAACAACGCCACAAAGCTTAGAAACCTTCGCATCGCCGACCCTCCATGGAGTGTACCCCACAAAGTTAGACGCGCAAAATCTGCGCAGGTGCAGTCTTGGAAGCAGGAAAAGGAGCGCGTCTAGTGAACTTCACCCTGCAGGAGGGTGCCAATGAAGGTTCTCGTCGCAGACAAGTTCGAGCAAAGCGGCTTAGAAGGCTTGCGAGCGTTGGGCTGCCAAGTTATCTACGACCCTAGCCTCAAAGAAGAGGCACTGGTTGAGGCGCTGCGCCTTCATCAGCCTGAAGTGCTAGTGGTGCGCTCCACGCAGGTTACTGCGCCGATGCTCGAGGTGGAAAGTCTGAGCTTGGTGATACGCGCAGGTGCGGGTGTGAACACCATCGATGTGGAAACCGCCTCCAAGCGAGGGATTTATGTGGCGAACTGCCCCGGCAAGAACGCCATTGCGGTGGCGGAGTTGGCATTCGGGCTGATTCTCTCGCTTGATCGGCGCATCCCCGACAACGTAGCGCAGCTACGGGCAGGTAGGTGGAACAAGAAGGAGTTCAGCGAGGCGCGCGGGCTGTACGGGCGCACCTTAGGGCTGATCGGTGTGGGCAACATCGGGCGCGAGATGATCCCGCGCGCCAAGGCGTTCGGCTTGCGCGTAATAGGGTGGAGCCGTTCGCTGACCCCGGAGCGAGCAGAAGCGTTAGGGATTGGCTACCGCGCAACGCCGCTGGATGTCGCCAGCGAGGCGGATATCGTCAGTGTGCATGTCGCGCTCACCCCTGAAACCCGCCACCTATGCAATCGCGCGTTCTTTGAGGCGATGCGCCCTGGTGCCTACTTCATTAACACTGCGCGCGCAGAGGTGGTAGACGAGGAAGCATTAGCGTGGGCTATCCGCGAGAAGGGCATTCGTGCGGGGCTGGATGTGTTCGAAGGCGAACCCAGCGCAGGTGAAGGCGAGTTCCGCAACCCACTGGTAGACCTGCCAAATGTTTACGGCACGCACCACATCGGCGCATCCACTCAGCAAGCGCAGGAAGCTATCGCCGCCGAGGTGGTGCACATCGTGCGCACCTACATGCAAACGGGGCGCGTGCCGAATGTGGTCAACCTTGCCGAGCGCTCACCTGCCAAATACCTGCTGGTAGTGCGCCACTTAGACCGAGTGGGCGTGCTGGCGCATGTGTTCAACTGCCTGCGCGAGGCAAACATCAACGTGCAAGAGACCGAGAACATCATCTTCGCGGGCGCGGAGGCAGCAGTCGCACGCATCCAACTGGATATCGCGCCTTCCGAGGGCACCCTCAAGGCAATCCGCCAGCACGAGTACATCCTCTCTGTGAACTTGGTGCCCTTGGAGTCTTGACCCTTAGTGGGTGGGCGGCGACTTAAGGCGCGCCACCGGCGTTTGACCACCATACACTTGCGCGCCTGTGTGCGTAAGGATGTCTACTGCTCGCGAAAAGATGAGCAGGTCTACCTGACTACCGCGCTCGATAAAGGTGAGCTTTTGGGCGGGTTGTACCTGCTGCCCCTCGCGCACGAAAGTCGTGATTTTGTTGACGAACTTGTCGGCGATCTCCACCACCGCGACGCGCACACGCTCGTTCTCCAAAAAGATAGTCTGGCGCTCGTTCTCCAAGTAGTAGCGTTTGCCTAGCAGGTCTACGGCGCGGCGCAGCCAAGTCATACTCACATACTCCCACAAGTCCACCATTGGGAGGTTCACTCGCGCGGGCGTGTAGACAATCTTGCGAACCACGCCAGCAATCGGCGCGTAGTTGTAATGCACGTCCAGCGGACTCATGTAAATCCCTATCAGCCAGCCCTCAGGTGAGGTGCCTTCCCACTCGGCGCGCGTAATCTCGGTAATCGGGATAGGGCGCCCCAACTTCTCTGCGAACACAGTGCCGTCGGCACTTACGGGGCGAATGTAGACCACCTTGCCATCGCACGGCGCTAGGATGAGGCTTGGGTCCTCTGGTGGGATGCGCACAGGGTCACGATAGAACCAGACCTTGCGAAGGAACCACGTTGTGCCTGCTGCTACTGCTCCTATGCCTAACGCCACTTTCAGCCAAGCGGGGATGCGCACGGCAAGAGATTGTACCTATTCCGCTGCCAGGGGCGCGATTTCCGCCATCAGCCGCAGTGAAAAAGTTTTCGCACACGCTCAGGTGGGGTATACTTTCCGCGCAAATGGAGGGGCAGAAGATGCGCGAGCTGTTGGCGGCGCAGCTGGTGCGCGACATTCCGAACTTCCCCGAGCCGGGCATTATCTTCAAAGACATCACGCCCGTGCTTAGGCACCCGCAGGCGCTCAAGGAAGTGATTGATCTAATGACTGAGCACGCGCGCGAACTCAAGCCCGATCTTATTGCAGCCATCGAATCGCGCGGGTTCGTGTTCGGCTTGCCGATTGCCATCAACTTGGGGCTGGGCTTTGTGCCGATTCGCAAGTTGGGCAAGCTGCCCGGAGACAAAATCAGCGAAGAGTACGCCCTTGAGTACGGCACCAACACCGTGGAAATCCACACAGACGCCGTAGAGCCAGGGCAGCGCGTGGTTATAGTGGACGACCTGCTAGCCACGGGGGGCACAGCGCGAGCTGCCGCCCGCTTGGTTGAGCGACTGGGCGGAGTGGTAGTGGGCTTTGTGTTTCTGATTGAGCTCACCTTCCTCAACGGGCGCAAGAACCTGCGCGGCTACGATGTGTACACGCTTATTCAATACTAACCGCCATGACAGTACGCGAGCGATTGGAGCAGCTGGAGTACCAACTTTTGGCGCCATATGCCACAAAGAGCGCAGAATCGCGCGGGCGACCTGTGCCCGAGCCACCCGATCCTGTGCGCACCGCCTTCCAACGCGATCGCGACCGCATCATCCACTGCAAAGCATTCCGCCGCCTCAAGCACAAAACGCAAGTGTTCTTAGACCCCAACGAAGACCATTACCGCACGCGCCTGACGCACACGCTGGAGGTGGCACAAATCGCTCGCACTATCAGCCGCGCCCTGCGCCTCAACGAGGACCTCACGGAAGCAATTGCCCTCGCCCACGACTTGGGGCACCCTCCATTCGGGCATACCGGCGAGGAAGCCCTCGATGAAATCATGCAGGAGTACCTGCCTGGTAAACGCTTCCGCCATTACGAGCAGAGCCTGCGCGTAGTAGACTGCCTTGAAAAGGACGGGCGCGGGCTAAACCTCACGCACGAGGTGCGCGAGGGTATCTTAGGGCATTCCAAAGGGCGCGCTGACCTTACCGCCGACGAATCCGAAAAGACGGTGCATCTCGAAGCTGCTGTGGTGCGCATCGCCGACCGCATCGCCTACCTCAATCACGACTTTGACGACGGCGTGCGTGCGGGGCTGCTCAAGCCCGACTCGCTGCCACGGGACCTGGTTGACTTCTTAGGCAGAACCCACAGCGAACGCATCGCCCGCATGGTCATTGATGTGGTGGAGACCAGCGACGGCAAGCCTGTTGTGCAGATGAGCGCGCCAATGCTGGAAGCCGTCAACCGAATGAAAGAGTTTATGTTTGAAAACCTCTATCACCATCCAGCGGTGCAGCGCGAACGCGAAAAGATGAAAGTCTTGCTGCGCCAGATGTTCGAGTACTACTACAAAAACCCTCACGAGATGTCGCCGAACTTCCACCCCAAAGAGGACACAGTGGAGGCGCGTGTGCAAGCGGTGTGCGACTACCTTGCGGGGATGACTGACCGCTATGCCCTGATGAAGTACGAGCAAATCTTTCTACCGCGTACGTGGGGAACGGGCATGCCATGAAGCTGCGCTGCCGTCGCTGCAATGCGCCGATCACTTTGGACGATTTCACCTACATTGCCTACCACGGGCACACGATGGGCGCCAACCGCGTGGAGGTGCATTATGAATGCCCTCAGTGTCGCTATCAAGGGGGGCGGATGCTCCCGCAAACGGCGTGGGACGAACTGCTGCTTAGCTACTTGGAGCGCGATGAACGCACAGTAGGCGAGTGGCTGCTCACACAGCAGCTGGGTCCCATCACGGATGAGGAAATTCGCGCTATGCGGCGGGCGCTGTATGAAGGGAATGTTTTGGAGAGCTTGCGCGAGTGGGAGCGCGCCCGCCGCACAGAGCGAGCAGAATGAGGCACGCTTGCGCCTGCGTCGCTGGTCATTCAGGGACGATATCCAGCGTACCCCTGTGCTCGTTGTAGTACGCCTCTAATATTCGCAGGGCAACATCTTCAGGTTGCAGTGCCTTAGGTGGCAGGCGGAACGGCACGCGCTCCCAAAATCGAGTGGCAACGGCGCCAGGGCGCACGACCGTGACCTTCCAGCGTGGCTGTTCTTTAGCAACCACCTGCGCGAAGATCTCTAACCCCGCCTTTGCTGTGGCGTAGGCGCTCAAGCCAGGCAGGATGAGCCGCTCGGTGAGTGCGCCGATGTAAAACAGATGCGGTTCGGGGCTAAACAGCGGGCTAAACACGCGCGTTGCCACAAACGCGCCTGTGAGGTTGGCGTCCATAATCCGCTGCCATGCCTCTATCCCCATCTCGTGGGTCTTTTGTGCAAGGATGTCGCCCACGGTGTACACCAGCGCGTCCACTTGACGCTCGCCTTGCGCCTGCAGGTGCTGCTGAAGCGCTTGGGCAGCCCGCGTCATCTGCTCAAAGTCAGCGACATTCGAGACAGCGTAACTCCACTGCACGCCAGGCGCGAAGCGTTCGGGGTGGCGCCCAATCGCCCAAACCTCCCACTCATCCTCTAGGAACGCCTTTGCAACGGATTGACCGATAGTGCTATCTGCACCAACCAACAGCAGGTGTCCCATAGTGGCGGTATTGTACCTTGCGGGAGGGCTAAAACGCCCAGTTCAGGCTCAAGTCCAGCGAGCGGGCGCGGTAGCTGTGCTGACTGTATTGGGGATCCAAGTTGAGCTGCTCGCGGAAGCGGTAGCTCGCCACGAACGACCAGTTGCGCGTGATGCGGTACTCATAGCCAATGCTGAAGAGCGTGTCGCGGGCGGGCTGGTAGCCCTTTAGATCAGTGCGCTGGAACTCTGCAAACAGGTTCTGGTTGCGCCCCACATCGTAGGTGATTCGTGCCGAAAAACCGCGCGGCTGTTGCACGAAGGTGCCCTGCCTACCTTGAAAGCCCTCGCCTAACACACTGCGTGTGGTCATCGTGTAGAAGTTAAGGCTGACTGTCCAACGGCTTAGCGGACCGATATCTGCCGACAGCGTGAGGAACTCGCTGCGAGAAGTGCCCACCGCAGAGAGGAAGCGAACATCTTGCCGGGACCAGTTAGCAGCCAGCGCAAGCCAGCTGAAAGGGGCATAGCTAATGCTCGCGCTAAGGGACTTTTGGGCACTGTTCGTTTGCAGGTCGCCTTCAGAGCGGTTCTCGCTCCACTGGAGGTCTATGGTGAGCGTGGGGATAGGCATCCACTGGAGGCTGAAGTCCTGCCCGGAGCCGCGAACGCCGTAGTAGGTAAAGCCGCTAAACAGAGGTGCGCCTGACGAGAAGCCGTTGCCGTTGTAGCCAACGCCCCATGGGTTGGTGGGCACGCCGAAGGTCGGCGGGAGGGGGTCAGTGAATTGGCGCGAACGAGGCAATGGGTTGCTTACGCCCAGCGTGCCCGAATCGCTCTCGCGCCAGCGGTAGGTGACGCTGAGCATGTCGGAGGGGCGCCAACTCGCCTCCACGGTGTAGTCGCGCGAGCGGAAGCGCGTGTTCGTGTCGCGTCCGCTGCTCGTTTGCGCTTGCTGCACCTCGCTTTGGGCAAGGGAGGCGCGGATGGTCAGGCGTGTGTTGGGCGTCCAATCCAGCTGCGAGCGGATGCTTTGCACATCGTAAGCAAGGCGGGAGCCAGTGCCCAGCGCGCCGCGCGCATCCGAGCGGGAACGCTCGTAGCCAACCGCAAAGTTGAATGTGCGCCACCCGCGAGCGAGACTAAGGCTGTAGCGGTTCTGGTCGGTACGGCTGTTGCGGGTGCGCGTGGCGTTAGCGTTGTGGTTCAGCGTGAGTTGCCAGCCATCGCGCGGCGCGTGCGTGAAGGTGAGGGTTTGGATGCGAGTGTCGGTGAAGCCCACGCTAAAAATGGGGCTAAACGGGTTGATCGACGCCACACGCAACTGGCTAATGCTCGCTTGAAAAGAGGAAACCGCGCTCAGTTTGTAGCTGAGGTCAGCTTGGTAGCCACGCTCGTTGCGCCGAAAGCCTACCGACTCAATCCCGACGAACTCAGCGGGGATATCACGGAATATACCGTTCAGGCTCAACCTGCCCGCCTCGAATCTGCCTGTAAGTACATGAGCGGTGGCTTCCAGCTTCGCCCCGATGGCGGTGGCTTTGCTGCGCGCCGCGTTCCACACGAGGCTCCCGCTGCGCCCAATCGGGAGCGTGAGGTCAAGCCCCACGACTTCGCGGTCGCCTCCGATTGTGGAGCTGGGGTCAGGGCGCGGGGTGTACTCCACTTGGATAATCAGCGTGGAAGGCATAAAGCGCGTGAAGTAGAACCGATACGGCAGCACCTCGTCAAAGTAGTAGTCTACACCTTCCACTTGGCGCACGCCCGCTACTGTGACGATGATCGGATTGTCGGGGTCGCGTAAGGGTGGGAACTGCAAATCGTAGGGCGTGCTGGGCGCGCCAAAGCCATAAAACTGCTCCTGACGACGGCGTAGCCCACGCCGCACCGCAGACTTTTGGCTCAGCACGCTAACGCCCAAGTTCACACCACGCCCAAAGGAGGTCTCTAAGCGCCACCCGTCTAAGCGGTTTGGCGCAGCGTTGAGGGCATAGGTCTCATAAGTCACCACAATCGTGGAGGTGCGCGGGATAATCATCCCGTCGCGGAAGCGCAAGATGCCCCCGAAGTAGTCAATCGTGTAATCCTCGCCGCGGCGCTTTTCTACGCCGTCGACCTGCACGCGCTCGCTGCCCTCCACAATCTGGCTGGCTTGCAAGTAGTACGGGCCGGAGCTATCGTTGCCCTGAATGGTGATGGTGCGCGCCGAGGCTTTGGTCTCGGAAGTGATGTAGCGTAGGCGTGTGTTGCCCCAGCGGGCAGTAGCCGTCAAGCCTTTCAGCGTGCGCTGGAACTGCACCAGCGGGTTGGAGCCGCCTAAGGCAGCAGTGATGTCGCCCCACTCCACCGTGAAGTTAGGCGACTCGTAAGTGTAGGTGATGCGGGCATCGTAGGGGTTGCGGAAGCGGTGGTTCGTCCAGTGCCAGTCCAGCGTGAAAAAGCCGAGAAACTTGTTCACGCGGATAGTGAGCATCGTATTGTCGGTGAAGCGTTTGCCGCCTTGCCCGAAGTAGTTCTGGTCGCGGAACGCAATGGCGTCGCCCTCGATATCGTGGAGGTGGAAGCCGATGGTCTTGCGCCCGCTGATCGTGACGGTGCGCTCGAACTCTTCCTCAAGAGCTTCCCAACTGCGGAGGGCTTTTAGGGCGTCTAAGGTGTTGC
Organism: Fimbriimonadales bacterium; assembly: GCA_025061985.1. Lineage (GTDB taxonomy): Bacteria > Armatimonadota > Fimbriimonadia > Fimbriimonadales > GBS-DC > GBS-DC. The sequence goes on from JANXAW010000005.1 coordinate 54,086, forward strand.
GCCGCTGAGTACGAGGCTGCTTCTCTTGCGCGCGTGGTGTGGCAGAAGCGCTCACAGCGCGGTTCCGAGCGTCAAAAACCTCTTTGGGGATAGTAATCGGCGGGGTAATGCCCCCAGGCGTAATCATTGGGGGGATAGTGTACTGCGCGTTTGCAATGGCGAGCAGCAGCGTAGCAAGCATAAGGGCAACGCAGCGGTTCCAAAACGGCGCGCGTTGCCCAAGTGGGTGCCGATGAGTAGCACCTGTAAAGGCGCGAATGCCGTCGCCCTCCGTGTGGAGTGCAACGGCATCCGTGCCACTGAGCGTTAGCTTTGCTGCCTTGGGCTGCGGGCGTGGACTACGAGCCAGAGGTTGTGCCCTCCTCCTTCTTCGGCTCAGACTTCGGTTCGGGTTGAGCGACACGGCGCGTGACGTTTGCCGTCACGACTAAGGTCTCGCTTGTGCGCTCATAGTCTTTGACTTCGGAACCGTCTTTTTTGATGGGCTCCGAGGTTCGGTTGACGTTGGCTTGCAGGGTCATCCGATGCAGCAGCCCCGTGTTAGGGCAGCACCATATGGTAAAGGTGCCTGTGAATTGCCCGCGCGTTACGCGCAAGGCGTTCTCCTTATCGGCAACGGGCTGATAAAATGCGTCTTGATAGATCTCAATGTTTTGCTCAAAGGTCTGAGTGATTTTGTGTAGCTTGGTGCCGTTGAGTTCTTCCATCCCCTCGTAGCGGGCGTTCAGCGACAGCTTAGGCGCGTTGGGGTCACCGCTAAGGGCGCGGCTAAACTGCCACGAGGTGCCGGGGGTAAGGGGCTTCTCAGGCAGTTCCACGGGGAACAGCAGGGTTGCCAAGTTGCGGGGGTCAAAGCCGGGAAGCTCAAAGCCCGCGATGGTCATCCCTGCCTGAAGCCCGCTGAGCTTGCCGTTGGAGTGCACCACAGCCGTGGAGTCGGGAATCACGCTGCGCGCCATCTCTATGGTCACGGGGAAGGGTTGCCCGTTGAACTCAGCTTCGAGAGCTTCCAAGCCGGTTCGGACCGTTGCCTTGCCCTCCTCTACTTTCTCCACCTGCATGTAGACCGTCATCACCAGTTTGAGCTTGCCTGCCATCCCTGCAGCACCAGGAATAGGCAGGTTGCCATCCATCTCCACAACGGCGTCGTACTGTTCGCGCTGGTTTTCGCTGAGCTTGATCTGGAAGGCGTTGTTAGAAGCTTCCTGCGCCCATAACACGCTTACGCACACGCCGAGCGCCAGCAGCTGCACAAGTTTCCGCATAGCATTTACCTCCTGCCTTTGGTTGTAGTTGCGCAGGAAAGAGTATACCTGCGTACTTTCGACGCGCGAAGCCAAGCGCAGTTTTGGGCACGCTGGTATAATACGCGCGATGCGTTTAGTAGGGGTACTGGCGGCGGTCGCACTAATAGGCATACTGGCAGCGGTGTGGCTGTTTTACGGAGCGGAGAACGAGCCGAACGGTGGGGCATCAGCGGTGGGAGCGCCTCCGCCCGCAAGTCGCGTGGGTGAGGTGCAACGCGCTGCAGAGAGCGTGGAGTGCCGCAATAACCTTAGCCAGATTCGCACAGCGCTTCAGATGCGCGCGACTACTGAAGAGACCCCTCCTGCCAGCCTGCAAGAGTTGGGCTTACCCGCCTCGATGTTGGTCTGCCCCGTCTCGGGGCAACCGTATCAGTATGACCCGCAGACAGGGCAGGTGCGCTGCCCTACGCCTGGGCACGCAAGCTACTGAAGCAGTAGGCGGAAGAGTTGCTGCTTCGGATTTTCACTCGTGCCGAATCGAAAGCGCAGTCGGCGCTTTCATGCGACCCGAAGCCGAGCGTGTCGTGACTTAGCTCACTGCACAGTGGCTTTTGGCACACTTACGGCGGGTTGTGGCTGGGATTGCCTACCCCAGTGCAGGATTGTCTGCAGCAAGCCCTCTCCGCAAAGGTAGAAGTTCCTAAGTAGCAGTCGCTCCTGCGTGGTGTGGATGCGGTCAGCGCCTGTGGGGAACACGAGGCACTGGATGCCTTTGGGGGCGAAGGCGTTCGCATCGGTGCCACCGCCTGTGCGTTCCAGCTTCGCTTCCAGCCCGATGGTTTTCAGCCCTGCTACCGCAGCGCGCACGATTGGGGCATCAGGGCTGAGGCGCACCGCCTCAAAGGTTTGGCTAAGGCTCACCTCGGCGCTGCCCTCCATTTCTTGGGCGACTTGTTCGCATACGGCTTTCCAGCGTTCGGCGAGGGCGCGTGCGCGCTGAGGGTCAAAACTACGGAACTCGCCCACCAGTTTCGCACGCTCTGGCACGATGTTCATGGCTTGCCCGCCTTCTATGGTGCCAACGTTAGCCGTGGTTTCGGCATCTATGCGCCCCCACTGCATCTGAGCGATGGCACGGGCAGCCATTACGATGGCGTTTCTACCTTTCTCTGGCTCAGCGCCTGAGTGTGCTGCCTTACCATGAAACACCACCTCAAACCTCCAGTGCGTGGGCGACTGGATGTACAGCACGGCAGGGTCTGCCCCGCCGTCTACCACCACCCCCGTGCGGGCACGCAGCTGGCGTGTGTCAAACACCTTGGCGCCTTGCAAGCCCTTCTCCTCGCGGATGGTGAACACGACCTCCAAGGGCGGGTGGGGCAAGTTGCGCTCCTTGAGCGTGCGCAACACCTCCAAGATGATGGCTACGCCTGCTTTGTCGTCTGCGCCCAAGATGGTGCGTCCGTCTGTGCGGATTTCGTTGGCGTCGCGAATGAGTTGGATGCCTGCGGTTGGCTGAACAGTGTCAATGTGCGCGTTCAGCAGTAAGGGTGGTGCATCGATCATGCCGCGGAAGCGCGCGAACACATTGCCCCCCGTACCTCCGAGTTGCTTGCTCGCCTCATCGATAACTACCGTCTCTGCCCCCAGCTCGCGCAGTTGGCGGGCTACAAACTCTGTCATCGCTGCCTCGTTTTCCGAGCCGCTGTCAATACGCGCCATCTGCATAAACAGCTCGGTCATCCGCTCGTGGTTGAGCAGGGGCTGATAGTTTTGCGCCAGCGCAGCCGCTGCCACTAACGCCAACAGAAGGCAGAGGTGTCTCATAGCGCAGGAATTATGGCATGGCAGCCTGTGTAGGAGTGCTCCGTGCCCTAATCCCCTCAGTGTGCCACGTGGGTGGCGCGCACCTCGCGGATTACCGTTACCTTCACCTGCCCTGGATACTCCAGCTCGGATTGGATTTTGTGGGCGATTTCGCGTGCCAGCTGATGCGCGCGTAAGTCGTCTACCTCGTTGGGTTTGACTAGCACGCGCACCTCGCGTCCCGCTTGAATGGCGTACACCTTCTCCACGCCCTCAAAGCTCATCGCGATGCGCTCCAGCTCTTGCATGCGGCGCAGGTACTGCTGTAGCGATTCGCGGCGTGCGCCAGGGCGCGCGGCAGAGATGGAGTCGGCGATAATCACCACGTGCGCTTCCAAGCTGGCGGGTTCAATGTCAAAGTGGTGCGCGCCGACCGCGTTGCACACGATTTCAGGTTCACCATACCGACGCAGGAACTCCATGCCCACCAGTGCATGGGGGCCTTCGGTGGTGTTCTCCAGTGCCTTGCCGATGTCGTGGAACAGCGCTGCGCGCTTGACGATGCGCGTGTCGAGCTTGAGTTCTGCTGCCAGCATCCCCGCCAGCATCGCGACCTCGATTGAGTGATCCAGCACGTTCTGGGCGTAGCTGGTGCGGTAGCGCAGTTTGCCTAAGGTGCGCACGATTTCGGGGTGCACGCCTGTCAGCCCCACTTGGAGCACAGCCTCTTCACCCGTTTGCCAGATGCGTCGCTCTACCTCCTGCTTGGCGCGCTCGTATTCTTCCTCAATCCGTGCTGGGTGAATCCGCCCGTCGTGGATGAGGTTGAGCAGGGTGATGCGGGCAATCTCGCGCCGAATCGGCTCGAACGAGGAGAGTACGACCACCTCAGGCGTGGCGTCGATAAGCACATCCACGCCCGTGATGTGTTCAAAGTGGCGGATATTGCGCCCTTCGCGCCCGATGATGCGCCCTTTGAGATCTTCGCTGGGCAGGTGGATGACGGTGATCGTGTTTTGGGAAACATAGTCTACGGCGCAGCGCTGGATGGTGTCCAAAATGATTTCGCGGGCGCGTCGCTCTGCGTCGCGCCGTGCTTCCTCTTCGATTTGGCGGGCGAGAATGGCTGCCTCGTGTTCGATTTCGCCGCGGATTTCTTGGAGCAGCAGTTCGCGGGCTTGGTCGGCGGTCATCCCGCTGATGCGTTCCAGCTCGAAGCGCCGCTGGTGGATAAGTTCGCGCAGCTCGCTTTGCTTTTTAGTGAGCAGGGCTTCGCGCTCCATTAGGGCGTGTTCGCGCTGTTCCAGCAGTTCAAATCGGTGCTCCAGCAACTCTTCGCGCTGGAGCAGGCGCTGTTCTAAGCGGGTGATTTCGGCGCGCTTCTCGCGGGCTTCTTGCTCGGCTTGCTCAAGGATGCGGTGTGCCTCCTCGCGGGCTTGCAGGCTCGCCTCGCGGCGCAGTGCTTCGCACTCGCGGGAGAGGCGTTCGCGCTCTTGAGCCACCTGCTCCGCTTCGCGGCGGGCTTGCTCCAGCAGGCGCTGTGCCTCCGCAAGGGCTGCTTGGTGGGCGCACTGCATATGAAGGCGTGCCCCTAAGTAGCCTATGCCTCCTGCCGCAATCCCAACGAAAGCGATGATGATCGCACTGATCGGTTCCATTGGCAAGCCTCCTCAGCGCACTTTTTCACAGTTCCTCTTTTATGTGAGGGTTCCAACGGCGCAGGGCGCTTTGGGCAGTTTCAGCCTCAAAGCCGCGTTGCAGCAGGAACCGGAACCAGCGCGCGACTTGGCGCGGGTCAGCAGTCGGTGGCGGTTCGCCAAAGCGTTGCTGAAGCGCGCGTACGGCGCGCGTTTCTTCGTCTTCCTCCAGCGCAGGCACGGCTAAACCGCGTTGCGTGAATATCTGCTCGATTCGCCTCTGCCCGGAGGGCTGCTCGGCGGTGTAGCGCTCGATCAGTCGCGCTGCAAGTCGCTCGTCCGACAAGTAGCCCTCCGCGCGTAGCCACGCGAGGGTTTCCTCAATTTCTTCCGCAGTGTAGCCGCGCCTTTGCAGTCGTTGCTCCAGCTCCTGCGAGGAATAGTCGCGGTAGCGCAGCCATCGCAGGGCGTGAGCAACTGCCTGCGCGAACCGCTCCGAGTGCCCTTGCATCGTGTGCCCTTGCATCGTGTGCCCTCTATGCACGCGCGGCGAGGCGCGTTAGGCGTAGCTGCAAGTCCCCCACCCCTTCGGGCACAAATAGTACCCGAACGCCTCAGGTATACTGAGGCTATGCCGCGCTGTGCCCTTGGGCAAGCAAGCCTCAAGTGTGGGCTATTCCTGCTTATGCTTACGCTTGCGGCATGTGCGCGGTTCCCCAAGACGCCTGAGGGCGCGGGCGTGCGTCGAATTGCCGTTGAGGTGCAAGTAGCAGGACGCATTCGCCCCGACTATGTGTACTTCGTGCTGTTCAACCTAAGCAATGACCCCACTGGACAGGCAGGACCCGTGCCTGTAGTGGCGCCGCCGTGGGGCAACGGCTTTGCAGCAGGGGCATTTACGCACTACATGCGCTTTGACGGTCTCCAACCTGCAGGTGGGTATGCCCTCTACCGTGTTGTGCCAAACACCAACCTTTCCGTGTTCGAGTATTTAGAGCCGCCCCGCCTCAGTGAGCCAGTGCGCCCCGACTCCGACCGCCTGCGCTTTGAGATCGACCTAATCCAACTAGAGCGAGACCCGAATCGTGCGGCGGCACTACGGTTCATCCAACTCAACATCATCGCCACAAACCGCGTCCTGACTGATCCTAATGACCCCACGCCCAAAGTAGTGGACTCGCTGGGCGACCCCGCGCTGGGCGTGAGCCAGTACCTAAACTTGCGGATTGACCAAAGTCGGATTGTGCGGAATGCGGACACGAACTTAGAGCCGCGCGGGGATGTGCCTGATCCCGACCTGGATATTGTGGATTGGCGCGTGGAGGTGCGCGCGCTATGAGCCAGCCCGCAAGGACGCAGGGCTTGTCGCGCTTGGAGATTGCACGCGGGCTAGTCTGGGCGAACTGGGACGCGGTGTTTTTTACGCTTTTCTTCGCGCTCACCTCTGGCGCGTTCCAGATTGGCTTAGCACGCTACCTTGGAGCCAACGACCTGTGGCTTGGAATCATCACCTCCGTGCCTTCGCTGGCAGGCGCGTTGCAGATTTTCACGGCGTACCTTGCCGACACCACGCCCAGTCGCAAACGGCTAGTGTTGCGCTACGCGCTCTATTCGCGTCTGCCGTTTGTGGTCATCCCGTTGCTGCCGTTCTTGAGCCCAACTTTTCCGCGCTTAGAGCTGTTTGCGACGCTGCTGATTGTATCGGCGATTTTTGGTTCGTTTGCAGGACCTGCGTTTCTCGCGTGGCTCAGCGACTTAGTGCCCCCTGATCATCGGGGGCGCTATTTCGGCAAGCGGAATATGATTTTGGGCTTGGTGTCGGCGGCTTCGGCGCTGCCGCCTGCGCTGTTTTTGGACTGGGCGATTGAGCAAGCGCGTCTATCGCCTGCGATTCCGTTCGGCGTGCTGTATGGGCTAGGCGCGCTGTTCCTGTTTTTATCGCAATGGGCGCTAACTAAGGTGCCTGAGCCGCCTCGCACGCCCGTAGCCTCGCAGGGCTTGCGTGGGATGTGGGAGTTTTACCGTGAGCCGTGGCGTACTCCGAATTTCCGCTTGCTATTAGGGTTCAACACCTTCTTTGTGTGGGGGCAGATGATTGCGGGGCAGTTCTTCACGGTGTATATGCTGGAGCAGCTCCGCATGCCCTACCTTTTGGTGCAGCTAATGACGCTGGTGGCGGCGTTGGTAAGTAGCCTTGCGATGCCCGTGTGGGGCTACCTGGCAGATAAGTTCGGTAACAAGCCCTTGCTGGTGCTTTCAATGTGGGGGATTACCTTCCTGCCGCCACTATGGATGCTAACTGACCCACAGCGGTATGGGTGGAGCGTGGCGGTTGTGTTTGTCATTCAGTTGCTGGCGGGTTGGTTTTGGGCGGGCGTGGGGCTAACGCAGTTCAATTTGAATGTGGCAGTGGCGCCGCCCGAGCAGCGGGCGGTGTACATGGGCGCGCTCAGCACGATTGTAGCGCTGATGGGGGGCATTGCAGCGTTTGTGGGGGGCGCGCTGATGGAGACGATCAAGCCGTTTGTGGCAGACCCGACGCGCTTCTTTATCCTGTTTGGGTGTGCCTCGCTGTTTCGGTTGCTGGCACTGCCGTGGCTGTGGGCGATCCGCGAGCCACAGGAACGCTCCACACGCTATGTGCTTTCGCAGTTGCGAGCATCGGTGCGCCCGCGCGGCTGGCGCGCGCTTCGCCAGCTTCATAAGCACGCGGATGTCGCCACGCGCTTGCAAGCCGTGCGCACGCTGATGGAAGAGAAAACACCTCTTGCCGTAGAGGAGCTGACTGCAGCCCTGCACGACCCAACCCCTGAGGTGCGTCGTGAGGCAGCGAAGGCGTTGGGCGTTATTGGCGATGCGCGTGCCGTACCCGCGTTAGTGCAGGCGCTCCATGACCCTGCCAGCGACCTCGTGTTGGAAGCGGCGGAGGCATTAGGCGCCATTGGTAGCTCCGAAGCGACCCCTGAGTTAGTGAAGCTACTCAGCGCCGAGCGCATTGAGGTACGAATTGCCGCCATTCAAGCGTTGCGTCGGATCGCTGACCCGCGTGCCTTGCCCCACCTTCTGGAACGGTTAGAGCGCGCCCCTGGTCCGCTAGAGCAAGCCAGCCTGCTGGAGGCGATCACCACGACACTGGAACGCGCCGACTCCAGTGTGCAGCTAAGCGCGACGCAGTTTGTACGCTGGTTAGAATCCGAACACGCCGATGTGCGAGCTGATGCTGCAGCGGTGCTGGCGCAGCTGCCCCGCGAGCCACAGATTGCGCCCTTGCTACGCGCTCGCTTGCAGCAGGAAGAAAGCCCTGCCGTCTTGGCGCAGTTGGCGCGTGCGCTCGCTCGGCACGGAGAAGCGCAGGATGTCGCACGCCTTCTGCCGCAGATGGGGCGTGCAGAATCGGGCTTGGCACGGCAGCAAATCGCGCTCAGCGCCGCGCAGCTGCTAGGACGCTATGACACGCTTTATGCCTTGCTCACCGCCGATGAGGCGCGTCGTGATCAGCTTATTGAGCGCGCGCTCGCAGGTTTGATGCGCGACCAACCAGAGCTTTCCGATGCGCTACGCGCCTACGCTTATGGCGATTACGGCTCAGCCCTGCAGATTCTGCGCCACGCGCTCCCACATCACCCACGCCTGCAGTTGCTCGACCACGCCCCCGATTGCTTGGAAACATGGCTGCTGGCAGTGAGTGTGCTGTAGCCACTACGGCGCGCCTTTGAGCAGCCACGCCATTGCCTGCACCGCCAACAGATAGCTATTCGCTCCGAACCCGCAAATCTGCCCCACGCACACAGGGGCAATCAGCGAGGTGTGGCGGAACGGCTCGCGTGCATAGATGTTGCTCAGGTGCACCTCTATAGTGGGCAGCCCCACGGCACGGATAGCGTCGCGCAGGGCAACACTGGTGTGCGTGTAAGCCCCTGCGTTGATGATGACCCCCGATGCCCACTGGCGGGCGTCGTGCAAAGCATCTATCAACACGCCTTCGTGATTGGATTGCACGTGGCGTACCTCTAGCCCCAGCGTGCGGGCGTACTCCACCACGCGCTGTACAATCGCCTCCAGCGTCTCCGTGCCATAGATTTCAGGCTCGCGCGTGCCCAAAAGGTTCAGGTTCGGTCCGTTCAAGAGTAAAATCGCGTGCATAGCGGCTCAATTGTCTGCTCTACTGCTGCGTCTGCCCTCGATGCGCGGTTATTGCAGCACATAATCGACAATCACCCACTTGCCGTTTTGGGGCACGAGGTACACAAACGCGCTCCCCTGCGACAGGTAGCACTGCAGGTGGAAATCCACCCTCACGCCCTCACGGGCTTTAGGATGCTTGAGGTCGGCGGGGTTTTCCACATAGTCTACGACGGTGACTTTCTCGATAGTGCCCCAGAAGAGCGAGCGCTCGTCGAGCACTTTCTTGAGGTCGCGCTTCTCCTTCGGGACTGCGGGGTCAAGCAGCTGCGCCGCTTCTTGGAGCTTATTTTGGCGGAGTAGCTCCATAAACCGCACAGCGGTGCGCACAGCAGGCGGTTGGCGCAACTTGCTCACTACGGGCGCTAACGCCACTACTGCAAACGCTGCCAGCAGCACGAAAAACAGGATTACGATCCAGTGCACCTTGCCGAGTTGTGCCCGCGCTGCCATAGCAAGCAGATTGTACCTAAGACCCCCCTGCCCACTTAGGGTACAATCAGAGCGCAGGAGGTGCACGATGGACTTCACCTTGTCTGAAGAGCATTTGATGGTACGCGACACGGTGCGCCGCTTTGTGGAAAACGAGGTCAAGCCCTACATCCGCGAGTGGGATCGGCACGGAGCCGACCCGAAAATCTACCAACGCATGGCGGATTTGGGCTTGTTGGGCATCTGCATCCCGCGTAAATGGGGCGGCGCAGGCTTAGACTACATCGCCTTGGGCATCGCGTGCGAGGAACTGGAATACGGCGACACCTTCCTGCGGGTGATAATGTCGGTGCATGTGGCTTTGACAGGGCTGACGCTGCTCACTTGGGGCAGCGAGGAGCAGAAGCGCCGCTTCTTGGTGCCCCAAGCGCGCGGCGAGCGGCTCGGTGCCTTCTGCCTCACCGAACCTAATGCAGGAAGCGATGTAGTCGGCATACAGTCTACCGCCCGCCGCGAGGGCGACCGCTACATTCTAAATGGCGAAAAAATCTGGATTTCGCTGGCAGAAGTCGCCGACCAGTACCTCGTCGTGGCATGGACTGACCTCGAGAAGAAAGCGCGCCGCGACCACTCTGGGCTGACCGCGTTTATGGTGGAGCGTGAGCGCCCTGGCGTAAAGCCGTATACCCTCAAGGGCAAGCTCGGCGTGCGCGCAGGCAACACGGGCGGCGTAGTGTTTGAAAATGTGGAAATCCCCGTAGAAAACCGCATCGGCGAGGAAGGTGAGGGCTTCAAAATCGCGATGTTCGCGCTCGAT
>JANXAW010000025.1 GCA_025061985.1 Fimbriimonadales bacterium
GATTCGGGCGATGCTGCGCATCGGCATTGAGCGAGGTGAGATCGCCTATGCGGGCGAAGGCATTTATTTTGCGGTAGACACTCTGCGCCAACTTGCTGAGCAACTGAAGACGCTACCGCCTCCCATCAAAGTCGCCCAAGTGCGCGACCTCACAGGCAGCTCACGGCGTTACGCCGCGGCAGCGCTTCGGTGGCTACGCAGTCAACGCCTACTGGCGTGAATCTGTACCGCGTTGTAAGGAACGAAACTACGGCAGACATTGGTGCGCTCCCCATGAGCCTAACTGAGCCTACGCCTGCTCCTGCTGTGGGTACAAAACCAACATCTCGGAAGTACCTCCTGAAGAGCGGTATAATTCCCCGCGTGAAGCCCTCCGAGTGGCTCAGCATTCGCGTAGTCGTGCCACCAGCAGCGCAAGAAGCGGTGGCGGCTGTGTTGATAGATTCTGGCTGCACAGGGGTAGAGGTTCGCGAGCACCCACCTAGCGTAATCGCTTACCTTCCCTCGGAAGAGTCGGAGCGGCTATCCCAAATTCAAGCACGCCTACAGCAGTTGCCCGCTTACGACCTGCCCGCTATCCGCAAGCTCGAAGTACAACCCGTGACAGAGCAAAACTGGCACACCATATGGCGCCGATACTTTCGCAGTCGTCGGTTTGGCACGCGACTACGCGTGCAACCCAGCTGGAGCCGCCACAAGCCAAACGCGGCAGAATTGCTGATAGTGTTAGACCCCGGCTTGGCGTTTGGCACTGGGGGGCACCCCACTACCGCCCTATGCTTGGAACTGCTGGAACGCTACGTGCAACCGAATACGCGCGTGGCAGATATTGGCACAGGCACGGGGATTTTGGCAATCGCAGCTGCTAAGCTGGGGGCACGTGAGGTCGTTGCCGTAGACAACGACGCAACTGCCGTGGCAGTTGCGCAAGCGAATGTAGAGCGCAACGGGGTGGCATCAATCGTGCGCGTCTGCGAAGGGGATGGCTTCAACGCGCTTGAGGGAACTTTTGACTTGATTGTATGCAACGTGATTAGCAGCTTTTTGGAAGCAACGGCACCACAGGTGCCAAACTACTTGAACCCGAACGGTGTTTACATCATCTCAGGCACAAGTGGGCGCAACTGGCGCAAGAGTGTGCGCCCCGCGATTGAAGCAGCAGGGCTGAAACTGGAGGAGAAACGCAAACGACGAGTATGGGTCGCCGCCGTGTTTCGCAAGTGCTAACCCCACGAGCGCTGCCGCGCTTTTTCGTGCCCAAAGACGCTCTAAAGGAGCGTGCCTTGCCTGATGAGGTTGTACATCACGCACGACGGGTGTTGCGGTTGCATGCTGGCGATTGGGTGTGCCTGCTGAACGGCGAGGGCGGGGTGTACCTAGCGCAGCTGGGCAAAGAGCCACATCAGCTCCAGCAGCTGGTGCCCAGCGCCTTAGAGACAGAGCTGCCTTTTGAAGTGAGCATCCTGCAGTCGCTGGTGCCTGCCGACAAAGCCGAAGTGGTGGTTCGCCTGTGCGTGCAGGGTGGTGCGCATGCTATCCATTTCGCGCCCAGTGCACGTAGTATCGTTCGTTGGGAGCCAGAAAAGCAGGCTCGCTACGCAGCACGTTGGCAAAAAATCGCTCAGGAGGAGGCGGCGCTGGCATGCCGAGCGCGCCTAACCCGCGTGCACCTGTGGGACAACTGGCAGCAGGCATTTACGCAGTTGCCGCGCCCCGTGCTGGTGCTGGATGAGTGGGAGGGCACGCTGCCGCTCAAGCAGCGCTGTCGACGCATGCCGATGCCTGAAACGCTTAGCATCGTGGTAGGACCCGAAGGGGGTT
>JANXAW010000020.1 GCA_025061985.1 Fimbriimonadales bacterium
AACGCGCTCCACCAGCGCAGAGGCGCGCCCGTCTGCGTAGAGCGCCTGCACAGCTAAGCGGTACTCGCGGGCAGGGGTCAGCCCTATGAAGTCGTAGTGCTTTGCACTCGCGTCCAGCTCAGCGACGGGTGCGCCGTCCAAGAACACGCGGTAGCCGATTGGCGTCTCGTGGCGCGGGGGGAGCCAGTAGAGCGTGATGCGCGTTGGGCTGCGCGGAATGGCTTCCACCGAGCGGGGCACGGCTTGGGCATAGCCCAAGCCAGCCAGTACCATCCATAGCCCGATTAGCCACAGGGTGCGTACCATACGAGCCTTGATTATGACACACTTGCCGATGCCCCCACGAACTCCGCCGCGTCGAAACGGAGTTCCGCCGCCTCGAGACGGAGTTCCGCCACCTCGAAACGGAGTTCTGCCGCGTCGAGACGGAACTCCGCCGCGTCGAGACGGAGTTCCGCCGCCTCGAGGCGGAGCTGCGCCGCGTCGATACTGAATTCCGCCGCGTTGGAGCAGAATGCGAGAGGGGTAGACACGGCTTTGTTGAGTAAGACGGCTAAAGCCGTTCCTGTGCAGGCAAAGCCGATCTGCGTCGGCTGGTAACCCTGCGTAGGCGAGCTTCGTTTGCACAGGGGGCGACCTCTGTCGCTTTTCCCTTGTGGAGGGTATAATCTCAGTCGCAAGGCGAGGATGCTTTGCAAGGGGGTTCAACGATGGCGCGCAAGATTTTGATGTTGGTGGGCGACTACGCTGAAGACTACGAGGTCATGGTCCCGTTCCAAGCCCTGCAGATGGTGGGTTTTGAAGTCCACGCGGTCTGCCCCGATAAGCGCGAGGGTCAAAAAATCCGCACTGCCATTCACGACTTTGAAGGCGACCAGACCTACTCTGAGAAGCCAGGGCACAACTTCACTTTGAACTACTCGTTTGACCAAGTGAACCCCGCCGACTATGCTGCGCTGGTGATCTCAGGAGGGCGTGCGCCAGAGTACATCCGCCGCAACCCGCGGGTGCTGGAGATTGTGCGCCACTTCTTTGAGACGAACAAGCCCGTTGCTGCCATCTGCCACGGGCCACAAGTGCTAACCGCTGCGGGCGTGCTTCAAGGGCGCACTGCCACCGCTTACCCCGCTGTTGGACCTGAGCTGACGCTGGCAGGTGCGAAGTACGAGGAGGTTCCCTACAACAAGGCGGTGGTCGATGGCAACCTGGTCACGGCTCCCGCATGGCCTGCGCATCCAGAGTGGTTGGCGAAGTTCCTGCAGCTGTTAGGCGTGCGTATTGAGGGCGTGTGAGTTTGCGGATTGAGTTCCACGCGGAGTTGGATAGCACGCAGCGCCGCGCCCACGAGCTGGTGGCGCGCGGCGTTTCTACTTGGGATGCCGTATGTGCTGACCATCAAACCGCAGGGCGTGGGCGTCAAGGCGCCCACTGGTATGACACGCCCAACCAGAGCCTGCTGGTTTCGCTCATCCTACGCGAGGTGCCCCTTCCGCAACCTGTAGGGCTGCTGGCGACCTTCGCCGCCCTTGCCACCGCCGACGTTCTGCAGCGCCATTACCCCGCCTTGCCCTTGGTGCAGCTCAAGTATCCCAATGACCTTATCCTGTGCCAACGCAAGTTGGGGGGCGTGTTGGCAGAACTGATGGGGCAGACTGCGATTGTGGGCGTCGGGGTCAACCTCGCTCAGCGGCAGTTTCCCGCGCCCCTGCAAGAGACGGCTATCTCGGTGTATCAGGCCCTATCGGGTGTTGATCAGCCTGCACCTTACGGCGCTATCGTGAGCCGCGACGAGCGCGCCCAACTGATTGAGGCGATTTACTATCGGCTGCAGGAACTACTAACCGCTTGGCAGCAAGAGCCGAGCTACCTTGTTAGCCTGTGGCACGCACGCGACGCTAGTGTGGGGCGCACCTATCGCATCCACGACTTGCCTGAGCAGCCCATTGCCGTTGCGGTAGGGATTGAGCCTGACTTTCGCCTGCGTCTGCGCCTGCCCAACGGCATTACCCACGCGACCTACTTTGTCAGCGCGGTATAATTCGGCACAAATGAAGCTGTTGGAGAAGGTTTGGCACGTGCCCACAATAGAATGCGAGGGTTGCGCACGTGCTATCCACCGCGTGTTGGAGAGTATAGCGGGCGTTTGCCAAGTGGAAGTGGACTTGCAGCAGAAAACTGTGCGCGTGGTCTTTGACGCTGAGCAAGTGGAAACGGAGGTGTTGCAGGAGGCGCTGAAAGCCGCGGGGTTCCCGCCGCAAGCGTAGGAGGCAGGCATGGCGGAACTGCCCGAATCGTACCGCAGGTTTACGCGCGTAAACCTGCCCGTGTGGGTTATTGTGGGCACGGCGGTTGCGTGGGGCATTGTCCACAAGCTTTTGGGCAAACTCACCCTGGAGTGGAGCTACGTCGTCCTACTGATTGCGTTAGGGCTGGGGTCTGCCACTGCTCGCACGTGGGTGGGGCTAAAAGACCCGCGCGTGATGTACCGCATGACGCTGCCCTTGGTCGTGTACGACTTGGTGGTTATTACGCTGGTGGTGCGCCTTACAGGCGGGCTTGAGAGCCAACTCTGGTTGCTATACTTCCCACTGCTGGTTTCCGAAGCTGCTGTGATGTCCACCCGAACGTTGCTAACGATACTGGCGCTCACAGCGGTTGGCTATGCGTGGGCAAGCGCCCCACTTTCAGGGGCGCAGTGGAACGATTTCTGGTATCGCGTGGCAGCGTTCAGCCTCACCACATGGCTCATCCACCAAGTGTACCGCAGTCACGTGGAGTACCGTACGGAGTTAGCCGAGCTGCGCGAGCAGTATGACTTAGCCCAAGAGCGCGAGCGAATCGCCCAAGAGTTCCACGACGGACTGGGGCACTACTTGGTGAGCGTGATTCGTGGCTTGGAGTCGCTTATGCATCGCCTGCGCGCTCGGATGCACCCAACAGAGCTGGAGTTGTTGCAAGAGCAAGTAGAGATTTTGCGGGGCGCCCTGGATGAAACGCGCCAAACGATCCAGCAGCTGCGCACCCCAGAGTCCATAGACCTCCAAGCGTTTGTGATGCGCACGGCAGAGCGCGTTGCCCAACGGCTGGGCGCGCAACTCCACTGCGAGTGCCCACCAACGCTGCCTAACCTACCTCCCTTGCATACGCTGATGCTGATGCGCGTCGTTCAAGAGGCACTGAGCAATGTGATGAAGCACGCGGGCAACCCCCAGAACTTATGGGTGACGTTCTACGTGCGAGATGGGCAACTGAATATGCGGATTGCAGACGATGGCAAAGGTTTTTCAACCGATGCAGTAGTGGAAGGTATGGGGCTACAGAATATGCGCGAAAGGATTCACGCACTTGGGGGCGAATTGCACATCCAAAGCGCGGAAGGGCAGGGCACAGAGGTGGTTGCCCGCATACCCCTAGCGAGGGAGACATCATGGAACGCATAAGGTTCGTGCTGGCAGAAGACGATGCCCGCGTGCAGCAGGGAATTTGCGACATCGCTGCCAACGAAGAGAGCCTTGACTTAGTGGGGGTTGCCAGCGACGGCGAGCAAGCTGTGCAGTTAGCCCTGCAGTTCGAGCCGCAAGTGGTGCTAATGGACATCCAAATGCCCCGGCTGGATGGAATCGAAGCCACGCGCCGTATCAAGCGCGCCCTGCCCCATGTGCAAGTGGTGATTTGGACTATCTTTGCCGACGATGCGCATGTGTTTGAGGCGCTGAAAGTGGGCGCGATTGGCTACCTGCTCAAAGACAGCCCCGCCCACGAGATTGTGGAAGGCATCCACGCAGCTGCGCGTGGCGAGTCGCTACTTCATCCAGCGGTCGCACGGCGCGTTATCCAAGAGTTTCAGCGGATGCGCGCGGCTACTGAGCATGCCCCCGACCTGCTGTGCGAGCTTACGCCGCGCGAGACCGAAGTGCTGCGCCTGCTGGCAGAGGGCATGCGCAATCGCGAAATCGCCGCGCGCCTGTATGTGAGCGAGAAAACTGTGCGCAACTACATCTCCAACATCCTGTTCAAGCTGCAGGTGAACTCGCGCACCGAAGCTGCGCTGCTGGCGATCAAGCGGGGTTTAATTTAGCCCGTGCGTGCCTACTACCGTTCGCTGAAGCCCCTGATTTTGTGGCGCGAGGTGGCGCGTCCGATTGACTGGGCACAGGTGTTTGGGCGCACAGCACCTGTGGAACTGGAAATCGGCTTTGGCAACGGCGAATACCTGGTTGCGCGCGCCCAGCAGCATCCTGAACGCGACTTTGTAGGGATCGAGCTGGAGTGGGAAAGCGTGCAGCGCGCGCTGCGACGGATTGCCGGCGCGGGAGTATGCAATGTGCGCTTGCTGCTAGGCGATGCTCGTCCTATCTTAGCGCGGGCTATCACCCCACGAAGTTTCGTACGTGCTTACGCGCTGTTCCCGTGCCCGTGGCCCAAGAAGCACCACCATAAGCATCGGCTGTTTGACCAACGCCAACTGCAGCTGCTCAACAGCCGCTTGCAAGACGGGGGCGAGTTCTACCTGCTTACCGATCACGAGGAGTACTTCCAGTGGGTGTTGGGCAACCTCACCGACACGGGGTTCCGCGCATTTGCACGCACCGTGCCCCCCTCGGTGGATACAAAGTACGAACGAAAGTGGCTGGCAGAGGGCAAAACGTGCTTTTTTGAGCTAACGCTCACCAAAGTGGAGCACTGTGAAGTGCCGCTGGTGGAGGATGTGCCGATGGAAATCTATCGCGTGCGCTCGTTTGACCCCACACGGTTTCAGCCTGCGAATGTGAGCGATAACGTGCATGTGATTTTCAAGGAGACGCGCTATGACCCCGTGCGTCAAATTGCGATGACGCGCGTGGTGGTCACTGAGGACGATTTGGTGCAGCACTTCTGGATTGAGATTGCGCGCGAGGGGGAGGTGTGGCGCATTCGCCCTGCGCCGGGATGCGCCTTCATCCCCACAGTGGGCGTGCAGCGTGCGTTAGACGCTGTAAAGGATGCCTGCGAAGCCTTAGAGGGCTAAGCTTGACATCGTGAAGCGCGGCTGCAGGTATACACCGCACCCAGCAAGAGGGCTGTGCCTACTAATGCGCCCACAGAGCCTGCCCCAGCAGCGCCTGCCATGCCTGCTGCAGCAGGTCCCAGCACGTAGCCCAAGGAATAGCAGGCATGGAGCATCGCTAAGCTTGTACCGCGGCGATGAGAGGGCGCGTGTTCAAACGCTGCTACATGCACTGCAGGAAAAGTCAGCCCAAACCCCACCCCGTAAACGACAGCCACTACGCCCATCTCTAACGGTGTCGACGCAAAGCTTAGCCCCAACGCGCCTAAAGCCATCGTTCCTACGCCTATCTGAGCGCGGAGGAGCGTGCCTCCCAACAAGTGGGCGCGTCGGAGAACTGCCATAAGCACCATCGCCACCAGCGCTAGCAGCCCAAACAGTCGCCCGCGTGTGGCTGCATCATAGCCTGCCTGCTCCAAGCGCACGGGCAAAGCAAACAGCAACACGCCCATCATAAAGGTGATAGCCAGCGTGAGCAAAAATGTTGCACGCAGGGCGGATATGCGCCACAACTCCAATGGCATTACTTGCTCTGCTGCACGAGGTGGGTAGGGCAGTTCGCGCAAGTATAGCGCTGCGAATCCCGCGATCGCCATCAATCCTGCTACGCCCCAGAACAGAGTCGACTCGCCGTAGTCGCGCACCACTATGCCGCCCAGTGGGGGCGCAAGCAACGCCACCAGCCCAATCAGCGCGCCCGTGCTGCCCATCGCCCCCATGCGATTCGCCTTACCATACTCGCCCACCAGCGCAAACAAAGCAGGCACGAACACAGCACTGGTTGCGCCGTGCAACGCACGCAGCACCATCAAGGCTTCAGGGGTACGCGCTAGCGGATAGAGCGCAATTAGCCCACCAGCCCCCCATAAGCTAAGCGCCATTGGAAGCCGCCGCCCGTAGCGGTCGATCAAAACCCCTGAGTACAAATTTGTCAGCAGGTTCGCCAGCGAGTAGAGGCTAATCGCCAAACCTGCCTGCGCATCGGAAGCACTCAGCACACGCTTGGCGTAGGGCGCCAGTATGGGCACGATTGCGAAGGTGTCAATGAACGCCACTAAAGCCACCCAGCCCAACGCCAGCCAAACTCCCGCCCCTCCGCGTGGGGTATCCGTTGGTGCCCGCATTCAGGCGTAAGGATACCCCGACGCGGCATTAAAGGGAAGCGGGCTAGCTCACCCCGCCCTCACCAAGCGTATGCTTCAGGCGCTGGACCGCCCGGACCAGGGAATATCTCATCCAGCCGCTTGAGAGCGGCTTCGTCGAGCCGAATCTCTAGTGCACGTAAGCTGCGCTCCAGCTGGTCTAAGGTGCGTGGCCCAATGATTGGCGCAGTGACGGCGGGCTGATGCAGCAGCCACGCGAGGGCGACATTCGCAGGTTCCTCACCTAACTCCTCGCAGAAGGCTTCGTACTGCTCAATTTGCGGGCGGTATTTTTCAAGCATCCGCTGCACGCCTTCGGAAGCGCGTCGTCGCCCTTCCTGCACGCCTTTCAGCACGCCTCCTAACAGCCCGCCCGCCAGCGGACTCCACGGGATAATCCCAATCCCGTAGTGCTGGCACGCGGGGATGACCTCCAGCTCGATCATGCGGGCAGTGAGGTTGTAGAGGCTTTGCTCTGAAACCAGCCCCATAAAGTTGCGCTGTTTGGCAATCTCTTGGGCTTGGGCGATGTGCCAGCCTGCAAAGTTGCTGCTGCCCACATACAAAATCTTGCCCTCACGGTAAAGTTGCTCCATTGCCTGCCATATCTCTTCCCATGGGCACTCGCGATCGACGTGGTGCATCTGATAGAGGTCTATGTAATCGGTGCGCAGGCGGCGCAGGCTCGCCTCGCACGCGCGTTTGATATGCAGGGCTGACAGGCGCGACTCGTTGGGCCAATCGCCCATCGCGCCGTAGACTTTGGTGGCGATCACCACTTTCTCGCGCCTGCCGCCCCCTTGCGACCACCAGCGCCCGATGATTTGCTCCGTGATCCCCTCCCCCTTCACCCCGCCATAGGTGTTGGCGGTGTCAAAGAAGTTGATGCCCACTTCTAAAGCGCGATCCATGATGCGGAAGGCTTCTTCTTCGCTGGTGTGTGGGCCGAAGTTCATCGTGCCTAAGCACAGCCGACTGACCAACAGCCCTGACCTTCCTAAGTGCACGTACTGCATCTCCCTTGCCTCCTGCGCCGAGGTAATTTTGCGCTTGGCGATTGAAATCCTGCGCAAATCGCCGAACAGGAGCCTTGGCAAGCGCGTCGAAGCCCCTATGCTGATGCGACGGCTTATAGGAGCTTGGATAGGCGTGCTTGTGCTTGGAAGCGCAACGCCTGCACAAGAAACGCTCAGTTTAGAGGAGGCACTGCGGTTGGCGCTGCAGCAAAACGGGGTGGTGCGGGCGGCTCTTGCCGAAAGCGAGGCTGCCCAAGGGCGCGTGGAGGCCGCCCGTGCAAGTCTCTATCCTAGCATTGACCTAAGTAGCAGCACAACACGCACGCGCTTAGAAGCGCGCGGCATTATCACAGACACCACCCAGCGCCAGAACGGCATCGGGTTAGAGTGGTTGCTTCTTGACAACGGGCAGCGCGAGCTGCGCTTGCGTCAAGTCTCCCGCAGTGCAGAGGCAACTCGCCAAACCACACGCGAGACCATCCGCCGTGTGCTGTTTCAGACCGCACGCGCCTACTACGAAGTCTTGCGCCGCCAAGAGCTGCTGCAGGTTGCCGATGCAGCCGTTCAGCGTGCGCAAACCCTGCTGGAAGTAGCGAAAGCGCAGGCAGAGGTCGGGGCTGCGCCTCAAAAAGATGTCTTGCAAGCCGAAGCTGACTTGGCGAACGCGCGTGTGCAACAGATTCAGGCACGCAACGCCCTCCGCCTCGCCCAAGCCGACCTTAGGCGACTGATTGGCTGGGATGCCCAACGCCCCCTGCCGACGCTGAAACCTCCAGAATCGGTGCCCGCCCTTGATCCTAACCTAAGCGTGGAGCAACTCTGGCAGCGGGCGCGACAGCAGCGCCCCGACTTACGCGCTGCAGAACTCGCTCTCCAGGCAAGTCAACTGGCAGTGGAGAGTGCGCGCCTCAACAGCCTCATTCGTTTGCAAGTGAGTGCACGCGGTTTCCGCGAGTATGACCCCACCACACGCACGCAAGGGAGCCTCAGCATCATCGCCTCCTACCCGATTTTTGACGGGGGGCTGGCGCGAGCGAACTTGCGCGAAGCGGAAGCAAACCTTATCAGCGCGCAACAACGCCTTTTGCAAGCGGAGCGCGATGCCTATGCCGAAGTAGAGAGCGCTGTGCTAAGCCTAAGCGAGGCAGCAGAGCGCTTAGAAGCAGCCCGCGTCGCCCTTGCAGCGGCTCGGCGCAACTACGAGGCTGCCCAAGAGTCGCTGCGCGAGGGCGTGGGCACGATTGTGGAGGTGCTCACGGCGCAACTGGCGCTCGTGACTGCTGAAACAAACCTTGTACAAGCTACCTACGATGCCGCAGTCGCCGAACTGCAACTTCGCCTTGCTGTGGGCGACAAGCTCCCCCAGGAGCCGTAGTTAGTCTTGCACCTACCGCCGCCTCACTCTTTTTGGGTGAAACGCTCAATCATTGACACAAACTCCTGCAGGAGTCGCTCCGCCTCCTGCGCCTCGCGCGATTCGACGTACAAGTGGATTAACGGTTCTGCTGCATCAGGTAGCACCAGTGCCCACGAGTGGTCGGTGTAGACCTTCAGCCCGTCAATCGTCTCAATCCTTCCGTTGACCTCTTGCGCCAGCAAGCGCATTACGCGCCCCTTGAGTTCCCATGGGCACGGCACAGTTTGGTGGCGCATGTAAAATGACGGGATTTCGTCATACACCTCGGCAAGGCAACAACCGAGTTTCTGGGTGGCTTCTAACAGCCGCACGGAAGCAAACATCGCATCGAAGCCGGGGTGGAGCTGTGGAAAGATGAAGCCGCCCTGTGTGTCGCCCGCAAAGCAAATCGTGTCGGGATGCTCGGCGGCGGTGGTCATTAAGGCGCGCACATCGGCGCGTGTGCGCAGCACCTGCACGCCATACGGGGCAACGATTTCCTCTATCACAGAAGGAGCGGTTATGGGCACCGCGATGCGCTTGCCCGCGCAGGTTTGAGCCATCAAACGCGCGAACACAGCCAGTAGCGCACTGCCACTGATAACGCGCCCCCGCTCATCCACCACAGTTAAGCGCTCGCCCTCGCTCTCAAATAGCATCCCACAGGTCGCATGAAGGCTCTGCACCACCTGTTGCAGTTTGGAAGCGAATGCCTCGTGTTCTGCAGGGGTGCGAGGGGCACGGCGAGGATTGGGATAGGCGTTTAGAGCGATGACTTCGTAGCCTAACTCGCCCAGCATCGCAGGGAAAATCGCCGAAACGCGGCTGAACGCAAAATCGGCAACGATCCGGATCGGGCGCGAGCTTTCAGGCAGCTGCACCAACCGTTGGAAATCGGCTTGGTACTGTTCAATCGCGCGCGAGGCAAAGCGGATCTCGCCCACTTCGTCTGCATCACAACGGGCAAAGTCTTCGCGGAAAAAGAGGTTTTCAATCTTGCGCTCGCTGGATTTGGGCAGATACACACCCCGTCGGTCGAAGAACTCAATCAGCGTCATGCGTACATTAGTAGGCGCGACGCGCACCGACACCCCGCCCATCGCTCCTGAGCTGCGAATATAGTGGCGCGTGATGGGGATTGGCATCGCACGCAGGTCGGCGACATCTACGCCCGTTGAAAGTACTCCTGCCATAAAAGCGTGCTTGATCATCCGCGAGACCTTGAAGGTGTCGCGTGCCAGCACCACGGTGGAGCCGCGGGGCAGGGTAGAGGCGTAGGCAGCGCCCAACTTGGTGGCTAAATCGGGCGTGATTTCGATGTTCGAAAGCCCTGCCACGCCCAACTCGCGAAACAGCGAGCCGCGCCACTTCGCGCCCCAAATCAGGCTCATCGTCACCGTCGAACCGCTCTCTATGTACTTGTCGGGCCACAACTTGATGCGCGTGCGAAGCACGCTGTCGCGCTCAATATGGCAGCGGTCAGCAATCACCACATCCTCTTGCACCTGAACGTTGTCTTCGATGGTGACCCCGGTGCCCACGATAGCCCCTTGCAGTTGGCTGCCCGCGCCGATGTAAACGCTGTCCCACACGATGGAGCGCACGACCATTGCGTTCGGCTCCACGATGCAGTTGTCGCCCAAGGTGGTGTAGGGTCCAATCAGCGCACCGCGCTTGATGCGGCAGTTGCGCCCGATGCAGACAGGGGGCACAATTTGGGCTTCGGAGTCAATCTGGGTACCTGTGCCCACCCACACCCCAGAGCTTTCCTCCTCGCCAGGGATAGGCAGTTGCACTTTGCGGTTTAGCAGGTCTTGGTGCGCCTCGCGATACTGCTGAAGCGAGCCGATGTCGCTCCAGTACTCGTGCATCACGTAGCCGTAGAGGGGTTTGCCCTCGCGCAGCAGTAGAGGGAAAAGGTCTTGGCTGAAATCGTACGGCTTGCCCGGCTCCATATAGTCGAAAATCTCAGGCTCAAGGATGTAAATGCCTGTATTGACCGTATCGGAAAACACTTCGCTCCACGAGGGCTTTTCCAGAAACCGAGTGATGCGCCCGTCTTCGCGAGTGATGACCACGCCGAACTCAAGAGGGTTGGGCACGCGCGCCAACACGATAGTGGCGGTTGCTTTATTGCGCTTGTGAAACTCAATCGCGGGTTTGAGGTTGATGTCGGTAAGGGCGTCGCCGCTGATGATTACGAATGTGCCCTCGCGCAGGTGTTCTTCGGCTTGCTTGACGCTGCCTGCAGTGCCGAGCGGGGTGTCCTCCAGGGAGTAGTGGATTGCCATTCCCCAGTCTGAACCGTCGCCAAAGTAGCCCTCAATATGGTCAGCCAAGTAGTACACGGTGGCAATCACTTGGGTGATGCCTTGCGCTTTGAGCAAGAGCAAGATGTGCTCCATGATGGGGCGGTTGACTACGGGCGCTAAGGGCTTAGGGCGGTTCGCAGTGATTGGGCGCAGTCGAGAACCTTCTCCGCCTGCCATTACAACGGCTTTCATCGTTTTTCCCTCCTACGGCTGTGCGCTCGCTGCTGCGCAGGTGACTACTGGTGGCAACAGAGAAACCTTTTACGGGCAGATTCGCAAAGGTAGGGTACTACTCCTGCATTAAGCAATCAAGCCCCCGCCACTGCGGGGGCTTGAAGGGGATGGATGGGCAAGAGCCTGCCCAGAGGGTGTTAGAACTTGATGCTCAGCGTGGTGGCAGCTACCGCACCTGAGTTCTTGCGCCCAGCCGCAGGACCGCCGCTGAACACGGCAGGCACCACACCCGCGCGCTTGCCGTCGGTGTCCAGCAGCTGGTAGAGCACGTTCAGCGCGGTGTTCTCACCGAGGCTATAGCTGGCGCCCAGGGTGAAGTAGTTCCACACAGGCTCAGGCGAGCCTTGGAGCGAGCCAAGCTTCCAGAACACACCCTCGTAGTTGAGCGACAGGGTCAGCTGCTCGGTGAGACGATAGTCCACGCCTGCTACAACATGCGTGACCTCGTCGTTCTTGGAGTAGCCGTTGGCGACTCGACCGGTTCCCTCAAGGAACGCACCTTGCAGGTTGATGCTGAGGTCGTCGGTCGCCTTGTAGCGCACGGCAGCGTAGAAGCCGCGCAGGTCGGACGGGTTGTAGAGGTAGCCCACGCGCCCCCACGCACCCGGTGCAGCGAAGTACGGGCGCACCTCCAAGTAGCCAGCGGTCAACCCGAGGTTCTCCGTGAAGTCGTAGCTGACGCTGGCATTCAGAGCCCAGTTGTCCTCATCCAGGACGTTTGTGGTATCGCGCAGGAAGTTGCTCTGGGCGTACTCCACATTCACAGTGAAGCCGGCAAACTTCGCCTTCAGGTCTGCGCCCAGCACATCCACGCGGTCAATGTTTGCTGCGCGGACGAAGGGCTGAGGCTGCAGCGTGGTTGTCTGGAAGAAGGTGAAGTTCTGGTTCGCGCCGATGCCGGCAGCAAAGTAGGTCGCTCCGATGGTCAGGTTGTTATTCTCGCCGCGCACCGCGTCGAACTCCAATCGGGCGCCAGCGATCTGCTCCGCGCTCGCAGAGGTGGTTGCGTTGTGGTTCTGGAAGAACACCTGGTTGAACACGGGAAGGTTGCTCGAGCTCTGGTTGGCTTGACCTGCGAACAGCATCAGGCGGAACGTATCGAAGTTGAAGTTCACCATTCCGCCATCAAGCCGATACGCACCATCCGCGTAGCGCGGGAAGTTCACATAGTAAGATGGTGCTGTCCGCTGCAGCGTGAAAGGCGTGATCTTGATCGGATAGCGCCCGATGGTTACGTCCACCTTCGTACCGAACAGGTTAACTGGTGCCTTTACAAACGCCTCCCAAATCACAAAGTCGGTTTCGCCGATCGTGAGAGGCCCAGAGAAGGTTGTTAATGGCGCTCTGCCAGCTCCCTTCACGTACGGCAGGTAGTTGCCCAGGATGAAGGTTGCCGAGCCAAACACGTCTTCGTTGATCTGACCGCTGACGGTCAAGCCCAGCTCGTGGGGCACCACGATTTCCTCCAGGAACTTGCCCGAGCCAAGTCGCGTGCGGTCGAAGGTGAACACATCCTTGCCGTCGAGGCTGTGGGCGGCGTATGCGCCGAAGGTCAGGTCACCGCCGACTTTGACGCGCTCTTCCTTCCCTTCCAGCGCCTCAACGCGCCCGCGCAGAGCGGCAAGGTCGCGCTTGAGCGAGTCCACATCTACGCCCAAGCCTGCCAGTTCCTGCTGGAAGGTCTGCGCTAAGCGCTGCAGAGTCTGAATTGCTTCATTGAGCTTCTGCAGCTCTTGCACCTGAGTGCGAAGTTCGTTGATTTGGCGGCGCAGTTCGTCAACGTTTGCAGGTGGTTGCGCGTCACGTGGACGTGCCTCAAGCTCCTGAAGACGACGATCGATCGCACGCAGTCGCTCGTCAATGTTGCGATAGGCGCGTGCAATCGCCTGCGCAAATTCAGCACGGGTCAGCGCACGGTTCGGTCGGAAGGTTCCGTCAGGATAGCCCTCGATAATCCCCAGTTGCACCAGTTGCTCAATCGACTGGTATGCCCAGTGCCCCAAGGGCACGTCCTGCATCTGAGCAAACGCGAATCCTACAGTGAGGCTTAGCCCCGTAACTCCTATCAGCCACCGCTTCATAGAAGCATCCTCCTCCGTGAGTGTTTTGCGAAGGGCGCTTAGAGGCTTGGGGGAAGAGGCGCGTTCAGCCGTGTCCGAGGTTCCCTGAAGCGCATTCCCTTGCGCACTCTAACGCTCCTTCGCTAGGCAATATTACCCAATCCGCACGCAAAAAGTCAAGAGGGTGCGCAGCACTTTGGGGAGATTGACATAAGCCACAGCGATGGGGTATAATTAGCGTGCCGCTACGGAAGGCGGTGCTTGTAGAGGGTCACCCCGGCCACCTCTATGAAGCATCTGGGACACGGAGGTCCCGTGTAGCGCTTTTGGGGCTAACCACATGGGGTTAGCCCTCTTTTGCTATTTTGTCCCCGTGCCGTAGAGCCGATCGCCGAAATCGCCTAGGCCTGGCAGGATGAATTTTCGGTCATTTAGCCCGCGATCTAAAGAGGCAGCTACGATTTTCACTTGTGGGAATCGCTCGTTGAGCAGGCGCACGCCTTCAGGCGCTGCCACCACGCAGATGTGGACGATATCGCGTGCCCCCGCGTTCAGCAGCACCTCCACCGCCTGCGCCGCCGAGCCACCCGTCGCCAGCATCGGATCAAGCAAAAGCACGCGACTTTCTCCAATAGGAGGGAGCTTACTGTAATATGCTCGTGCGACGGCAGTGTGCTCGTCGCGCTCTAAGCCGATGTAGCCCACGCGCACCTCGGTAAACAGCTCGGTAATCGCCTCCAGCATCCCGAGCCCTGCCCGAAGGATCGGTACCGCCACAATTGGCTGCGCCAGCGAGTAGCCTACGGTTTGTTCTAGCGGCGTGCGCACCGAATGCTCGCGCAAGGGCAGATCGCGCGTTGCCTCAATCGCCAACAGGAAGGTCAGCTGACGCGCTAAGGCTCGGAACTGCGCAGGCTCTGTCGTCTCGTCCCGCAGGCGTGTGAGGATGTGCTTCACCAGCGGATGGTCAACTACTGTGATTTGCATCGCCTTCACCCGCTGAGATTGTACCTGTGGCAAAAAGGCGCTTGAAAAGCAAACCCGGTGTTGCGGCGCCCGCCTTGCAGCAGGAGCAGTGCTATCTATGGCGAAACTTTGCTCTCTGTGAGCCGTATGCACTGTGCTAGCCCATGGAGGGGATCGGCTGAATGAGCCTCGCCCTCGTACGCATACGCCTACACGGTTTCAAGACCTTCGCGCAGCGCACGGAGGTAGAACTCACTGCGCCACTGACGGCGATTGTCGGGCCAAACGGCTGCGGGAAGAGCAATCTGGTCGATGCGATTGTGTGGGCGTTAGGCGAGGTGAATGTGCGTACGCTGCGCGCGCAGACCCCCACGGAGGTCGTGTTCAGCGGCTCCTCGGTGCATAAGCCGCTAGGGCTGGCAGAGGTCTCGCTATGGTTCAACAACGAGTCGCGCTGGCTGCCGATCGAGGCAGACGAGGTGCAAATTACCCGCCGTCTGTATCGCTCCGGCGAATGGGAGTGCTGGATTAATCGCACCCCCGCTCGCTTGCGCGATGTGGTGGAGCTGTTCGCAGGCACAGGGCTGGGGCGCGGAGGCTACGCGATTGTAGGGCAGGGCGATGTAGAAGCGTTCCTAAACGCTTCGCCCGAAGAGCGACGCCAGTGGCTCGAAGAGGTCGCCGGCATCGCGCTTTACCGCAGCCGCCGCAAAGATGCTCTCCGCGACTTAGAAGCGGCGCGCCTGCACCTTACCCGCGTCGATGATGTACTGCGTGAGTTAGACCGCCAGCGGGAACCCCTGCGTCAGCAAGCCGAACGCGCCCTCGTGTATCGCGAGCTGACGCGCCAACTGCAGCAGCTAGAGCGCGAGTCGCTACGCTACGACTATAGCGCGCTCCTTCAGCGTGTGCAACACCTGCGCGCCGAGCGAGAGGCACTACGCCAGCAAATCACAGCGACCGAGCAAGCAATCGCCACAACTGAAGCCCAACTGGAAGCGCAAGGGCGCGCAATCGCCCAACTGGAAGCCGAACTTGACACGCGACGCAGCGTGCTCCAAAGCCAGCTCACGGCTGAGGAACGCTTGCTAGGTGAACTGCACCGATTAGATGAGCGTAAACGCGCCTTAGAGGAACTTGTTCACACGCTTCAAGAGGAACTCCACACCCTCGCCACTCAGGAAGCCGAGCATTTGGCGCGTATCCAAGACCTGCAGAGCGCGCTTCAGACAGCGGAAGCCGAAGCCCAATCGCTCATCCCCGCTATTCAGCAACTGGAAGCCCACGCTACGCAGCTGGAGCATCAGCGCCGCGCTATCGAAAACGCCTACCAAACTGTCCTACAGCAACGCGCGCAGTATGAACACGCGCAACGACAACACGAACAGCTGCGCCATGACGCGATGCTTGTGGAACAACGGTTGCATCGCCTCCAAGCGGAGGTGCAGGCGCTGCACGATGGGCTGATGCAGCAACGCGCTCACGAAGACTCGCTGCAAGCCGAAGCCGAGGCGCTGGAGGCGTTGCAGCGCGCCAGTGAGCAGACCCTCCAACAGCTGACACGCGAAGTGCAGCACCACACGCGCGCTGTGGAAACCCTGCGCACGCGCATTCGTGCCTTAGAGGCAAGCATCCAAGCGGGCGAGGGCGCAAGCCCTGCAGTGCGCGCCTTGCTGCAAGCGGTGCGCCGTGGCGAACTGCAGGGCGAGTACCTACCCGTGGGCGCAGCCCTTACCGTGCCCGAAGCATACCAACAAGCAATTGCAGCTGCGTTAGGAGGCGCGGTCAACGACATTCTCACCCCCACGGAAGCCGAAGCTCGCCGTGCGATTGAGTGGCTCCAAGCAAACCGTGCAGGGCGGCTTACCTTCCTGCCGTTAGACCTCCTTGAGCCGCTTAGCACCGCTGAGCCTCTGTCGCCTGAAATCTGCGCCGCTTACGGCGTGATAGGCGTTGCGACGGAACTGGTGAGCTATGACTCGCGCTTCGAGCGGGCAGTGCAGCACTTGCTAGGGCGCGTGCTGGTGGTAGACACCTTGGCAAACGCTACCCGCTTAGTGCGCTGGTTGCGTGCCCAAGCCCGTTCTAACTCGTTCACCCGCATTGCGACGCTGGATGGTTCGGTAGTGCAGCTTAGTGGCGCACTCACAGGTGGTACCTCTACCCACGCTCGCAACACCTTGCTTCAGCTCCGCAGTGACTTGGAACGCGCGCGTGCCGAACTGCAGACTGCAGAAACGCAGCTACACGACGCTGAGTCGCGCCTGGAGCATCATCGCACCCACCACTACGCCCAACAGCACCAGTTGGAGAACCTGCGGCGCCGCGTGCGCGAAGCCGCGCAGCACCGCTTGCATTTAGAAAGCGAACTGCGCCAGCGCACGCGCGACCTACAGCAGTGTGAGGTGCACCTACAACGCATTCAGACACAGTTAGACACCCTTGCTGCCCAACTCCAGACACCTCCTGACGCCAACTTGGAGGCATTGGAGGCAGAGCGAGCGCGTCTGATACAGGCACAGGAAGCGCATACGCGCGAACTGGCGCAATTGCAGGCGCGCGCATCGCAACTAGTGGAGCGCCAGCACGACCTTCGGCGACAGCTGGACGCCGAACAACGGGCACTGAGCCACCTGCGCGAGCGCCAGAACGCCCGCACCACCCGCCTGCACACGCTTCAGCAAGAGCATGCACTGCTGCAAGCACAACGCCACTCCCTCGACGCCGAGCTGGAGCGCGTTCGCGCACAAATCGCGCAGCTGCAAGCCGACTTGGAGCAGCGACGCGCCCAACGCCAGACCCTGCTGGAGCAAAGCTTCACCCTCAACGAACAAGTGCGCGCTTTACGGGCAACCCTGCGCCAATACCTTGAACGCGACCGCTCCATAGAGCTGCAGCTGGCGCGAGCAGAAGTCAAAATGCAAGAGCTAAGCGAGCGGTGGCAGCAGCTCGCGCCCGATGAACCCCTACCGACCACATCAGAGCCACTGCCTGAGAAACCCCCTGTTGCACGCGCAGAGCTGGAACGCCTGCGCCAAGCAATCGCCGAGTTGGGCGAGGTAAATCTTGGTGCGGTTGACGAGTATGCGCGTCTGAACGAGCGCTACACCCAACTTCAGCGCCAACGCGATGACCTTGAACGCACCTGCGCACAGCTAGAGCAGAACTTGCGCGAGATCGACGCCCACGCTCACCAGCGGTTCCTACGCACCTTCGAGGCGGTACAGCAAGCATTCCAGCAGCAGTTCGAGCAGCTGTTTGGAGGCGGACGCGCTGAACTCCTACTTACCGACACGCGCGATCCGCTTAGTGCAGGGGTTATCGTGGAGGTACAGCCGCCCTACAAGCGGCGCCAGCGACTGGAGCTGCTTTCAGGAGGCGAGCGCGCCCTTACCGCGCTTGCGCTGCTCTTTGCCTTCAACGCAGTAAAGCCCAGCCCGCTGCTGGTGCTGGACGAGGTGGATGCTGCCCTGGATGGGCAGAATGTGCAGCGCTTCGCGGATTACCTCAAGCGCGTTGCTACCCAATCCCAAGTGCTCATCGTCACGCACAACCCGCTTACAACGGCAGTTGCCCAGCAGTGGTTGGGCGTTTCGATGACGGGAGGCGTTTCGCGCCTTGTGCCCTACACGCCGCCAGAGTCGTTGCGCCAGGAAGATGGTATCGAACGCCGACGAGCCGTTATCCAACCCGCCAGCGAAACGATGCCCCACCCGTAAAGCCAGCCTAACATCCAGCCCCCCAGCACATCTGACGGATAGTGCACGCCGATGTACACTCGCGACAGTCCAACAAGGAAGGGCAGCCACGCCAGCGCCCAAAACGCACGTCGCCCCCATACTGCCGTCGCCACTCCCACCAACGCGCTCATATTCGCCGCATGCGCCGAAGGAAACGACCCCGAAGTCAAATCCCCTGTGAGCGCGTCTATTGGCAAGGCGACACAGGGACGCTCGCGCCCAATCCACGCCTTGAGCAAGTCGCAGGTCTCGTTCGTGAGCGCAAGCACGGGCAGGAGCCACAGTGCAAACCTGCGCCCTCTACCCCCACGCCACACCAAGTAGCCCCATAGCAGCACCGCCCCCAAACGCGCAGGCAGTGGCTTGAGCGCATCGGAAAAGAAAATCATAATCGGCGTGAGCCAATCAGCACGCCACCCCTCGTGAATCCAGTAGAACAACTGAACATCTACCGCCGCCATGCCACTCAGCTTAGATGATCTGCACCTCGCGCGAGCCGCGCTGCACTTCGCCAATCAACCACGCCTGCTCGCCCGACACTTGCAAACTGGTTAGCACATCCTGTGCACGCTCCCGCGCCACAATCAGCACAAACCCAATCCCCATATTGAACACGCGGAACATCTCTGAATCGGCGATATCGCCCAACCGCTGGATAAGCGTGAAGATAGGGGGCACCTCCCAGCTGCGACGGTCAATCACCACGCGCATATCGCTGGGTAGCACTCGCGGGATGTTGTCGTAGAAGCCCCCGCCTGTGATGTGCGCCATTCCGTGTATCGCGTCGGTCTCCAGCAAGGGCAGCACGGCGTTTAGATAGGGGCGGTGCGGTTGCAGCAACGCTTCGCCGAGCGTCATCCCTACTTCGGGCAGGTACTCGTTGATGGGCATGTTCGCAATATCAAACAGCACGCGCCGTGCCAGCGTGTAGCCGTTGGTGTGCAACCCGTTAGAGGCGATTCCGATCACAGCATCGCCCACTTCCACGCGACTGGGCGCTGGAATCTGGTGCAGCTCCGCAATCCCCACGATGCATCCTGCCACGTCGATTTCGCCCGGCATGTATACATCGGGCATCTCCGCTGTTTCGCCTCCGAGTAGCACAATCCCCAACTGAGCGCACAACTCCGCCGCTCCTTCTACCACCTCCTGAACCACCTGCGGCTCCAGTTTGGACATCGCCAAATAGTCTAAGAAAAACAGAGGGCGCGCTGCCTGCACCAACAAGTCGTTTACGCCGTGCGCCACCACATCGTGCCCCAGCACGCGGTACTGGTTCATCATTCGCGCCACACGCACTTTGGTGCCCACCCCATCGATGCTTGCAACGATCACAGGCTGCCGATACCCACTCACATCCAGCGCCATCATCCCCCCAAACGAACCCAACTGTGAAAGCACTGCTGGAGTAAAGGTGCGATGCACGCTCTCCTTGATCTGCTCGATCGCACGGTTCATCGCATCAATGTCGACGCCCGCTTCCTTGTAGGTGAACCCCTCTGGCATAACGCCCCCAGTATACCACACAAGGTATACTCGTAGAGGAGGTGGACTATGAATCCCGTGCTTGTTTCTACCGACTGGGTACAGGAACATCTCAACGACCCGCAGGTTCGTATCCTTGAGGTAGATGTGGATACCACTGCGTATGA
>JANXAW010000024.1 GCA_025061985.1 Fimbriimonadales bacterium
TGGGTGCTGTCGGATGTGTTCGTGCAGATAGGGCGGTTCCCCACGGATGTGTTTGATCGGATTTTGCGGCGTGTGTTTACCTATGTGTTGCCGATTGCGTTCTTGGCGACGATTCCTGCAAAGGCGTTGGTCGGTGAAGCGTCGGCGGGGCTGCTCTGGTTCGCTGTGGTGTGGGCGTTAGTGTTTTTTGTGGCAGGGCGGATGTTGTGGAAGTTTGCGCTGCGTAGCTACACCAGCGCGAGTTCGTAGGAGTGGGCTAAAGCGAGACGCCCTTTTTAGCGAGGAGAGTGTTCCTTACTAAGGCAGAAGCGCTTTTCCGATGCTCTCTACTCGCGCTCGTTGGGCAGGAAATCGTCGAAAATGGGCAAGAACGGGCGCCACGCTTCGCGGGTGATTGCCTTTGCGTACTGCGTTGGGCTGAGGTAGGGCACAAAATGCGGACGGCGTGGCTTGCGCAGCAGCTTCATACCTGCCTGTTGGGGCGTGCGATCGCCCTTCAGCAGGTTGCAGCGGCGGCAGCATGCGACCAAGTTCTCCCACGTGTCGCCGCCGCCCATGCGGCGCGGAATCACGTGGTCTATCGTCAAGTCGCGTGAAGTGTGTCCACAGTACTGACAGGTATAGTTGTCGCGTGCCAGGATAGCGCGGCGGGTGACGCGCACTTGGGGCAACGGGCGCTTTACTAGGTAGCGCAGGCGTACCACTGAGGGCGCCTCAAAGCCGCCTGACACCGTGCGGATGTAGTGCCCGTTTGTCAGCACCACTTCCGCCTTGCCCGTTAGTACCATATTCACCGCTCGGCGCAGCGTGCAGATGTTCAACGGCTCATAGTTTTGGTTTAGCACCAATACCTCAGCCATTGCAACGCAGCCTCCTCAACCCCCAAATAAATGGGGGAGCCGTACGCACTGGCAAGCGCAGGCTCCCCGACATCGCGTGCAATGAAAGAGCGCGGTATCGGTAGCGCCCGCGCGTGCCAAACCAGGAGCCTGTGCTCCAACGCGATCCGCTCAAGCTCGTTAGCCCGTGCGTAGGCACTGCGTATATTATAACCGATTCCACTTGCTGGTTTCAAGCGCTGGGCTAACTTGTGCCTTCGCCCAGGGGCGGTTTTGTGGGCGCACTTGGTATAATCGCTACAAGTTCCTTGGCACGTGGGACAAAGTCGGGGCTCTGGTGTCGGCAAAAACGTTACGGCTGATTGTCAGAAGCGTGTGTTTGAAGGTTGCTTATGAAAGCTGCGCCTGTTGATACGGTTGCGGAGCTGCTGGCAGAAGAGCGTGTCGCACGCACAGTGTGGCGTTTGGCACTGCCCACGATGACCGCCTCGGTGGTGCAATCCGCGAACAGTTTCCTCGATCGCATCTTTGTTGGGCAGCTGGGGCCGCACGCCTTGGCGGGAGTGGGGGTGGGGAGCCAGTTGATGTTTTTGACAATGGCGTTGGCGATGGCGGTCTCTGCGGGCGCTACAGCGATTGTTGCGCGGATGGCAGGCGCAGGCGATACGGATAACCTACGCAGGGCTGCCCGCCAAGCATTAGGATTGGGATTGGTGCTGGGTGCGTGTTTCATGTTCTTGGCGTATTTGCTACTGCCTCAGATTGTTCGCTGGTATGGCTTGGAAGCAGGGGCAGACCAGCAGGCGCGTCAGTTTCTGGCTTTGGCGTTGTTGGGCGTGCCTGCCAGCTTCCTGATGATGGGGCTGAGTGGCACTTTTCGCGGGTTGGGCGACACGCGCTCGCCAATGTACGCCAGCATTGTGGCGACACTGGTGCACATCGTAGGCGATTACCTGCTGATTTTCGGCAAGTTTGGCTTGCCTCGGTTGGGCGTGCAAGGCGCGGGGATTGCGATGGCGATTTCGCTGTGGGCGGGCGCGTTGATGCTGTGGCTATTGCAGTGGCGTAGTGCGCGTCGTGAGCTGGCGATACCCGCATTGCCCAACTGGAGCTGGTGGTGGCGCATTTTGCGGATTGGGTTGCCTGCCTCTGCACGCACATTCATCTATTCCACCAGCGCAGTGATGTTCACAGGCGTTTTAGCAGCTACGGCAGCAGGCACAGCAGCCGTTGCTGCGCTTCCGATCGGGCTGACAGCTGAGTCGATTGCGTTCATGCCTGGGTTTGCGTTTGCGATCGCCGCATCGGCGTTGGTAGGGCAGGCGTTGGGCGCAAGAAATGAGCGTCTTGCGGAGCGGTTCGGCTGGACGGCAGCGTGGCAATCCTGCGCCGTAATGACCACGATGGCGGTGGTGTTCTATGTGTTTGCCGAGCAGTTTGCGGGGTTATTCACTAGCGATCCCCAAGTAAAGGCGTTAGCGGTAGCGTATTTGCGCATCAACGCGCTGACGGAGCCGCTGCTGGCGTTTGGGATGACCCTAGCAGGTGCGTTGCAGGGGGCGGGCGACTCGCTAAAGGCGATGTTTGCCACGTTGCTTACGCAGTGGGTGGTGCGCATTCCGCTGGCGTATCTGCTGGCGCTGGGCTTGGGCTGGGATGCAATCGGTGCGTGGTGGGCGATGTCGCTTAGCTCAGGCTTTAGCGGGGTGCTGATGATTGCGCTTTTTAGGCACGGCGGGTGGAAGCGGGTAAAGGTTTGAGGGCGCTCGCGGGCTGTCTCAGCTGCGTTCTTAGTCGGGCGGAGGCGGGAAGTCCAGCACGCGCAGGGTGATTTCCGCAAAAGCGCCAGTGCGCCTATCAACCACGCGCAGTTGGGTAGTACCTCGGCGCAGCCCGCGGATGCGCACAGTGTCGGCACTCACTGGCTCTAACGCAGCGAGCGTGGGGTTAGCTACCCGCCAACTTAGGTCGCCTGGTACCACTTCCCCTGTTCCAGTGTGGCGCAGTGTTGCCGTAACCGTGATCACCTCATCCACCCAAACCTCGACAGGGTTGGGGCGCACTTCCAGCGAGTATTCGGTAAGGCGAGCGCGTACCACTACAGGGATCTCTGTATTAAGGTTGGAGCGCGCTTCGGAAACCCTAAGCTTGGTCGCACCAGCACGCACGCCAGCAACGCGCGCCGAGCGCGCGTCCAACTGCTGCACAGTGGCGATAGTTGGATCTGCGCTTGCCCAGCTAAACTGCCCTTCAAGCGTAGTATTGGCAGTAAGGTCGCGCAGGGTAGCGGTCACAGTCGCATCCACGCCCTCAACAACTTCAATCGCAGCGGGTTCGGTCTCAATCCGATAGCGACTGAGTTCGTACTGGACGGAGCTAACCGAGCCAGCCTCAATCACAAACTCCTGCGCGATGACCTGCCCGTTCTCTAAGGTGATTTCCACGCGGATGCGGTGCGTGCCAGGCGGTAGGCTGATGCGCTGTGGGTTCTCCACGCGCTGACCGTTCAGATACACCGTAGCGTTAGGCGGGTTGCCGGTGACAGCAAGCGTGAAGGTGCTTGTGCCACCTCCACCTCCGCCGCCTGAGCATCCCCAAAAGCTCAGCGCCACCAGCACCAGCCCTAGCAGTGCCCCAGCATGCAGTCGCCGCATCGCCTGCTTCACTCCGTTTAGACGCACGCTAAAACTCGGCGTTTCCAGGGGTGCGCGGGAAGGGAATGACGTCGCGAATGTTCTTCATCCCTGTGATGTACATTAGCATCCGCTCAAAGCCCAGCCCAAAGCCTGAATGCGGCGCAGTGCCGTACCGCCGCAAGTCCAGATACCACCAGTAGTCTTCCTCTTTCAGCCCCAGTTCGCGGATACGCTGCAGCAGTACCTCGTAGCGCTCCTCGCGCTGGCTGCCGCCAATAATCTCGCCCACGCGCGGCACTAGCACATCCATCGCCCGCACGGTTTGCCCGTCATCATTGAGGCGCATATAGAACGCCTTGACCTGCTTGGGGTAGTCGGTGACGATAACGGGCTTTTTGAAGTACTCCTCCGTGAGGTAGCGCTCATGCTCGGTTTGTAAATCGTTGCCCCACACGGGCGGGAACTCCCAGCTGCGCGGGGCAGATTGCAGGATTTGGATCGCCTCGGTGTACGTAATCCGCTCAAAGGGCGACTCCACA
Organism: Fimbriimonadales bacterium; assembly: GCA_025061985.1. Taxonomy (GTDB): domain Bacteria; phylum Armatimonadota; class Fimbriimonadia; order Fimbriimonadales; family GBS-DC; genus GBS-DC. Next base: position 4,015 of record JANXAW010000024.1, read on the forward strand.
ACGTGCTGCAGCGTCTCCAGCACCGTGTTGTCGATGCGTTGATGGAAAAACTCCATATCCTCTTCGCAGTGGTCAAGCACGTAGCGGATAATGTACTTGAGGAACTCCTCGGCGAGGTTGGCGTTGTCGTCTAGCTCGTAGAATGCCATTTCGGGTTCTACCATCCAGAACTCGGCAAGGTGGCGCGGGGTGTTGCTGTTTTCGGCGCGGAAAGTGGGTCCGAAGGTATACACTTTGCCGAGCGCCAACGCTAATGCTTCGGCTTCCAGCTGCCCGCTTACGGTTAGGTAGGTGGGTCTGCCGAAGAAGTCCTCTCGGAAGTCCACTTTGCCGTCGGGGGTTCGGGGTAGGTGGTCTAAGTCGAGGGTGGTGACGCGAAACAGTGCACCTGCGCCCTCGCAGTCCGAGCCTGTAATGATGGGCGTATGCACGTAGATGAAGTCGCGTTCTTGGAAGAACTTGTGGATGGCGTAGGCGAGGGCGTTGCGCACGCGAAACACGGCTCCGAAGGTGTTGCCCCGCACGCGCAGGTGGGCGATCTCGCGCAGGTACTCGAACGAGTGCCCCTTCTTCTGCATTGGGTAGGTTTCGGGGTCGGCGGTGCCGTAGATGCGCAGTTGCTGGAGTTTCAGCTCTACGGGCTGTTTCGGGGCGGGCGACTCGACCAGCGTGCCGATCGCCTCAATGCAGGCGCCCGTGGTTACTTGGCGGAGGGTTTCTTCGGGTACAGTGCCTGCTTCTACAACGATCTGCAAGCTTTTGAGGCGCGAGCCGTCGTTGAGTTCAATAAACGAAACGCCTTTTGAGTCGCGTCGCGAGCGCACCCAACCGCGTACCTTCAGCACACTGCCTACAGGCTCCTGATACGCCTGCTTGACAGAGACCCATTTCGGTTCCATACATGCAGATTGTACCTGCTCCTTCCGAGCCGAGATGGAAAGAAGCAGCTTTCGTCACCCCGAGCGCAGCGAGGGGTCTCAGATTCCTCGCCCCGCTCGGAATGACAAGCAAGTCGTCGGCGGGGACGCCGACACTACCGTAGCGTCCGCGTCTCGCGGACGGATTTCGTCGGCGGGACGCCGACACTACAGGCTTTTTCGTCGGCAAGAATGCCGACGCTACGGTTCGCACGGGCAAGATGCCCGTGCTACGCCGTTTGTGTAGAACCCCACGCGCTCCGTGTGGAACTCTACGCGCTTTGTGGAGAACTCCACGCGCTTCGCGTAGAACTCTACGCGCTCCGTGTGGAACTCTACCGCGTTTTGGGATTTGCGGGGGTTGTTGCGCTTGGTGTTGCATAGCGTATCAAGGTATGCTTTTGGGAGGTTCCAATGCGAAGGTGTCTGCCCGTGTGGGTGCTTACGCTTTGCGCCCTATGGCTGAGCGCGCCCTTACCGAGCTGGACGCAGCCGCTAAGCCAAATCCCCAATCCGCGCCAGACCCACGGGGGGTGGGTGGTGGACATGGCGGGTGTGCTTAGCCCGCAGCAGCAGGCGCAGTTGAACCGCCTTATTAGTGCGCTGGAGCGCGAAACCCGCGCGGAAGTGGCGGTGGTCATCCTTAGGCGCACGGAAGATGCCACGCCCAAAGAGTACGCCACGGAGCTGTTCAATCGCTGGGGGGTGGGCAAGCGCGGCGAGGATAATGGCGTACTGATGCTGGTCTCGTTAGGCGATCGGCGCGTGGAGATCGAAACGGGCTATGGGATGGAGGCAATCATTCCCGATGCCGTAGCAGGCGAGATTTTGGACACGGTGGTCATCCCTCGCTTTCGTCGGGGCGATATCGCGGGGGGCGTGATTGCGGGGGTGGAGGCGATCGCTGCGCGTATCCGACGCGCGCAAGGGCTAGACGCATACGCTCCGATTCTCGAAGATGTGCCTCCCGCTGCCCAGCCAACGACGCCTTATCTTGAGATACAGACCCCCCTTCAATCCTCACGCCCTACGCTGTCTCCGACGCTGGTGATGACCTTGCTGGTTGTAGGAGGAGGCGTGATGGTGCTGCTGGTGTGGCTGTTGCGGGAGCGCCCGCCAAAATGCCCCAGTTGCCAGCAACCGATGCAGCTGCTGGATGAGAACGCAGACGATGCGTACCTAAACGAACTGCAGCGCACCGAAGAGCGGCTGGGCAGCGTGAACTACCTCGTGTGGAAGTGTGAGTCGTGCAACACGCTGGAGATGTTTCGCAAAGTCGCGTGGTTTAGTGCGTATAGCGAGTGCCCCAAATGCGGCGGGCATACCCTGTATGAGACGGCGCGGATTGTGCGCGAGCCTACCTACACTCGCAGGGGTTTGGAACTCATTTCTTACACCTGCAAGAACCCGCGCTGTCGCTATTCGCACGTACAGGAGCGTGTGTTGCCGCGCTTGGAGCGCGTTAGTCTTACTTGGGCTATTGACGCGGGCGACTGGTTGTCGGGAAGCAGTGGTGGTAGTCGCTCGTCAGGTGGGTTCTTTGGTGGGGGTGGCTTTGGCGGTGGTAGCTTTGGTGGCGGTAGCTCAGGCGGTGGTGGAGCGGGTCGCGGGTGGTGAGCTATGCAAGAGCGTCGCTTAGACCCTGAGCAGGCGCAGGAAGTCATCCGCGAGGCGGTGCGCCTTCAGCAGGAACAAGAGAATCGGCTGGAGCTGGAAACGCTTGAAGCCAGCGCCGCTGAGTTGGGGATTGACCCGCAACACTTGCGCGAAGCGCTCCGCCGTGTGGAACAGGAGCGTGCCCGTCGCGCCCAACGTCAGCGGGTGATGCTGATTGTGCTTGCCGTGGTTGTGGGGGCGTTTGTGCTCAATCTGCTGGTGAGTCATTGGCTGCTCAGTCGCGCGTGGGCGGAGGTAGCGTTGCGCCGTGCTCAACTGCAGAATGTGCAACAGCGTCAGCAGAGCCTTATCCCGCGCTTAGAGCAACTCGCTCGGCAGGTTGACGAGCAGCAGCGTGCGCATTTGCAGACGCTTGCGAACGCTTTGCGCGAGAACCCGCAGGCGGTAGGCACGCTTGCCCAAGAGCTGCTGCGCGACCCCGCCCTGCGCAACGACTGGCTGATCGTGCGCCTAATGGACGAAATCACAGGCAGTGAGAACCGCATCGCCGTTGAGCGCAAGCGCTATAATGAGGCAGTGGCTCGGTACGAGCAGCTTGCGCGACAGTTCCCTATCAACCTTGCACGCCCCTTCTTGGGCTACCCGAAGTCTGTTGAGCCATTAGGTGCAGGCTTTTGAACCCCTTCCCATCAGTTACCCCTTAGAAGGGGAAACTGAGTGGTGCCTTCTGGCTTTCCCTAGCGCTGTATTGGCTCAAAAACTGGTAATTCTCCCATTCCCCATGCTGCTGGAACCGAGTTATAATCGGCTTGCGAGTTAGGGCGTTGTCCGGTTTCGGGCAACCTTTGAGTCTTCTATTGGTGGGGGGCAGAATTGCTTCTGCCCGTGTGATAGCGCAATTGCTGAATGGAGGTGCCCGAAGATGAAGCGCTACTTTGGTCTTTTGGCGCTGGCAAGTGCGCTGCTGAGTGCGGCGAGCGCCCAAACGCGGATTTACGACACTATCTACGCTGCTGGCGGTCCCCCAACACCTGACCTCCCAGGACTAACTTTTACGGGTGCGACGCCGCGGTACAATATGGGCGATGGGATTGGCGTATCTCTGAGCAGCCCCGCGCAGTTAGTGCGTTTCGACTTTGTGTTGGTTATTGCTACAGCCGTGACAAACGCCTCCGTGGATATCGAGGTGGATTTCTTCAATAGCTGGACAACGACGGGTAGTCTCACTGACCCAGCGTTCAGCGACCCTGCGGGTACGCTACGAGGGCGTGTGACTGGGATTACCACTACTGGTCCGGCAGGGTTCATCCTTACTCTTGTCCCTGATGAACCTGGCGAGAGTGTTATTTTGAACACCAATCCGAACAAGGGCGTGTTGATCAAGCTGCGGCTGAATGGTGTCCCTAGCAACGATGCCACGGTAGGCATTGTCAACCGCCTGCCGCTCCCGGGCACTGAGGGGCTGTTGCCAGATGCCTTCTACCGTGACGTGAACGGGGATGGGGTTATTCAGATTGGTGAGGCGCGCACCTTCGCTGCACCGCGCACTCAAGACAACCTTGCGATGACGCTGTTCATTCCCGAACCTGCATCGTTGATTGCGCTGAGTGCAGGTCTGGTGGGCTTAGTTGGGCTGCGCCGCCGCAAGAAGTAGCCCTCTCCGCGATCACAGGTTGCGAAGGCAAACGAGTGCCTTCCTTTGGGGTTCCCCCTGTCTAGCAGGGGGAACTTTCAGGTTTTGAGAACCCCTTTAGGGTTTCCCTGTGGAAGGGGGAACTGGGGGCTTTTAGTGAGAAGCCAGGGTAGGTCTCACTTCGTTCTCAGAATACGATTTCTGAAAGTGGGGTATAATAGGGTGAACCCCTTGGGAAAGGAGGCGTGTGTATGCGACGACCAACGATGGTGTTTGGTGTGTTTGTGGCGACGGCGGCGCTGCTGTGGGCGCAGCCTGCTGATGGGCGCAACATCCCCAGCAAGTATCCCGCTCCCCTCGCTTCGCAGACCAACTACACTGGCTTTGGGGACCACGTGCAAGGTGTAGACTACGGCTCGGAGCTGAACCAACTTTTTGTGCGTCGCCAAGGCAACATGCTCTACATCGGCGTCACGGGCAACTTAGAAGGCAACGGCAACGCAATCCACTTTTACTTCGACACGGGGCGTAGTCAGAGCAACACCTTCAACCTCACTACGGGGTGTATCAACTGCTCTGTGCAGGGGATGAGTGGGGTAGTGTTTGACCTCAATCCCGATTATGCGCTGTGCGTAAACCGCTATGATGACCGTCAAGGCAACGATAACATTTACCTTGATTGGCACGACCTTGTGGGCAACCAATCTACCTACTTAGGCTTTGTGCGGGTTGGTTCGGGTCAGGGCATTGTTGACCAGGGCGTGTTGGCGGGCTTCGACAACTCTAATGTGCAAGGCGTTACAGACAACCCGAACAACGTTGGTGACCCTGCCACTGCTGTGAATGGGTTAGAGGTGGCAATTCCGCTGAGCCTGTTGGGCAATCCCACGGGTTCCATCCGCTTGTTTGTGATTTTGACGGGTGGTGCAGACTTGGGCGACCCGTGCCGAGGCACTTATCTGTCGAACCAGTCGCTGCCCGCAATGAATGTCGGCACGCCCAATGTGCAGTATCCGAACCCTGCGTGGGCGCGTTGTCCCAGCCCGCCCTTTGATTTCTTCCCCTTCAACTTCACGCAGCTTGCGGGCGATCACTTTGTGGTGATTCGGCTTGGTCCGCAGGGGGATGTAAATGGCGATGGTTGTGTGAACAACGCTGACCTGCTGATTGTGTTGTTCAACTTTGGTGGCTCGGGTCAGGGCGATGTGAACAATGACGGGGTGGTGAACAACGCAGACTTGTTAGTGGTGCTGTTCAACTTTGGTCAAGGCTGCTAAGCCATCACCTTTGCGCTCTTCTCTTGCTTAGGCGGGAGGGGAGATTTCGAAAGCTTACTGGCGCTGACAGCCCTCACCCCCATAGCCCCTCCTCCTTAGAGGAGGGGCTGCTTTCTGGCTCATAGCACGCCCAGCCAGCGTACCTGCGCCTCTTTGAGGACGCGCTTGCCATCGGGCAAGGTGTGCAAGATGCCTTGCACGGCGACGCGGTCGTCGGCAAGCAGGGGTAAGGCTGGTGAGGGCACGAGAACTTCCACTTGGGCGTCGCTTAGCGTATCGCGCACAAGCAAGGGTTGCTCAGGGCTGAGCCAGTCTTGAACAACAATCTTGCCCAGCACAGTCACGGGGGTGCCGTCGGGCAAGTTGGCAAGGCTCTGGAGACGACGCACTATCTGCGCCGGACTTTCACCTAGCAGAATCGGTAGGTTTACGCCGATGCCTGCTGCTACATACACAGTGCTTATCGCTTGCGCAGGCAATCCTTCTGCTCGGATGAGGAGCGAGTACGTGCCTGCAGGCAGGTGCACGGCTGCGAAAAAGCCATTGCCGTCAGTGGTGAGCGTGCGCACCAACGTGCCTGCCTGATACACTTCTACTGTTGCTCCATCTACAGGGGTCAGCCCGTTGGCGCGAAGTACTGTGCCCATCAGGTGCCCTGTGGTGGGGGCGACTTTCCACGGTAGGGGAGGCGTGGGCACCCATTCGCCGAAGTAGTTGCCCAGGGCGGTGTAGAATGCCTCCTCATAGCGGTTAGAGCCGCCTTCCACGCCTGAGCCAGAGGTTGCAGCATAGGAGAAAAAGTTCACTCCCTGCACGCGATTGCCCGCAGGGGAGGGCTGACGAGCATAGTCAATCTGGCGTAGGGTGTTCTCGATGCTGTTGAGGTAGTTGCCGATGCCCACTACGCCCATGCGCCCGTGCTGGTGGTCTTTTAGGAAGTCTGTCCAGCGACGGAAAAAGCCTGCGCGCCGCGGGTCTGCCTCGTTGTAGTACACCATCGGGATGGCGATATCCAGAATGCCCTCTTTGAGCCAGCTTTGCCAGTCTTGGAACACGGCGCGGTAGGCGGAGCGGTTCACCCAATCGGCGGCGTTTTGCGGTCCGTCGCCCCAAGTAATCAAGGCGGCGCTAACCTTTAGGTGGGGCTTGAGGGCGGTTGCCTGGGCGTAGATTTTACGCACAACTGCCGACACTTGATCCCGACGCCACTGCTGCCAGAGGGGGTCGGTCGGTTCAGGCTTGCCTGTGCGCCCATAACGGCGGTTGAACCGCTCTACACTCACGGGGTTATAGCCCCACCGCTCGCCCGTGTAGCGGATGTAGTCGAAGTGCAGCCCGTCGATGTCGTAGCGGCGCACAATGTCCAGTGCGACTTTGGTGAACCACTCGTGGTAGAGCGGGTGTCCCCAATCGCCGCCGTAGCCCACTTCAGTGATTCGCTTGCCGTCGTAGTCTTCGGTTTGGATTTCGGGGTAGCGGTTGAGGATGTGCTTGGGGTCAGGAGGCCAGCTGGTGCCGGGCCAAAGCGGGTGGCAGTTGAGCCACACATGCACTTCGATGCGCGGCGTGCCGTTGTGCGCCTTTTCAATCAGGTATGCCAGTGCGTCGAAGCCGGGTTGCTGCTGAGGAGCAATCGGTTCTAGCTTGGAGTTGTAATGGGCGTCGCCGCGCTTGCGCACTTGCACGATGACGGCATTTAGCTTGGCAGCGCGCACGCGCTGCAGCAGCAGGTCGATTTGCTCAGGGGTGTGGATGCCTTCGTTGAAGCCGTCTACCCAAATGCCGCGAAACTCTGGTTGGGTGTGTGCGTTCGCCATCATCGCCATCCCTGCGAGAAGCGTCCACAAGGGTCGCATCGGAAGGGTATTGTACCTATCAGTCGCTGTATTTGCGGGGCGGCAGACTCAGTTCACAGTTTGCAAGGTAGCGACGCTGCCGTTAGGAAGGGGAATGTGCGTAGCGTTTCGATCCAAGTAGCGGGCGAGTGCGCCACGCAAGCCCTTGCACCAGGGGTTATGCGGTTCGTCGGTTAGCGCCACGATGAGGTAATCGCGCGCACGGGTGAGTGCCACATACAGCGTGCGCAGTGACTCGGCGGTCTCATTGCGCTCTGCTTGTTCGGCGAGGTAGCGCAACGGTAGTGAGTGGTATGGCGTTGGGTGGTCGGGGCGCACGACTTGAAGTGCAATGACGCCGATATCGGCATCTACATACAGTTTGACTCCGCCCCTGTTCGGGCGGAAGCCTGTGTCTACAACAAACACGACAGGGAACTCTAGCCCTTTGGCGCTGTGTACGGTGTAGAACCGCACGACGTCGGCAGTTTCTTCGTAGGTGGGAGCGTTGCCTTCGCGATGCTCAAGGCGAGTGGTTAGCTCTAACTGCTGGGCGAACTCGTAGGGGGTAGTGGTGGGCTGGTCTAATGCCATTTGGAGCAGTTTGCGCACATTCGCGACGGCTTGCCTGCCTGCTTCGCCATGCGACAGCAATTTCGCTTCGTATTGGCTGGCTTCCAATGCGCGTGCCAAGATTGCGCCGACACTCCAGATACCCACGCGCTGGGTAAGCGGTTCGAACCATTCGCGGAACTCGCGCAGCCGCTGGGCGTCGGAGGGGTCTAAGTCGCTTTCGTCCTCAAGGCATAGGCGAATGGGTAGCTCGGTTTGCTCGGCGCGTAGGGCGAGGGTCATGAGAGCGTCCATGCTTAGCCCCACAAAAGGCGAGCGCAGCACGCACAGCAGGGCGAGGTCGTCTTCGGCATCGCTGAGGGCGCGAAGCAAGTTAATCAAGTCGCGCACTTCGTACTGAGTCCAGTAGCCGCGCCCGCCGCCCACCACGTAGTACGGCACGCCAACCTCGTGGAAGGCGCGCTCAAAGTGATCCACGCGCGAGAACTGGTGGAAGAGCAGGGCAAAGTCGCCGTAGCGCGCGGGGCGCTCCGCCCCTGTCTCAGGGTCATGCACGATAAGGGATTGGTTGACAACCCAGTGGTGGATTTGGCTGGCGACGAGCTGTGCTTCGTAGGTGGTGTCGCGCCGTCGGAGGCGCCATACTTGCACGCGCGCTTCGCCATACGAGGGCGCATTTGGGCGCGTTGGTTGCAGCACCAGGTAGCGTTCGCCCCATAGGTGCTCAAACACCAGCTGCACAAACGCCAGAATGTCAGGGTGCGAGCGGAAGTTTGCTTGCAGGCGCACCACTTGTCCCCCGTTTCGGTGCGCATGCTCTTGCCAGTTTTCGAACACGCGTGGGTCGGCGTAGCGGAAGCCATAGATCGACTGCTGGGCATCGCCCACCACCATGAGGTTGCCCCCTGCCGAGAGGATGTCGATAATCTGCGCTTGCAAGGCGTCAATGTCTTGGGTCTCGTCCACGAGGGTGTATTGGAACAGTCGCTGGTAGCGGTGGCGTACCGTGGCGGATTGGCGCAACATCTGCAGGGCGCGGATTTGCATGTCGTCGAAATCCAGCACGCTTTGCGTTTGCTTGAGTTCCTCGTAAGCCTCTAAGTACTCAATCGTCAGCTGCAGTAGGGCGAGGGCTATGTCGCGGGCGCGTTGCTCCAGCTCGATGTCAATACCGCTGGCGAGGCTACATAGGTGTGCGTAAGCAGCGCGATCGCTTTGTGCCAGCTGCTCAAGGTACGCTCGCAAGTTTTGGAGCGTGAGGGTGCTTGGATCGCTTTGGGTAACAGGGGCTGTTTGCGCAGCAGGGGATGCGATTGCCACCGCGGCTTGGCGTAGGTAGTGTGCGATGAGTGTTTCTGCGCTGGGGTAGTGCTGTGCCCAGCGGCGTAGGTCGCTCGCTGTTAGCCCGCGGTGGCGTGTGGAGTCGGCAACTTTTTTGACGATCTCGTAGAGTGCATGCAGGGGGTCGCCACGCGCGCTTTCCAGGTTCAGGTAGTCGCTGATGAGGTCAATCAGGGGGTCAGTTTCGAAGTCGCGGGGTTGTTTGAGCAGGCGGGCGAGGGCGCGGTGGAACGCCTCGCGCTTGAGGTGGTTGGCTGCAGGGCTGGGGAGTACGGCTGGCTCAGGGTCTATGCCTGCTTCGAAGGGGTTTTCTTGGAGCAGGCGTCGGCAGAGGGCATGCACGGTGTGGATGTACGCGCTTTCGATGCGGGTACGCGCTTCGCGCAAGCCGCGCTGCTCCAGCTTGCGGATGATGCGTGTTTTCATCTCGGCGGTAGCGGTGCGGGTAAAGGTGATGGTCAAAATCTGTTCTGGCTCCACGCCGCGCTCGGCAACCAGATACACGAACCGCTCGGTTAGCACGCCTGTTTTGCCAGAGCCTGCTCCCGCTACTACCGCCAGTAATCCGTCGCCATGCTCAATCGCGGCGCGTTGCTCAGGTGTCCAGCGCATTAGCTGCGTTTGAATCGCCGTTCGATATCGCTCCAGCTTAGTGTGATGGCGATCGGTCGCCCGTGTGGGCATAGGTATGGGTTTTCCGTGCGGGCGAGGTCTTCGATCAGTTTTTGCATTTCGGGCAGGCTGAGGGGGTCTCCTGCTTTCACGGCGAGTTTGCAGGCGGTTGTTGCCCACAGCTGTTCGCGGGCAGTGGACAAGCGTCGGCTCACGGCAAGCTCTGCCAGCTCATCTACGATGTCGCGCACGACTTGCACGGGGTCGCCCCGCAGCATAGCGGGCACGGCGCGCACTAAGAACGCATCTTGCCCGAATGGCTCTAGCTCAAAACCGATGGCTTGTAGCTCAGGCAGTCGCTCCTGCAGTAGTAAGGCGTCTCGGCGGCTCAGTTGCACGATTTCGGGCGTTAGCAGGTGCTGTTTGGGAACGGGCGAGGCGCCGCGCGTGCGTTGCAGCTGCTCATATAGCACGCGCTCGTGTGCCACATGCTGGTCAATCAGCACCAGTCCGTGGCGTGTGGCAGCCACGATGTAGGTGTTGCGTACTTGCCCCAAGATTTGCAGGTCGTCCAGCAGGTGGGCAAACGGTAGGTGAGCCGTGCGCAGTGGCTCTTCAGGGGCTACGCTTGCGAGTGGGTCGGTGCCTGGTTGGTGCGCTTCGGTAGTGGGAGGTATTGCCGCGAGAGAGGAGACGAGGGCAACCGTTTCATCGGGAGAGGTAGAAGGCGGTTCGCGCCTGCTTACAGCGGGCGACTCTGTGGGTGTATCAGCAGGTGGCGCGACACTCGGCGACGGCGGTGGTGGGGCTACGGTTTGGGAGGCGGGTGCGGTTGCTTGCGGGGGTAGCCCTGCCCGCTGAAGCAGGATTTGGTGGAGCGCCTCTACGCTGGGGGCAGGGCTGGGTGTGATGGTCGTAGGCTGGGAGCGGGGCGCGCTGGGGGGCAGTGCGCTGGGAATCATTCCGTGCTGCAGTAGGGCGGCGCGAACCGCGTTCACCACTGCCTCAAACACCGTCTGCTCGCGGGCAAAGCGCACTTCGATTTTGGCGGGATGCACATTCACATCCACCAAGCGCGGCTCCATTTCCACCAGTAGCACGCAGGCGGGATAGCGTTTTTCGGGGGTGAGGCTTTTGTATGCCTCATCCAGCGCGGCAGTGAGCGTTTTGTTGCGCACGGGGCGCAGGTTTACGTAGAAGTACTGGTGCTGGCGTGTGGGACGCGTTTGGTGTGGGGGCGAGACCAGCCCCCGCACGCGGATGCCGTCGCGTTCGTAGCCTACTTCCACCATGCTTTGCACCATCTCGCGCCCCCAAATGGCGGCGACGGCTGTTAGCAAATCGCTGTTGCCAGGGGTGAAGAGCAGTTCCTGACGCTCGTGCACTAGGCGGAATGAGACATCGGGGTAGGCGAAGGCGTAGCGGGTGACGGTTTCCACGATGTGCCCTAACTCGGTGGGCACGGTTTTGAGGAACTTGAGGCGAGCGGGCACGTTGTAGAACAGATCGCGCACCGTGACGGTGGTGCCGATGGGCGCGCCGACCTCTTCTACCTGCTTGATTTCGCCCCCTTCTATGACCACGCGCGTGCCGATATCTTCCTCAAAGGCGCGGGTGAGTAGCTCCATGCGGCTCACGCTGGCGATGCTGGGTAGTGCCTCGCCTCGGAAGCCCAGCGTGGTGATGCGGTGCAGGTCGGCGTCGGTGGCGATTTTGGAGGTAGCGTGGCGCTGCAGGGCAAGCAGGGCGTCTTCGCGGCGCATGCCGATGCCGTCGTCGCGAACGCGGATGAGACGCCGCCCGCCCATAGCGACTTCGATTTCGATACGCGTGGCGCCTGCGTCTAAAGCGTTCTCAATTAGCTCCTTGAGGGCGGAAGCAGGGCGCTCCACCACCTCCCCCGCCGCAATGCGATTGACTAACTGTTCATCCAGAACGCGGATGGGGCGGCGCTCAGGGCGTGTACGCATGTCTACAGTGTACCTGACTGCTCGGATGGGGCGAAGGGGCACAGGTATAATCTCCTTGCTGAATGGAGGGTAGGCTATGGAAGGAGAAGCAAAACAGATGCTTCGTGCGGTGAAGCTCTTGATTGCGCTCCAAATCGCCGTGCTTGTTGTGGGCTTCGTGTTGCTCTATCGTACGCAGCTGGAGATTGTACAGCGGCTAAGCAATCTCCAACAAGAGGTGAAGCACACGAATCAGCATCTGAGCGACCTCAAGGTCGGCTTGCAGGTGCTTGTTCCAACCACGCGGTAGGATGAGGGGATTGACCGCTGACCAGAAGCAGGTGATTGCCCAGTTTGGGAGGCTGTTGTGGGGGCAGGAGGCGCAGAATGGGTGCACTGAGCGCGTGATCCAGCGCTTTGAGGAGTGGTTCTGCCGCCTTCAGCCTGAAGCGCAGTGGATGATTCGTGGAGTGCTCAACGCCATTCAGTGGCTGCCTCTGCTTTCGCCTTCACCTCGGTTGTTCAGCCACATGTCTGATGGGCAGGCGTGTGCCTTTGTGGAGCGCATCCGCGACCCCTATCGCTTGGCAGTGTTGCGTGCGGCGAAGGGGTTATGCGGGATGAGCTTTTTGTTGGATGAGGCGTTTGAGGCACGGATAGGGTATGCGCAGCGCCCGTTGCGCGAACCGCCTTTACCGTTGCCCGCGCTGACGCCGTTGCCCGTGGTCTACCCCGACGGGGATGGGGTGGAAACAGCGGATGTAGTGGTGATCGGTTCAGGGGCAGGTGGGGCGACGGTAGCGATGCGCCTTGCCGAGGCGGGTCTACGCGTGGTGGTGTTGGAAGAGGGCGAACTCGCACATCACGTGCACACGCAGTTGCCCCTCCACGAACGGGTACGCCTGTTCTACCGTGCTAACGGGTTCACTGCCACTGTGGGAGTGCCTCCTATTTTTCTCCCGATGGGTTGCACGGTGGGGGGAACGACTGTGGTCAACTCGGGCACCTGCTTCCGCACGCCCCCGTTCATCTTGGAGCGATGGCGGCACGCCTTTGGGGTTGTGCTGGAGCAGGAGCTTGCAGAGGCGTACTTTGAGCGGATTGAGCGCGATCTGGCTATTCAGCCTGTTCCCGACGAGGTGTTAGGTGGGAATGGGCGTGTGTTGCAGCGGGGTGCTGAGCGGTTGGGGGTGCGCCATGCGCCTCTATCGCGCCCTCAGCGTGAGTGCCATGGCACAGGGGTATGCGCTTTTGTGTGCCCGCGTGGTGCGAAGTTGGATATGCGCCTTTCGTACTTGCCACGGGCGGTGCAGGCTGGGGCGCGGATTTACGCACGCACGCGCGCCGAGCGCATCCTTATTGAGGGCAATCGCGCCGTGGGGGTAGAGGCACAGGTGTTGGATGCGGAGCGGCAGCCCACAGGATCTCGTTTGCAAGTGCGCGCGCGGGCGGTGGTTGTGGCTGCGGGCACACTGTACACGCCCGTACTCTTGTGGCAAAGCGGGGTTCGCCATCCCCATTTGGGCAAGCATGTGCACATCCATCCCTCGGCGAGCGTGTTCGCTGAGATGCCTGAGCGTGTGGAGGGGTGGCGTGGGGTTATGCAATCATACGGCGTGACGGAGTGGGTGGAAGAGGGCACTTTGATTGAGGCGACTTTTCCGCCGCCTGCGATTGGCTATGCGTTGCATCCTTTCCCCTTCTGGGGCGAGCGCCATCGTGCGCTGCTGGAGCGTGCTGCTTACTTGGCAGGCGTGGGCATCTTGACCGCCGACAACACCAGCTCGGGACGCATCGTGAGGCTACCGAACGGCATGCCCATACTGCGCTATCACTTGACCGTTGCCGACCAGCGGCGGATTTTGCAGGGGATTGCGCGGGCGGCGCGCTTGCTACTGGCAGCAGGCGCGCAGGTGGTTTACACCGACCTGCCTGGCGCAGAATGCTTGCGCAGTGAGGCTGATATCGAGCAGTTCCTGAACCGTCGCTGGCATGCGGGGCATTTGAGCTTGAGCGCGTATCATCCTGCTGGCTCGTGTCGAATGGGCGAACGGGCAGACTTGTGCCCTGCTGACAGTTACGGGCGCATCCGTGGCTTTGAAGGGCTGTGGGTTGCCGACGCTAGCCTTATTCCGACACCGACAGTAGTCAACCCCCAAGTGACGATTATGATGTTGGCACACCGCGTGGCTGACGCAATCCTTCAGCAATGGAAGCACGCATAGCGACATGGGTTTTGCGCTTGTTGGGCGTTGGGTTTGCTGTGTTTGGGGTGCTGTTTGCAGTGGCCCCCGATGCGACGTTGGCTACCTTCAACCGCTGGGGGGCGTGGTTTGGTATTGAGTCGGAGCTACCGCCCAGCGGGGTTGGGCTGTGGCGCGTGTTGGCGGTGGCATACATGGTCGTGGTCACTGTGCTTGCGTTTTGGGGGTCTGCGCCTTCGCCTGCCCAGAGCGCGCTGCTTACGGTGTTGGTGGTTGCAAAAGCCACTTCTGCCTTGCTGGCGTTAGGGTTTTACCTTTGGGATCGCCCGCTGTTTATTTACCTGCTGAACTGCGTCGTGGATGGGAGTATCGCGGCGATAGTGGGGGTGTGCATCCGCTGGCTGAGGAGGGGAGCAATCCGCGAATGAGGCATCCCCTTGTATTTCCCGCTGTTCAGTGGAACCGTCCGCGCTGGCGTGGGCAACGTGGCTTTTATGAGGTGTATTTTCTCAAGGCGAATGTGCCTGAACAGGGCTTTGCTGTATGGCTTCGCTATACGCTGCTTGCGCCGCGCGCTGCTCCGCCCAAAGCCGAGCTGTGGGGGTTTGTGTTCGATCACCGTTGCCCAGAGCGCAACTGGGGCACGAAGCAGGTGCTACCAGTAGCTGACACGAACTGGCGCGAGTGCGAGTTGCCCCTTCGAGTGGGTGAGGGCAACGTGATGGACCACAACCTCGCGCAGGGGTCGCTTGGTGCTCACGAGGCGGGGCTCCGCTGGCAGCTCGAGTGGACGCCCGCTCCGCAGGGGGTGGGCTTGTTTCCGATGCGTTGGATGTACTTTTTGCCTTTGCCGCGCACCAAGTATCTTTCGCCCAATTGGGATGCGCGCTTTTTTGGAACCATAGCTTTTGGCGATACGCTTGTAGCGCTTCATGGAGCGCCCGCGCAACAGGCACATCTGTGGGGGACGCAGTACGCGGAAGAGTGGTTCTGGGCGCACTGCAACGCTTTTGAGGACCCTCCTGATGCCGTGTTTGAGATGCTCGTTGCCTCGGCGCGCTTAGGCGCGCGCTCGTTGCGATTGGGGATGCTGTGCTTGCGCGTGGGGCAGCAGTTTTATGCCTTGCGACGATGGCGCGCGTGTCGCGCGATGCAAGCGGCGGGTGAGGTTGGGAGGTGGGAATTTGTGGCGGAGCAGGACGATTTTCGCGTGGAAGGAACGGTTAGGGTGGAGCCACACCACCTTTTGGGGGCGTGCTACGAGACGCCTGCGGGCGGTAGGCGCTACTGCCACAACACGAAGGTTGGGGATCTTCAGCTGCGTTTGCTCACGCGCAAAGGCACCTTGTGGCGTGTGGAGCACTCGCTGGAAGCGCAAGGCACCTGCGCGGCGGAATGGGTTTGCCTTACGCAAGACCCTCGGGTACGCCTTTGGGTTTGAGGGTTTTCTGTTTTTGGGGTTGGCACCTATGGGGCAATTTTGGTAGGGCAACCCCTCTCCACGCGAGGTGGAGAGGGGACGGAAAGCGATTAGAACATCGGCGCAAACACCAGCGCTACGATACTCATCAGCTTGATGAGGATGTTCATGCTGGGACCTGTGGTGTCTTTGAAGGGGTCGCCGACGGTGTCGCCCACGACGGTAGCTTTGTGCACATCGCTGCCTTTGCCACCCTCGTGCCCTTCTTCTACGTACTTTTTGGCGTTATCCCACGCGCCGCCAGCGTTTGCCATCATCAGCCCTGTGACGACGCCCATGCCGAGCGCGCCTGCCAAGAAGCCGCCCAGCGCCTCCGCGCCCAGCAAGAAGCCGACCACCAAAGGCACAATCACGGCGATTGCGCCAGGCAGAATCATTTCGCGTAGTGAGGCTGCCGTCACGATGTCGATGCAGCGGTTGTAGTCAGGCTTGCCCTTACCCTCCAGCAAGCCCAGCTCGCGGAACTGGCGGCGCACCTCGGCTACCATCTGGTCGGCGGCGCGGCTCACTGCTTTGAGCGTGAGCGCAGCAAATAGGCTGGGCATGGCAATCCCAATTAGCAAGCCCATCAGCGTGAAGGGGTTCGCGAGGTTGATTGCTTGCAACCCCGTTTGGCTCTGGTAGGCAGCAAACAGCGCCAGTGCCGTTAGCGCCGCGCTACCAATCGCGAAGCCCTTGCCGATGGCTGCGGTTGTGTTGCCCAGCGCATCGAGCTTGTCGGTGATTTTACGCACGCTCTCGCCAAAACCCGCGACTTCGGCGATTCCACCTGCGTTGTCGGCAATTGGGCCGTAGCTGTCGGTGCTCATCACGATGCCGATGGTCGCCAGCATGCCCACGCCTGCCAGCGCGATGCCGTACAAGCCGCTGCTCTCGTAGGCAACCCAGATTGCAGCAGCGATGCCGATTAGGGGCAACACCGTGCTAAGGTAGCCGACTGCAACGCCCGAAAGGATGTTCGGCGCAACGCCGAATCGCGAGGAACGGGCGATGCTGCGAATCGGCGGGCCGCTGGTGTAGTACTGGCTTACGCCACCGATAAACACTCCCGCAAGCAACCCCGCTAGTACCGCCCAGTAGGGCGCAAGGCTACCCACTAGCCAGTTAGTGATCGCTGCCGCGCCCACGATGAACAGCAGAATCGACACAATCGTGGCGCTGTTGAGGGCAATCTGCGGGTCTAAGTTGCGGAAGGTGCGGATTGAGAACACACCCAACACGGAGGCAATCAGCCCGAACGCAATGAGCGCAATCGGCAGAAGGACGTAGGGGATGGGGTTGTCTTTGTAGAAGGTCACGGCTATGACCGCGGCGGCGATGACAGAGCCGACGTAGCTTTCAAATAGGTCTGCGCCCATGCCTGCGGTGTCGCCTACGTTGTCGCCCACGTTGTCGGCGAGCACAGCGGGGTTGCGTGGGTCGTCTTCGGGGATGCCCGCTTCCACTTTGCCGACGAGGTCGGCGCCCACATCGGCGGCTTTAGTGTAAATGCCGCCCCCCACGCGGGCGAACAACGCGACCGACGAGGCACCCATCGAGTAGCCCGTAAGGTACTGCGCCAGCGTGGTGAGGTTCGATTGACCCAGCAGCACAATCAGCCCGATGCCCAGCAGTCCCAGGGCTGCCACTGCTAGCCCCATCACGGAGCCGCCTGTAAACGCCACCACTAAGGCTTCGCCCATCCCACCTGTGCGCGCTGCCTCTGTGGAGCGCACGCCACTACGGGTGGACGCCTTCATCCCAATGAAGCCCGCCAGCATCGAGCTGAATGCTCCAAACAAGTAAGCAACTCCGATAAGGGGTGCGTTTTGATAAAATGCGAAGGTAAGCACCGCAAACATTATTAGCGCAAATAAAGTAATCGCTATATATTCGCGCTTGAGGAAGGTCATCGCGCCGTCGTGGATGGCTTGGGCGTAGGAGCGCATAGTTTCGTTGCCGTCGGGACGGCGCGTAACAGCCCAGTAGTTCAATCCCGCAATCAAAATGCCTGCTCCACCCAGTATAGGTGCAGCATACGGGATGAGTTGCGAGACTTCCATATTTGCCCTCCTCCTTCGTTGTGGTTTTTTGCAAGGAAGCATACAAAGTATACCTATAGGGGTGAGGGTGCTACTGCTGGGGGTGGGCTGGTGCGTTTGCTTCTGCAGCTTGGGCGGGCATCGAACGTGCTTCCAGACGGCTCAAGCTGTTTCAGTGCAGACGAAGCCGACTTGACAACTTGCCGTCGGCGGGACGCTGACGCTACGCTTAGGCGAGACGCTCAAGCCACTGATGAGCTTGGACGGCGCAGCTGCTAACGCTATGGAAGGGTGTAGCTTTGGAGAGCCAGAGGTATACTCTTGCCGTCAACGGAGGCGTTGTATGGTCAACGGGAATTTGCGGAAAGGGCACGCAGTGGTGCTGGGCGCAGGCACGATGGGCAGCGGTATCGCTGCGCTGCTAGCGGGCATTGGTTGGCGCGTTCATTTGTTGGATATTGACGATATCGCGCATCAAGCCCTTGAGCGGCTCACGCAGTCAGGCACTTTTTACCAGCCCGATGATGCAAAGCGTATCACCCCTGGCAATGTGGAGCGCGATTTGGATTGCGTAGCCAGTGCAGACTGGGTGATAGAGGCGATTGTGGAGCAGATTGAACCCAAGCGCGCCCTGTGGCGCGAAGTTGCGCAGCGCGTGAATCCTGAAGCGGTGCTGAGCACCAACACCTCAGGGCTGGGGATTGCGGAGATTGCCCAAGCATTGCCAGAGTCGCTGCGCAAGCGGTTTTTGGGCACGCACTTTTTCAATCCGCCGCGTGTGATGCGCTTGCTGGAGCTAATCCCCACTGAGGAGACCGACCCTGACCTTGTCACTGCGTTTACGACTTTTGCGGAGCGATTGTTGGGTAAGCGTGTGGTGCTGGCGAAAGACCGCCCTGGCTTTATCACCACGCGCATCGGGATTTATGCGATGATGCAGGCGCTGGTCAGCGCCATTCGGCACGGGATCACGCCCGAGGAGGCGGATGCCCTGCTTGGACCGCTCGTCGGTCGCCCGCGCAGTGGGGTGTTCCGCCTTACGGACATCGTAGGGCTGGATATCGCGCACAATATCGTGCGCAATCAAAAGGAGCGTTTGCCCGATGACCCTTACATCCAGTCGCTGGAGTTGCCCCCGCTGTGGCATGCGCTAATTGAGCAAAAGCGCCTCGGCGAGAAGACGGGCGCAGGCTTTTACAAGCGCGAGGACAAGGAGATTTTCACGCTGGACTATGCGACGCTGGAGTATCGCCCGCGTCAGGAGCCGAATTTGCCGATTGACCCGAACCTTAGCCGTGCGCCGCTGCCTGAGCGGTTGCGTGCCCTGCTGAACCTGCCTGACCGCTATGGAGCGTTTTTCCGCGAGGCGTTCCTGCTGCCGTTGGCGTATGGCGCCGATGTAATGCCCGATGTTGCGTACGACATCCCCTCAATGGATATGGCGATGCGCCTCGGCTACAACTGGGAGCTGGGTGTGTTTGAAACATGGGACGCGCTTGGCGACGCGGGGCGCGAAGCATTAGCGCAGCTGAACCTGCCACACGAGCCGTCTACGCTCCACATGCTCCGCAACGCTGGACTTAAAACCTTCTACACCACGCGCGGCGCCAGCCGTTACTACTTTGAACCACGCGACGAGCAGGGGGACTATGCACCGTTGCTGAACCCGCCCTTCTTCATTCGGTTGGATGACCTTGCGGCGGCAGGCAAGGTGATTGCCGAAACGTCCGAATGTCGCGTGATTGACCTTGGCGACGATGTGGCGTGCGTAGAGTTCCGCACAAAGGCGAATGTGCTTACCCCCAGCTTGATGGAGTTCGTGATTGAGTTCCTGCAGCGGGCGGAACGCAACCATGTGGGCGTGGTGATTGGCAATCAGGGGCGGATGTTCTCCGCAGGTTTTAACTTGAACCTGTTTGTGGAGTACATCACCAAGCAGGATTGGCAAGGGTTGGAGCGCGGGCTGCGGCTGCTGCAGGAGCTGAGCCAGCGCATTCGCTACTGCGGCGTGCCTGTGGTGGCTGCTATTCACGGCTACGCGCTGGGCGGTGGGCTGGAGGTGGTGCTTCCCTGTGCTCATGTGCACGCGCATGTGGATACAGGCATAGGCTTGCCTGAGGCAGCGGTGGGCTTGATGCCCGCAGGAGGCGGCACGACGCTGATGACTCGTCGTGCCCTGCAAAACCTGCCTCCCGAAGCAGACCCTGTGCCACACTTGCGTCAGCCATTCCTGACCCTCGCCTATGGCAAGCGAAGCGCAAACGCCTTCGAAGCCTACCGTTTGGGCTTCTTGCGCGAGTGCGATACCCTCTGCTGGAACATTGATCGCCTGCTTTACGAGGCGAAGCAGCACGTGCTGGCACTGTCGCGGGCAGGCTATCGCCCGCCTGAGCCTACGCCGATCCTTGCGGTGGGCATCAACGGCTACAGCCGCCTGATGATGGAGGTGCACTGGATGCACCAAGCGGGGCAAATCACTGACCACGACCGCCTTATTGCCGAAAAAATCGCCTATGTGATGACAGGCGGCGACCTGCGCGACGCGATGCCCTTGCCTGAGGAGCATTTCCACGCGCTTGAGCGCGAAGTGTTCATTGAGCTTTGCAAGACCGAAAAGACCCTAGCGCGCATCAAGCATATGTTGGAGACGGGCAAGCCGTTGCGCAACTAAGGGTAGGTGTCGCAGGGCGCGATGCAGCAGCGTGGCGCGCACGAGCTGGTGCTAATCTTGGACTTTGGTGGGCAGTACACGCAACTGATTGCGCGGCGCGTGCGCGAGTGTCAGGTGTTTTGCGAGATCGTGCCCTACGACACGCCTTTGGTCGCGCTTAAGGCGCGTCAGCCGAAGGGGATTATCCTTTCGGGCGGACCTGCTAGCGTGTACGAGCCGAATGCGCCGCGCGTAGACCCCGAGCTGTTCACGCTGGGCATCCCTGTGTTGGGCATTTGCTACGGGCATCAGCTGATGGCGCACCTGCTGGGAGGCGTGGTGTCGCCTGCACCGCAACGTGAGTACGGGCGCACGCTATTAACCGTAGTGCACGCCGAGCCTCTGTTTGAGGGGCTGGACTTTCACTTGACCTGCTGGATGAGCCACGGCGATCGCGTGGAAACGCCCCCCGCAGGCTTTACAGTGTTGGCTGAGACCGAGAACACGCCCGTAGCGGCGATGGGCGACTTGCAACGCAACCTGTTCGGCGTGCAGTTCCACCCTGAAGTAGCACACACGCCGTTTGGGATGCACCTGCTGCGCAACTTCCTCTACAAGGTCTGCGGCTGCAGGGGCGACTGGACGACACGCAACTTTATTGAGGAGAGCATCGCTGCCATTCGTGCGCAGGTAGGGAACGAGCGCGTGCTGTGCGCCGTAAGCGGCGGCGTGGACTCGTGCACGGTGGCGGCGCTGGTGCAGCGTGCGGTGGGCGACCAGCTGACGGCAATCTTCGTTGACCACGGGCTACTGCGCAAAGGCGAGGCGGAGCAGGTGCGCACGCTGTTTACGCAACATTTTCCCAGCCGACTGATTTTTGTGGACGCGCGCGAGCGATTTTTGAACCGTCTCCGCGGGATTACTGACCCAGAGCAGAAGCGTAAAGTGATTGGCGAGGAGTTCGTGCGCGTGTTTGAAGAGCATGCCGACGCGATTGGGCAGTGTCGCTTCTTGGCGCAGGGAACCCTCTACCCCGATGTGATTGAAAGCGGTACGCGCCTCGCAGCCAAAATCAAAACGCACCACAATGTGGGCGGGCTGCCTGAATGGATGCGGATGGAGCTAATTGAGCCGCTGCGCTACTTGTTCAAAGACGAGGTGCGCCGTGTTGCGCTGGAGTTGGGCTTGCCTGAGGAAATCGTATGGCGCCAGCCGTTCCCTGGACCGGGCTTGGCAGTGCGTGTGTTGGGTGAAGTTACCGCCGAGAAGCTGGAGATCGTGCGCGAAGCCGATGCTATTCTCAACGAGGAGTTGCAGCGCACAGGGTGGGCGCGCCGGGTGTGGCAGGCGTTTGCGGTGCTGCCCGATGTGCGTAGCGTGGGCGTGATGGGTGACCAGCGTACCTATCAGTACCCCATTGTGCTGCGCGTGGTGCATAGCGAAGATGCGATGACCGCTGCACCTGCTGAGTTGCCGTGGGACTTGCTGCTGCGGATTGCCAATCGCATCACCAACGAGGTGGCGGGAGTCAACCGCGTGCTGTATGACCTCAGTTCCAAACCGCCTGCTACGATTGAGTGGGAATGATCGGTCTGGTATAATTTGCCTGCACCTATGGCAGAACGAACAAAGGCATCTTCTATGGGGAAGACCGCAACGCCTTCTGTTGCGCAGCAGACCTTTGCTGATGAGTTGAACGCGCTGTTGGATGTGTTGCCCCCCACCATTCGCCAGTGGTTGGAGGAGCAGCCTGACCTTGACGAGTTGCTGGAGGTGGTGCTGGACTTAGGGCGCATGCCCGAAGCCCGCTTCATGAAGCGCACCATCCGCCTTGAGGGCGTGCAGGTGGAGGAATATGACATCCAGTATGTAGCGGATCGCATCGGGCAGTTCGGCAAGGACAACCGCGCGGGCATTCCGCGCACCTTGCACCGCATCTCCGCTATTCGCAATCGTCAAGGCAAAATCGTCGGGCTGACCTGCCGCGTAGGGCGTGCTGTTTTCGGCACGATTGATATCATCCACGACATTATCGCCTCAGGCAGGAATGTGTTGCTGTTGGGCAAGCCGGGCGTGGGCAAGACGACGCGCCTGCGCGAGGTCGCGCGCGTGCTTGCCGATGAGTACGACAAGCGCGTAATCGTTGTGGACACCTCCAACGAGATTGGGGGCGATGGCGACATTCCGCACCCAGGCATTGGCTTTGCGCGGCGGATGCAAGTGCCCGAACCCAGCTTGCAGCACGCCGTGATGATTGAAGCCGTAGAGAACCACATGCCTGAGGTCATCATCATTGACGAGATTGGCACGGAGCTGGAAGCCTATGCTGCCCGCACGATCGCCGAGCGCGGCGTGCAGCTGATTGGCACGGCGCACGGCACGACCTTAGAGAACCTGCTGATGAACCCGACTTTGTCCGACTTGGTAGGCGGTGTGCAGACCGTAACGCTTTCGGACGAGGAGGCGCGTCGGCGCGGCACGCAAAAGACGGTGCTGGAGCGCAAAGCCCCGCCCACCTTTGATGTGGTGATTGAGATTTTGGACTTCCACCGGCTGGCAATTCACCACGACGTAGCGCAAACGGTTGACCGCATGCTGCGCGGGATCCCGCCGCGCCCTGAAATCCGTGTGCAGACCGACCATGGTTATGAGGTGGTGCAGCGTAGCGATCTTCCGTCGCGCTTTGCGCCGCAAGCCCGAGAGCCTGAGCCGATAGCGGAGCCGACGCCTCCACGCACTGTAGCAGTGGTCGGTGGCGAGACCAAGCGCACGCCAACGCGCATATTTGCCTACGGCGTCAGTCGCAGCCGATTAGAGAAGGCGTTGCGCGAACTGCGCGTGCCTGCCTACACCGCGCGTGATGTTTCAGATGCCGACGCGATGGTGGTGCTTCATGCTACGTTCCAGCGTCGCCCGCCCAAGGTGCGTGAGGCGTTGCAGCGCAACATCCCGATCGCTATCGTGCGCAGCAACACCTACGCGCAGCTGCTGAATGCCGTGCGCGAGTTGTTCCACAAACCTCAGCCAGACGAATCGGCGGAGGAGCGCGCGTTGCGCGAAGCGGAAGAGGGCGTGGAGTACGTGTTGGCAACCGCTGAACCCTACGAACTCTCGCCCCAAAACAGCTACCTACGCCGCTTGCAGCATCAGCTCATTGAGAAGTACCGCCTGCTGTCGGAAAGTGTGGGCGAGGAGCCGTATCGCCGCGTGCGCATCCTGCCCATTTACACCGACGCCCCGCGCGAAGACTAATGCTCCGCGCACGGTTCATCACCTTTGAAGGCATTGAGGGCGCAGGGAAAACCACCTTGGCGCAGCACTTGGCCCAGTGGCTGCAAGCCCAGGGCGTTCCTGTGTTGCTGACGCGCGAACCTGGCGGCAGCCCTATGGGGGCATCCCTGCGCTCCGTGCTCTTGCACGCGACCATAGACCCCTACACTGAGCTGTTTTTGTTTTTAGCGGACCGACGCGAGCATACCTTGCGCGTTATTCTGCCTGCGCTACAGGCAGGCACGTGGGTGCTGTGCGACCGCTATGCAGACTCTACGCTCGTCTATCAGGGCTATGGGCGCGGCTTGGATCTTGCGCTCATTCGCCAACTGAACGCGATCGCCACCAGTGGGCTAACACCCGATCTGACCGTGCTGATAGACCTGCCTGTGGAGCTCGCGCTCGCGCGTGCGAACACCCCCACTCGCTTCGAAGCCGAAAGCAGGACGTTCCACCAGCGCATCCGCGAGGGGTATCTGCAAGAGGCAGCGCGTGCCCCCGAACGCTTCCTAATCCTTGATGGGCAAGCGCCTTTAGCTCAGCTCTTGGAGCAGGTGCGACAAGCCCTACAGACATGGCTCCTACGCGAGCCTGATGCGAAATAGCAGGAGCCCAGCCGAAAGCGTCGAACCTCCCACTGCAGGAAATCCCTTCATGGAGGAGCGCCCATGGACAAGGTACGCTTGGGAATAATCGGCAGTGGTGGCATGGCGCGCCACCACATCAACATTTTGCAGGAAGTGAGTGAAGCGGAGATTGTGGCGATTACCGAGCCGAGCCAAGACCAGCGGAATGCCACTCTTCAGCGATTCCCGGACCTGCAAAACGTGCCGTTTTTCGATGACTATCGTGAAATGCTGGAGAAAGTTGCGCTCGATGGCGTGCTCATTATCACGCCCCACACCCTGCACTTTGAGCAGGCAATGGCAGCTCTGGACAAGGGGCTGCACGTGATGATTGAAAAGCCGATGGTGTGCACGCTTGAGCACGCCCAAGCGCTAGTGCGTCGGTTCCGCGAAACAGGCAAAGTAGGGTTAGTGGCGTATCAGCGACACTACATTCCGATCTACCGATACGTATACGAAGGTATTCGCCGGGGCGAAATTGGCGAGGTGCATTTTGTGCAGGCCATTAACTTGCAACATTGGCTGTATCTTACAAGCAACACATGGCGTCAGGATCCTGCGCTTTCTGGGGGCGGGCAGATTAACGACACTGGCTCGCACTTAGTGGACTTCCTCACTTGGATTGTGCCCGCGCCTGCCACAAAGGTCAGCGCTTATATGCAGTACTTTGACCGCAAAGTTGATATCAACTCTGCGCTGGCATTTGAGTTTGCCAACGGCACGATTGGTAACCTCTCGGTGATTGGCAGCACGACGGTTGGCTGGCAGGAAGAGATCACGGTTGTGGGGAGCGAGGCGACCTACCTGATTCGGCAAGATCAGTTGGAAATTGTGGATGCGCGCGGCAACCGCTATCGCCCTGAGCAACTCCCTGCTGGTTCGCAGCCCGTAATCAACTTTGTGAACGCGATTTTGGGGCGTGAAGAGGTGCAATCCAAGCCTGAAGATGGGCTGCGCGTGATCGCCTTTACCGAGGCGGCGTGGGAGTCGGCGCGTCAAGGCGGCGTACCCGTACCTGTGCCACAGCCTACGATATGATCAGAACCGAGTGGCGCAAACCTTTGTAGAAACTGGCTAGGGATGCAAAGGGGCTATTGCAACGTCGGTGTCCTGCTGGCGCGCTTGCTAAGCGGGCAAGCTTTTGTGACGTCAGCAAGGCGCCGACGCACTCGCTGGGAGAGCAAAGATACCTCCTGCAGCATAATAGTAGCTCTTGAGCACACCTGTTTGGGTAGCGTCAGCAGGAAACCGTAACGCATGCCATAATCATAGGGGAACCTGAGGCCCGAAAACTGCTGTCTAATCGAAGAAGCGAGGAGGAAAACGAAGGGGCACGACGATGAGGCGAGGCTTTACGCTGGTGGAGCTGCTGACGGTCATTGCGATCATCGCGATTTTGGCAGCGATCATCTTTCCTGTCGCGGGCACGGTGCGTGAAAATGCGCGACGCAGTCGCTGCATGGCAAACCTGAGCCAGATCTACGTGGCGTTGCAAACCTACAAGGAGGATTTCCGCGCCTATCCGTTCGTGTTGGGAGCGTATGCGGTGGATGCAAATGGCAACCCTACCTGTGATCCTTCGAGAGCTGTTCCCTTCGACCGTGCCCCGAAGCCCCTGGGGAGCTACCTTAAAAACGACGAGATCTTCCACTGCCCGAATAACCCGATTGACGACAAGCGTTCGGTTGTGCGAGCGATTTACCCGCGAGGGCACGCGCTAGCAGGCCAACCTGTACGCTTCGGCACCGGGCGTCCAGATAGCCCTGAGGTTTGCTTCTACGCTTACGATAGCTACTCCATTGGGCGTGTACCGCGCGGCAACGACTTTGTCTACGAGCTACGCTATACCCTCTTTTGGTCAAACCAGAGCCTAAACGAGGCGGAGAACAGGCTGAGGGGGACAGATTACGGCAGAGGCTACTATGACGAACCAGTAGGTCCCAAAGGCACGGACAACCCCCGCCAGCTCGGTTATCGCAACCCCGACACGACCACTGTGGTGACTTGGTGCACTTATCATCGTTCATATCGTGGTGATACGCCGGTGCGCGCGAAGGACGACATCGTGTTGTTCCTTACGGGGAACGTGAAAGTGGTCGACTCGCAGCAGATGTTCCAGTTGCCCTACTTGATGTATCCGTAGCGCGCGTCTGCCGTAGGGGTAGCTAAGCCGGAGGTGGCAATGAGCTGCCCCAAAATGATAAGCAGTCTGGGAGGCGATAACTGATGGTGGGCGTGGGTAGGCAACGGCGCGGCGCCTCGCTGGTCGAGGTGCTGGTGGTTGTTAGCATTTTAGCGCTGGCGATTTTAGTGTTTATTCGCCTGTACCCGAGTGGCTTTTTAGCATTGAAGCGCTCGGGCCAGAGCGATGCGGCGACGCGCCTTGCCCAGCAGGAGTTGGAGCGGCTGCGCACTCGTGCCGAGAACCTGCCGCGCGTCATCGCCCCCGTCCGCTATGAGTTCAGCGCAAATAGGGCAGTGCTTGTAGTAGACCCAACAATCTACCCCGATGACTTAAGCACGCAGTCGGACATAGAGGGACGGGTGCCTGCGCAGTATGCCAGCGGCGTGAACCGTTTTCGGCGCATCATTGGCGAGCGCGTCACGCTGGGGCAGCCCGGACTTGCCATAGGGCGCCAAGATGAGCTAACCGACGGCATCGTGTACACCACGCTGTTTGCGCCAATCGCTCAAAGACCAGACGACAGCGGCACGTACAACTACTACCTAACCGTGACAGGCGCACCTCTGCGCCGACTGGTACTAGATTCGGAGTTTCAGCAGCCTGACATTCGCTCTTTTGAGTACGGTATCGACTACGAGGAAGGGCGCGTGCTACTACGCCCATTGCCTGACCGCCGGATCAGCTATCAGGTGGAGTTCTCGGTGACATACGTGCCTGAAGAAGATAACTCTGGGGGGCGACCAAGAACTTTCTTGGTTACGAACGAAATCACACTCCCTCCCACAGATCCGCCTGTGGCTCAGTGGGTTGACCTACGCTTGGGCGACACCCCCGTGAGCCAGTTGCGAGGATTTTCAGGAGTTGTGCCCTACTCGGACGTAGTAGCTCGCATGTTTGAACGGCTGGACATCGACGCGCCGTGGCACCCCACAGACCCGTACCAGTACAAAGTGCTAAACCCGCTGACGGGCACAATTCTTATCAATCCTGCTGCGTCGGGCTACTATGAGCGGTATTGGCGCGGCGTGCGCCCACTGCAGGCTTATGTGAACTACTTCGTCCACGACTGGACAATCCTGCGCGAGGAGTTTGTGGTGCCCCCGTCGGGGCGTATCCGCCTGACCTTCGGCGACCTCAAGCAATTCGGCGACATCTTAGCTGACCAGACCGAGCATAGGGGCATGGGCATAGGGCGCGATGTCGGCTACGAGGGAGACGAGTCGCAAGCGGATCTAATCATTGTGGACATGCTCACGGGGCGCGCCGCCTACTTTAGGAGAGGTATGCAGATGGACTTAGGTAGCCGCCCTGACTTGCTGCCAGATCTGCAAGCAAACATTGACTATGGCGCGGGCATCATCACTATCGGCAACCGACGAATGCATGGGCGCAAGATTCGCGTGCTCTACCAAGTGCACGAGGAGTGGGCGATTTCGGTGCAAAAAGCTGCTGATCGCTACGATTTGGTAGCCGACCGTGACGCTGTCACTGTGGACACGTGTTGGTACAACTGGCGCGACGCTATTCGCGGCGTAGAGAGCGACGATACGCGACGCCTTTACTTTAGCCCCAGCGAGGCGGGCAAGACCGTGCTGCTGCGCGAGTATTGGTACGTTGATGGCGCTGGTCGCACGCGTCGCGGTACAAACGGCGTGTTTCGCATCAGCAACGCGCCCGACGAAACTGGGCTGGTTTACATTGACCTAAGAGACGGGCATCCTGATGCAAAGCGCTGGGACCCAAGCGTAACAGGGCAAGCCATACGCGGTGTGCAAGGGCTTTCGCTCAAGGTGCGCGTTACCTACGAGCCGCCCGGGCGCCGCGTGCGTACCGACTTTGACTTGTTGTTGCCCGCTAGGGATTAGGTGAAACCTATGCCCAGTGATTTGAGTCTATGGAGGTGGAGAAGGGCCTGATGCGAGGTTGGCAGGCGCATTGGAAGGTGGGCTTTACGCTGGTGGAGCTGCTGGTGGTGATTGCGATCACCGCCATTTTGCTGGGTCTGTTGCTTATCCCGCTGGTGCGAGGGTTCCAGCTCACGCGCCAAGGGCAGGCGCAAGCGCAAGCACAAGATGTGATACGCCTTGCCCTAAGCCAACTCAGCAGCGACCTCAAACGCGCCGCCTACGTGTTCGACTGCTCCGACCGCATTATATATTTGCCTGTGCGCGACCGTAACGGCACGGTCGTGAGGGTCCCGATGCGCCACGCGATCATCGATATGGTCGCTCCTGCTTACGGCGACCCTGCTCAAGAGTCAAACGATCCCACCTCGGATATTCCCATCGGTCCCAACGGGGAACCTGATGCGGAGCTGGCGATCCCTATTTCACCTGGGCGCACGATTATCCGCTATTTCATCGGGCTAATGGACAATGAAGCCCCTTACCTGAATCCTGAGGAGACGCGATTTGTAGAGGCCACTCAGCGCGAGAACTATGCGATTTTGTACCGCGCAGAATTTCGGCTTTATGTGCGCGACGGCGATCGGTGGGTACTCAATCGTGAGCTGTTTGATCGCATTGAAGATTTGTTTGACCCGAACTTCTTCTACAGCAATGATCCTCGCCGGCGGGCAGCGTGGCGTCGAATTGCCAAGCCTATCGTACCGCTGGGGCAAGTGGATATGGTAAACGTGACCTACACTCAAGATGGTCGCCCTCAGGTGGAGCCGCTGGTGCAGCTGGCGCCTGCGCTTGTGGTCAATCAAACAGGGGCTCCTGTGGGCGCTGAGACGCTGAGCGATGAGGGCGTAGGCACTGCCCCTGTGCAGGTGCGCTTCCCGATCGGACTGTGGGATATTAGCCCTGAAAGCTTTCGGTTAGTGGTATTTCGCAGTCGCCCTGATGCGCTGCGCTATGGACAGCCACTGCGCTACTTCTACACTGCCTATGACGCCGAGGACCACCAATGGTACTTGCGCTACTATCGCGCTACCCCTGATGGGCAAGTCACTGATGTGCCCGTTGCAAACCTTACTGCGCTGCGGGATATGGCACACGGCAACGCTGCTGCTACCCCCTGGCTCAACACCAGCCTCGACTATTTCACAGAAGCGGAGCCAATGGCGTTTTACGTAAACACGGAAGCGGGGCTTATCGATATGGCGATCCCGTGGTGGTTCAGCTATCCTGCAGGGGGGGTCTCTTTCAAAACGGGCGAATACCTGACCCCGTTCCAAGACCCTAGGCCCGATACCACCACTATCAACGGGCGTTTCAACGCTGCCTATCAGGCTGACCCAGAGAACGCGCCGAATGCGCGGCGGTACGTGTCGCTGCTGGATCTCAACAACGATGGCGCGCTCGATGACTATCGCCAGAACTATCTGGCGTTGCCGACCGCCTCGTTAGTGCCCGGCTCGGAAGTTGTGATTGGACCCGACCAGCGTCCTGGTCCGAACTTCGGCAAGCCCGTTCGCTATCAGCGCGTGCCCTCGGCAACCGCTAGCCCAGGCCCAAACCAGTATCGCATCCTTTACCAGGATGTAGTGCCGTTCGAGGAAGTGCGCAGCACAATGGGGTTTGTGCCCCAGTTGCTGCGGGGGTATATTGAGTTTTACAGCGACCCCCAAACGCCTCTTCCTCCAAATTCGCAGATTGTGGTGACCTTTTACTATCGTTTCAACTTACCGACGGACACTTATGTGGCGGACTATCAGACGCGGCGCTTGATGAACCTTAAGGTGGGGCTGAAGCTTTATGGCGCGGAGCGCCCAGTCAGCTATAGCCTTACGACACAGCTGGAGGTGCCAAACATTGTGCAAGTACGGGGTCGATAAGATGCGTATGCGAACTGCGCGTGGTCAAACGCTGATTGTGGCGCTGCTGGTAAGCTTTGCGCTGCTGATTGTGGGCGGCGTGTTCATTGCTCTCATTGCGCGCAACCTTCTCAATGTTCGCCAAGCGCGTGAGCGCCTCAGCGCAGAGTACTTTGCCGAATCGGGCTTGCAGTTTGCAATTGACCAGTTGGTACGCAGCGAGTTCGGCGCAGACTGGCGTCCTATCCCCGACAACATCACCAACCCAGAAGACCCCGACTACTTCTGGCTCAAGCCTTATGACCCCGCAACGGGCACAGGCGGATTCACGCGCATCAACTTGGAAGGCGGGCGCGCTCTTATTCGCGTCTCTTACCAGCCTTCAGGCACGGTGCATCAACAGCCCGTTATCAAGATTGAGTCGATTGGGCGTGTAGGCATCGTGGATCGGAACGATCCCTCCACTTTTCGCTTAGCTGACCGCGTGCAGCGTGCGGAGCGCGTCGCCTACATGCAGATTGGCACGATCGATTACTTGCGGTTTGTGATGAATCGCGAGCAACGGGGTACCTTGATGGACATCGGCGTGCCTAGCATTGGGCTGCTGGATAGGCAAGGGCGTGAGATTCCTTACCGCACCCTTTTGGGCGAACTGCTCAGTGGGAGCCTTACGGAGCACGGCTTAGGCGGTGGCTCGATCTATGTCAACGGCAACCTACGATTTAGTGGGCATGTGCAGATTGCGATAGATCCTGAGCGGGGGGAGCGGGTGTATGTGGCAGGGGAGGTGGTTCACAGTGAGGGCGCGCGCGTGGAGCTGATTACCCCACAAGGCACTTTCTTGCTTCCTCACAGTCGTGATCCGAACTTTACCACTGCGGGTGGGCTTTACCGCGATGGACGCCCATTGACTGCTGCTGACGGGTACCCGCGCGCAATCGCCTATTTGGAGCCTCCCCGCATTGATGTGGAAGACCCCGCCACAAACCTGCCGCGCTATGTGGCTGCCACGCGCGAGTCGGGTATCTGGCGTCAACGCAGCGACGGCACGTGGTTCAATACGGGCCAGTATGGCTATGGGCGCGGCATTTACATCAACAACGCGCAAGACATCCAGCAAGAGAGCCGCGCGATTTTGGGAGGCTACACGCTGCGGGGCGACTGGCTCAACCCCGGCAAATCGCGCTACTGGAATGGACCCTTCTATGAGCCTCCAGGCGTTTTCATTGAGCTAATAGAAATCCCCAATCCCGACGGCACTATCAGGGTACAGGGCTTTCGCATCACGCGCAACCAAGCCGATCCGCGCGACGTGTGGTTTGATCCTCGCACGGGACGGCCCACAAACCTCAAGACGATGAGCTTCTTCTTCCGTAACCCGAATGATCCAAATGACCCCACGCTCAACAACGAACTTACTTGGGACGATCGCACCTTCGACGTGCCCTTCAACGGCGTAATCTACGCCGAGGGCAACGTGCGCATCAAAGGGCGCATCCCCTCAGGCAGGCAAATCACGATTGTCACCAACGGCACCGCATACATTGAGGGCAACATCGTCAAGGGCAACAAGCGATCGGCGTTAGCTATTCTCGCAAAGGACTACGTGTGTGTGAATACTACGCAGTTCCTCCAGCGCACTTTTGACAGCCCTGCCGAAGCAAAGGGCGATCCGACGAACCCAGAGGCGCCATACTTTTTCACCGTGCTGCCCGAGCAGCCGATGCGCTTGGTATTCAGTTTTGGCATAGATCCGCAGCAATACACTGGTAACTTCGGGGGAATTTGGCTCCTCTTGCGCCACGCTACCAGCGCTACCGGAGGTGGTTCGTTTGTCAATCTGCTGATCAATCCTGCATGGTTTGAGAACGCGAACTATGACCCCTACTATCCCTTCGGAGTGGTCAGCGATGCGCGTGTGTTGCCCTTAGGGGGCAGCCCGCTGCAAGTCTACCCAAACTATGAGCAGAGGGCTATCCGATTGGTGCCTCCCCCTAGCGGTGCAAGGTACTTGCTGATTCCCGACCCTGGCGTACCGAACCTATTGCAGCTCCAGCTGCATCCGCTTTCGAACGTGAGGGGTTTCCAACTGCCTGCGGGGAATGCGCCGTACCTAATAAGCGCCGCTGCGGTGCAGCCGTTGGACATTCGCATTGAGGCGGCTTTATTTGCCCAAGAGGGCTGCTTCTTCGTCATTCCGGGCTACTGGTTCAACACGAACCCTCAGGACACGCGCGCTAATTATGAGCGCACGCGCAAACGCTTTGAGGGTATAGTTTCGGATGAGTTCCCGTTCTACGGAGAGCCGCTAGACATCCGCATTACGATTGTAGGTTCGATTGCCGAGAACTTCACGGCGCCGCTGGGCGACCAGACCGAGTGGCTACGGCGCTGGGGTTGGATCCCACGCTTTTATGGCAGCTCGGGCTTTCAGATTCCTGATCAGCATCAGTATTACTTCCATGATCGGGAAGGGCGGTACGCGGTGAACCTGTTTATGCGGTATGATCCTGTGTTCCGTCCGAGGGTGGGTTCGGAGCCTCTGCGCGTGGCGTATGACGCAACTCAAGATCCGTCGGGGCAGCATCCGGGCAGGTTTTTGCCGCCGCTACCGCGACTGCCCGTGTGCCCGAAACCGATTTACATTGGCGATGTTCGTCCCTAAGGGGTGAAGCGTATGGTGCGAACGCAGTGGATGGTGGGTAGCATATTGGCAATGTTGGTTGCCATCGCCTATGCAGATGGGCGTGGCTATGAAGCGCGCACAGTCACAGTCAACGCAGGTGTGGTGGTGTTTGGCTCAAACGACGCCTATGCGCGCGATCTATACACCTTTTACGTGATGGAGCGACGCAGTGACCTTAAGCCGCTGGGGTTGGTGTTTCGCAATCCGTTCGCTCCTACGCGCGATGCTAACAATCGTCCCGTTACGCGCAACCATGCGTTGTATTGGCAAGTAGATGTTGCTCGTCTAAACGACAGCCAGCTTGCCCGCTACCACATTTTGCTGCTGAGTCGCACCAGTTGGGACGGAATGACACTTGAAATCCGCGAAAAGTTGCGCCGCTTTGTGGATGGTGGGGGGACGCTGTGGATCGATGTGCCGTCGCAGGGCACGGGGGGCAGGCTCTGGTTTCCAGAGGTGGAGCTCAGCTCTGCTTCTGGAGCGGTCAATGTCGTGAACCTGAACCATCCGCTGCTGCGGGGCTACTATGTGTTGTCGCCTGCGGAAGTGGCTCGCTTGGGGCTACGTGGGCGCGGCTTCAGCGCTGCCACTTTGGACATCCGTGCTAATCGCCCCGTGCTGCAAGTGGTTACGGCAGTGGGCGAGGCTCCTGTGATCGCAGCGGTCACCTACGGTTCGGGGCGGATCGTGGTTAGCGCAGCGGGGATTGCAGCTGCCATGAATGCGCCGCTTAGCCCGACGGGCGATATTGTGCCAGAGGCACCTGAGTTAGCGATGGAGGCAGTGCCCGAGTTGGAGCTTAAGTTCGCCTACAACCTTGTGCGTTGGGCGGGTGCGGGCACGCGCGAAGCCTTCAACCAGCGCCGAGCGAACGCAGTTGCCGAGCAATATGGCGCGCCGTTGGGCATCCGCTGGCGCGTACAAGGGGGCGGCTACACCCAGCGAAGCGGCAGCGCAGTGGTCTATGGCGGGTTGGTGTTTGTAGTCAGAGGCAATGAGCTTATCTGCTACGATGCTGTACCGCGCCGCGACTTGGATGGCGACGGGCGTGCCGATGATGGCGCCCTGGACTTCGAGCGGGGCGAGATGTTTGACTGTGTTTGGAGAGTATCGCTTCGGACGCAGCGCGTATCGCCCCCTGTAGTCGTGGAGAACCCTCAAGGGATACAGGTGGTGGTTGCTACCGATGAGGGGGTGGAGGCGTACTGGGCTTTACCACGCGGTGCGGGTGGGCGCGTTCCCGATACAGGTCAGCAAGCCTGGTCCATATCAGCGCCTGTTGTCCTGGGAAGGAACCTGCCGCACCTGGTGCGCGGAGGTTATCCAGCGCCAGTTGTGGTAGACAACGCGTTGCTCCTTGTGCCCTTGTCGTATCAGGCAGGCACGCGCGTAACGGCAGGCTTTTACGCGGTGTTGCTTTCGAATCCACCCAGAGTAGTTACCTCTGCGAGCGTTCCGTTTGGTGAGTGGATACAGCCTCACCCAAACGGTGGTAGCTCCATAGGCGAGTGGATCTTGCCTCCCGTGGCGGGCTACGTGCCCAATTTGGGGCAGGGAGGTGGCAACGATTTCGTCGTCTACTTCGGCGTGCGCGACGCTGTCGGTACGGACGCGCATGTTGAGGGTGTTCGCGCGTTGTGGATTGGCGCCAAGGGCGAGATTTTGGAGCCGATTGTGCGCAACGGCGTGTTCCAAAACGCCTTTCGCTCGCGGATTACGGGGCACGCTCGCTTCTTCGCCAACCCCGACGGCACCGCTGACCTCAGCAATCCATTACACCCACGCGTGTACCTAATCGACCGCGCCACTGGCGCAGTCATAGAGGAAGTCACTGAACAATGCCTGTTCAACGTTGGTCCTCAGAACCAAGTTGCTCAGGGACAAGTGTTCATTCGAGGCTCTCTACCTCGTGATGTTACGCGGGATGCTGCTTTGGTGATTGACTACTATATCGACTGGGGCTCTGTGCGAGGCGATGCGCGGGCGCTGTTTCGCACCTATGCCACCTTGCCCAGCTACTCTACTACCAGCCCAACTGTGCCTCCGCAACGCCTGCAAGGCTACACCCTTGCTCCCAATGGCATCCTCTATATCACTACTGGTACCGAGGAGACCGACCCTGACAGAGCGAATGGCAACATTATCGCCCTGCAAGAGCAATCTGCTGTTCTTACGCAAGGGGGTGGGGGTGGTACTCAAGCGCGCAGTGGTTCGCGGGTGCTCTGGCGCTGGCAATCACACGGTGGCTATAAACAGCCCATACCGGGGCAAGGATTGCAGGAAGTAACTGTGCCCGCCAGCACTATCTACAGGGAACCGAACGAAACCTTTATGCGGCTCGCTGCGAACTTGCTTGACTTCCGTCATAGCGCTGCTGCGAGCCTAGGGGGCAATCAAGCACGCCAGTGGATGAATTTCACTTTCAGACATGCACCTATCTACTACGATGGAGCTGTCTATGCTATTGGCGAGGGCGAGTTCCGCATTGGTCCGTTCAGCCGCCCATACACTGTCTTGGTCGCCTTAGATGCGGAGCCAGGTCTGTTTGTCGTACCCGTGGGGGCTCCAATAGGCTACTCCGACAACTTCCGAGTAAGCCTTCAGCAGCGGGATTACGCGCGTTCGGGGGCGAGCCCGATCAACAACGTTTCCTCCGTCCTGAGCTACGAGGCACGTAACCCAATACCTGATGCCAAAGTGGACTTCGCCACGGGGCAGATTCGGATTGAGAGCTTCGCACGTGGCGACCCCGCAACAGGGCGCATCAACCTCATTGACAATGTGCTGAGCATTTCGCAGCCTGTGGTGGTTAGCTTCGGCACTCCGCAGATCAACTCTACCTTCGTTCCAAAAGACCAACTTTTGAACTGGGACAATCTGCGCTGGTATGGGGTGCTGTTGCTTGGCAAGCCGATTGTCCAACCCGTGGTGGTGGGGGACAACGTGTACATGCCGATGCTATTTGTGAATCCGATTCAGGTCTCGCAGACATTTGTGGGCATGATGGCGTTGGCGGCGGATCCGTATCCGCTTCAGCCCGACTTGCCACAACGCCAAGCTCAGGCGGGGGTCATCCCACGTGCCAGTCTCCAAAATCCACTTCGCTACCGATCTATTGTCCGCTGGCCTTATGTGGATGACCTTGGCGCTCAGTTTGAAGGAGGGGATTTGGATCTGCCGGCATTGTTCGAGTTGCTGTACAATCGGTTTGCGGAGAACTTTGAGCAAGGCAGCGATGCTTCCTCGATTGCCGTAGGCGAAGGGCTGATGCTGGTGAGCATTGCGGGCGAGTTGCGCGCTTATAGTCGCCAAAGCACAATCATCGCCGATGAGAACCGCCTAGTAGAGGTGGACACTGCAGGGCGTGTCGTATGGTCAACGGAGAACACTCAGCTGGACGTGTACACTGGTTCGCGCGTTCCCAGCAAGCTGCGCTATGCCCTGACGCCCAACGCCCGCGTGTACCGCTACAGTGAGAATGAGTTCTTGGTGGTAGAGCCAGAGCGCAACCGCGTGGTCATCATTGACCGCGCTGGGTCAGAGGTACGCACGATCACCCGCTTTATCCCTGACCAAGTGGTGCTGCGCGACGAAGCAACAGGGCAGGTCACGGGAGTGGTCAATCTGCGTGCGGCTGGTGCGTTCAGCTCCAACTACTACAGTGGCGCTCCAGAGACCTTGCGCAACCCCACTGATGTTACGGTGTGGACAGAGTTCGTACCTGCTGCGCGCAACCCCTTCGCAGAACATAGAGAGCTGGAGTACTGGATCCACTACACGATCACAGATGCAGGGAACGCGCGCGTTGTGGATATCGTCGATCGATATGAGGTTGACCCACGCACCTTTACCGTAGGTGGGCCTGTACGCCATTCGCAGCTGGGCGAGATGCTAGGTGTGCTTTACTGGATGACACCTTCTCAACGCTTAGGTCGCAACTATCGCTATGTGGCTGCCCAGCGGTTTGAATACTGGGACGGCAGCCAGACGCGGATTGGCTTTGTCACCGTTGTGCAAAACCTTGCAGAGGGGGCGTTCGAGGCCACGGGCACTTTAGACCCGTTGGATCCAAGCACCCCGCATGCAGGGATGCTTACCATTCAGCTTGTTGTGAATGGGCGCGATCAGACGCTGTTTATCCGCCGAATGCGCCTGCCCGACGGGAAAGCTGTGCCCATCCTCGGCCCTGTGGCTATCGATGTGAGCAAACGCAGCGCAAGTGGCCAAGGAACCACAGGGCTGTACCTGCTGCTTACGACCAGCACAGGCATCTATGAGCTACAGGTTCCTCTCACGGAGAATATCCGCGACACCCTGCCCGTCACGTGGATGCTACCCAGCGAAGTCTTCGCAACCAATGTACGCACGCAGATTAGCGGGCAGGACTTAGTGCTCAGACCCGATGGCACTCCTGAATATCCAATCTTGCTGCGAGCGCGTCAGGCTCGGTATTTAGACAACGGGAACGTGCTGGTCGTAAACGCCTACGAAGGTGAAACTCGGGTCTTAGTCCGAAGAGAAGGTAACACGGTCGTAGCTGAGCCACGCGCCTACTTCGGCGAGGTGTTTGAGATAAAAGGTGCCGATTACGACCCACAAGCCGAGGGGCTGGGCTTTAAGTACAGCTCCATTGTATGGAGCACTTTGGATAACCCAGAGATGAGTGGCTCTTACTCGTTGCGCAAGCCTAGTTCTGCCGATCGAGGAGGTTTCTGAGCGATGATGGGGCGAGCACTGTTTGGGGTTGTGGCTATGCGCTCTCTGTTGGTGGGGTTGCTGACAGGCGTCTTTGCGGTGCTTGCTGCTCAAGATAGTTGGCACACGCATCGGGGTAGCGAGCAACGCACGGGCACCACTACGAACGCACGCGCTAGCGCCGTGAGCCTGCTACTGGCGTGGACTTATCCACCCGCTGAATCGGTGCGTGCGCCTTTGGTGGTGGATAACGATTCGGCGTTAGCGGGTCCGGTGGTAGGCGAGTGGCTCATCCCCAGCCCTGCAGAGCGGGCGTCGGATCCTTATCTCGCCAATCCCGATACGACAGAGCCATATCGTTATGCCTTCTGTGTTCGTGAAGGGGAAAACGCTCCAATTGCTGAGTTCGCTTGGCTGAGCGGTGCCTTGCCCGCTGGTTACTATCGGGTTTATGTGTACATTCCTGCTGTCCCAACTCGCCCTCGAGGTCAGAGCGCGCTAAATGCTAGCCGTGCAGAATATGTGATTGCCGATGGTTTTGGGGTCACCACGGTTTACCTTGACCAGACGGTAGGCGGCTGGCGACCTCTTGGGGATCGTTCGTTCTATCATGACGGCAGCTCTAACGGCATCAAAATCACGCTGCGCAACGTCATTCGTCGGGATAGCCCCGACTATGACGCGCAGGAGCCTGTGATCGTTGTTGCGGACGCAGTGCGCTTTGTACCTGACTATGGCACTGTGCAAGCCTCGCCTGTAGTGATCCGCCACCCGCTGGATCCTACCCGCCACCTGGTCTACATCGTAAACGGTAACGGTACTCTCACTTGCATAGAGAACCCCATTGGCACGCGCGAGGCGCGCGTGCGCTGGACTTTGCGCCTGCCTGATTTGCCCGAGCAAGCGCACGGCATCATCTACGACACACGCAGTCCTGACTTCACGCCCGGACTGTTCTCAGGAGACAACCTCCTACCAGACGCCTACAGTCCAACCTACTACGAGATTGCTCCCACAAACGACCCGAATAACATTCAGCGCGCTTATTGGCGCGTGCGTGTGCCAACAACAGGGCAATACTACGTAGAGGCGTGGTTCCCTTCGAGCGTTGACAACGCTCGTCAAGCAGAGTATGTGATTGAGCATGAGCAAGGCGAATTGCGCGTGCGCGTTGATCAGCGATTTGGCGGGCGGTGGGTACGCCTGAACAACACGCCTGTAGAACTGCGCGCGGGCAGAACTTATGAGATTGAAGTCAACAACTACTCTCCTGAGGATGTTGCTGCAGGCGCGCGGCGCGTAATTGCCGACGCCATCCGCTTGCTAAGGGCAGATGGGTTGGATCGCGGAAGCTATTCCACGCCTGCGGTAGGGGAGGTACGCATTCTCGACGGTGGCTCGGTTCAAACGCGCTGGGTGGTCTTCCTTGGAGCTCAAAATGGCGCGATTTACGCCATAGATGCCTTGGGTGATGGCGAAAACAACACCCAACGGGGCGAAACTAAGATTTACTGGGTGATCAAGCCAGACAATACCGCAAGCTTCAGCTACGCATCACCGCTCATTATTGGAAACGATCGCCTAGTCATTGGGAACCCCAATGGTTCAGTATACTTGATCAGAACTGATTTAGACCCCAACAACGAGGACACCTACTTCGTTTGGGAGTATCGGCGCCCTGGTGCGGCGTTTGTGTCCACGCCCGCCTATAGCCCCGAAACGGGTTTAGTGTACATCGGCAGCATTGAAGGCGGCAATCTGTTTGGGCGCTTGATTGCCTTAGACCCATCTCGTACGGATGACCCGCGTACTCCAGATGTGGATGAGCGCGTGGCGTGGACTTACCCGAAAGAGGTGAACAACTTCATAGAACCTATCACCGCAACGCCTGCGGTGGCGTTAGGGCGGGTCTACGTCACGACGGGCGGCTTGAATGGCGGGCGGTTGTACGCTGTAGACGCCCGAACGGGACAGCTGAAGTGGGCGCAACCGAGCCTTGATGCACCGCGCATCCCGCAGTTCAGCTTCTTCCACAGCTCTCCGCTGGTAGTGCCCAACGCCCCCTACGACGACGGCGATACGAGGCCCATCGTCTACGTAGCAGGAGAGATTGGCCATGTGATCGCCTTCGATGCTGAGGATGGGAGGTTGATTTACATTAGCGAGAGTTTAGGATCGGCGGTTTACAGCTCGCCCATCTTCACGAACATTCAAGATACTGATGCGGAGGGGGATGTGCTGGCAGCGCGTCCCGCAGTTGTGGTGGCGACCAACGCGGGCAAGCTCCTTGCACTACACGCCGATGACCTGACCAACGCGCGCGGTGGGAAAGCCTTCGAGGGGTGGGATCTCTACGCCGAGACGGTATTTGCCTCGCCTGCCGTGTTGGATGGATGGCTTTACGCCGCGGATGACGACGGGATTGTGTACGCCTTCAATGTGCAGGGAGTGGCTGCTGCTCCGCCTGAGAGTGGGTTAGGTGAGGTCATTCGCGATCCAACGCGCAGCACAACGGAAGACGGGGGCGACTACAGTAAGCTACGCATCACTGTCACAACCAGTAGGGAAGATGCAGATGCTGTGCGCGAGGGGCGTCTGCTACCAGAGCGAGTCAGGCCCGAGTATCCCGCAGCGCTGGAGTGGGGCGATCGGATTTATGTCATTGCGTGGAACTTCAGGCAAGGCACAATCCCGCGTACTATACGGGTGCAGCTTAGGGGACCAGGCAACTCGCGTGCTGAGTTAGCGCTTCAAGCCCGTCGCCACCGACGAAACCCTGATGATCCTAACTCGGAGTACTTCGTGGCGGTTGGTGAGTTCAGCATTGTGCCATCGAGCACAAACTTCTACACGCCCGGGCAGAAGTACACCTTAGAGGTCTCTGTTGATGGCGCGTTCTCATGGACAGCCGACCTATGGCGAGAGACCCCCGAAATTGATCGCCCCAGCCGAGGGGACAGCACCCAGCCTGAGCCAGGCGAGCCAGCGACAGGGTTCTTCCGAGAGGTGGGCTGGCGATTTGGAGTGGCGAACCCGATCGGCGTGGAGGGAGTGCCCGGCGAAATCATTGGCTTGGGCAGTGCGGCGGAGAACTTGTTCAACGGTAATGCCGAGGGTGACGATGACCCGCTGCGCCCAACGCGGCGCGTGCATACGCGCTTCTCAGGCAGTCATCGTGTCGGGCCAGGCGAACATGGCAAGACGGTAGAGGGCGAGTTTCGCGTGTTTGACCGTCGTCGCCCGCTGACTAGCCATCCCGTACCTTTCCAGCTCACCATACGTGCTCTTGCAGGAGATCTTGGCTGGCAGCTGGGGCAAATGCCTATCCGCCCCTTGCCGTGGGAAATCATGCCTGTGCCGCGCAACAACATCAGCCCTGACTATCCTGACATCTCTGCGCGTCAGATGCAGCTGCTTATCGACGGCGCGACCGAGTTGCAGCGCGCTGCGCGCCCAGTATACAGCACTGGCAACCAAGTGGTGGTGCGCGTCCACGTGCCACGCTTCCAGCCAGCAAACCTGGGCGGCTACGACGGAGGCACCGTCATCTTCTATGATGCCAACGGCAATGGACGCCTCGATCGGCTGGAGAACATTACCGACGTAGACGCAACGCGCAACCTAATGGCGGAAGCCTATCGTGTCGTAAACACGGTTGTTGCCGTGGCTGTGGACGAGCGGATGTTCGTAGAAGAGCAGACGATTGATTTCGGGGCGTTGCCTGGAGGCTTCGGCTTCAACTGGGGTGCATTGTTTGCTAACGTGCCCAGCTCTGAGTTCGATCCCAACAACCCCATATTTGAGCCGTTCTGGAAGCCGTTTACGGTGCGCAACGAGGGCAATGTGAACCTTTACCCCGTGTACTTGGGCAAGGCGTTTGGCAGTCCGCTGGGCACGGAGTACCTCTACTCGGATACCACCAGCTTCTTCGCGCGCATCCCCGTGTGGACAACCGTGGTCAGTACGCTTGACCCGCGCTTCTGGCCGCAACAGAACCCCTTCTATCCAACAAACAGTCAGCCTTACCCTGTGCTGCAAAAGCCGCAGGTGGGCGACTACACGGCGACCACACTCACTATCCCTGCGGTACCTCCGCGTCGTCCCGCAGGCCCAGAGGTACGGGTGACGCCTGTCAAGCCGCGCGTATCCATTGCGATACCGCCCTTCCAGCCGTTGGGGGTCTATTCGCAGTTGGTGTCGCCGTATCAGCACAACGGCAACCCCAACCAAAACGTGGGCGTGGTGAATGGTACGTTCGCCACGCCGCCAATGCGCCTTGTGGTGCGGGTGCGTGAGACACAACTTACGGGCAGCACAAACCGCGGCGTCAAGCCGATGATAGACGATGTGCCTGCGCCCGACGCACCACGCCCCAGCGACATTACGCCCGTTGCCTTCCGCGATCCTACCACAGGCAGATTGCACCTGTACTGGGCGAGCAACCGCCACGATCCAATCGACCGTCCGAACAACTTCTACCTCTACAAAGCCACGCTCAACTGGAACATCAACCTCACTCAAGATGGCGTGCGCACAACCAACGGTTGGCAACCTAGCTCTGACGCTCGGTGGTGGGGCGAGGTGTTTGGACCGTACCCAAACGACCCGAACGGCACCTTATTCATCAGGGCGCTGGGGCTGGACCGACCACTTACTGCGTCTGAGCTGGCAACCATCAAACACCATCGCCCGTATGTCTACCTCACTGATGCTGCACCGTTTCTGTTCTGGACAGGTGAGATCACTGTACTCAACCAGCGGTATGAGTTGCTGTTCTATGTGCGTTTGAACCCTGCCACAGGTTTGCCAGAGGGCGAGATTCGCACCGTTCCGCTAGACCCCACAGTGCCGCGCCGAAGCCTTGCGCTCGCGGGCGTACCGCAAGTGGGGCATTGGCTGTTCTATGTAGCAGCCCCTGTGGGGCGAAGTGGAATCTTCTACATCGCCTCGCCCGATGAGCGCTTTAACACGTGGCAACTTATCCGCCGACAACCTTCCGAGCAGCGGTTGCCCCTTTCGGGCATCGTACGCAGTGTAGAGAGCGTAGGGGCGAACATATACACAGTATTCGCTGACCCGAACAATCCCGAGAGTGGCTTCGTGCGCTTTGCCGATGTCTTCTTCATTGGCGTGGCAGGCGACCAGAGCCAGCCCGACGTGCTGATGCAGCGCTTCTTTATCAACCCCCGAAATCGCACGCTTGTACCTCTTACTGATCGGCGCGCGCGCGAGGCTATCTCGGAGCAACTGCTGTCGCGCTACATTGCTCTTGTGGTAGACGAGGTGGCGCGCAAGGAGCCAGGGCAAAATGTGTGGCGCGCACGCCACCTGGATTGGGTTGCGCTTACGGGCGAATGGAACCGCAATCCGCAGCAACCAGATTTGGACATCAAAGTCAACGGTGTCTCGATTCTTCAAGAACGCGACCCGAGCAACCCTGCTCAGCTGCGCCTGCAACGCCCTGTGGTAGATCCACAAACAGGCTTGATGCAGTTTACATACAACCACTTGCAGAATGGGCTACTCATCCCGCGTGGACGCATCTTGGTAGATCCGGCGAATGGCACGATTCGCTTCGTAGATATGGCGCCACGCGAGCGCGATGTGGTCACGGTGACTTATCGTCCGCGCGTGTACCGTGTGAGCGAGCTTCCGATTGGCTCTGTGGGCAGCTATTCGCAACTGCGCGTGGTGTTCCAGCGCACGATGAACCCACGCCACACCACCCCGAGCGTGGGTCGCTCCCCTGTGCGCAAGGGGAACTACAACCGTGTGTGCGAGATTGGCGACCGTCCGACGGTGGATCGCGTGTGGCTCTTCTTCCGTCGCAGCGCGCCCGCGCCTAACAGTTCGGGTAGCTTCTTCTTCAAGACGCTGCGTCCTGGCATTCGTCTCAGAGCGCCTATTCTCACCGAGCGTGGGCGACTGCCGCTGCAGCCAAGCGCTGAGGTGGTGCGCGGAGTGAACCATGCGACGGTACACTTGGAGGGGGTGAACCCGCCTAATGCTACCTTGAGCTTCTACGAGTACGATGCGCAACGGGGCAACATTTACTTCACCGCTGCCGACTTGGGTAAGCAGGTGCGTGTGCGTTACCTTACCCTCACACGCAATCCAAACGGGCAGGTGGTAGAGGAAGTGGTAGAGGAGACTCACGTAGTGCGCTGGATTGACGAGGGCAACTTGCCACGCGGGCTGGGGGTAGACGTGGAGTATACCTCGCCCGTGCCGATTGACTTGCCCACGAATGAGCTGTACCTGTGGGCGATGCCCAACCTTGAGTTCCGCAACACGAATATCAGTCTATTCAATGACCAGTACGGCGGGCTGGATGAGGCGCTGCTGCTATTTTGGAGCAGCACGCGCAACGGCGTAGGGAACATCTACGGTGCTGCGTTGCAACCGCGCTTCTACGCCAGCCCCTACGATCCCGACCGCGACTAAGGTTCAGTTAGCACGGGCGAATGGCGAGGCTGTTTAGGAATGGCGTAGGCGTAGTTCGCCGCCTCACCTTCTGCTGTGGGGCGGCATTTCTGCTTACAGGGCTATACGCTCAGACAGAGCCAACTCTTCAGATCCGCGCGCTACGTTATGAGTTGCGCCGCACCCCCAACGGTCACTTAGAGATAAACCTGGCGGGCAAAGTCGCCATTGAGTATCAGGGGCGTGTGCTGGAAGGCGAGGCATTTGCGCTCGACACGGAGCAGGAGCGCGTTCAGGCGCAAGCACCGTTTCGCTTTA
Organism: Fimbriimonadales bacterium; assembly: GCA_025061985.1. GTDB lineage: Bacteria > Armatimonadota > Fimbriimonadia > Fimbriimonadales > GBS-DC > GBS-DC. The sequence goes on from JANXAW010000024.1 coordinate 48,087, forward strand.
TCGCGCCCGAGGGCGTGCTTCAAGGGGAGCGCTTGGACTATTTTTATGCGCAAGGACGCGGTCGGTTTGAGGGCGTGGCAGCAGAAGTGCTGGGCGTTTACCTACGCGCCGCAGTGCTGGAGGGCGACTTAGCCGATTTCGTGGCGCAAGAGGCTTCTGTGGCGACTTGCGATCCAGTGCGCCCGCCCATCCAAGTGCAAGCGGCGCGCGTCCGCCTGCGCGACGGCGCACGCCTTACCATCAGCAGCACTCGCCTCGCCCTATATGGTAGGACAGTGCTGACCCTGCCTCAGTTGACTCTGCGGGTGCGTGAAACGGCAGAGGTTCTGAGCTTGCCTTCGCCTGTGTATAGTCGCGAGACTGGGTGGGGTGTTCGTACCCAGCTGGAGCTACCCCTTCAAGCCAACGCTGAAGTCTGGCTTTCCAACGTGAGCTACCTGCGGGCGCTTCCTGAAACGCGCTTTGTTGCGGGCATTGCCCTGGGGCAGGGAGTGCCGAGTTTAGGGGAGCCTGACCTGCGCTTGCGTTTTGAGCTATCCGCGCTTTACAACCTACGGGCAAGCTCCGAGCGTGGGATACTGCGACGTGCTCCCACGCTGCGATTGGAGTATTCTACGGATGTGCGCCCGTTGCTGGCGCCACGCGAGCGGTTGCGTCTTTCACGCCGTGAGGTGGGGCTATCGCTTCCCCTGCGTGCAAGGAAGGGATTTGGCGAGCTTAGCGTGCGCTACGGCACGCTGTCGGAGTGCGTAGACACTCAGCGTAGCCCTACCTACGAGCGTGTGGTGCTGGAAGGCGAGTGGTTTCAGCCGCTTTGGACTACCTCTGCTCTACAGCTACGGCTGTGCGCATGGGGCAGCGTCGCCTCGTATGTTGGCGCAAGGCCCTACCTTTGGATACGCCCACAAGTGGAGTTGCTGGGGCAACCCTCTTCGGCATTGACGCTAATGATGGGCTATGCCCATGCCACCACGCAAAACGCAAGCCCTATCTTATCGGAGCAGCTGCAGGCGCGGCGCGAGCTAAGCCTTCGCGCTGAGTACCGACGGGGCAACGCGCGCCTCGGCGCACTGCTCAAGTACGACCTTGAGGCGCGCGAACTTTACGATGTGCAGCTGCTGGTAGGCTGGCGCGATCGGTGTATTGAGCCATACCTGTTTTGGCGCCGCGACCCAAGCGCAGTGCTGGTGGGGCTAACCCTCTCCACGCTTCGGCAATGACACTAACGAGCTAAAAAACCGAAACCGCCCCGTGGGGGACCGACGGGGCGGTTTCTTCGGGGGACGGGTCGGGTGGAAGCCTTAGCGGAAAAACTCGAACTCTTCTATCGCGCGCTTGATGCGCTGCAGAAATCGCCCCGCATACATCCCGTCGATGATGCGGTGGTCATAGCTTAGGCACAGGTACATCATCGGGCGGATAGCGATCATGTCGTTTATCACTACAGGCTGTTTCACAATGGCGTAGGTTCCCAAGATTGCGGTTTGCGGGTAGTTGATGATTGGTGTGCCGATGAGCGCGCCGTAGCTGCCAGGGTTAGTGAGCGTGAAGGTTGCCCCTTGCACATCGGCGACGGTGATGGTCTTATTGCGCGCGCGGGTGGCAAGGTCTTCCAACTCGCGGGCGATTTCAATCAGCGACTTTTTGTGGGCGTCGCGGATGACGGGCACAATCAGCCCCTCCTCGCCTTTTTCGCCCAGCGCCACTGCCACACCCATATGCACATAGTGGCGCACGATGATCTGGTCATCCTGCAAGGTGGCGTTCAGCATCGGGAACTCCAGCAGCGCGTCGGCACAGGCTTTGACGAAGAATGGCGTGTAAGTCAGGCGCACCCCATACTGCTGCTGGAACGATTCTTTGTTGCGCTCGCGGAACTCCACCAGCTTGGAGACATCCACTTGGATGACGGTGGTGACGTGTACGGCGGTCTGATAGCTCTTGGTGAGGTGTTCCGCGATGGCTTTGCGCATGCCCACCAGCGGGATGATTTCCTCGCCTTCGCGTGGTGGGGCGGGGGTAGTTGGCGTAGGCGCAACCGCAGGAGCAGGCTGCGGCGCAACGGCTGGTGCTGTGGGCTGAGGAGCTGATTGTGGTTGAGCAGCACGCCGCGCCAAGTATGCCTCTACATCTTTGCGCGTAATCCGCCCACCAGTGCCCGTGCCAGGGATGGAAAGCAGTTCTTCTAAGCTAATGCCGTGTTCTTGGGCGATTTTGCTTACAACGGGCGAGATGAAGGGGCGCCCAGAGCGTGTTTGCCCATCTGTGCGGGGTGGTGTAGCGGGCTTTGGTGCAGGCGGTGGAGCGACTGGCGTGGGTTCTGCCTCGCCACTGTAGAAGCCGACTGCGCTTACGGGCGGTGGGGTAGAGGGTTCAGACAGCGCTGCTTCAGCAGCGGGGGTTTGGGGCATAGGTGCCTCTGCTGTTGCGCTCACCTCGGTTTCGATATATGCCAACTCTTGCCCAACTTGGACAGTCGCCCCTGCAGGGGCAAGCACTTGGCGCAGGATGCCCGAAGCAGGTGCAGGCAGCTCAGTGTTCACCTTGTCGGTCATAATCTCCACAAGTGGCTCATCTTCTTTGACTGCCTCGCCCTCCTGCTTGAGCCAGCGCACAATCGTGCCTTCTACGATGCTCTCGCCCAGCTCGGGCATAATCACAGCTACTTTCATCGCTACGCTCCTTAGTAGGCTGCCAGTTCGCGTGCTGCAGCTACGATATCATCAACGCTGGGCAACACAAACTTCTCCAGCGGCTCGGCAAAGGGCACGAACGAATCTTTCGCCGCGACGCGCATAATCGGCGCGTCTAACCACTCGAAAGCCTGCTCCACGATGCGCGCGGCAATCTCTGCCCCAACGCCCCCCGTCTTGGGCGCCTCGTGTACTATTAATACCCGACTGGTCTTGCGCACGGACTCTAAAATCGTGTCCATGTCCAGCGGCTTGATGGTGCGCAAGTCAATCACTTCCAGCGAGATACCCTCGCGTTCTAAGCGTTGTGCGGCTTCTAAGGCGAAGTGTACCATTGCGCCGTAGGTGATTACGGTGATGTCGTTGCCGTACCGACGGATGCGGGCTTCGCCCAGTCTGACGATGTAATCCTCGTGTGCGTCGGGGATGGGTCCCTTGATGCGTCGGTAGAGGTACTTGTGTTCGAAAAACAGCACAGGATTGTTGTCGCGGATGGCGGCTTTCATTAGCCCGTAGGCATCGTCGGGAAAGGCGGGTTGCACGACTTTCAGACCGGGCACATGGAAAAACCACGCCTCATACTGCTGGCTATGGTAGAGGCTGCCGCCCACGTAGCCCCCTGAGGGACCGCGGATCACGATGGGCATCGGGGTCTTGCCACCGGAGCGATAAAGGTAGGTAGCAGCGACATTCACTACTTGGTCAAAGGCGTAAGAGATAAAGTCAATGAACTGCATTTCGGCGATGCCGCGTTTGCCGACGGCGGCTGCGCCCACACAGACGGCAATAATTGCAGTCTCGGAGATGGGGGCATCAATAACGCGGTTAGGACCGAACCGAGCTAAAAAGCCTTCTGTGACGCCGAACGCCCCGCCCATGCGCCCGATGTCCTCGCCGATGATGAACACATTCGGGTCGCGCTCCATCTCTTCCCACATCGCGAGGCGGATTGCTTCCAGAAAGGTCACTTCACGCATCGCGACACCCCCGCATGCTCGTCGTAGATGTCTTCTAAGGCGGTATGTGGCTCAGGGTCGGGCGCGTTGATGGCGTACTCGATTGCGCGCTGGATTTGCTCGGCTATGTCGGTGGGCGGGTTCGGTAGCTCTTCCTCTGTAAATAGTCCCGTGCTAAGCAAGTAGGTGCGGAAGCGAGGGATGGGGTCACGCTTCTCCCACATCTCAATTTCGGCAACGGGGCGGTATTGGCGCGCGCGGGTCTCGTCATGGTCGGCGTGCCCCAAAAGGCGATAGGTTACGCATTCAATCAGCACAGGTCCCTTGCCTGCGCGCGCGTGCTCTAAGGCGTCGCACATCGCATCGTACACTTCAAGCACGTCGTTTCCGTCAATGCTATACCCAGGGATGCCGTAGCCTAGAGCGCGTTCAGCGACGGTTTCCGTAGGCACTTCCAGCTCCACAGGCGTGGAGTAGGCGTACTGGTTGTTCTCCACAACTACGATCAAGGGCAGTTTATGTACGGCGGCGAAGTTCAGCCCTTCGTGGAAGGGACCCGTGGCTGTAGCGCCTTCGCCCGTGTAGGCGACCAGCACGCGGTCGTGCCTACCGTCCATTCGTTGTGCCCACAGCACGCCACACGCTACGGCAATCGTAGACCCCAGCATGCTGGTGGAATGGATGATGCCTTTGGAGATATCGCCCATGTGGCTCCACGAGTCTTTGCCGCGTGTTGGGGCTTCTGCTTTGCCCCACACTTGGCACATTACCTCTTCCAAGCGCATCCCGCGAAAGACGAACACGGGCATATCCCGATGGATGGGGGAGACAAAGTCGTCTTCGCGGAGGGGATACGTGGTGCCTACCATGATCGCTTCTTGCCCGCGCGAGCTGTACACATTCCCGCGGCGCAGGCGCCCTTTTTTCTTTGCATCGTAAAGCGCTTCGTCAAATAATCTTGCAAACCAAAGCCGACGGTAAATCTCCAATAAATCCTGCTTCGTTAATCGCTCGTGATGGGCTGTAACGTGCTGTCCATTCCTCACCAACGGGCTTACGGTGCTCAAGGTGCTGCCTCCTTGTAGGGGGGATTATACCCTATCCTGCTTAGCCTGCTTCGCCTTCGACCTCGCCCACGGTGAGGTGCAGCTCGCTGCGCTTCTCAATGCGTTCGATCTTGCCGTCGCGGATCCACACGATGCGGTCGGAGATGTCCAGCATTTTGAGGTCGTGGGTAGCGGAGATGATGGTTACGCCGCGCTCGCGGTTGAGTCGTTTGAGCAGCTCAATGATTTCTTTACCTGTTTTGAGGTCTAAGTTGCCTGTTGGTTCGTCGGCGAGGATGATGGAGGGGTTGTTTGCAAGCGCGCGGGCGATTGCTACGCGCTGCTGCTGACCGCCTGAAAGCTCGGTGGGCTTGTGATGGAGCCGTCCGCCCAACCCCACCAGCGTGAGCAGCTCAACGGCGCGATCCCGCGCCTCGTCAGTGTTGACCCCCGCGAAAATCATCGGTAGCATCACATTCTCCAGCGCCGTCATCACGGGGATGAGGTTGAAGGTCTGAAAGATGTAGCCGATGCGGTGGCAGCGCAGGTACGCCAGCTCCTGCGGGTCTAACTGCGCCATGTCCACATCGTCAATAAACACCGAGCCAGAGGTGGGCTTGTCCAGCCCGCCAATCATGTTGAACAGCGTGCTTTTGCCCGACCCTGAGGGACCCATAATGGAGAGGTACTCACCGCGGTAGACATCCAGCGTGACCCCGTCTAGAGCGCGCACAGTGAGTTTGCCCATCTGGTATTCCTTGACCAGATTGCGTACGCGCACAACAAATTCGGTCGCCCCATCGTCGCTGGCGACCTTGCCTGCGACTGCCTGCGGTTGTGCCATCTCGCTTCTAATTGTACACTGTTTCAGCGCGGTTTCCTGCTGTTTTTTGCTCAGTGGCTTGTGCAGTGCGACAGCAGCCAATCGTTTGGGCGGACGCAAGAAACTGCCCAGACATCGGTTGTTGGTGGGGCGCCGATACTCCAGAATCGGCGTTCTGCGTAGGCAAGCTTGGTTTGCATAGGAATGGCTTTAGCCGTGTGGCATCTGAAAGATCTTGAATAAACAGGCGCACACTACGCGACATCTACTGCCTCCTGCTCCACAACTGAGCGCGCCCTTGGCGCAAGGCACCTTCCATCACCAAGTCCACAGGCTTGCCCAGCACCTCTTCCAAAAAGCACTTGAGCGCGAAGTAGCCGTCGTAGCCGGGAGCTGTGCGAAACCGCACCAGCAGGTCGATGTCGCTTTCAGCGTGTGCCTCATCCCGTGTGACTGACCCGAACAGCGCCAGCCGTTCCACTCCGAACCGCTTGTGCAGCGTGTGCCTGTGTGGGCGCAACGGGCGCAGCCCTCTTCGCACTTTACGCAGGGATTTCATTTCGTCGGTTTGTCGGCAGGAATTTTCCACCTACTCGGCGTACTTTGCCCCTTGCGGGAGGTCGCCGACGATGGACGATCTCGCCAAACGCTTTGTGGGCGAGCCGCGAGATGGAACGCAAGGCTGTGGAACCACGAAGCTGTATAATCCAGTTGCTGACCTGCCAGCTGATGGCGTGTGTCAATCTAGACGGGAGAGGGACGGCTCGTCGGTGCACACATGTGGCGGTATCACCATTCGCATCCTTCCTAACGGACGGGAGGCAGTGGTAGATTCGAACATTATATCACTTGGCTCGAGATACATGCTCCGTACAAGCTAGTCGGAGTGAGATTTGCGGAGCCGAAGTACAATGAGGTTATCATCTCTCCCGTTGGGCTGGTTTACCTCGAACTTGAAACGGGCACGGAGAGAAGGAGCATCTACATCGGCGATATACACACGTCGGGCGTAAGTGAGGTAGAAATCCTTGGACAGCAAAGCCAGCTGTATCAACCAGGGCTTCTCAACGAGATTCTTGCTCAGCCTAAGGAAACTTTCAAGCTCATAGACGAAGTCAATCGTTTCTACACAAGAGGGTCCAAGATGTCTGTGTTTTGGACGAGCCATAACCTCGCAACCGAGACAGTTCACGAAGCCGTTTCCAAAGCCGTCTCTTCGGCGATTCAGGAGAGAAACGAAAGGCTGAGTGCGCTGGCGTCAGCGCTCAAGAGCGAACTTGCGGATGCTGTCAGCATTTTGTTTGCCAGCGCATATGGGATCGTGCCAAACCGAGAGGTGGATATCTTTGAGGTGGGGCGCGCACTACAGGCTGACGTCGGTAGCTTGCTCGGCAACTTAGGCATTTCACACTACAGTCGAGCGGTTGTGAGGGTTGCGCCTGGAGTCGTAATAGGCTTTCTCGACAGGTTCGCTGGCTTGTATAGGTTCGGGAAGGTAGACCTAGATCGCTTTGAGGCGGTACACATTGGCAGTATTGATGTGAGAAGCGCGCCGAAGGAAGTATGGAGTATCAAGCTGAAGTAAGTTGAAGTAGGAAATTCTGGAGGCATCTCAAACCAACATCTTGTGCTACGGCTGGCGCATACGGCGGATGTGCATTTGGGGCGCGCGTTTGGCTATTTGGGCGCTGCAGCCTCCGAGCATCAAGCGCGACTCAAGCGCGCCTTTGAGCGTGTGTTTGAGTTAGCACGCCAGCACGAGTGCCACGCTGTGCTGATTGCAGGCGACCTCTTTGACAGCCCACGCATCAGCCGCGCGTGGCTGGAGTTTGCGCTGGCAACAATCGCAGGCGCGCGCCTGCCAACGGTGGTTATCCCCGGCAACCACGACCCTGCCGAGCGCAGCCCCTTGCGCGAGGTGAGCCTGCCCAGCAACCTGCACTATCTGCCTGCTACGCAACGCCTCACGCTTGCGCACTTAGAGTTGGAGATTGTTGCGTGCCCCGCAGGCGACGAGGCACGCTGGCAGGCATTCTTGCACCGCGATCCCAACGGCGCGTCCCTCCAAGTGGGGCTGATGCACGGCTCAATGCCCAGCGCGGGCGGGCAAGGCACGATTGCACCTGAGTGGATTGCCCAGAGCAACTTGGACTATGTCGCTTTGGGCGACTGGCACTCGCCCCAAGAGTGGACGCAGGGGCGCACGGTGTGCTGGTACAGTGGCGCGCCAGAGATGATCCTGCCCAGCCAGCGGTTGCCTGCGGTGATGGTGCTGGTAGAGCTTCGTCCGCAACACCCTGCGCAAGTGCGCCTTCTAACTACGGGCGAGGCGCGCCCCGCAGCAGGCGCCCATGAGGGCGTTCTGGTGTGGGATATATCACGGTATGAGTCGTTGCAGGAGCTACGGGCGGATTTGCAAGCGCAGCTGATGCCTGAGACCGTCGCCACGATACGCTTGGTGGGGCAGTGGCGCGCGCCTGAGCCACTGGATGTCGCGTTGCTCACAGAGCAATTGCAGCGCCACTGCCTCTGGCTTGAGGTAGAAACCGCGCACCAAGTCGAGCCACTGACCCCGCACACCCCCTTTGAGCAGTTGCTCTTACAGGTGGCTGAGGAAGCGATTGCCCGAACTCCTGAGCAAGCACCCCTGTACCACGAGGCAACTCAGACTGCACTATACCTGCTGCGAGGAGGTCGGCTGTGAGGTTCATTCGATTGGTGGTTGAAGGGTACGGGCGGTTTCACGAGCCGCACGAGTTTCGCTTTGAGTCGGGGCTGAACTGCATCGTGGGAGCAAATGAGGCGGGCAAAAGCACCCTACTAAGCGCACTGCTAGATGCGCTCTACACTGTGCCCACCACAACGGCGCAGTCGGCGCGTGCCCGCATCTGTTGGGGGCATCCGCACGGTTGGCGTGTGGAGCTAGAACTGGAACTGCGGGGCACCTATGTGCGCCTATGCAAGTTTCACCCCGTGGATGACCCGCGTCGCCGCGCGGAGTTTTGGCTTGAGGTGGACGGCGAAACGCTGCAAGGCGAGGCAGCCCGCGCGCGCTGGGAGGAACTGTGGCGCGTGCCCCAAGAGGTGTACTTAGCCACTGCCTGCGTGCGCCAGCGTGAGTTGGCGCAGCTTAGCCCCCGCAGCCTCAAATCGCTCCAGCAACAACTGCGTGAGAGCGCGGTCAACGCCGACCTCGATCGGATTTTGAACGCCCTTGCGGCTGAGCAGCGTCGTTTGCGTACTCAAGTGGAGGAGCACCAAGTGCGCTTGGATGCCCTTAAGGAACGCCTACGCCACGCCCGCGAAGCTGCTCGCAAGCAGCACGAGTTGCAAACGCGCCTACGCCAAATCCAAGCGGAGATTGGCTCGTTGCGCCCCAGCGTAGAGCGCGATGAGCAGCTGCTGGCGCGTTGGCACGCCTTGCGCGCTCAACAAGAGCAGTTGGAACGCCTCCAACGCCAAGCAGACGCTAACCAACGCCACTTAGAGCAGCTGGAGCGGTTAGAGCAGCGCGCTCACGCCCTCGAAGCCGAGTTGCAGACCGAGTTCGGCATCCTCACACAGCTGCCGCCAGATTTCAAAGCGCAGGTGGACGCAGCACGCCAGCGCTATGAAGAGGCGATGCGTCGCCTTGGTGTGCTAGAAGCCGAGATGCAGGCGCAGCGCCAAGCGCAGCAGCAAGCAATCGGGCGTCGCAAAGCGCGCGTGGGCTTTGCGTTCATGGGCGTTGCCTTGCTCGGTGCAAGTGCTGTGCTTTGGGGTACCTCGCCTCTTGTGGGAGCTATCGCGCTGGCGTTAGGTATCGTGGCGTTGGGGATTGCACTTTTGTGGCGTGCTCCACGCGAAACCTTCATCGCGCCATCGGCTCAGCACGCTGCGCTTCGCGAAGAAGCTCAACATCACTGGCAGCAGCTTGTGGCGTTGCTTGCGCAAGCAGGCTTTTCCATAGAGACGCGCCCGTACAACGGCACCCCCGAAGCGCACAGTGCCCTACTTAGCCAGCAACTCCAACAGGCGTTGCACCAGTTCCACGAGCAGTGGGATAAAATGCAACGCCACCAAGCCGAGCTGGAGCGCGTGCGTCATCAGATTGAGGCACTTCAAGCCGTACACGACCCGAAAGCCCTACGCGACCAGCAGCGTGCGCTCGCTGTAGAGATTGTGGGGTTGCAAGAGCGCATCGCCCAAGAGGCGACTTTGCGCGCTGCGCTCACGCCCGAAGCTGCACTCCGCTTAGAAGACAACCTCCGACGGATGCAGGAACAGCTACGCGCCTTGGAAGAGGAGCGTTTGCGCTGCGAAGGTGCCCTGCAAGCCCTCCCCGAAACCGAGCCTGTTGATGCGCTGGAACTGGAATATAGCCGTGCGCAGCGCGTCTTGCACCACCTTCAAACTCGCCTGCGTGTGTTGGAAGCTACCGAAGCGCTGTTGCGCGAGACCAATGCCCGCTACCTCAGCGATCTCAGCCCCCGCCTCAAGCCGAAAATTGAGCAGTATCTGCCTACGCTTACGCTGGGGCGCTACACTCGTGCGGAGCTGGATGAGCAACTCACTTTGCAGGTGTACCATCCTGAGCGAGGCACAACCCTCTCGGTGGAGGCAGAGCAACCTGCTTGGAGCGTGGGCGTGTTAGACCAGCTCTTCTTTGCCTGCCGCTTGGGGCTATCTGACGCGCTCTCAGACGACCTGCGTTTGCCACTGCTACTGGATGAGCCTTTTGTTCACTTCGATGCCGAGCGTGCCCGTGCGGCGTTGGAGTTGCTCTTACGAATTTCGCAGCACACTCAAGTGCTGCTGTTCACGCACCACGCGCTTCCTGCCGAGTTGGAACCGCACGCCCACATTATCCGCCTTCTCCCGACCTCGAGGGTAGTATAGTGGGGGAGGCTGTGTTGCAATGATGCGTGGGTATGGGGTTCTCTGCGCTCTTGCGCTTATCCAAGGTCTGCTTGCGAACGATGCTGCAACGCGCTTCCAGCAGGCGATTGAGAAACATGGGGGCAGTGCTTACCGCGCCTTGGCGGAACGCGGTGTGAAACTCAGCTACGACATCACCAGCGAGTACGGTGGCAAGAGCAACGTTAAGCGAGTCGTGTGGCTCCGAGGCACTAAGCGTGTGATTGAAACCCGCTACGGTGATGATGAGGCAGTCGTAGGCTTTGACGGCACCCGCGGTTGGCGCAAAAACGAGTACCTCAGCTCCAGCATCGCCCAAGAAGAGGAGTGGAGCTTACGCGACGAGACCTACACAAACTTCGTGCAAATCCCGCACTGGCTCAGCGTAGGCACGCTCGTAGGTGGTGAGGAAAGCAGACTGCCTGACGGTCGCCCTGCTTACCGTATCACCGTGCAACTGCCTGAACCAGAGTACCAAAAGAGCCTGCCCCAAAAGCCCGATAACAAGCTCCATTGCTATCTTGACAACGAAAACCGAATCGTAGGCATAGAGTACCAGCGCGTCAATTACGAAACAGACAAGCTCAGCAAGGTGCAGGTGGTCTATCATGGCTTTCGTGCGATGCGCACACCGCTGGGCGAAGTGGTGATGCCGATAGAGACGCGGATATTTATGGATGGGGCGCACGTAGCCACATACTTCATGACCGCAATGGATGCCGAGACGCCGATTGACGACTCGCGTTTCCAGCGCCCGCCCCATGGTACTTCGCCCGCCGTACGCGATAACCTGCCCGTGAAAGTGCCCTTCCGCCTCAGCACTAACTCGCTCTATGTGCAGGTTTACCTCAACGGTAAGGGACCCTACTGGATTATCTACGATACGGGCGCCTCGAGCACTTGGATTGATGACGCGATTGTCAAGGAGGCGGGGCTGGAGAAGATTCCCAATAGCGACTATTGGGCGACGCTGGTGTATGGCTCGTTCCCTTCGTATCGGGTGCGTGTTAAAAGCCTCAAGATTGGCGAGGCAGAAGTGCGCGATATTGTGATTGGCGCTGGAGCCGTGTGGCAAACGCCCCTTGGCAATGACTCCATTGACGGCAAGCGGGTCATCGGTCTTCTGGGACGCGAAACCATCGCTGCGTTTCAGACCACTGTTGACTTTGCGGAGCGCACCATTACCTTTGAAGCCCCCGACGCCCCGATGCCTGAGGGCGTAGTTATCCCCTTCGAGATGGCGGGTGATCACATCCTCGTGACGATGACCGTGGGGCAAAAGAACCAGCCCATCCGCATGATTGTGGACACGGGCGCTGCGATGAACTTGTTGCCCCCTTCGTACAAGCACGACAAGAACGATGGTCCCTCAATGACCGTTGAAAAGTGGTTCAAGCGGTTGGGCGAGTTCTTCGAAGGCGACGAGTACAACTTTTTCACGGGCGATTTGCTGGTGTACCGCATCAATCGCATGCAACTGGGGCCGCTGGTGTTTTCGTCGGTGTATGCCTATCAGAAGCTGTCGGAGAACGCCCGCTCGGACACTGTGACGGCGCTTCAGACGCGCTATGGGCTACTGGGCGTGCCGATTATGCGCCATTACAAGGTGACCTACAACTATTTCCGCGAGCAGATGGTGTGGCGCCCCAACACGGCTGCTGAGCGTGCTGCAGACAATGCTGGGTATGGCATTTGGTGGCGTCGGCAGGGCAAGGACATTGTTGTGCGGTGGGTGATGCCGATGTCCGATGCCGACCTTGCGGGCGTGAAAGCAGGCGATAAAATCGTGCTGATTGATGGGCAGTCGCCTGCTAACTGGAGCGAGAAGCAGCTGGTAGAGCGGTTGTCGTATGTGCGGGCAGGGCGTCCGCTCAAGCTCACGGTGGAGCGGGCAGGCAAGCGGTTAGAGTTCAACCTGATTGCCTCGAACTACGAGCTATAATCACCTCCGTTGGCGCGCCAGGCGCCCTCGAACACTAGCACGGCGTCGCCAGTGAGCCAGAGGGTGTCATCGGCGCGCCATTCCACTTCAAGTAGCCCCCCAAGCATTTCAACGGTTGCGCGGCGCGCAAGCCGCTGCGACAAAGTCCCCGCCACTACAATCGCGCATGCGCCTGTGCCGCACGCCAGCGTCTCGCCGACGCCACGCTCCCATACGCGCGCTCGCACCAAATCTGAGTGCACCACCTGGGCCACGGAGAGGTTGACTCCGTCGGGAAAGCGCGGGTGATGCTGGAGCGCGTGCCCACGCTCCGCCAAGGGAAAAGTTTCCAACGAGTCTGTGAACACTACCACATGCAGGGCGCCTGTGTTGACCAGCGTCCACTCAGGATCGGATAGCACCGTGGGTGTGCCCATTGCCACGGTGTATAGCCCGTCTCGGATTCGTGCGACCTGGCGCACCCCTGCAGGGGTCTCTACGCTAAGCGTGTTGGTGGGGAAGGCGTGGCGTGTCCACACATAGTGAGCTAAGCAGCGGATGCCGTTGCCGCACATGGAGGCTTCTGAGCCGTCGGCGTTGAACAGGCGCATCCGTACATCCGCTTGGTGTGACGGTTCCACAAGCAGCAGCCCATCTGCACCCACCCCGAATCGGCGGCCGCATAGCCGACGCGCTAAGGCAGGCAGGTCAAAGGCATTCAACGGCTGGCGTAGCCCATCCAGTAGCACAAAGTCGTTGCCCGCCCCTTGTAGCTTAGCGAACGGCAGAGCGCTCACTCCTCAAGCTCTGGCTCAACAGGCTGCTGCTGGGTACGCGCTAACGGACCATACCCCGATATTGGGCGTGAGGGCACGATTGAGGTGATGGCGTGTTTGTAGACCAACTGCACTGGCTTCCCTGGGCTTTCCAGCAGTACAGTGAAGGCATCGAAGCCACGCACAACGCCGCGCAACTGCAGCCCACCCGTGAGGTAGACCGTCACGCCAATCCCTTCCTTGCGCACCTGATTCAAAAACATATCCTGCAAGTTAATCGACTTTGGCATAATCGAACCCTCCCTGCTCCATCAACAGAGCCTCAATCGATTCAATCACATACGCTTTGCCGCGACTGGCATCGATCCAATGAACCCCTGGCTCCTTGCGGAACCAGGTCATTTGGCGTTTGGCGAACCGCCGGGTGTCGCGTTTCCACAGGCGCACCGCCTCGTCCCAGCTGAGGCACCCCTGAATATACCCTATCAGGTGGCGGTAGCCCAGCCCCTTCAGGGCGGGCTGCTGTGGATTATACCCTTTTTGGAGCAGTTGTTGCACCTCTTGCAGCATTCCTTGAGCAATCATTTTATCCACGCGCTCGTCGATGCGGCGGTACAGCAGGTCGCGTGGCATGGTTAGCCCGATTTTGAGGGCAGGCAGCTCGGATGGGGCGCGTTGCTGCCACTGGCTGATGGGGATGCCCGTCATCTCGTAGACTTCTAAGGCGCGCGTGATGCGCATTGCGTCATTGGGGTGGATGCGCGCTGCAGCAACAGGGTCTATTTGCTTGAGGCGTTCGTGTAAGGCGGGCGCGCCTACACGGGCTACCTCCGCCCGCCAGCGTGCGCGGATTTCTGGATCGGCAGGGGGCGGCGCTAAACTAAAGCCATGCAGCAGCACGCGGATGTACAGCCCTGTTCCCCCCACAATCAGCACGCGCTTGCCGCGGCGCTGGATGTCTTCAATCGCCTGAAGAGCCAGTTCCCGAAACCGCGCAGCCGTAAACACCTCGCTGGGGTCTGCCACATCGATTAGGTGGAACCGCACGCGCTGCTGCTCTTCAGGCGTTGGCTTAGCGGAGCCGATGTCCAGCCCGCGATAAACCGCGCTGGAGTCGGCAGAGATGATTTCTGCATCCCAGCGCGTTGCCAACTCTATGCCTACTTCGGTCTTGCCGACTGCGGTGGGTCCCAAGATCACTACAACCTGCTGCACAGGCTGTAGCATACCCTGTGGCAGGTATAATCGCCCGTGCCATGCGTACGCGATACATCCCAGAGGTGTTGCGCCTGCTTCAGGCAACCTACGAACGCCAGCAAGAGCAGTTGCAAACCGCTGCTACTTGGATTGCCGACGCCTTGCAAGCCGATGGGCTGCTTTATGTGTTTGGTGCATCGCACGCGGGCGTCATCACAGAGGAGTTGACTTATCGTGCAGGTGGGTTGGTGCCTGTTAGCCCGATTTTCATTCCGGGGCTGACCTGTGATGTGCGCCCGATTACGCTGACCTCTGCGCTGGAGCGACTGGATGGTTATGCTGCGGAAGCGGTCAAGCATATTCCAATCAGCCCGCGGGATGTGGTGCTGGTTCATTCGGTGTCGGGGCGCAACGCGGCGCCTGTGGAGGTCGCCTTATATGCCAAGCAGTGCGGGGCGAAGGTGATTGCGCTCACCTCACTGGAATACTCGCGGTCGGTAACGCCACGCAGTCGCACAGGCTACCGATTGTTTGAAGTGGCGGATTTGGTGATTGACAACGGAGCGCCACGCGGCGATGCGCTTGTGCATCTGGATGGCTTAGCACAGCCCGTTGCTCCTGTATCTACTGTGCTGGGGGCGGCGTTGGTGAACGCGATTGTAGCAGAAGCGTGTGCGATTTTGCTGGAGCGCGGGATTACGCCTCCTGTGTTGATGTCGGCGAACTTAGAGGGGGGCGATGCTCATAATGCGCGGCTGATGGAGCGATACAAGGGGCGCGTGCTGTACCTATGAGGGGTACCCTCAAAACGCCCTTACTGCCGCCACCTCGGTATAATCTTGCTCGATGCGGTTCCTGCTCAAGTGGCTGCTGTTTGCAGTAGCGCTGTACCTCACTTTTTGGAGCGGGGCGCTACTGGGGCTAGACATGCGTCCCAGCCCCAACTTCTTGGATAACCTGCTGATGGCGTTGCTGCTTGGGCTGGTCAACGCCTTGCTTCGGCGTGGGGTGCGACTAGCGCTTCTGCCCCTCAACTGTCTCACGCTGGGGATTGCGGGCGTGTTGGTGAACGCGCTACTATTTTGGGCGGTGTTCGCACTGGCTCCCTTCAACTTCCGTGTGGGCAACTTCTGGGCGGCGCTGTATGGAAGCATTATGTTGGGCATTATCAACGGTTTGCTGAGCGGCGTTCTCCTACCTGATGAGGACGACGAAAAACGGCGGAGGTAGGCGTGTTAGCGCAACTGCTGCGGGGCTTTGCGCTCTGGATTGGCTTGTATGTGTTGCTTACGGCAACGCACTGGGGCGTCTTGCACGGTATCAACGCACTGCGCACACGTTACGAAACCGCTGTAGAGACCCGTTTAGGTGTGGAGGCTATTGACCGCGAGCCGCCTTACGGCGTTGAAGAGCGCATTATTGTGGCGTTGGACATCCAGCCCAGCCCCTACTGGCAAGAATCGTTAGGGATGAGCGCGCTAATGAGCTTGATTGTGGCGATTCTAGTGGGGATTGGTGCGCTGAGATTTAGGCGAAGCCGCGCTTTCAAACTGGCAATCACAGCACTGGTGGCAAACGGGCTGGTGTTTTACGCGTACTCGGTGCTGAGTGAGCAGCTGTTTGCGGGCTACTTATTGGGGCGCCCCGTGTCGGCAGTCGTGCCCGCACTGTTAGTAGGAGTTGTTCACGCGGTTATAAGCGCTTTAGTGTTAGGAGGTGGCAAACAGTGAGTGCAGTGGGGCGGATGGTTGTGGTCTCGGGTGTGTCAGGAGCGGGGAAGACCCTTGCCCTTCAAACCCTGGAGGATATTGGGTACTTTTGCATTGACAACCTGCCCCCGTCTATGTTGCCGTCGCTGCGTGAGCGTGTGCAAGGGGGGCAGCGCGTAGCGGTTGTGGTCGATACGCGCTCTGGCGAGCCGTTGGAAAACGCTGAGGCGGTCATCCTGCAACTCCGAAACGAGGGGTTGCCTGTGGAAGTGCTGTTTTTAGAGTGTACCGACGAGGTGCTGATCCGTCGCTTTAAGGAAACGCGCCGCCCGCATCCATTAGCGAACCTCGAACCGAGTTTGCCTGAAGCGATTCGCAAGGAGCGCGCCTTGCTTGCACCTCTCAAGGCGATTGCCGACCATACTTTGGACACAACGCTGTTCCAGCCGTATGAGTTGCGCGAGGCGATTCGTGCGCTTTATAGCGAGGGCAAGGCGTGTTCGCCGCTGCGCATCCGAGTCGTCTCGTTCGGCTTCAAGCATGGCGTACCTGCTGATGCGGACTTGGTGTTCGATGTGCGCTTTTTGCGCAACCCCCACTATGTGCCTGAACTCAAGCCCAAGCCAGGCACGGACGCTGCCGTGCGCGACTACGTGCTGGCAGACACGGAAACGCAGGAGTTTTTGGAGATGATGCGAAATTTTTTAGCGTATCTGCTACCGCGTTATGAGCGGGAGGGCAAGGCGTACTTGACGATAAGCATTGGTTGTACGGGCGGGCGCCATCGCTCGGTGGTGTTGAGCGAAGAGTTGCGGGCGTGGCTGGAGCAGCAGGGCTATCGAGCGGTGGTGGAGCATCGTGATTTGGCGCGGGGAGAGGTGCGACCATGAGCGAGGGGCGCTGGCGTTGGCTATTGCCCGGCATGCATGTAAAGCGCTGGCTGCTGCTATCCAGCGTGGGGGTGCTGATCGCGCTGATTGGAGTATGGATTGCGCTCAGTGGTGCCCCCGCGCGCTGGTTAGATTCGCTTTACCAGGCGATTGACACGCAGATTCGGGCGTTGACGCCTACAGCGCGCGCGGCGCAAGTGGCTCGCTTAGGGCTAGGGCTGCTGCTAATAGCAAGCGGCTTGGGCATTTGGTGGTGGGGGCTGCGTCGGGCGTGGCGCACGCTGGTGGGCATCTTGCAGCCCCGTGCCAGTGGGCGTGTGTGGGATGTGCTCTCGCGTTACGCGCTGATGGTATACGGCAGGCGCGTGGTGGCAATTGGGGGCGGCACAGGACTGTCTACGATGCTGCGCGGTCTCAAGCGCTACACCGCGAACATCGTGGCAATCGTCACGGTCACTGACGATGGTGGCTCTTCGGGCAGGCTGCGCCAAGAGTTAGGGATTTTGCCGCCGGGCGACATCCGCAACTGCTTGATTGCTTTGGCTGACGCCGAAGGCACAATGACCGCCCTCCTCCAGCATCGGTTCAAAGACGGCGCGGGCAACCTCAGTGGGCATTCGGTGGGCAATCTGCTTATCGCCGCAATGACCCAAATCAAAGGCGACTTTGAGCAAGCCATTCAAGAAATCAGCAAGGTGCTGGCAATTCGCGGGCGCGTATTGCCCTCCACACTTAGCCATGTGAACCTGCGTGCCGAAATGGAGGACGGCACCTATGTGGACGGCGAGACTGCGATTGTGGCGTACCCCGCCCGCATTCGCCGTATGCACCTCAACCCGCCCAATGTAGAGCCGCCCCCTGAAGCGATTGAAGCCATCAAGCAAGCCGATGTGGTGGTGCTGGGGCCGGGCAGCCTGTTCACCAGCGTGATCCCGAACCTGCTTGTGCCCCGAATCGTGGATGCCTTGCGCACAACCGAAGCCATTCGCGTCTATGTGTGCAATGTGATGACCCAGCCCGGCGAGACGGACAACTTTACGGCGTCAGACCACGTGCGTGCGATTGAAGCCCACGCAGGCGGGCGCGTGTTTGACTACGTGCTGGTCAACACCGCCACTCCTTCCCCAGAGCTGCTGGAGCGCTACCGCGCCAACGGGCAAGAGCTGGTGGTGCCCGATGTAGACCGCATTCGCCAGATGGGCTACAAGGTCATCGCGGGCGACTTTATCAGCCAGACCGACTATGTGCGCCACGATCCTGTGCGCCTTGCGACCGCTATTTTGCGCTTAGCTAAGTGAGGCGATTAGGTATACTTGTAGCGTGTCCGCCCGTTGGGCGATAGGGAGGCATACAATCTATGGCGGTCAAGCGCAACAAGACGAGTAAGCCAGCTGTGAGCGAACCTACCGAGACACGCGGCGTAGAAGTCATCGGCGACACCACCTCTGGTCTAAGAACTGTTGTAGAAGGCGAATACACCTCTGAGCACCTCACCGTTCTCAAAGGCTTGGAAGCGGTGCGTCGCCGCCCTGCGATGTACATTGGCGACACTGGTCCGCGTGGCTTGCACCACCTGTTTATTGAGGTGCTGGACAACGCGGTGGACGAGGCACTGGCAGGGCACTGCGACCATATCGATGTGATTTTGCACAAAGACCAGAGTGTGTCGGTGATTGACAACGGGCGCGGCATTCCCGTAGATATTCACCCTGAGGAGGGGCGCCCTGGCGTGGAAGTGGTGATGACCACGCTGCATGCGGGCGGTAAGTTCGGGGGTGGAGGCTATCGCGTTTCGGGTGGGTTGCACGGTGTGGGCGTGTCGGTCGTAAACGCCCTCTCCGAGTGGCTGGAAGTGTATGTGGCGCGCGATGGTTATTTGCACTATCAAAGATACGAGCGCGGCGTGCCCGTAACGCCCCTCAAACGGCTGCGCGAAACCAAGAAGCGCGGCACCACCGTGCGCTTTTTAGCAGACCGCGAGATTTTCGGCGACTACCGCTATGATCCCAACTTCTTCATCAAACGCCTACGCGAGCTGGCATACCTCAACCCGAACGTAGTCTTCACCTTTACCGATGAGCTGAATGACAAGCCTAAGCAAGTGTTCAAGTTCACGAAGGGGATTGCGCAGCTGGTGGAGGAACTCAACGAGACCAAAGACCCCATTCACAAGGTGGTCTACTTCCGCAACGCGCGCGAGGATATGGAGGTGGAGGTCGCCCTGCAGTACCATTCGGGCTATCAGGAGACCCTGCTCTCGTACGCCAACAACATCCACACAGTGGAAGGGGGCACCCACCTCACGGGCTTTAAGATCGCCCTCACGCGCGTAATCAACCAATACGCCCGAAAGGTGGGGCTGCTTAAGGAAAAGGACCCCAACTTTACGGGCGAGGATGTGCTGGAAGGCTTGACCGCTGTGATTGCCGTCAAACTGCTCCACCCGCAGTTTGAGGGGCAGACCAAGACCAAGCTGGGCAACTTGGAGGTGCAGGGCTTAGTCAACTCTATCGTCGGCGAGGCATTCAGCGAGTACTTAGAGCGCAACCCCTCCGTGGCGCGCAAGATTGTGGAGAAGGCACTTACTGCCCAGCGTGCGCGCGAGGCGGCGCGCCGCGCTGCAGAGCTGGTCAAGCGCCAGAGCGCTTTAGAAAGCGGCTCGCTACCTGGCAAACTCGCCGACTGCACTGAGCGTGACCCCAGCAAGTGCGAGCTGTTCTTGGTAGAGGGCGACTCGGCAGGCGGCTCGGCAAAGATGGGGCGCGACCGCCGCTTCCAAGCTGTGCTGCCTCTGCGCGGCAAGATTTTGAATGTGGAAAAGGCGCGCCTTGATAAAGCCCTCGAAAACGAAGAAATCCGCGCGCTCATCACCGCGCTGGGCACGGGAATCAGCGTTGACACCAACGGCAGCCCCAGCAGCGGCGAGTCGGACAGTCGATTCGATATCTCCAAACTGCGCTATCACCGAATTATCCTAATGAGCGTGGACTACGCTGAGCCGTGCTTTGTAAAAGACCCTAGCGGAACGATTCACTTTACGCGCGTTGGTGAGTTTATTGATTGGCAGTTGCAGCACGGCGGCGATGTCTCGCAGTGGCAGGTGTTGTGCTTTGATATCCGCACGCATCGCACTCAGTTCAAACCTATTAAGGCGGTTATCCGCCACCCGATCCACGAACCGCTTTACGAGATACGCACCACCTATGGACGCGCGGTGCGTGTGACGGCGTCGCATAGCGTGTTTGTGTATGAAGACGGTGCGGTGCGCCTTAAGCGCGGGGACGAAATCCGCGAGGGTGATTTAGTGGTTGCTCCGCGCGTTGTGCCCCTGTATGTCGCTGAGCCGCATAAGGAAGTGATTGACCTAGTTCGCGCTTTGTGGGAGATACGCCACTGCTTGTCAACCGATGTGTGGCTACGGGGTAAGGCGATTGAGCGGCTTTATCAGCAGCGAGTGCTTGCAAGCAATCAGCATAATCCGCAGTGTGTTGCGCCCCGTGTGCGCTTGAGCGAGTCGTTGCGTCAGCGGCTCAAGGCGGCGCGCAAACAGCAGGGCGTGCGCGTGAAAGACCTTTGTGCGGCGATTGGCATCAAGCAGCCGTGCACTCTGCATAGGTGGGAGGCAGGGCGCTCCTTACCCACCTACCAGCACTTCGCGAAGTGGCTGGGCGCTTTAGGCTTAGATGCAGATGTCCTGCAAGGTGAGTTCGAGGTGCTTGGCTCGGCGCTCGAACACCTTTGGGCAGCGCAGTATCGTGGCTCTGGGCGGAATAAGGTCAAGAATCGCATTCGCTTACGCGACCTTACAGAAGAAGAGCTTGAGCTACTGGAAGGCGCAGAAGTGGTTCTAACTCCTGAGCGCCACGCTCATCAAGCGGTTCCGCGCTATTTGCTCGTAAACGAAGACCTGATGACTCTGTTGGGCGTCTTTTTGGCGGAGGGTAGCGTCTCGGAGCGGCAGGGTGTGCGGATTGCCGTCGGACGGAACAATCAGCGACTGAAGGATGAACTCATAGAGCGGTTCCGCCGCGTATTTGGCGTGTCGCCTGCCTACTACGACGGCACTTCCGCGGGTGAGCTGAAAGTCGTGAACCGTGTTGTGGCACAGGTATTTGCGCACCTGTTTGGCTTTGGAGGCAAACGCACGCTTTCCAAGCGCATCCCCGACCTAGTGTTCAATGTCTCTCGTGAGCTGCAACAAGCGTTCTTGCGTGGCTACTTCTTGGGTGATGGCACAGTCACGGGCAATCGTATCGCTTTTACGACTACCTCGCGTGTATTGGCAGAGCAGTTGAGTTATCTGCTGCTTGCGCAGGGAGTATGCCCCTCCATCGCTCAGCGGCAACCGTCGGGCAAGGTTGGAACACTACGTGGAAAGCCGATTGCCGCTCGGCACACCTACTACACGCTCAGCGTGGGGACGCGGGAGGCGTTGGAGCGTCTTGAAACCGTTTGGCGCGACCATCCGAACGCTGACAAGCTTCGAACATACCTCCAGAGCGCTTCGAGGGCGAGCTATAACCAGCGCTGGAAACCCATCGAAGGTGACTTAGTCGCGCTGCCTGTTGTTTCCGTGCAACAGGTTGAACCAACCCGACCTTACGTTTACGACTTCTCAGTTGAGGAAGACGAGAACTTTATCTGCGGTCTGGGTGGTATTTGTGCACACAACACAGATGCGGATGTGGACGGCGAGCACATCCGCACGCTGTTGCTTACCTTCTTCTTCCGCTATATGCGCCCGCTGATTGAGAACGGGCACATCTACATCGCCCAACCACCTTTGTTCCGCGTGCGCGTGGGCAAAGACGAGCAATACTACGCTAAAGACGAGCAAGAGTTGCAAGAGATCCTCAAGAAGGTCAAGAAGAAGAACGTGCAGGTCACGCGCTTCAAGGGGCTGGGCGAGATGAACGCCGAAGACCTTGCCGAGACTACGATGAACCCTGAAAAGCGCGTGATTTTGCAGGTGCGCTTAGAAGACGCGATGGAAGCCGAGCGGATTTTCAGCATCCTGATGGGCGACAAGGTGGAACCGCGCCGCAAGTTTATTGAAGAACACGCGAAGGAGACGACCGACATCGACTGGCACTGCTAAAGTGCCTTTGGGCGTGCGGCAGCCCCCTCTCCTACCGCACGCCCACGCACGCGCCCTAACATCAGTGGAGACCCTACTTTAGGCGAAACAGCGATTGCGAGGCTGTAAGCATCTCGTCGGCACGCTGAACAAACAACTCGCACTCTTCTAACGTCATGTTGAGGCGGTTCAGTACGCGCGTATCGAACGGCTCCTGAGGCGCTTCGGGGTTCATTTGGTAGCCTAGCCGATTGGCGCAGTAGTCGGCAAACTCCACTAAGGCGCAGGCGGGGTCTTCTACCTCCCCAGACTGGTGGTGATAGCGAATCATGTGGGCGATGCTGGGGGGCAGCTTCCAGCGTTCGATAAGCAGAGCGCCGACCTCTTCGTGGGTAAAGCCAAATAGCTCTCGCTCTGCTTCGTGCACGGGTTTGCCCTTGCGATGCACCATGTCGTAAAGCTCGCCCATCCAGTTGGTAAGTGCCGTACTGATGACGAGCTTGCCTATGTCATGCAGCAGCCCCGCAGTGAACGCTTCGTTGCGCACGCGCGTGTCGAACTGGCGTGCGCCCATTTGGCAAATCAGCCCCACCGCCAGAGAATGGGTCCACATGCTGCTTACATGAGGCGTGTAGCCAATGAGTGCGCGCTGGAATAGTGGATAAGTTGCAGCGATTAAGGCGAGGTTTTTCACGGTGTTCATTCCTAAAACGATTACCGCCTCCTCGATGGTTGCCACTTGGCGAGTCATGCCGTAGTAGGCTGAGTTCGCCACGCGCAACACACGGGCAGTAAAGCCCTGGTCTTTGCTAATCTCTTGCGCTACTTGCTGCGCGTGCACACTTGGGTCTTCCACCATTTGGTATACACGCATTACCACCGCGGGCAGGCTTGGCAAATCTTGGGTACGCGCGATCAACTCCTCGGCAGAGTGATACACTCGCGTCAGCGTCGTTGGCATTGTCGTCTCCTCCGCTAAGGGGGTTTTACCACAGGAAGGTAGGCGATTTCACATCATTAGGTACACTATGGGCGCGATGGCGCAGCGCGTAGCCCATTGGTTTGCTTTTGAGGCTTCCCACTTTTATCGGTTGCCACACCTTAGCGCCGAGCAAAATCTGCGCTTGTTTGGGAAAGCAGCGCGCCCGCATGGGCATAACTACCGCGTGCTGGTTACCTTTTATGCTTTGCCCGAAACGCCACCAGCCTACTGGGAGCAATTGGCGGATGCCATTCGCCAGCACATCGATGCCCAGTTAGACCACCGCTGCCTCAATCAGGAGCATCCCGCTTTCCGAAGCCAGCTACCAACTACTGAGAATCTCGCTGTGTATCTGTGGCATAACCTTCGCGCTCATTTGAACGCCCCCGTGGAGCAGGTGAGCGTTTACGAATCTGAGACCTTGTTTTCTACCTATGCTGGCGAGCAGCAGGTCGGCGCGGATAACATTCCGCGTCCCGTAGTTGCCCTCACGCGCGTTTACACATTTTCGGCGGCGCATCGGCTTTACAATCCGCAGTTGAGCGAGGAGCAAAACCGCGCGCTCTACGGCAAGTGCGCAAACCCATATGGGCATGGGCACGACTACCGTCTGGAGATAACGGTCAAGGGCGTGCCTGACCCCATTACGGGGATGGTGTTTAGCCTTAGCGACTTAGATGCCGTTGTGGAGACCGAGGTGCTAAGGCACTTAGACCACAAGTTTCTCAACGAAGAGGTGCCACCTTTTGATCGCATTGTGCCGACCTCGGAGAACATCGTGGCGTTTGTAGTGGAGCGCTTGAAGCCCCATTTGCAGGGAAAAGCGCGCTTGGCTGCGGTGCGCCTGTGGGAGACGCCACGCAGCTGCTTTGAGTGGCAGGAGTAGCTTGCCCAAAGCTTGCTCTTACCGCCGCGCTTTAGCTCGCCCTAAAAACAAGCCCCACCTGTGCCGATAATACGACTTACAGGGAGGCGAGCGGATGTCGTTCCTGCGGAAGCTGCTAGGTGTTGGCAGGTGTCCCTCGTATGACGAAGGCGTCAAGTGCTACGACGAGGGGCGTCTGGAGGAGGCTTTGAAGCTCTTCGAGCGTGCGCTAACTGAAACGCGCGACGTGCTCATACAAAAGATGGCGCGGTTTTACATTGCAGAGTCGCATCTGCAATTAGGGCAAGCGGCGCTACGGCGTGGGCGGTATGTGGTGGCGGCACAACACTTTGAGCGCGCCCTCGAAATCACCCCATCCTATGCTGACGCGCATTTCTCCCTCGCCTTTGCCCTGCGCAAACTCCGCGATTACGAGCGCGCTGCTCGTCATCTCAAGGAGGCGTTGCGGATCAACCCGCGCTTTGCGAAAGCGATGCTCCACCAAGGCATTTTGTGGTACGAGATGGGGCGGCACGAGGAGGGCATTCGTCGCATTGAAGAGGCACTTGCGCTAGAGCCAGACTTCGACCGCGCCCGTTTTGAGCAAGCCTTGGAGCATCACCGCGCTGGGCGCACTGACCAAGCCATAGCCTTGTTCGAGACTCTCAGCTCCACCAGCACAGACGAAGCGCTTTATCATGCGCAGCTTGGCGACGATTGGTACCGCCGTGGCAACTTCACGGCTGCGGTGGAGGAGTACCGTAGGGCGTTAGCCATTCGCCCCAACTTTGCCGACATCCGCAATCACTTAGGCATGGCGTTAGTTGCCTTGGGTAAGGAGGAGGAAGCCGTCGAGGAGTTTCGCAAGGCGTTAGAAATCAATCCGCGCTATTTGGAGGCGCGCTTGAACTTGGCGATGACCCTGCGCGACTTGGGGCGCACTGCAGAGGCGCGAGAGCACTTCAGGATTGTGCTCGATATTGACCCTGAAAACCCCATTGCGCGCAACGCGATTAGCGATTTAGCTGCTTAGCGTGTGTGGCTGTAGGGGGCATCTCTTAGGCGCAGGGTGGTACGTCCTTTGCCACTCTGCGCTGTAATTTCTACATCTTCAAGCCGAGCGTCGCGCGGTAGTTCAATCCGCCAGCGGTTCGGTTCAGGACGCACGACTTTGAGCGTTTTGCGCCCCGCTGCAGCGCGGACAAGCGCCGTGCCAGGCGAGACTTCGCCTTCGAGAGCGTTGTCCTTGCGCTCTGTCCACACCAGAAACGGCTCCTCGCGACTGATTGCGCGCAAGTATGCTATCATCGTATCCAGCTCTTCACGACGCATGCCGATAGCGCCTGGCATGCTTGCCACGACTTCACGGAGTTCGCTCGCAGAGGCGTACTTTTTCTCAAAGCCGCGTTCTAACAGTGCGCCTTCTTTGCCATGGCACGAGCTGCACTTACGCTCGTAGACTGCCACTGCTCGAAGCGGCGCAGGGTGCAAACCGCTCGCGCCCATAGTTAGCCCGACCAGCAGAAGAACACCCAGAGTGCTAACGGCTTGTCGCATCGCGACCTCCTACCCAAGAGATTCGGTAGATGCGGTTTGTGGTATCGCAGCTGAATAGCACACTGCCATCGGGCGCTTCTACGCAGTCCACTGGGCGCGCCAGCACTTTATGGTCGCTTGTGATCGTCTTGACGATGGTGAGGCTGCCGTAAGGTTTGCCTGTGATGGGGTCAAACAGCACACGCTCGATGCGATAGCCGTCGGGCACGACGCGGTTCCACGACCCGCGACATGCCACGAACATATCGCCTTTATGCCCTGGGAAGTGGTCTTTAGTAAGAAAGGTGAAGCTGTTAGCAGCCCAGTGTGCGCCAAAGCACCATGCCGGGGGCTCAGTTTTGGCAGCCCACTCAAGGATGTCCGTGCGGTTTTGGTATTCGATGCGCGGCAGTTTGTTCGCTACGATGAACGGGTGCCCATAGAACTTGCCCTGCTGATAGTGGTTCAGCTCGTCAGGGGGGTTATAGTCGGTAACGGGTTGGAAGCGTAGGGGTTGCTCGCCCAGCGCGCGTCCAAACCAGTCGCTGCCATGGTCTATGCCCCAAATTTCGTTGGTGCCAGGGCGTAGGCGGAGCTTTTCTGTGTTGCGGATGCCGCTGGCAAACAGTGTTTTGCCTGTGCCGTCTTTGTTGAACCGCCAAATCTTTTGGCGCTCGGTGTGCGTTTCGTCTTCGATGTTGCCTGAGTCGCCGATGGCGGTGTAGATGTACTTATCGGTGACTAGGATCGGTCGCCACCAGTGTCCTCCACCCCGAGGGAGCTTGCCTTCGGGGATGACGGTTCGCACTTCATCGGCTTTCCCGTCGCCATTGAGGTCGCGCGCTTTGTGAATTGCGCCTGTTTGGGCGAACCAGAGCCAGCCGTCCGCAAAATGCATCCCCTGCACTGTGGGATAGCCGCTGACGAAGGTGTTCACCACCTCGTAGCGATTGCCCCGCAAGCGCAGCGTAAGGATATCTCCATACTGCGGGCGGCTTAGGTAGAGGTTGCCCTGGTTGTCGAACTCCATAAAGCGTGCGTTGCCCAAGTTTTCTGCGACTAGGTCTACCCGATAACCAGGGCGCACCCAGAACTCAGGCACGCCTGGGCCACGTACACCCTGCTTTGGCTGAGATGAGCTTGCTACGGGGAGCGCTGTTGAGGGGCGCTGCGCTGTAAGGCATCCGATCAAAACTGTCGTTGCAAACACCCCTGCGGCAAACCCACTAACAAACGAGCGAGTCATTGCACGCTGATTATACCTGCACAAGCGAGCTTGGTTCACCCAGAAACGGGCTTTGGGGGTTCACTGGGGTACAGGTTCCACGAGCGCGACCTGACCTCTTGACTTTCTCGCTTGTAATCGGCTATAATATACCGCACCAGGCATAGCCACCTGTGGCACACGCGGGAGGTTTGTGCCACCTTATGAACCGGGCTGTGTGCAAGTGCGGAAGCGCGCATTGTGTGCAACCGCAGAAGCGACGCTGGAGTCAGCGTCGTTGGTGTAGGTAAGATGCGCGCCTAAACCGCACGGAGCCTCTCCACCCCGCGTGCGAGAGGCTTAATTTTACGCTCCAATCCCATACTGGAGGCAACCGAATGCCAACCATCAACCAGTTGGTGCGCAAGGGCAGGAAACCGAAAAAGCGCAAAACGAAGTCGCCTGCGTTGCAGGGCTGTCCGCAGCGGCGAGGCACGTGCCTTGTCGTGCGCGTGATGTCGCCTAAAAAGCCGAATTCGGCGCAGCGCAAGGTGGCGCGCGTACGCCTTAGCAACGGTATCGAGGTTACCGCGTACATCCCTGGTATCGGACACAATCTTCAGGAGCACTCGATGGTGTTGGTGCGCGGCGGGCGCGTGAAAGACCTGCCCGGTGTGCGTTATCACATTATTCGCGGCGCCTTGGACTGCGCCGGCGTGGAGATTCAACCCACTACGCGCAACCAAGACCGCCGCATGCAAGGGCGCTCCAAGTACGGTTCCAAGCGTCCGAAGGAACTCGCAAAGAAGAAGTAGCGCGGAGGGAGAGCCGATATGCCCAGAAGAGGACCTGTGCCTAAGCGAGTGGTGCCGCCTGATCCGGTGTACGACAGCGAGCTGGTGGCGCGGTTTATTAACCGCCTTATGAAACACGGCAAAAAGTCGGTGGCGGAGCGCATCTTCTACGAGGCGATGAAAATCGTAGAGCAACGCACGGGCAAGCCTGCTTTGGAGGTGTTTGAGCAGGCGATAGAGAACGTTGCCCCTCAAGTAGAGGTGCGCCCGCGCCGTGTGGGCGGGCAAACCTACCAAGTGCCCATTGAGGTAAACGAGTTCCGCCGCCGCTCGCTGGCGATTCGCTGGATTGTGCAAGCCGTCCAGCGTCGGAAGACAGGGCGCCCCGCTGAGGAACGCCTGGCACAAGAAATCATCGACGCCTACAACAAGACGGGGATCGCCTACAAGAGGCGCGAGGAAACCCACCGCATGGCAGAGGCGAACCGGGCATTTGCCCACTATCGCTGGTAAGGAGGTAGATGCACATGGCGCGACAGCATCCATTGGAGAAAACGCGCAATATCGGTATCGCTGCCCATATTGACGCGGGCAAAACCACCACCACCGAACGCATCCTTTACTACACCGGGCGCATCCATCGGATGGGCGAGGTGCACGAAGGCGCTGCCACGATGGACTGGATGGAACAAGAACAAGAGCGCGGTATCACCATCACCTCCGCAGCGACCACCTGTTTCTGGAGGGGCTACCGCATCAACATTATTGACACGCCCGGTCACGTAGACTTCACGGTGGAGGTGGAGCGCTCATTGCGCGTCTTGGATGGTGCTGTCGCCATCTTCTGCGCAGTGGGTGGCGTGCAGCCCCAGTCGGAGACTGTCTGGCGCCAAGCGAACCGCTACCGAGTGCCCCGAATTGCCTTCATTAACAAGATGGATCGCATTGGGGCAGACTTTTTCCGCGTTGTGGAACGCATCCGGGAGCGCCTCAACGCGAATGCTGTGCCCATTCAAATCCCGCTGGGGCAGGAAGAGAACTTCCAAGGCGTGGTAGACCTCATCACGATGCAGGCGGTCTACTGGCTGGACGAGAAGGGCACGCAATATGAGTATCGCCCCATCCCTGCCGAGCTGCAGGCGCAAGCGGAAGAGTGGCGTGAAAAGATGCTCGAAGCAGCTGCCGAAGTAGATGACGCCCTGATGGAGCGCTATCTGGAAGGCGGCGAGATTACCCCTGAGGACATCAAGCGAGCGCTCCGCACAGGCACCCTGCAGTTTAAGCTTGTGCCCGTGCTGTGTGGTGCTGCTTACAAGAACAAGGGTGTACAACTTCTGCTAGACGCGATCGTAGACTTCCTGCCTTCCCCGTTGGATATCGGCGCGGTCAAAGGCATTCATCCTGATACCCACGAACCGCTTGAGCGCCAACCCTCCGACGATGAGCCGTTCTGCGCCCTTGCGTTCAAAATCCAAAATGACCCGTTTGTGGGCAGACTAACCTACTTGCGCATTTACTCTGGCAAACTCACAAAAGGCTCCACTGTGTACAATGCGACGAAGGATGCTCGCGAGCGCATTGGGCGCATCGTCCGAATGCACGCTAACCATCGCGAGGATATCGAAGAGGCATTTGCCGGCGACATTGTAGGCGTAATCGGTCTCCAGCAAACCATCACGGGCGACACTTTGTGCGATCCCAACCACCCCATCCTGCTGGAGCCACCTCAGTTCCCCGAGCCTGTTATCTCGCTTGCTATTGAGCCGAAGACCAAAGCTGACCAAGACAAGCTCTCCAGTGCCTTGCAGCGTCTCGCCGCTGAGGATCCTACTTTCCGCATTTCCACAGACCCTGAGACGGGGCAAACGATAATCTCTGGCATGGGCGAGCTGCACTTGGAGATCATTCTCGACCGCCTCTACCGCGAATTCAAGGTGGAAGCCAATCAGGGGCGTCCTCAAGTGGCTTACAAGGAGACCATCCGCACCTCTGCAAGAGCCGAGGGCAAGTTCATCCGCCAAACGGGCGGGCGCGGGCAGTACGGACACTGCGTCATTGAGATCGAGCCGGGCGAGCCAAATTCGGGCATCGTGTTCGAGAGCAAAATCGTAGGCGGTGCGATCCCGCGCGAGTTCATCCCTGCAGTGGAGGCGGGCGTACGCGAAGCTGCCGATGCGGGCGTGCTGGCAGGCTACCCCGTGGTGGACGTAAAAGTGCGCCTTGTGGATGGCTCGTTCCACGAAGTGGACTCCAGCGAAATGGCGTTCAAGATCGCAGGCTCCATCGCGTTTAGGGAAGCCGTTATGCGCGCCAAGCCCGTCATCTTAGAGCCTTACATGGCGCTGGAGGTTGTTACGCCCGACGCCTACATAGGCGATGTGATTGGCGATTTGAACGCGCGTCGTGCGCGCATCGAAACGATTGAGCCTGGCGTGGGCGGCACTCAGGTCATCAAAGCCGTTGTGCCGCTCGCCGAAATGTTTGGGTATGCCACTGCGTTGCGCTCCCTGACCCAGGGACGCGCTACCTACACGATGCATCCCTCGCACTACGAGGAAGCACCCGCGCAGGTTGCACAAGCCATCCTTGAGCGCAAACGCGCTCTGCAACCTGCACGAAACTAAAAACTAGCTAATCAACCAACAGGAGGAGGTAAATAGCTATGGCGCGTCAGAAGTTTGAGCGGACGAAGCCGCACGTGAATGTGGGTACGATTGGGCACGTGGATCACGGCAAGACGAGCCTGACGGCGGCGATTACGCGCGTGTTGAGCAAAAATGGTTTAGCCGAGTACCAGCCGTAT
>JANXAW010000032.1 GCA_025061985.1 Fimbriimonadales bacterium
GACAAAGCGGTTTATCGTCAGCAAGACGCCAGCGCTACGAAGATAGCCCGCGCAGGCGGGCTTGGTTTGGAATGATCCCTGACGGCTGAAGCCGTTGCTGTGCAAACGAAGCCGACCTGCGTCGGCTAATCAGCCCGCGTAGGCGGGCTTAGTCTGCACAGGAACGGCTTTAGTCGTCTCGCTGCTTTCGGGTAGGCGCGGCTCAAAGTGCCTAACCCTCTACTTGTCAGCGGGGAAATCAAACGGGGAACCCAAAGGCGCGGAGCATCTGTTTGCCTTCTTCCGAAATCCGCTCAGGAGTCCACAGCGGGTCAAAGGTGAACTCCACTTGCACATCCTTGACGCCAGGTAAGCTCATCGCGCGGTAGCGGATTTCGTCGGCAAGCATATCGCCCACAGGACAACCGGGCGAGGTGAGTGTCATCAGGATATACACCTCGCCCTCGTCTGAAACCTTGAGGTCATAGATTAGCCCCAAATCGGCGATGTTCAAAGGGATTTCGGGGTCGTAGATGTCGTGCAGAATTTCCCACACTTGGTCGCGCAGGTTCTCGTTCACGCGATGCGCCACCCCCGTGCCATGGCTTCCAGGCGGCGGATGCGCTCGTGCACAGGCGGATGGGTGCTAAACAGCGTCATCAGCCAATCGCCACGCAGCGGGTTCACGATGTACAGGTGGGCAGTGGATGGGCGCGCATGGAAGTTGGGAATCTGGTGCACAGCTGCTTCCAGCTTGCGCAGCGCCGATGCTAGCCCCAGTGGTGTACCCGCAATCTCCGCGCCCACGCGGTCTGCCTCGTACTCGCGCGCTCGCGAAATCGCAAGCTGAATAATCATCGCCGCCAGCGGCGCCAAAAACAGCATCGCAAACGCGCCGATGGGGTTCGGAGCACTCTCTTCGTCATCGGAGCCGCCGAAGAATAGGGTCTTGTAGTACAGCATCTCCGCCAAGAAGCTGATTGCGCCCGCAATGGTGGCTGCCACTGCCATAATCAACGTGTCGCGGTTCTTGATGTGCGCCAGTTCGTGCGCAATCACACCCTTTACTTCCTCGTAGTTCATCAGTTGCAGCAGCCCCTGAGTGACGGCAACTACACCGTTTTGCGGGTTGCGCCCCGTGGCAAACGCATTCGGCTGCGGGTCTGGAACCAAGTAAAGCTTGGGCATTGGCATGTTTGCCCGGCGGGTCATCTCGCGAAGCATCTGGTAAAGCTCTGGGGCTTCGTGTTCACTCAGCGGCTGCGCCCCCGACACCGCAAGCACCAACTTGTCGCTGAACCAGTAAGAACCAAAGTTTAGTATCGCAGCCAGTACCAGCGCGATCAAAAGACCCGCCTGCCCACCTAGCAAGTTTCCTAACCACAGCAACAACGCTGTAAGACCCGCAAGCAATAGCCCCGTCTTGAACATGTTGAGCATACGCAATACCCTCCGCGCAGGGAATTATACCAATCGGGGGTATGGGAAGTTCCCTTTCTCGTCGGTAGGACGCCGACGCTACGGCAGAGGCGCATCCCCATGGGCGCCCTGTCAATTTGGGGTAGACGCAGGGGTCTGCCCTTACAGTCGTCGGCGAGACGCCGACACCCCATGAAGCAGGAACCGCTCCTGGCCGCGCGAATCAAAAAGCCACTATGCACATCGGGTTCTTGACCGCGCCGTTTAGCAACGAACCGCTGGAGCGCGTGTTTGAATTTGCGCGTCGGCACGGCTTTAAAACGCTGGAGTTGGCGTGTGGCTACGGGCACCCGCACCTGGACTTGGCTCGCCCTGACATAGACACCATCCAACGCCTACGCGACCGCACGGGCGTGGGATTGTCGGCAATCGCGTTCTACACAAACAACACGCACCCTGATCTTGCCGAGCGCCAACGCAACAATGAAGGTGTGCGCAAAGCGATTGATATCGCCCATGCACTAGGCGTGGAGGTCGTCTGCACGCTTGCTGGACACCCCGTGCCTGGCAAGAGCAAGATGCAGACAATAGAGGAAGACTGCGCTGCTGTGTTCAACCCCTTGTGCGAATACGCGGGCGAAAAGGGGGTCAACATCGCGCTGGAAAACTGGTTTGCTACCAACATCCAAGCATTAGACCATTGGCAGCGACTGTTTGAAGTCGTGCCTCATCCCAACTTTGGGCTAAACTTTGACCCCTCGCACCTAGTGTGGCAGCAGATCGACTACATCAACGCGGTGTTTCTGTTTGGCTCGCGCATCTTCCATACGCACGCTAAAGACACAGAGGTGATGCGTACGCGCTTGGAGTTTGTGGGCAATCAAGGTAGCGGCTGGTGGCGGTATGTGATCCCGGGCTTGGGGCAGGTGCGCTGGGGCGAATACATCGGCGCGTTGCGCCGCGTGGGCTATAACGGCGTGCTTTCAATTGAGCACGAGGACAGCGCGCTCGGACGCGAGGAGGGCTTCCTGATTGGCAAGCGGTATTTGGAGCAGTTCATCGCGCCAGAGGAGTGAGCAAGCAGAGCCTTTGTGAAGGTGTTTCAGCGAGTGCCTCGCGCTCGCTGGTAGCTAGTGGCTCACAAAAAACGAGCGAGCTGCCACCTCCTCAGCGAGGTTCCTCCCGCTTGCGCGAGGGGAACTGAACACTTGATCGCGATGAGCCCCCCTTTCAAGGGGGGAACCTAAGGGAGGGGGTTCAGAAAATCTGCTTTTCGCCCGCGCGCAAAGGCAAGGAAGCGCATTCCTGCGCGGCGCCGCAAGCAGCTTTATTCAAACGGGTCTTCATCCTCT
Organism: Fimbriimonadales bacterium; assembly: GCA_025061985.1. Lineage (GTDB taxonomy): Bacteria > Armatimonadota > Fimbriimonadia > Fimbriimonadales > GBS-DC > GBS-DC. Next base: position 2,751 of record JANXAW010000032.1, read on the forward strand.
GACTCTTCTTCGTCATCGAACAAGCTGCCGTCCAGCGGGTCTACTGGCAGGGCAGTTTCAGGGGCGAGCATTTCGGTTTCCACGCGCCGCGTGGCGACAGGCTTGGGGATTTCGCGCTCGAACACCTCCAGCACCTTATCGGCAGCGGGGCGAAGGGTAAGGGTTTTGTGCAGAGCAGTGATGATGCGCTCCCGATCCGGCTCGCCGTTGCCGTTCTTTGCCCGCGCAAGCACATCGGCCACGGCGAGGCGGGTCAGGTTCGGGTTCAGCTGGCGCAGGTTCTCCCAAACAGCGTCTTCCAGTGGCTTGTCTGCTTCGGGTTTGTACCGCTGGAGGCCGTCTTGCCCGCGCATCACTGCAGGGCGTGGGAAGCGCACAAACACGGGCTGATTGAAGTACGGGTGGCGCACTAGCATCTCGCCGGGCGCAAGTGCGCCGAGCTTCTCTTTCACAGCTTCGCCAAAGATGTTGTAGCTGGGCTGCGCGATTTCTTCCATCTCAATACGCCCATAGAGCGAGGTGGAACAGTTGCCCACGACTTGCCGATCCACTTGCGAGCGGAACTGTTGCGCCCCGAACAACACCAGCCCTAAGTAGCGCCCGCGGGCGCAGATGTCGCGCAAGGTGCGCAACACATAAGTCTCGCGCTGGGTGTTGGGCGCATACTGGTTCAGCTCGTCCACCACCACAATCACAGTATCCACGCCGAGGGTGCGCTGCTCCATCCGCTCGCGCAGCTCGGCAACCACACGGGTGAAGATTAAATCTTGCGCCTCTGCTGAGAGGTTTGCTACATCGATTACGTAGATGGTACGGTCTTGGAACTTGCCCCACGGTAGGTCAAGGGCATTATCGCCCTCACCCACCAGCCCTGCAAAGCGCGTGGTGAGGTTCACCAAGCGGTTCTGGATCTTGCGGATGGTCTCCACTGCGAAGCTGCGCCATTGCTTCTGGTTCTTGGCTTCCAGAAGTTTCAGCACGGCTTCGAACCAGCGCACCAAGTCGCTGAAACTGTTCACGCGCAGCACGCCAGGGATGCCGCGTGCCCTAAGGATGTCGGCTTCATCTTCCTCAAATGCGAACTCGCCTGGCTCTATTACACGCTGGCGCAAGAACTGCAAAAAGGCATCAGCTTTGGCGTCCACATCGTCTTTGTTGAGCAGCACCTCTACATACCGCATCACCTCGCGCATCCCCCACAGCATTGGGTGAACATTATGGCGCAGGTCAGGGTGCGTGCGCAACGTGGCGAGGTTCACGCGGTCGGGCTTGTAGGGCGCATAGTATTCCACGCGCGGGAAGGGTTTCGGCTCAATGCCCACAGCTTGGTAAATCTTTAGGTCGCGCTCCGACAGTTGATGGGCAGGCGGTAGGTCTAAAAACAGCAAGTCGCCCCCCTTCACATTGAAGCACACGACTGCCACGCTTTTGGTGGTTTTTTGGAAGATTGCTGTGAGCAGGAACTGGATGGCACTGGTTTTGGCAGCCAGCCCACTGGCGCCCGTGACATTCAAGTGCCCTGCTTCAGGACCCAACAGAAAGTCTGCGTCTACATAAATCGGGGCGATGCTGGCGCCGCTCTCATAGACGCCGATGGGGATGCGCCGATGTTCGGGGATTTCGTCGATGCGCAGGGCAATCTGCACGTCTTGCGCAGTGGCGGAATACACGGGGGCAATCGGCACGGGTTGTACGGGTTGCTCTGGAAAGTGTCGCAGCACAGCGGCTGTGTACACGCGGATCTCAGGGCGGTCAGTAGGCGGTTGCGAGTCGGGCTTGCCGTCCGCGCCTAAGTAGTCAAACATCGGGCTAGCCACATCATTGTAGCCGTGCCCTTCCGTCACGATGCCCCACACCTTGCGGTAGCCTGCGTCGACTACAACCAGCGTACCAATCCCTACGGGCGCTTCGGGGGTTGCCCAAAAGTGGAACTGGTAGGCGGTGTTTGGTTGGCGTTCCGTACCGACCACACGCCCAATCAGTTGGCGCTGTTCAGAGGGCTTGCCCCGCTGGTCGTTTGCCATTGGTTGGGCTGCCATTATTCTCACCCGCTACAGGTTGTATTATACCCTAAGCCAGTAGCCAAGTTGCAATGCTTGGCTTTTTTCCTTCTACAGGAAATCCTGTAGTTCCGCGTAAACAGTTGCTTTGGGGTGTCTGTATGCTGTTTCGCAAGAATCGCGTAGCGCAGTTACTCAAGCAGGCACGGAGCGCCGATTCCGAACAGCGCAAGTCGGCTTGGGAAGAATTATGGCGCCTTGAAAACCCTTCTGCGGCAGAGGCGCGTACCGCGCTCGAAGCAGCGCGCGAGTCTTATACTGTCCCAGGGGATGCGATACTTCCTTACGAAGACTCGCAGGAGCTGCTTATCCACGTCGCCTTAGAAGCGCCTGACCCGTCCTTTGCGCCGATTGTGGCACGCGACTTTGAGCGGTATTCCCCAAAAGCTCGTGCCGCTGCGTGCAGGCTACTGCTGGCAATTAACATAGGCGAGAGCCTCAATCTGTTACGTGAACTGCTGCTACAGTATGCACCCGCTGGAATTGCCAATACAAGCCTAGACCTCAAGACGCAACGGCAAGCGGAACATCTCTTTCCTGATGTGCTGGTGCTGCTGAGCGATCCGCGCGTAGGGATGCTGCGTTTCTCGCTGGCACAGGAGTGTTTAGAAGCCTTTCGTAATGGATGGTTCTCAGCGCGTCAGTTCGACGACTACGCCTCGCATGTGCTAACTGCCTACCGCGAGGTGGAAGCGCATCTGTTGCCTCACCAAAACCCAGAGGCGTTGCGCACGATATGGGATAACGAGAAGTACCTTAGGTGGCGCTGGGCAGGTGGCGTGATGCTCGACCTGATGGGCTACTTCCCAACCCCAGAGGTTTTGGAAGCCCTCCAGCAAGCCTTGCAGAAGTACACCGACCCATACCTGCTGCTGTATGCAGTGGTGAGCCTTGTCTGCTACGCAGAGGTTGACCCGCAGGTGATTTACACGGTTGCCGCATGTGCCGAAGCGCGCGAGCAACTGTACGAATGGCTCGAGACCTATGATAGGCTGGATCTTTTCCCCGCGGAGTTCCGCGAGCAGCGTTGGTTAGCCGAAAGCCAAATGGTAAGCTGGCTCATATTTCCCACCGAGCTGGGGCGTCCGCCCGACGAGATTGAGTGGATGGGCGCATACCCCGTCCTCACTGAAGAGGGCGAGGCAGAAGTCCACCTGTTTCGCTTCCCCATGGACGATGAACCGTGGGAAGCGGGGATTGCCGGTCCTTACCTGCTTAGCGAAATCCCCACCACACGTCATTTGGGCGGCACCTTCAGTCAGTTCTACAAGTGGGATGAGTACACGCCTGAGGAACACGTGGAGCGGATTCTCAGGCTCTTGGGTACAGTGCGGCGTGTTCAGACTCCCGCGGGCGAGCGGATTTTCTGGAGGTTTAGAGCTGACGAGGAGGAAGCGTGAAGGTTTTTCTCAGGCAGGCGAATGCTTGCGCATAACACACAACCTGCGCGAGACGCAGACACCGTTTGCGCTTGTGCACGCTTACTGGGGCAGCCTGAGTGGTAGGTGCCCAAACAAGAAGCGTAAGCACCACGCACGCTCTTCGGGAAAGCACGCTGCCCTAAGGCAAACCCCGACGCTGCATTCATCGTACCCGCGTGAAGCCCCGCAGCAGGTATACTTTACGGGGGAGAGGTTATGAGCCAAGCGTGGAAGGGTCCGCTGGAGCAGATCGACGAGTACCGCTGGCGAATCCCGAAAAGCTACAAGCCCGGTATGCGCGTGGACGGGCTGATTTTCGCCAGCAAAGAGATGATTGAGCACATCAAGCAAGACCAAGCGCCCGAGCAGGTGGCAAATGTGGCGTTTTTGCCCGGTATTGTGGGCTACTCGATTGCGATGCCCGATATCCACTGGGGCTATGGCTTTCCTGTGGGGGGTGTGGCGGCAATGGACTTGGAAGAGGGCGTGATTTCGCCAGGGGGGATTGGCTACGATATCAACTGCCTGGCGCCTGACACGCGCGTGCTGACCGAGCATGGCTACTTCGTGGCGATTGGTGCGCTGGGCGAGGTGTGGCTGCGCGAGCGTGTTGCGTGCTTCCACTTAGCCGAGGGCAATCGCACCAGCGCGCCCGTGGATGCCCTATTGCAAGTGCGCCCCAACAACCCCGTCTACCGCTTGCGCACGCTGGCAGGCTATGAGGTGGTTGCCACCAGCGAGCATCCGTTTTGGACGCCAGCGGGCATGCGCCCCTTGAAGGCGTTGCGTAAAGGCGACCGCGTGGCGGTTTACCCATTTGAGGGCGTCGCTTACGAGCCACCTTCCAGCGAAACATTAGTCAGTCGCGAAGCTGTAGAAACGTACTTGCGAGGCATCGGTAAGTCGGGGCGCGCCGCCCGCCAGATAGTGCGCACGCTGGAGCGCCGAGGGCTGCTACCCTTGCGCATGGACTCGCCCCAACTGCCTTACCTAACGAGGCTTTTGGGTTACCTTACGGGCAAAGGCACACTGCGCTATGCAGACGGCTCGAGCAAAGGCGTCGCGGTGTTCTACGGCGAGCCGAACGACTTGGAGCGTATACGCGCTGATGTGGAGCAGTTAGGCTTCCGACCGTCGGCGACGCGTGGAAATGCCTTCACCGTCTCCAGCAGCGCTTTCGTGGCGTTGCTGGCGTGTCTAGATGCGCCATTGAGCGGGGGCGTGCAGCAAGCGCATCGCGTTCCCGCATGGCTTCGGCGCGCTCCGCGCTGGCTCCAGCGGCTGTACCTCAGTGGGCTGTTCAGCGCCGCGCTAAGCGCTCCCTGCGTAGCCAAGAACCGCCCTGCCACTTTCCGAGCGCCGACGCTAAGCCTTCACGAGGCGAAGCCAGTTGCCGAATCGAGCTGGGTGTTCCTGCGCGATATCCAGCAGCTGCTGCGCGAGTTCGGTATTCACACACGCCTGCTGCGATGCCAGCGCAAAGCGGGGAATATTAGCCCGCCAGGGCAACGCTTCGCCTACTGCCGATTGCAGGTTCTAAACGACGATGCCAACCTCATCCGCCTTTGGAGCCAAATTGGCTACGACTACGCGCAGGCACACCACCGACAAGCGTGCTTGGCGGTCGCTTACCTACGCCTAAAGCAACAAGCAACTGCACGGTTGCACACGGAGCACAGCCTCGAGGAGGGCAAGGGCGCACGCTTCTGCCTCCCGAAAGACTTTCCCACCTTCGCGGAGTTTTGCGCTGAAGCGCTTGCCAGCACGGATGGGATGGTGTGGGATGTCATCCGAAGCGTTGAGATCGTCGCTTACACCGAGCCGTTCGTGTATGACCTAACGGTGCGCAAGCAGCATAACTTTATTGCCAACGGCTTTGTCGTTTCTAACTGCGGCGTGCGCTTGTTGCGCACTGACCTAACCGAGAAGCAGGTACGCCCGCGCCTGAAAGAGCTAGTCGACCAAATCTTTCGTGATGTACCTGCGGGCTTCGGCGGCGAGGGGCTAATCCGCGTGAACCGCCACGAGCTGCGCCAAGTGATGGTCAAGGGCGCGCACTGGATGGTGGAACACGGCTACGGCTGGGAAGACGACCTTGCCCACACCGAAGCCAACGGCAGGCTCGAGATGGCTGACCCTGATGTGATCACCGAAAAAGCCATTGAGCGCGGCAAAGATCAGCTCGGCACGCTGGGCGGCGGCAACCACTTCCTTGAAATCCAAGTCGTAGACGAAATCTACGACCCCAAAGCCGCCGCGGCGATGGGCATCACCCAAGTAGGGCAGGTCACGGTGATGATCCACACTGGCTCGCGCGGGTTCGGGCACCAAACCTGCCAAGACCACCTAGACATTATGGAAGTGGCGCACAAGAAATACGGTATCACTTTGCCCGACCGCCAGCTGGCGTGCGCGCCCATCAAATCCGAAGAAGGGCAAACCTACCTGCGAGCAATGCACTGCGCAGCAAACTTCGCGTTTGCCAATCGCCAAGCGATTGCCCACTGGGTGCGCCAAGCGTTCGCGCGAATCTTCAAGTCCACGCCCGAGAGCCTAGGGATGTACCAAGTCTACGATGTGGCGCACAACATCGCTAAGATAGAAGAGCACGAGTGGGAGGGCAAGAAGATTCGCGTGTGCGTGCATCGCAAGGGCGCCACGCGCGCCTTCCCGCCAGGGCACCCCGAAACGCCCGCTGCGTATCGCGAAATCGGGCAACCCGTACTTATCCCCGGCGATATGGGGCGCTACTCGTTCGTGTTGGTGGGCACCGAGGGCGCGATGCGCGAAAGCTTCGGTACCACCTGCCACGGCGCGGGACGCATGATGAGCCGCAAAGGCGCTCTGCGCGAAGCCAGAAAGCGCGACATCGCTAAGGAGTTGGAGCAACAGGGCATCATCGTGCGCGCCCAAAACAAAGCCACCTTGGGCGAGGAAGCATCCTACGCCTACAAGGATGTTGCGGATGTGGTGGAAGTCGTACACAACGCAGGAATCGCCCGCAAGGTGGCACGCCTGCGCCCAATCGGGGTGGTAAAAGGATAGCCCCCGCTACCGCACGCCCTTAGCGCGCAGCAGCGCATCGATCCACGCAGCATCCTCAGGGGCAAAGGGCGGGGGCGGCGGCCCCTGACGGTAGTCAATCACATCTGCGTACGCGCCATCCTCATAGCACTGGTTTGGCACAGCCTGCAAGTCTAAGCGCGCATAACCGTCGTCTGGAGCCAGCGGTATGGGGATTTCAGGGAGCGACTCGCGCACAGTACACGGATACAGCAAGAATCGCTCTGGCTTGCCGACCCAGCGTACGCTAATAAGGTAATGCCAAGGCGCGGTTGCGTGCTCGCTTACGCGCGCGTACGGTGGCGCCAGCGTGTACTCGCCCCCACGCAATAGGTCAATCTCCACCAAGTGGGTATCGGTTTGCAGGAGCTCGCTTTGCTTGCCCAGGTAAAGTTCGCGCCCTTTGGAGTTTGGCTCTTTGTTGGTGGGGCTGAGCACTTCAATAACCGTCACCACGCGGAAGCCCTGTTCGCGGTCAAGGATTTGCAGAAAGCCCTCGGTGTGCGACTCCTCCGCCACCTCCAGCACGATAGGGGCGTTCGGCTGTACTTCCAACACGGCTACGCCTTCACGAGGCTGTTTCGTGCGTTCGTGCACCACGACATTGGGTGCAATTCCGCGCAGCACACGCTCTTATGTACACACGCTCTTCGATACTCACGTGGTAGCGCGGACGCAGTTGCTGCTGTAAGGCGTTTGCGGATGTATGTAATCAGCGCGTGATGCACGCCACTCCAGAAACGCCTGTTCTCTAAGTAGGGGTCCATGGCAGGAAACGGGCTTGCCACAGAGGGTTCACCGCGCGAATTATACCGATCAATGGCGTTTACGCAAGATTGATATCAATAGCCATACACCCAGCACTGTTGCGCCGATGAAGCCGAGAATGGTCAGTGGCGTGGCATAGGGGATATCGCGCGTCGCGGGCAACAGCAACGCCAGCCCCACGATAAATGCAGCTACCAAAATGCTTAGCGACAGGCGCGTGACCATCGCATCAACGCGGTCAAGCGTTTCAGGCGACGCGCCAATCTGCGCTTCCACAGGCACCTTGCCCCGCTCCACGCTCTGGAGCCACTGCATCAGCATTATGGGCATCTCGCGCAGTACGTAGCGCCAAGTGTCCACCTGCTCGGCGATATCTTGCGCACTCAGCACAGGCAGCCACGCGGTTTTACTCAGCTGGCGCACAAACGGCTTGGATACCTCAAACAGGTCGTAGTCGGGGTCTAACTGCCTGCCAATGCCCTCTAGCATCGCCAGCGTTTTGCCGACTAACCACAGGTTGCTCGGCAAGCGCACATGATAGTGCCGACAAAGCTCGGTAAGGTCGTTCCAAAACTCGGTGAATCGGCTTTCTTTGAGCGTGCGCCCGCGATATTTGCTGATCACACGCTCCACAGCGCGCGCCAGCTTAGTGCGGTCAGTGTAGCGACTGAACGCGCCCATGCGGGCAAACACACTAAGGATGTTGTGGGTGTCTTGGCGCACGATTGCGATGTATAAGCGCGTAAGGCTGATACGATCTTCGTCGTTGAGCACGCCCACCATACCGAAATCCAGCACGCCGATGCGCCCGTCGCCTAAGATGAGATAGTTGCCAGGGTGTGGGTCGGCGTGGAAGAAGCCGTCTTCCAGCACTTCCTTGATGATAAGGCGTGAGGCACGTAGGGCGATTTCGCGCGTGTCGTGCCCCGCGGCGCGCAATGCCTCCACATCGTCTACTTTGATGCCCTGCAGCCGCTCCATCACCAGCAGCCGCTCCGTGCAGTACTCTGTGTAGAAGGTGGGAATGTACACCTCAGGCTCGCTGGCGAAGTTGCGCCGAAACTGCTCGGCATTGCGTACTTCGCGACGATAGTCCAGCTCATTGAGCAGAGTAAACGCGAAGTCCTCTGCAATCGTTTCAGGGTCATACAGCTCACCCAACTGAGTGCGCTGTGCAAGGCTGGCGAGGTCGTGCAAAATCTCCAAGTCCAGCTCCACCACCTCGCGAATGTTGGGGCGCTGGATTTTCAGCACGACAGGTGTGCCATCGCGCAGCCCCGCCGCGTACACCTGCGCCAGCGAAGCAGAACCAATTGGTTGCGGGTCCACGTAGGCAAACACTTCGCCGAGAGAGCGCCCCAACTCGCGCTCAATAAGGGGGCACATCACGCTCCACGGCTCAGGAGGCACGCTATCTTGGAGCTTGCGCAGCTCCTCAATGAACGGCTCAGGCAACAGGTCTGAGCGTGTACTGAGAATCTGCCCCAGCTTGACAAAGGTTGGTCCCAGCTCTTCTAAGGCGAGGCGCAAGTGTTGGGCGGGTGACTCCAGCGGTTCGGGGGCGACTTGCAGCTCATCTCTGCTTAGGGCAAGCCGGCGATGCACACTAAGGTACTCCAACGCGCTGCCAAAGCCATGTCGCGCCAAGATGCCTACTACTTGGCGGTAGCGCTGCAGGCTCCGCACGCGCCGCGTAATCGGGCGCATACACTCTATCCCTGCGAGGGCGCCTCCAGCTTCTGCAAAATGGCGTCCAGCTTGCGCTCCAACGCTTTAATGTCGGCGTGCGTAGGCAGCTGCAATTCTCTGAACACCTCTTGCACTTCCTCACGGATGAGGCGGCGCAGGGCGTTGCGTTCCTTCTCGCCGCGCTTGACCAGCTGCTCAATCATTTCAGAGGCTTCCTCACGCTGCGCTTGCCCGCGCTTGACCATCTCTTCCACGAGGTTCTGTGCCGTCTCGCGCGTGAGCGACAGCGCACCCAGCCCCATCAGCACGCCTTGCTCGAGGATCTCGCGTAGGGTTGCCATACTCGCGCCCTCCCCGCGAATTATACCGACTTAGCTAACGGTGGCTAAGATGAAGCGGTGGCGGAAGCGGTTCACAGCTTCGCGCAGGGCTGCGTGCTCGGGGCGGCTGAGGTCAGGGTCTTGCTCCAGCAGGCGGAAGGCCTCCTCGCGGGCTACCTCCAGCAGGCGCAAGTCCTTGATCACATCCGCCACCCGGAACGAGGGCGCACCGCTTTGGCGCGTACCGAAAATCTCGCCTGGTCCCCGGATGCGGAGGTCTTCCTCAGCGATCAGGAAGCCGTTGTTGGTGCGCACCATGATTTCCATCCGCCGCCGCGCATCTTCGGACTTGGGATCGGCAATGAGCACGCAGTAGGATTGGTGGATACTGCGCCCGACACGCCCGCGCAACTGATGCAGCTGCGCCAGCCCAAAGCGGTCGGCATCCTCAATCACAATCACGGCGGCGTTGGGCACATCCACACCTACCTCAATCACCGTGGTGGAGACCAAGATGTCTATCTCGCCTGCGCGGAAGGCTTCCATCACGGCTTCCTTCTCGGCAGGGCGCATACGCCCATGCAGCAGCCCCACGCGCAGGTCAGGGAACACGTCTTTTTGCAGGTGTTCCGCCATCTCTTCGGCGGCGCGCACCTGCAACTTGTCCGATTCGTCAATCAGCGGGCAAATGATGTAGGCTTGTCGCCCTTGCTGCACGAGTTTGCGCACGCCCTCGTACACCTTGATGCGTTCTTCAGGCAGCTTCCAGTGGGTTTTGACGGGCTTGCGCCCAGGGGGTAGCTCGTCGATTACCGACACATCAAGCTCGCCGTAGAGGGTGAGCGTCAGCGTGCGCGGAATCGGGGTCGCGCTCATCACCAGGATGTGGGGCATAACCCCTTTGTCGCGCAGGGCGGCGCGTTGCAGCACGCCGAAGCGGTGTTGCTCATCTACAATTGCCAGCCCCAAGCGAGCAAAGCTCACGCCCTCCTGAATAAGGGCGTGCGTGCCTACTGCCACCATCCCGCGCCCCGTTGCAATCCGTTCGCGCGCTTGTTGGCGCTGGCGGCTGCTGAGCCTACCCACTAAAAGCTCCACTGTGATGCCCAGCGGTTGGAACAGCCGATGCAGGGTGATATAGTGTTGCTCTGCGAGGATTTCAGTGGGCGCCATGATTGCGGCTTGGTACTGGTTGTCTACCGCTGCCAAAATTGCTGCAGCCGCCACAATCGTCTTGCCTGAGCCGACATCGCCCTGCAGGAGGCGGTTCATAGGATAGGGGCGTGCCATATCGCGCCAAATCTCACCGATCACGCGCTTTTGAGCATTCGTAAGTTCAAACGGCACAATCCGATGCAGCATCGCGTTGAGCCGTTCCGTGTCAATGCGCATCGCGATCCCATGCTCGTGCTGGTTCTGATAGCGCTGCAACCCCACGCCCAACTGCAGCAAGAAAAACTCTTCAAACACCAATCGGCGTCGCGCTGGCTCAATCTGGTCAAGCTCGTCAGGGAAGTGAATTTGCTGGAGGGCTTGCTGAATAGGGGGCAATCCCAAGCGTTGGCGGATGCTGGCGGGTATCAGCTCAGGTGCGCAGTGCGCATATTGCACAGCATTCCACAAGATTTGGCGCATGCGCTTCTGGCGAATGCCCTCGGTAAGCGGGTAAATCGGCACAATGCGGTTTACACTAAGCAAACTGTCGGGGTCAGCGCCATCGGGGAGGTCTTCCCATTCGGGGGTTTCCATTTGTAAGCCGAACGGATTGTCTTTGATGACGCCGTAGGCGACAATCAAGCGATCGCGCAGGTAGTAGAGCGTCTCGCGCAGGTAGGGTTGGTTGTACCAAACCAGCTCCAGTACGCCCGAGCCGTCGTCAATGTAGGCTTTGGTGAGCGTCATGTTGTTGCGCACCTTGATGTTGTCTACCGTGATGAGCTTGCCCGCAACTGTGACGGCTTCGCCAGGGCGGACGTGTGCAATCTTGCGAAAGTGGCGGCGGTCTTCATAGCGACGTGGCAAGTGATAAAGCAAATCACCCAGCGTGTGGATGTTGAGCTTGCTTAGCACCTGCGCGAGCTTAGGACCTACCCCGCGCAGGAACTGCACCTCCGTTTCTAAGCTATACCCGCGCGTAGCTGGCATGGTAAACAGGAGTATACCTCGTGAGGATGCGTGCTGAAGCGCATTAGGTACACTATACACGCACGCGGAGGCAAAGCATGAAGACGACCAAACGCACGCGCACAGGTACGAACATGCAACCGCGCCAGCGAGCGTACACGCCTACGCCTCAGGAGCTTATAGAACTCTACAAGCAGATGCTGTTCATTCGTCGCTTTGAGGAGCACTGTGATAGGGCGTACCGCCAAGACAAGATCGGGGGCTACCTGCACCTTTACATCGGCGAAGAGGCGCTGGCAGTAGGGTTCATTCACCACTTGCGCCCCGAAGACCGCGTGTTGGGGCACTACCGCGACCACGCCTACGTGCTGGCATTGGGCAGCGACCCCCGCGCAGTAATGGCGGAACTCTACGGCAAAGTCACGGGTTTGTGCCGCGGCAAGAGCGGCTCAATGCACTTTTATGACAGGGCGAATCGGTTTCTTGGGGGTTATGCGATCGTGGGTGGCGTGGCAGGGATTGCAACGGGCGTTGCCTTCGCCCAGAAGTATCATGGAACGGGGGGCATTACCTTGTGCTTCTTCGGGGACGGCGCAATCAATGCGGGCATCGTGCACGAAGTAATGAACATGGCAGGGCTATGGAAACTGCCGATTGTGTTTATCTTAGAGAACAACAAGTACGCGATGGGTACGCCCGTGGAACTGCACTCTGCCGTGACGGATTTGGCAAAGCGTGGCAGCGTCTACGGTTTCCCCAGCACGCGTATCGATGGGATGGACTTGTTGAATGTGCTGGACGAGGCGAAGCGGATCATAGACCACGTGCGCGAGACGGGCGAGCCGTATTTTGTGGAGGCGATTGTGTACCGCTTCGTGGGGCACGGCGCAGCAGATATCACCGACCCTGGTGTGTACCGCACCCGTGAGGAAGTGGAGGAGTGGCGTAAGCGCGATCCCCTCATCACAACGCAGCGCTATCTGCTGGAGCAAGGGATTGCAACAGAAGCCGACCTTAAGCTATGGGACGAGGAAGCGCGTGCCCAGGTGGCGGCTGCTGCCCAGTTTGCGGATAACAGCCCTGACCCCGATCCTAGCGAACTCTACATGCACGTGTTTGCAGACTAGGCAAGCTGTGGGGGTACGACGGCATGGATGCCGTCGTACCTTGCACGAACTGAGCCTTAGCCCGCTTGCTCGCTGCGCAACCGACGTAGCTCAGCTTCCAACTCAGCAATTCGCTGCTCCGCACGCTCGGCACGCAAACGCTCTTGTTCCGCACGCAGACGCTCTTGTTCCGCGCGTTGACGCTCCTGTTCAGCACGCAGACGCTCTTGCTCAGCTAGTTGTTGCGCCGCTTCCTGCCCCGTTGGAACGAGGCGCCCCTCGCGGTCATACAGACGCAGCCACACATAGCGTCGCCCACGGTAAACACCTTCCCAAGTGCCGCAGTATGCCTGAAGCACTTCGCTCCAGAGCCACCCCTTCTCGTTGGGCAGAATCTCCACATACGCACCCTCGCCGCTGCGACGGTAGCCTTTTAGCTCATTCGTACGACGGTCAAACCAGAAGTATTCGGGCGTTCGAAACACATCTTGGTAGAAGCGCACGTTCTTGTCGACATCTTTGCGCCGCGTGGAAGAGGAAACAAATTCCACAATCAGGTCGGGATACCGTCCGCCCTCTTTCCAAGCAATCCAGCAGTCGCGGGGCTTCGTGCCGTCCACACCCTTGACCAGGAAAAAGTCGGGTCCCTTGAAGCGCGGCTTGCGAGCCTCTTGCTCGGCATTCACATACTCGATGATTTCTTGAGCTTGGTCGAGGCTGAAATACAGAAACATGTTGCCGCCGCAGAAGTAGTTTGTCGGCTCGCCCAAGTGCATGCGCACGACCTCATCCAGCAGGGCGAGGCTAACCACATGCCAATCCGACTCTATGCGGTCACCGTCCTCTGTGGGCAGTTCCAGCGCTTCGAGTTCGGCAATCATGCGTCGGAGCGCCTCGACATCAGGCAGAGGCTCCCCCCGTCGCTTGGCGCGCCGTTTGGACGTTGCGGGCGCACTGCGCGTTGCCATAGCACTCGGAGTATATCTTTACTCAGCGTGGTAGGAGAACACGCGCCTACGGCGAAGGTAAACTTTGTCGATGGAGACATGCAGCACGAGGTGAGTTCCTATGGATCGCAACTTGGGCATGGATTTCGTTCGGGCGACAGAAGCAGCAGCGTTGAGCGCAGGTCGTTGGGTTGGTAAGGGCGATCGACATGCGGTAGACAAGGCAGCGTGCGAAGCAATGCGCCGCGCCTTGGCAAACATCGATATGAAGGGCGTGGTGGTAATCGGTGAAGGTGAGCGCGACGAGGCGCCAATGCTTTATATCGGCGAGGAGTTGGGCACGGGGAATGGCTATGCCGTGCAAATCGCTGTAGACCCCGTGGAGGGCACGAACCTCGTTGCCAACGGGCAGCCCGGCGCGATTAGCGTGATTGCGGCTGCGATTGAGGGCGAGGGGAAGTTGCTGCGTGCCCCCGACATCTACATGGACAAGCTCGTGGTCGGGCCCGCTGCGAAGGGAGCAGTAGACATTACGTTGCCACCGCGAATGAACCTCAAAGTGATTGCCAAGAGCTTGGGCAAGGAAGTGCAGGACCTGACAGTGGGCGTGCTGGATCGCCCCCGTCATGAGCAGCTCATCCGCGAGATTCGGCAGGCAGGGGCGCGCATTCGCTTAGTGTCCGATGGCGACCTATCACTGGGGTTGGAAGCGTTAGACCCCCAAGGTGAAATCGACGTGCTGATGGGCATTGGCGGCGCACCAGAGGGGGTGCTCACGGCAGCCGCAGCGCTGTGTATGGGCGGCGAGATGCAAGCCCGCTTTGTGTTCCGCAACGAGCAGGAGCGCGAACGCGCCAAAGAACTGCTCGGCACGGATGATGTGGATCGCGTGCTGACTTTGGAGGACCTCGCGTGGGGCAACGTGGTGTTTGCTGCAACAGGCATCACCGGCGGGAATCTGCTGGGGGGTGTGCGCTACACTGGCTGGGGTGCCATCACCCACTCGGTCGTGATGCGCTCCCGCAGCGGCACCATACGCTGGCTGGAGACCCATCATCACTTCCACCACGATCCAAGGTACTGAGGCAGTGGTTGCGTTAGAGGCGGTAGGCGACGCGCTGCAGCGCATAGAAGCGCAAATCCGTCGGGTGATTATTGGGCAGCAGAGCGCGATTGAACAAGCGCTCTGCGCTCTGCTTGCTGATGGGCATGTGCTAATCGAAGGCGTGCCGGGAATTGCTAAAACGCTTCTGGTGCGCGTGATTGCCCAAACGCTGGGGCTCCAGTTCCGCCGCGTGCAGTTCACGCCAGACCTAATGCCCTCCGACCTCATCGGCACGACCGTCTTCGATGCTCGCTCAGGCGAGTTTCGGGTGCGCTACGGGCCTATCTTCGCCAACATCATCTTGGCGGATGAGGTCAACCGCACGCCCCCCAAGACCCAATCCGCCCTGCTGGAGGCGATGGAAGAGCGTAGGGTGACCATTGACGGCGTGTCGCACGCGCTCCCCAAGCCCTTTATGGTGTTCGCCACCCAAAACCCGATTGAGTATGAAGGCACGTATCCCCTTCCTGAAGCGCAACTCGATCGCTTCTTGCTGAAGATTGTGATGGACTACCCTACTGAAGACGAGGAACGCGCCATCCTCAAGCTGCACGATGAAGGGTTTCGTGCCCACCAACTAGAACAGGTGGGGCTAACTCCTGTGATAGGGGCTGAGGAGTTGGAGCGTATTCGTGCTGTTGCCCATAGCGTGCGGGTTTCGGACGAGGTACGCGACTACATTCTGCAGATTGTGCGCCGCACACGCCAAAATGAATATCTGCTGGTAGGTGCCAGCCCGCGGGCAGCGATTGCACTGCTACTGGTGAGTAAAGCGCTGGCGGTGCTGCGGGGGCGTGACTTCGTGATCCCCGACGATGTCAAACAAATGGCTCCGCCCGTGCTGCGCCACCGGCTCATTCTAAGACCTGAGGCGGAGGTGGAGGGGCTGAACGCAGACCGAGTGCTAAGTAGCATTTTGGAGGCAACGCCCGTACCGCGATGAGCAGCCTGCTTTTGGAGCGACCGCACACTTTGCCAAAAGAGCGCGTTGAGTATGAAGGCGAGCGCAAGCGAACGCCGGTACTGATTGTGGTGCGCCCCAGCAGTAGCGGGATGCTGCGCCACGTGCAGGGGCTACTGAAGTACTTGCCTGAGTTCGGCTATCTTCCCACCCTCACTGGACCTGAGTTCATCCACGATCGGGCAGGGCTAATTGCCGACACGCGAGCGGTGCGACAGCTCCGCGCACGCGCAAAAGGGTTTCCTCTGGTGCATTGCCATGGCGTGCGCGCAGGTTGGATTTGCGCCTGGGCGTTCAAGCGCGATTACCCTTGGGTGTGGACAGTTCACCACTTGCTACGCAGCAACAGTGCCCTAGTGCGCGCCCTCTGGCGCTGGATAGCAAAGTATCCCCGCGCGATCACTGCGGTCTCTGAAGCTGTGCAGGAAGGGCTAGAGCGCGGCGGCATTCCCCCTGAGCGCGTAGTTGTCGTGCGAGGGGGCATTGACTTAGAGCGCTTCGAAAAACTGCCACGCAAGGAGGTGATGCGCGAACAGTTTTTCGTGCCCGCCACGCGCCCTGTTCTGCTGTGCGTGGGACGATTCGTGTACCACAAGGGCTTTGACATTGCTATTCAGGCGATGGAGCGGATTTGGGCAGTGTTCCCGGACGCAGACTTATGGTTGGCAGGCGACGGGCCAGAGAACGTGCGATTGGTGAAGTTGGTAACGCGCTGCTCGCGCCCCCACCGCGTGCGCTTTTTCGGTTATTGGAGCGCGGTTGAAGAGCTTTACGCCGCAGCCGATGTACTGTTAGCCCCTGCCCGCGACGCTGGGTTGGGCTTAGCCGTGATGGAAGCCATGGCGTGTGGGTTGCCCGTTGTAGCAACGGACATCCCGCCGATGCATCGCTTGGTGGAGCATGAGCGCACAGGCCTACTGGTGCCGCCTGAAAATCCCGAGGCGTTAGCAGCGGCTGCGCTACGCCTTCTTCAAGATAGCGCGCTTGCGCAACGCCTGTCACGAAACGCTTTACAGGTTGCTGAGCAGTTCCACATTCGCCACACGGCGGCGCAAACCGCTCGGATTTACCAGCGCGTGCTTGGCTAAGCAGGGGCTACCCTTCAACGCTGGGACGCTCTGGCAGCTCCTCAAGGCTATTCAAGCCGAAGTATTGCAGAAACTGCTGCGTGGTGCCGTACAGCACGGGCTTGCCGGGGGCGTCTTTGCGCCCGACCTCCTGAATAAGACCGCGCTCCAGCAGCTGGCGTACGGTGTGGCTGCTATCCACGCCGCGCAAGGCATCTATGCGCGCTTGTGTGACGGGCTGCTCGTAGGCAACGATAGCCAAGGTTTCCAGAGCGGCGCGCGACAACCGCTTGGGGGGTGGATTGAGCAAGCGGGCGATGTAAGGCGCGTACTCGGGCTTGGTGGCTAACTGGTAGCCCCCTGCCAGTTGCTTGAGTTGCACCGCACCCTGAGCCGCCAGTTCCGCCTGCAGCTCGCAAAGGGCGCGCTCCACTGCCTCAGCAGGCGCGTTTGTGGCAGCACACAACTGCTCAAGGCTCAGCGGAGCGTCCGCCACAAACAGAAGCGCGTAAAGAATGTCCTTCAGCGCCAGAGGCTGCACAAAAGCTCTTTTCGCCGAGGAGGTCTAATATCCTACTCAGCTCTTCAGTGCAAACGGCGCAGCAGCTCCTACGGGATAAGGTGCGCTTCGCGCTACTGCAGCACTATCGTGCCCAAGTCAATGGGTGTACTTAGGCTGGTGACAGTGAGCGTGCGCTCAGCAGTGCGGTTGCCCTTCACGAAGCGCAGGCGGTACTCGCCCGGTAGGAGCCACAGACGGAATCTGCCGTCGCTTTGCTGCACGAATACTGACTCGCGGGGGAACTCGGCAGTTGGAGGAGTGAAAATATCAATGCGTGTGCCTACGGGATCATCCAGCGGCACTTGCACC
Source organism: Fimbriimonadales bacterium (assembly GCA_025061985.1). Taxonomy (GTDB): domain Bacteria; phylum Armatimonadota; class Fimbriimonadia; order Fimbriimonadales; family GBS-DC; genus GBS-DC. Next base: position 20,253 of record JANXAW010000032.1, read on the forward strand.
ACCCCGCGCACATTGCCCGGTTGCTCAGGTGGAGTGTCGCTTGTAATGACTTGCAAAGGAATGTCGCCCAACTCCATCACGCCGTCGATAATCGGTTGGTCTGCCACGAAGCGGCGCGGGGTGTAGCCCTCTTTCTGGATTTCGCCCTCTGGCTTCACAGAGCCTTCGGGGTCGTAGGCGACATTGTCAAGGGTAAATCGCCCTGTGGAGGCATTGCTGCGCGTGCGCTGCCCACGCAAGGTAACAAGCGCGTTGCCCACAGGTTGCTGGGTTAGTGCGTCTACCACGCGCCCTTGGACGGAGATTGCCTGAGCGCCGATATAGAGGTCGCCCAAATCCACCGTCTGGTTCTCTGCCAGCGGGGGCAGGTTGAAGGTGAACTCGCGGGTGCCAGGCGCGCTGACAACTATCTGGGTTGTGCTAACGGGCACGCGCAAGCGAAATGTGCCCGTTTGGGTGTCGGTTTGTGCCGTTTGCCCCCCTGCGCGCACCGTAGCAGGGGGGTTAGGAGGCTGCTCCGTGCTAGCAAGCAAGACGCGCCCCTGAATGAGCGCCGTTGGTCCGCTGAGCGCGCCACCGCCCCCGCCACAGCCTGAAATCAGTATCGCTAAACCAACCAATAGCAACCCATAAAGCGCACGCATAGGTCTCACCGCGTTAGAACAATCGTGGTGGTTGCGCGGGCAACACGCCCTTCAGCATCGGTTGCCTCAATCTGCACAAGGTAGGTGCCTGGTGGCAGTGCGCGTTCGTGCATATCGCGCCCGTTCCAGACGATGCTTTGAGTGCCTGCCCGCGAGGCTTGGCTGGGTTGCAACACGCGCACTACCTCGCCCCGCAGCGAGCGCACCTCCGCGCGCCAAGTCGCCTCGCCCGTGAGTTGGAACTGAATGCTCGCCTGTCCGCTGCGCGAGACAGTGGTGCTGAGGTTCACAATCCGAACGGGCGTGGTAAGCGCTGGCTCTAGAACTATGCGCAAGGTCTGTGCCCCTGCAGGGGTGAAGCGGTAGAAGGTGCGCTGACGCATATCCACGCGCTCGCCAGTGGTAGGGTTTTCCAAATAGAGACGCCAGCGGCGTGGGGTCGCCTCAGGCAGCTGCCAAGTGAGCGTATGCTCCCGGTTTGGCTCCGCGGGTGTAACAAGCAGCGTCCACTCTTGGCGAGTACCGATCGGTTTGACCGCTTGTGCCAGCAGTTCGCCATCGCCCTCACGTATGCCGAACACGCTCATCCCAGGTAGGGCAGGAGGTAGGGCTTGGCTATAGGCGCGGCTGCGCACGCGCGCCGCGTTGTCCAATCCCAGCACCACCACGCCACCCCCAACAGGCGATTGGAGAGCCACCTCCATCGCCCACGCGGGTTGCTCGTGAGTAGGCGCGCGGCTGCTGCGCGTTACGGGCGCGAACAATAGCGTGACGCCCTCTGGACGCAGCACGCGAATCCAGTAGGCACGCCCTGGCTCCAGTTGCGTGGCACGCACATAAGTGCCGCTTGCGCCCAGCGTCCACACAGTTTCGCCCACCAAGGCAGGGCGTCCACCTGTGGAAGTGCTGGCAGTCTCCCACGATACAGGGGCATCAAACTGATGCACGACTTGCAACGCGCCTACCGGTATCGGTGTGGTGAGGGGCATCCCCACCAAGTTCCAGCCGGGCTGGAGCGCCACGGCAAACGGTCGCTCCGTAGACACAGGTTCGCCCTGCACCGTTACCGAAAGCGGCTCGCGTAGCTGCAGGAAGTAGCCCATTCCGGGCGCAGGGGGCGGCGTGTCGGGGTAGTACACATAGTCTGAGCGTTCCTGACGCCAGTGCGCTAAGCGCAGCTGGTCGGCGGGAATGCCCAGCACCTTCGCCATATCGCGCTCAAAGGGGCGCAAGGGCAAGCTGATCATATGCAATCCCTGCGGCAGCGTGAGCGTAAAGCTGCCACTGGCAGGAGTGAGATAGGCTTGAACATAGTGAAAGCCAACGCCTGTGTTGGTGCGCCACTCGCCGACGGGTTCCTCGCGCGTGTTGAAGAAGCGCAAAATAGCAACGCGCTCCCGCGCAAGTAGTTCGTCGCTAAGCAGCAAGCCGAACGCGCCCTTGTCAACACGCGCGCTGCGCGTCTCACCACCAATCTGCACCTCTACGCGCCCCTGCTCCAAGCCAAACACCACCCCGAAAAAGTTGTTGCGGAAGTTCACTCCCTGCACCTTGCTGCTGGGGTAGTAGATGCGCACGCTTTCCGTGCCCACGCTGAAGTCAACGGTAAGACGCTGGTTGCCTGTTTCTGCGCCCACAAAGCTGGGCACAACCGTGCCCGTGCCCCCACGAATATCTACACGCTCATACTGGGGCGACAGCGTGAGGCGATTGAAGTTGTAGTCCCAGTACACAGGGTAGCAAGTGCCGCTGAGGAGCGCCTCGTCCCAGCTATTCCCCACGCGCTCGGTCTGAAAGTAGGTTAGCAGCACGATAAACGCGGCTTCCTCGCCTGGCTGGGGGCTGGAGATGTAGGGCAGCAGTTGGGCATGCAGCTTGCGCCCATAGGTAACGCTGGTGTCCAAAATGTACTGGCGGCGCGCCCACTGGTCAAACGGCACGCCTTCCACGGTAGGGTTCGAATTGCCCGAAATCGTGCTCAGCACTTGCTTGGCAAGGTTCAAAAGCGCAACGGAGTCGCCGCGCAGGTTGGGCGTGTAGCTTTGGTAGTAGAGCCGATTGAACTCGCGGAAGAAGCTGGGGTACTCGGTGGCAACCTTGAGCCAGAGCGAGCCCGCCATTTGATAGCGCACAAGCCACAGCCCGCTGGTCGTGCCCCCTGCAATCGGCAGCTGACGCAAAGAAGGCGCAATAAAGCCCGGGCTACCCAGCGTGGGCTGGTTCCATGCATCGTAGTAGGGGCGCGCATCATAGGTGTTGTTCAGCGTAAGGTCTATGAACTCGGGGTTTAGCCCCGCAAGGCTACGGAAGGCTGCTCCGCGTGCAATTCGCGTCGTGACGGCGCGCGCAAAGCCTTCCTCCCACACATCGTAAAACGGCGCGACATCGGCGTGAAAGGCACGCACCGTGAGATTGAGCAGGTTCACTGCAGCCGCCTCGCGGGAGCGGTAGATGGGGAACAAAAAGCGATTGTTGCTTGCATCGTAAATCCCCCCGACCACAGCGTCGGGATCGCCGATTTCATCGTCGTAGTTGACTATTTGGATAGTGAGCGTGCGGGCGGCTTTGCCATACTCGGCTTCCACCAAGGCGGGCAGGGTATTTGCAAGAGTTTGCAGCAACTCTTTGTAGGCAGGTGGGAATGGGTTGTTGCCGTCCACCACTTCCAAGCGCACCGTGCCATTGCCTAAGTCGCCTGAGCGCGTGCGCGCGGGGTAAATCAACTCGCCGCTGCGCCGCAGCACAACGGTGTAAAGCAGGGGGATGCGATAGTCCTCAGGCAAAATGCCCAACTGCTTGTAGAGCCGAATTTGCATTCGCGCGCTTTGTGCTTGAGCGCGGGCAGCACGCGCCACCCGCTCGCGAATGAGGCGCTCAACCGCCTCGGGCGAGCGCGCCACGCGGTCGATGTCAACCACAATCACATTCTGCGGACCGTTGCTGATGGTCTCAAAGGGGCGGTTGACAATGTTTGTATAAATCTGTGCCTGCGCACTCAGGTGGAGCAGTAGTGCGCCCGCCGCAACGCATAGCCGAGCTATCCCTACTCGCATCATCCCTATCCTTAGACGCGCGAGCCTTGCAGGGGTTTTCAGCAAGGCGTCTGTATGATACCTGCTACCGTCAGGCTGGCGCACGTAAGTAAGGGGCAACTTGAAAAAACCTCCGTGATAGAAAGGGAACCGAGGCTATGCAAGTGCGACTGGTGTGCCCCAAACACACCCGCGTTCCTTGCCAAAATTGCTCCAGACGTCAGGTACACTGCATGGCTGCCATGTCTGCTGAGCTGCAGGCAAAGCTCAAGACCCTGCCGAAGCAGCCTGGATGCTACATCTTCAAAGACGCGCAGGGGGCGGTGTTGTATGTGGGCAAGGCGGTCAACCTGCGCCAGCGCGTGCGCTCTTACTTCCAAAAGTCCGCGCAGCATACCCCCAAAGTCGCCCGCATGGTGCGCAAAATCGCCGATTTGGAGTGGATTGTCACCGATAGCGAGTTAGAAGCGCTGATTTTGGAGGCGAATCTCATCAAAAAGCACCGCCCGCCCTACAACGTGCTAATGCGCGATGACAAATCCTACCCCTACCTGTGCCTTACGCTCAGCGAAAAGTTTCCGCGCCTACTGGTGACGCGCCGCGTGCGCCAAGATGGCAACCGCTACTTCGGTCCATTTGCCAACTCAGGCGCGGTGTGGAGCACGCACCAACTGCTGCACCGCACGTTCCCCCTCATTCCGTGCGGCAAGGTATGGGATGGCACGCCTAAGCAACGCCCATGCCTGTACTACCACATGGGGCGCTGCTTGGCGCCCTGCGCAGGGCTGGCTAATCCCGAAGCGTACCGCCAAATCGTGCGCCAAGTGCAACTCTTTCTGGAGGGCAAGGGCGACGATCTCATTCGGCAACTCACCGCCCAAATGGAGCAAGCAGCGGAAAATCTGGAGTTTGAGCGTGCCGCCAAGCTGCGCGACCAGATTCGCGCCCTGCAAGAAGTGCTGCAACGCCAGAAAGTGGTGCAACCTGAAGGCGTGAATGAGGACGTGATTGCACTGGTGAAAGACGAGCGCGGCGCGTGCGTGCAGATGTTTTTCATCCGCAACGGCAAGCTGTTGGGGCAGCGCAGCTTCTTCCTCACTGAAGGTGCGGAAGACAACCCCAACGCGATTATGAGCGAGTTCCTCAAGCAGTATTATCAAGACGCGCCTGAAGTGCCCGACAAAATCTTGCTCCCCTACGAGATTACGGAGGCGCAGATTATTGCCCAATGGCTACGCCAGAAGCGCGGGAGCGCCGTGGAGATTCGCGTGCCACATCGAGGCGAGGATGCTCAACTCTTGGAGATGGCAGCCCGCAACGCTGAACTTGCCCTACAAAGCCTGCGCCAAGAGCTAGAGCACAAGCAAGATTGGGCCGAGAGCGCCCTGCTGGAGCTGCAGGAAGTGCTGAACCTGCCCCACCTTCCACAGCGAATTGAGGCGTACGATATCTCCAACATCCAAGGGATTGCGCCTGTGGGCAGCATGGTGGTGTTTGAGGGCGGGCAACCTAAGAAGTCAGACTATCGGCGGTTTCGCATCAAGTGGCACCCCGAAAGCCCTGATGACTTTGCGATGATGAAGGAGGTCATCACGCGCCGCCTACGCGAAGCCTTGGAAGGCGACGCAAAATGGCGCACTCTACCCGACCTTATCCTGATCGACGGCGGCAAAGGGCAGCTAAACGCCGCGCTGGAAGCGATGCACGCCCTAGGCTTCCAAATCCCTGCGATTGGGCTTGCAAAACGCCACGAGCAAATTATCTTGCCCGACGCAGACGAGCCACTGGAGCTGCCGCACTATAGTAAGGCGTTGCATTTGCTGCAGCGCATTCGCGATGAGGCACACCGCTTCGCCGTTAGCTACCACCGCAAGTTGCGCGAACAGCGCGCGGTCAAATCGCCTCTGGATGAAATCCCTGGCATCGGGCCGCGCCGCAAGAAAATGCTCCTACGCCTATTTGGCTCCATCGACCGCATCCGCGAGGCAAGCTTGGACGAACTGGCATCCGTGCCCACGATGACGCGCAAACTAGCCCAGCAAGTACTGGACTACCTGCGCGAGACGTAGGCAGGGGTGGCTTGCGCCTTTACAGCTTCACTCTTCTATCCGCCTGCGGAACTCTAAAAAGCTCTCGCGCGCCATCTGCTCCCACAGCTGGCGCACAGTGTACAAGCCGTGCATCGCAATCTCGAAGTTTTCCGAAAGGCGACGGAACATCAGGGCTTCCTCGCGCCACTCGCCAATATCAAACAGCGACACTAACCAGTAGGACTGTTTACCCTGCTTCACATAGTCAATCAAATGGTCTTTGCGTGTTGAGGCGCGCAATCGTGGCAGCGCTTCTGGGTAGACCCCTGTCCAAAATAGCGTGAAGTCGCCGATGTGCCGATGCACCTCGCGCTCCTGATAAAACGAGCGCGCCCCCAAGCGCACATCGGCATAGTACAGCATCTCCGCCACCTCTTGCAGGGGGCGCCCGCTTAGATCGCGCAAGCGATATAGGCGGTCAATATGGGCAAACTCCGTCAACATGTTCGTAAGGTAGCGCACCACCTGCCAATCGTTCCAGCGCATTGAGTGGATAAATGCCCGTTCTACCAGCTCTCTAAACAGCTCACGCAGCGATTCCTCTCGCCAGAGCATCGCCCCATCACCCTTGCTTCCGTGCCACTCCCTCCTTAAGATATTCCATACGGGCGCATAAGTTCCGCGGGGGCGCGGGCAAACCGTTGTAGGGCAACTAAACTTTGAGAGGCGTACATCGGCAGCGCCACCAGCAGAAACGGCGCAATCGGTGCGCAGCACCCGATCAAGCCCGCCATGATGCCCATCACCGTTGCTCGTGGGGGTATCAAAGGCGTATTCTCTCTCGCCAACAACAGCTGGTCGCGTATCGCAGCGGGCGCTGCGATGAGCCACGCCGTTGCCCAAAGCGCAATATAAAACACCACGAAACTAAAACCTACCAAGCCCACCCCAATCAGTATTTGAACGGGCACTAAACCACTCGAGCGAGCCGAACTCAGTAGTAGACCCAACACTCCTCCCCACAGCATCCCACCAACAACTGCAAGGAAAATGCGCAGCTGGTGATACCATATGCCATATACCCACCCCCAGTACACTTGAACAGGTGTTAGCCCCGCCAGAAATGCGCTTGTCAACTCTCCGGAATCTAGCCAGCGTCGTACGCATCGCGCCGCTGCATAGTATCCCCATAACCACAGAAAGATACCGTAGGGTACGAAAACCAACGTCCAGCTTGTGCCTCCTCCTGTCGAGGTAGTATAGAACACTATCACAAAGGTCACCGCCCCTAGTATTGGCGCAAATGGCGGCTGGCGTTCGTTGATAGTGAGGCGCGACATCGGATTAGCCGTCCAACCCTGCGCTACCCATTCAAGCAAGGGGTAAAGCAACGGCAGCGCAAGCCAGCGAAACATCGCTTGTACGCGAACGCTACGCCCTTGCCTTGCGCCCGTAGTAACACTTAGCCCGATTCCTGTCAGCAATATGGCATAGCGCACCAACGGGAGCCCGGTGCACAGCAGCAAAGGCACGGGCATACCCGCTAGATGCGCCAATCCGCGTGCTTCTGAAGCCATCAGTAGGGCATAAGTTGGGCTGAGCGCACCAATGGCAGGCAGGGGCAAGTAGCTCCAGAAAGCAAGCGCAGGCACGGCGCCAAGAGCGGCTAAGATGTAAGCCCGCATTGGGGCGCGGCTATGCAGGCGCTGTAGCCCATAGCGCACCAGCGCACCGCCTAGCCACTCCACTGCGCTAAGCCACAAAAACACCCCCCAGAACACGCCACCGCCCGCAGGCAGACCGCTTGCCAATACGCCTACCCCCACCAGCAGCACGCTCAGTAGGCGAAGCAACCCCGTCTCCAGCAGATGCGCCTTCAGCGGCTGCACCACAGACTCCGCATAGCGACGCAAGGTTAGCAAGAGCAGGCTCAGATAGCCCGTAGCGGCAAAGGCACCCACCACAGCAAGATGCGTTCGCGCCGCCCCCGTGTAGCCATAGAGGAGTTCCCCTTGCTGCCCCACCAGTACACCGACGAACACGATTGCTAATGCACTCGGCAGCAGGTAAAACCCTCGCCAGATACTTGAAGGTGCTCCAATCCAGCGGGCAGTGCACTCAAAGCGCAGCAGCTCTGCGACTAGCCACATCCCCACAATCGGGCGTAGGTCGGGCAATACCATTAGCCAATCCGTCGGCAGCAACACGCGCCCTAGCACAGGTAGTGCCAGCATTGCCCCAAAAAGCCCACTGCTAGCAACGGCGGTGCGCGTACGCCCATTATCCACCACGGCTGCGTAGACCGCCAGTGCGAGCGTAAATACCCATATCCACCCCTCCCAAGCCGCCAGCAGCAATGCCAGTGAAGTCAACCCCAGCACGAAGTAGTTCGCAAAGCTAAACAGCAACCACAACGCCAGCGCGTCCCACAGCGTCATTCCGAGGATGCGCGCCACAAGCGCGTACAACGGCAACCATAGGCTCATCGTCAGCCCTCGAAACAGCACATCGGGCAGTCCACGCTGAAGCAACAGCGTATGCACACTGTGAGGCGTCAAACGCAGTTGCTCGAAGTTGCCTGTGCGCACATCCTCAGCAAACGACGGATTAGGCAATCGGCGTTCCACCCACCCCCGCGCCAGCACATGCAGAAGCACCAACACTCCAAGCAGCGCATACAATCCCGCGCCACCGCGCAGCGGCGCTATCAGAGGCAGCGACAACCCCATCAGTCCCCCTGCCCCAAGCGCGAACGCCCAACTCCCGCGCATAAGCTCGACGGGCGAAACACGACGATACATCATCCCCCAAAACATCAGCCCATCCAGCCAGTGCTCGCAGGCAGACTCAGCACCCCGTACCCCCGAAGTTACCATCGCTTAAGCAGTTCGACCACACGGCAGCCGCTCCTGCTACGCCACGCCTGGAAGCGCAGCACCGCTGCGGCGGCTGCCTGATATCCCCTGCGCAATCATCCTTTTAACCCAGTTTTAACATTCAGCGAGCAAAATTCCAGACGGTATGAAGCGCCGCATTTTTCAGTGGGCAGTGGCTCTGGCAACAGCGAGCATTTTAGTATCGTGCGGTAAGCAGGAAACAACCCCTTCCCAACCCCAAACCACCAGCGCAACCACTGAGCTTTCAGGCACAATTCGCGTGGATGGCTCCAGCACCGTGTTGCCCATCTCTGAGGCGGTTGCTGAAGAATTCCAAAAGCAACACCCGAAGGTACAAGTGCCTGTGGGCAAATCGGGCACGGGGGGCGGATTCAAGAAGTTTGCCAACGGCGAGGTGGATATTATTGGCGCATCGCGCCCGATCCGTGAAAGCGAAGACGCCCTGTGTCGCCAGAACGGCATTGAGTACATAGAAATCCCCGTTGCCTACGACGCGATGGCGGTGGTGGTCAATCCGCAGAACACATGGTGCGATTACCTCACAGTAGCCGAGCTAAAGAAAATCTGGGAGCCAGCTGCTGAAGGCAAAATCAAAAGCTGGTCGCAGGTGCGCCCTGGCTTTCCCGACGAGCCGTTAGTGCTATTTGGCGCAGGCACCGACTCGGGCACTTTCGACTACTTCACCGCAGCTATCGTGGGCAAGGAGAAAGCCAGCCGACGCGACTACAACCCCAGCGAAGATGACGACATCTTGGTGCAGGGCGTGTCGCGCACGAAAGGGGCGTTGGGCTACTTCGGCTTGGCATACTACGAAAACAACCGCGACAAGCTCAAGCTCCTTGGAATCGACAACGGCAAAGGACCTGTGAAGCCCTCGCGTGAAACCGTGATCAACGGGACTTATCAGCCTCTGTCGCGCCCGCTGTTTATCTATGTCAACACCAAATCGCTGGAGCGCCCCGAAGTGGAAGCGTTCGTGAAGTTTTACATTCAGAACGCAGGCAAACTCGCAGAAGAGGTGGGCTACATCGCACTGCCTGACAAGGTTTACGAGTTGGCGTTGCAGCGCGTAGAAAAGCGCATTACTGGTTCGGTATTCGGGGCAAAAGGCTCCCAGGTTGGCGTGAAATTGGAAGAACTTTACCAAATCAAGGAGCCAACAAAGTAGGCGATGATGCCGCAATCCCCTGCGGAGGTTCGCACGACCTACGCACGAGCGATAGTGCAACTCAGTAGTGTAGACAAGCGCAATCGCTGGCGCGTGCGTCTTGAGGAACGCCTCGTGCGAAGCTTTCTCTTCCTGTGTGCTGTGCTGGGCGTTGTTACCACTTTCGCGATTGTGTTTATTCTAACGCGCGAGAGCCTAACCTTTTTCAAGCATGTGTCGTTGCGAGAGTTCCTAACGGGCACGGTGTGGGCGCCCACCTTTGCGGAGAAGTCTTACGGTGTACTGCCCTTGGTAACGGGAACGCTGCTGACTACCTTGATTGCGATGGCTGTTTCGGGACCTGTGGGCTTGCTAACGGCGGTTTACCTAAGCGAGTACGCCTCGCCGCGCGTTCGGCGCGTGCTCAAACCTACCTTAGAGGTGCTGGCAGGCATCCCCACAGTGGTGTATGGCTACTTCGCGCTGACTTTTCTCACGCCGTTGCTACAGCGCTTTATTCCCGCCTTAGAGGGCTTCAACGCGCTCTCAGCGGGCATCGTGATGGGGATTATGATTTTACCGACCGTTGCTTCGCTAAGCGAAGATGCTCTGTACGCTGTGCCGAATAGCCTACGCCATGCATCGCTGGCGCTGGGTGCCACGCGCTTCCAGACGGTATGGGGCGTGGTAGTGCCTGCTGCGATGTCGGGCATTTCAGCGGCGTTTCTGCTGGGTATTTCGCGTGCCGTGGGGGAAACAATGATCGTTGCAATCGCCGCTGGGCAGCAACCGAACTTCACCTTCAATCCCCTGCGGGCGATCGAGACGATGACCGCCTACATCGTGCGCATCACGATGGGAGACACTCCCCACGGCTCAGTGGAGTACCAAACGATTTTCGCGGTAGGGCTGCTTCTGTTCCTGATTACGCTTGGGCTTAACCTTGCTAGTGAATTCATTCGACAGCGGTACAAGGGGGCACGGTTGTGATTCGTGTGGAGAGCCGACCTGAGTGGCGGATGCGCGAGTATCGGCGCGAGCAGCTGTTCCAGCTCGTGGGCGCGCTAATCGTGCTGTTCGCGCTGACTACACTTGTGGTACTGCTTACGACCGTGCTTTTGGACGGCTACGCGCGGTTGCTTGACATCAAGTTTTTCACGAACTTTCCCTCGCGTCGGGCGGAGGAGGCGGGCATCAAAGCCGCTCTTGTGGGCAGCGCCTACCTGCTGCTGTTGACCGCCGCGATTGCAATCCCAATCGGCGTGGGCGCGGCGATTTACTTGGAGGAGTTCGCCAAGCGCAACTGGTTCACACGCCTTGTGGAGATCAACATCACTAATCTAGCGGGGGTGCCGTCAGTAATCTACGGGTTGCTAGGGCTACAAGTGTTTGTGCGCACACTTCACATGGATCGGAGCCTATTGGCAGGCGCGTGCACGATGGCGCTGTTGGCACTGCCAGTGATTATCACCGCCGCCCGCGAGGGCTTGCGCACCGTGCCGAACAGCCTACGCTACGGCTCACTGGCGCTAGGCGCAACCAAGTGGCAGACCGTGCGCTACACCGTGTTACCAGTGGCGATGCCCTCGATTCTTACGGGGGTGATTCTTGCGCTTTCGCGCGTGATTGGCGAGACTGCGCCGCTACTGGTGATTGGCGCAGTAGTCTACATCGGCACGCTGCCAGACAGCCTGTTTGCGCCGTTTACCGTGTTGCCTGTGCAGATTTACAACTGGACAACACGCCCTCAGCATGCTTTTCAAGAAAACGCGGCTGCGGGCATCATCGTGTTGCTACTCCTATTGCTTACAATAAACGCTACGGCGATTTACCTGCGCAATCGCTACCAGAAGCGTCTGCCGTTGTGAAAAAAGACGCGCATGCTCAAACAAGTTTGGCAAGAGGCGTTGCCGAAAGACACGCTCAGTTTTGATGTGCTGGCTGTTCCGCGCCAGCCACCGCAATTGCTGACGCTGGACGAGTTGCGCATTCACTTTTGGCAATGGGACAACAACGAATGGCGGCTTATCCGCTCGCACCCCCACCGCTTGCAGCGCGACTTGTATGTGGTGCAGCCCAATCACGAGGGCAAGATCCAAATCTTCACCGACGGTGCCAGCTGGCTGTGGAGTGAAAAGGAACTCGTCTCCGACATCCCCTCGCGCACTGTGCCCATCGGCAAGCTGCTCGACAAAGACGGGGTAGCCCGCATCATTTGCTATGACCACCAAGAGCAAGCCCCCTACTACTATGTGCTGGAGAAGCCCTTGTTCCACGACCAGTTCTACCTCACCCCAGAGGACCTTCTGGGCGGGGAGATCCAAAGTTTGGTGATGCAGATTCCGCGTTCGGCAACGCAATGGAACACGTTTTATGTGAATGGTTATCGGTTTGTATGCTTGCTGCGTGCGAGCGAGCGAGCCCCAACACGGATCTGTGGCGTGGCACAAGACCGCGTGGCAGTGTTGGAAATTAAGCAAGGGCGTCTTCTCCTCCTTCATCGCGTCGCTTTACCTTCCATAAGGGCGCCGAGGCGTGAGTCGCCCTTGTGCGTGCGCTATGGCGACCCCAAGCACGAGAAGGCGACTCGCTTGCTCGTAATGCAAGCAACGCGCGAACGCGTGCTCCTTACGGCATTCGCCCTCGATTCGTAGTACCCGCAAAGATACCAGTTTTGCGCAAAACAGGGAACCTTGGCACGCAAGTTGCTCGTCTATACAATCAGCAGGCTTGTGATGGTGCTGTCACGCCCGGTTCGCCCACAAGCCGCAAAGGAGGAGAGAACATGACGAGACGAGCGGTTTTTGCGGTACTCGCTGTCAGTGTCCTGGTGGGCAATGCGTTCGCGTCTTGGAATGTGAATATCGTCCGCAGCAGCGGCATCCTCAACCCTCCTAGTGTTGCTGTCAATGTGCCAACTACTGTGGTGACTTCTCCGCTGCCACAGATTACCTTCGAGACTGCAAACGCTGTGCCCAACCCAATCATAGTAGGAAACGGTACGAGCTTCACGAACGGTACCTTCACAGGAATCTACACCATCAGCCCTCAAGCAGGGAACAACACGCTGCTGACGGGATTCAACTTCGTGATTAGCGGCTTGGTGTTCGGCCAAGCGCTCATCGCTTGGCACAAGAAGGTGGTACGCAACTCAGACAATGCTATTCTCTACAACGACTCAGGCGTGATTGCAGGCTCGGGGTTTGGCGGTACAGACGGCGCGTTCAGCATCCTTATCCCTGCCCCTCTAGCGCAGCCTGCAAATGACGTGTCCGTGTACGAGACATTCCTACTGTTCGTACTACCCTCTAACCCCACCTCTACCGCTGCGCTGCTATTTGTAGAGCAAGACTGGGTGCCTGAACCTGCCAGCATGCTGGCGCTGGGTAGCGGCCTGGTGGGTCTGTTTGCTTTGCGTCGTCGCAAGCGCTGAGCGATTCCGCATCTGGGCTTTTTTGGCAGGGTAGTGTGCCCTGCCTTTTGTTTTTTGGATGCGCGAAAAAGTACGAGAATTTGCAGAAAAGCCGATTTTGGCACGAAAATTGCTCTCCAATGGATGCACAAGCTTCAGAAAGGAGGAGCGACTATGAGACGGTTGCTTTTGGCATTAGGAGCGTTGTTTGCGGTTGCGAGCGCCTTCGCGTGGAACATCAGCATCCTGCAAAGCGACGGCACATTAGCACCTCCGAACACAACGATCGCCGTACCGACAGAGACACTTGCTAGCCCTCTCCCCCAAGTAACCTTCCTCACTGCTAATGCTAGTCCCAATCCGCTATTTGTGGGTGCTGCGTCGGGCTTCAACACGGGAAGCTTTATTGGACGCTATACGATTAGCAACCCGCCCAATCCCACGCTTTACTTGAATGGTTTCAGCTTTACGATTGCGGGGGTTGTATCTGGCTCTGCGCAGATCACTTGGTCTAAAGTCGTAAGACGCCTTTCAGACAATGCTGTGCTATGGCAAAGCAGTGGCACGATCTCGAGCGCTACTTTGAACGCTTTTAGCTACACGATCAACGTTAGTTTGCCTGCCGTAAGCGGAGTGCTGGTGGAAGAAGAGTTCCAGCTCACGCGAGGCAACACGCAAGACCCCTTCTCCTTTGCGGGGCTGTCGTTTGTGGAGCAGGATTGGACGGTCGTGCCCGAGCCTGCAAGCATGCTTGTACTGGCAACGGGCTTAGTCGGCTTACTGCGACGCCGCCTGTGCTGAAAGCATAGTTCCTCCTTTCCTTTGTTGGGCTACTGCGCAAGGGGGCAGCAGTCGGCTGCCCCTCCTATGGCTCACGGAGTGGGAGCTCGCCCAATAAGGTGTTCGGCGATTTGCACAGCGTTCAATGCAGCCCCTTTGCGCAGCTGGTCGCCACAGGCAAACAGGGCAACTCCATCCGGCGTGCCTAAGTCATACCGAATGCGTCCTACCAACACCTCGTCGCGCCCTGTTGCCTCAATCGGCATGGGGAAGTGGTTATGGGGGCGGTCATCCACCAGTTGTACGCCTGGGAAACGCTGGTATGCCGTGTAAATCGCCTCAAGGGGTGGGCGCGTTTCCAGTTCTACCACTAAGCTTTCACTGTGGGCGCGCAGCACAGGCACGCGTATGCAAGTCGGCGACACCGCTACCTCGGGGTCGCCCCAAATTTTGCGCGTCTCCACAATCATCTTGCGCTCTTCTTCGTTGTAGCCGTCTTCGCCGATGGGCGAGTTGTGCGAGAAAAGGTTGAACGCATAGGGGTGGGGAAGCACCCTTGGCTGGAACGGCTCACCCTGCAGGTAGGCGCGAGTAGACTCTAGCAGCTCCTGCATCGCCTGCGCCCCTGCCCCACTGGCTGCCTGATACGTAGAAACTACAATGCGCCGAATGCGCGCAAGCCGTCGCAACGGCTCCAATGCCATTAGCATAATAATCGTGGAACAGTTCGGATTGGCAATAATCCCCGCGTGGTGGCGTAAGGCGTCGGGGTTGATTTCGGGAATAACCAGGGGCACATTCGGCTCCATCCGAAACGCTGAGGAATTGTCAATCACAGCTGCTCCTGACTGCACCGCAATCGGCGCGAACTCTTTGCTACGTGACGCACCTGCTGAGAAAAAGGCAAAGTCAACCCCTTTGAACGAGTCGGGACGCAGCGCATGCACGGGGATAGCTTCCCCACGAAAGAGCAGGGTTTTGCCTACGGAGCGCTCGGAGGCAAACAAGCGCAGTTCGCTTATTGGGAACTGACGCTGCTCTAATATCTGCAGCAGCTCTTGCCCTACCGCGCCTGTTGCGCCTACAATCGCCACACGGTACGACACGGCGAGTAGTGTACCTTAGACGCGCGATTTGGGTATCCACACCCTGCCCTGTGCTCGCATCCTGCCTACCTCGCTTTGTACCACATCTATGGCTAGCCCGTCATACAGCCCCAAGTCGCGTTCGACGTCGATGATCGGGTTGAGGAACTGGCGGAGCAGTTCTGCTGATTGCGCGGGCAGGCTTGCGCCTTCTATGTCCACCTGCATCTCTGCAAGGTCTAAAAAGCGTCCCTCCCGCGGGGCGAGTTTACCAACGGCTCGAAAGCGCACCTCACTGCCCAGCAGCAGCGCAACGCCCTGCACCACCGTCTGCTGAGGGCTGATTTGCACGGCGACTTCGCGAATGAAACGCGCATACTTTGCGCGAATGTAAGCTGCAAGGTCGTGCTCATTCACCACGATTTCGCACGCGCCTACCCCTGTTGCGCTTAGGCGAAAGATTCGCTTGGCGAGCGCAAGGCTTCGGTCATAAAAGACCTCGGGGATGATCGCGGTGGCGTACTCCGCGCGCAGCCCGCGGAGACTGGCGTTCTCTATTAGCAGCACGAACTGCTTGATTAGCCCTGTGCGAGGGCGCTCAGGCTCTAGGGTGAAGGGCAATCCGTTTAGGGTGAAGTCGCGGGCGTACACTGTGAGGCGGTGTAGGCGCCCCCGAAGCAATCCATCTATGCCATCTGGCTCGATTCGAACGCGAATGGTGCCGCTGCCGATTCGTTGGCGGATTTCGCGGGCAGCTGTTTTCTCGACTTCACGCAGCGCGCCGCGCCCTATGGTCAGCGCGATTGCGATAATGGCTATCCACTCGCGCCTCACCGCTCCGCCTCCATTCGCTCCAGTGCCTCGCGCACATCAGGGTTGGTGGGAAAGTTGTCGCGCATAATGCGCAGCAGTTCCAGGGCACGATAGCGTAGCCCCAGCAGCTCTAGGTGGCGTACCAACTTTAGCCCTACGGCAACATCGTCAGGCACAGCGCGATAGAGGGCTTGCAACGCCTGCAAAGCGTCTACCAGGGAGCCATGCTGCTCGGCATAGCTGACCCACTCGCGCAGCAGGTTCACATTGGTCGGTTGCAGGCGCGCCAGCTGCGCGTAGATACGGAGCGCCTCTCGATGGCGCTGTTGGGCACTCAATAGGCTTAGCTCAAGCAACAAGAGCGCTGTATTGTTTGGCTTGGCGCGGAGCCGCTGGCGCACCAAGGCTAGCGCTTCGTCGACCTTGTTCTCGCGGCGCAGCCACGCCACATAGGCTTTGAGCGGCTCGTTTGCAGGGGTGTCTCGCTGAGCAAGTTCACGAATCAACGCACGGTACTCCACTTCACGCCCTAACTCCTTCGCTAACTGCTCCAATGGTGGGTAGAGGCTGATGTCGTCGGGGTCAATACGCAACGCACGCACCAGCGTTTGCCACGCAGCGTCCTTGCGTCCCTGCTGGATTTGGATTTTAGCGATGTGGTAGAGTGTCCATGTGTGCTTGGGGTCTAAGGTGTGCGCCTGTTGGTAGGCAGTCAGCGCATCCGCGTGGCGTTGAAGCGTCTCGTACACCACACCCAACAGCCGATAGTTTTCCGCGTTCTTCGGCTCGCGCCGAACCGCCTCTTTGAGCGTGGCAACAGCCTCCTCGCCTCTGCCCGCCTGAATCAGCTGACTCGCTAGGAACGGTAAAAACGAGTCGCCATGGCATTGCACCATTTCTTTGAGGTAGCCGATCAGTTCATCCGTGCGGTTTAGTCGGCGGTACAAGTCCAGCAAGGCAGAGAACGCTAGTTGGTTGATTGTTTTGCCCAGCGTGAGACGGCGGTAGACTTCGATGGCTTTATCGGGCTGGTTGAGTTCGCGGTACATCGCTGCAGCGCCCAGCAGGGCAGGCTCGTTACTGGGGTCTTGTGCCAGCACCTGCTGATAGAGTTCTAATGCCTGTTGGAACTGTTGGCGTCGTTCGGCATAGCGCGCCTTGCCAAGGAGCGCGATTGGGTCCTTCGGTGCCTGCTGCAGGATCTGGTCGTAGAGTTGCACGGCTTCATCCTCACGCCCTTGGCGCATCAGAAACTGGGCAAATTCGCGCACCAGCTCCGTGCGCTCTGGAAACTTCTGCAGCAGCTGGCGATAGGTTTCCTCCGCCAACTGCGGCTGGCGGTTGCGTTCATACATGCGCGCTAGATACTGCAAGGGGCGTGGGTCGTCGGGCACATGAGCTGCCCAGTTGTGTAGGAACGGCGAGAGTTCGGTTTCTTCCACCTGCTGCGCAAGCAGCACTTGGTATTGCCCCTCGTAGGCACGCGCATTGCGCGGCATACGCTTGAGTACCTCAGCAAACTGCGCACGCGCCTTGCCGTACTCTTTCAGGTGAAAGTGGCAATATGCCACCTCAGTGAGTACCTCGAAGTAGAGTTGCTCGGTGGAAGGCACCAGTTGCAGCACTGCGCCAAGGTGCGCCAGTGCTTCACGGTAGCGCTCTTTGCGCATAAGAATAAGCCCCGCGCCCAGGTGCGCATCCGCGTTCTTCGGGTAGACCTTCGCTAAGTGCCGATAGTCAGCAAGGGCTGCCTCGAGGTTATTCAGTCGCTGATAAAGGCTAGCACGCTTGAAGCGCGTGGGTAAATCGTCAGGCTCGCGCTTTAGCACCTCGGTATAGGCGTGGATAGCGCGCTCAGGCAACCCTAATGCCTCATAAGTCATTCCAAGCGATTTCCAGCCCGTAGTGTAGTTAGGCTTGAGCGTAACTGCTTGCCGAAAGTGGCGTTCCGCTTCCTGATAGCGCTGCTGTTGGTATGCTATGATGCCGAGGTTATAGTGAAGGCGGAAATCGTTGGGGCGTTTGGCAAGTGCTTGCTGGAATTTCTCGCGAGCTAAGCTCCAGTTGTTTTGGAGCATCGCCAACGCCCCTTCCAGCACCGGCAGCTCGGGTTCATTAGGAAAGCGCGCTTGCAACATGCGTAGATAGCCTTTAGCGTCCTCCAAGCGGTTGAGGTCTAAGCACAGGCGCGCCAGTTCCACCAATGCGCGTGGCTCCTTGGGGTTGAGCGTGGCGGCGCGGCGCAGGTGCATTAGTGCCTTTTCATGTTGGTTCTGCAGGCGGTAAAGCAGTCCTAAGCTTAGGTGTGCCGGGGCAAAGGTAGGGTGCTTCCGCACAATTTCCAGCAACAGTGGCTCGGCTTCACGCAGTTTGCCCTGTGCTGCCAAGCGGATGGCGCGTTCGTAACGCTGTAGCTGCTCCTGTGGGAGCGGCGCTTGTGCAAGGGCGAACAGAAACGACAGCCCAAGTAGCCCACTCAGCCAAACACGAGATCGCATCGGTGGGGAGTATACCTTGCCGATGCGGGCAGGCGTAAGCTACTTCACAAAAATCACACGCCTATCGCGATATTCGTCACCAAACAGCGTGCGCACGCGCACCTCAATTTGGTGGAAACCGCGCGGGAGGTTCGCAGGCAAGTTCGCTTGCCACATGTGGATGGCGGGCACGGGTATGGGTAGGGGTCTGCCGGGGAGTTTGAACTCCTGCTCCTGCTGTTTAAGCGCGACATATGCGGGGTCGAGTTGGTTGGGCACTTGTTGCATCCGTATCCATTCGCCGTTGTTCACGCGCATCTCCACTGTGCATCGCTCGGAGCCAAAGAAGAAGTCGACCAGCAACAGTGGTTTCACCCGCTTTGTCGTGGGCGACCTCGTCGGACGCGTAGATGTGCATTTGATAGTCCGCAGGGCGACGCGCTGCCTGATAGCGCACATGGTAGCAGTTGCGGTTCACCGTGAGCCAGAGGTAGCCGTTGGGGGTGCCGTCGCGCATGGTGTGGGGAATGGCCTGTGGGGTCGGGCGCACCGGTCCACCAACTGTCGCATACCGTGACGGCGTTGATATGATGGTGCGGCGTGCGCCCCTTCCAGCCCGATTCCGCTCCGAAGAACCGATGCTGCTGCGTGTGCAGATGCGCGGAGAAGGAAAGCGTGTGCGGAAATGGCGCAAGCATGTCAAACAGCTGCTGCCGCTCGGCTGCAGGCAGTTCCCACAAGGGGATGTGCATCAGCAGTACAATCAGGTCGTTGCGGCTCACAAAGCGCAGGTAGTTGCGGATAAACTCCAGTTGGCGTTCGCCCAGCCCTGCCACATAGCGCCCGCGCTGCCCCTCGCGTGCGCCCTGCTAGACCACATTGTCCAGCACCAGATAGTGCGCGCACCCGTACTGAAAGGCGTAATAGTTCGGCCCGAAGTGGCGATGCCAAGTCTCGTCGCTGTGGGTATCGTCGGGCAAATCGAGGTTCATATCGTGGTTGCCCAGCACATAGTAGATAGGGATGCCAATCTGCCCCAGCGTGTGGGTCAGGGCAGGGAAAAGGCTGAGGTCATCGTACAGCACATCGCCCAGCACCATGCCAAACGCTGCCTCTTTCGTGTCGATAAGTTCGCGCACGACATCCCGCCCGATGTAGAACACTTCGGTCATATCGCGCGGTTGGGTATCGCCGAAAATCAGCACGCGATAGCGCTCGGGTTCGCGATGCGGGTAGAGGGGAAAATCTATTGAGGCGAGCAGCGACCCTGTAGGCGCAACGCCCTAATAGCGCAGCGGAATCGAGCCATTCGGCTTGTGGACATAGTAAAACCGACGAACATTCGCCTCCGATAAAGGCGTGCGCCAGCCGCGTGGCTTGACCACAAAAATAATCGTGTCGTCGTTCACGGGCAAGCGGTAGCGTCCTTGAGCGTCGGTTTTGACAACCTCGCGCTGGTTGGAAACCAGCACATTCGGGATGCCCCGCTCGCCCGCATCGCGGATGCCATTGCCG
>JANXAW010000042.1 GCA_025061985.1 Fimbriimonadales bacterium
CAGGTGATGGCGCAGCTGCGCAAGCGCGAAGGGGTTCGCTATCCTGTGCTGGTTCCCAACCTCAAGGGGCTGGAGCGCGCCCTGAGCGCAGGCGCAACCGAAATCGCGATTTTCACCGCCGCTTCTGAGAGCTTTTGCCAACGCAACCTGAACCGCACGATTGAGCAGTCGTTGCAAGAGTACGCGGAGGTTGTGCGCGAGGCAAAAGCAGCAGGCTGCTGGGTGCGCGGCTACATCTCCACTGCGCTGGTATGCCCTTACGAAGGCGAAATCCTGCCCGACGCAGTCAAACCGATCGTGGAGCGCCTGCTGGCAATGGGCGTAGACGAAGTAAGCCTCGGCGACACGATTGGCGCTGCCGTGCCCACACAAGTCGCACGCCTCACAGAAGCGCTGCTGCCAATCCTGCCCCCTGAACGGTTCGCCTACCACTTTCACAACACCTACGGCACAGCGCTGGCGAATGTGCTGACTGCGTTGCAATTCGGCATCTTCATCTTCGACTCCAGCGCAGGTGGATTAGGGGGTTGCCCGTTTGCCCCTGGCGCCTCAGGCAACCTTGCCACTGAAGACCTGCTTTATATGCTGCACGGCATGGGCATCCAGACAGGCGTGCAGCTAGAGGGCGTAGTAGCTGCCGCGCGGTTCATCCTTTCGCACCTGCAACGCGCGACGCCTCCCAGCAGCTACCTACGAGCGTGCCGCTCATGACGGAACGAGTTTGGTCAGGTAGAATTCCGTACCAGTGAATCCGCGATGCGTTATCCGTGGATAGGCGCTGTCTTGGTAAGCGCGGCTGCAGTCTCAGGGCTGGCAGCAGGTGTAGGATTGTGGAGGCTACACGCAAATGCTCCTTTCCCAAGCGGGGTTCAAGTAGCAGGATACTCTTTAGCAGGGGTGCGTCCGCACGCCCTCGCCTCGCACTTGGAGTGTCTCCGTAGAGTGCTTGCAGAGCAACCTGTGATTGTTGCGCAAGCCCCTACCTATGCTACAAAGCTCAAGGATTGGGGTGTGGAGCTGGATGTGAACGCCACGCAGACGGCGATTGAGCGCGCGTGGGCGCGCGTGCCCCTATGGCAGCGCATATTCGGGCGACCACGGCTCCAAGTAGACCTCCAGTGGGCAGTTTTGCCCGAGCTGTTCCAAGCCCGACTGGAGCAATTTCGCTTTTTGGAACGCCCACCACAAGAAGCGCGTGTTCGCTTTGAGCAAGGACAAGTACAAGTCATTCCCCATCGCGACGGACTACGCTTAGATTGGAACGCCAGCGCCCGCAATCTGCTAACTGCGCTGCGCAACCTCCCTGCTCCGTACACACGGTTCGAGTTGGGGTTCACGCCTGTGGTGCCTCGCATTCGCACTGAACAGCTCCACTCGATACAGGGCGTTATCAGCAGCTACACCACGCGCTTTCCGAGCGGGCAGCGATTGCGAAACCACAACATCCGCTTAGCCGCGAACGCGCTGAACGGTGTCATATTACTGCCAGGCGAGCGACTCTCCTACAATCAAGTGGTGGGCAAGCGTACTGTGAAGCGTGGCTTCCGCCTTGCCCCCGTGATTATCTACGGCGAAAAGCGATTGGGCGTTGGGGGCGGCGTGTGTCAGGTCTCTTCCACCTTGTTCAACGCGGCGCTGCTCAGCGGGTTAGCCATCCTGCGTCGCGCGAACCACTCCATCCCTGTGGACTACGTGCCCCTTGGGCGCGACGCCACCGTTGCTGACGGGGTAGCGGACTTGGTAATCGCCAATCCCTTCGACCACCCCATCGCCATCACGACGGAGGTGAAGCGCTCCTCGCTTACGATTCGCATCTTGGGCAAGCCGCAACCAGGGCGTCAGATAGTGCTGAAAACCGAGCGGCGCGTGCTACCTGTGCCTCCTATCAAGCGTGTTCCTGACCCAAGGTTGCCCATTGGCACGCAGCGTGTGCTGAAAAAGGGTGCGGCAGGCTATCGCGTGGTGCTATGGCGCGAGGTGTACGAAAACGGACGGCTCATCGCGCGTGAGCGCGTGGCGACCAGCATCTACCGCGCCCAGCCTCGGGTGATTGCCGTCGGTACAAAGCCCCGCACGCCTACTCCTACACGCCTCAGAGGCGACTCTGCGCTGACGCCCGCCGTTTTTCAAACGCCTGAACCCGCCCCATAGGCATGTTGAGACGACCATGGCACGGCTAATCGCGTTCCTAACCGATTACGGCTATGTGGACACCTACGTGGCGCAGGTCAAGGCGGTGCTGCTGCGCCTGTGCCCGACTTGCGAGGTGCTGGACTTGACGCACGGTGTTCCACCCCAACAGGTGCGCAGTGGCGCCTATTTGTTGGCAACAGCCCTCCCCTATCTGCCCGACGGCACAGTAGTGATCGCTGTTGTAGACCCTGGCGTGGGCACGGCGCGCCGCGCGATCGGCGTGCAAGGCACTCGACACACCTACTTTGCCCCCGATAACGGATTGCTAAGTCTCGCCCTGCGCGATGACCCGCCCCAACGGGCAGTGGTGCTGGACAACCCCCGCTACCACCTGCCTCAGGTAAGCGCAACTTTTCACGGACGCGATATTTTCGCGCCCGCCGCCGCGCACTTCGCCAACGGCATCCCGCTGGAGCAGTTGGGCACGCCTATACCGCCCGATTCACTGGTACAGCTTCCCCACATGGAGCCTGAACGCGAGGGTACAACCCTGCGCTGCCGCCCCTTGCACATAGACCACTTCGGAAATGTGGTGTTCAACCTCCACGAGGCGATGGTTCAGCAACTTGCCTCCGCTGGCTTTGTGGCGCGCGTGCAGCTCGTTTGCCGTGATGCCTCACTTATGGCGCTGCCCCTGAAGCGTACCTTCGGCGAGGTAGCGCACGGCGCGCCGCTGGCTTACTGGGGCAGTAGCGGCTACCTGGAGGTGGCAATCAACGGCGCCTCCGCAGCAGCCGAGCTGCAGATTGACTATGACACGGAGCTAATCGTCGAACTCTCGCCGAATGCTACGCGCTGAGTCGGTCAGTGCAGGCTACAACCAAGTGCCTGTGGTGCATGAGGCGACGCTACAGGTAGCGCCAGGGCAGGTGGTAGCGCTACTGGGTCCCAACGGTTCGGGCAAAACCACGCTGGTGCGTGCGCTGGCGCGCACGCTCCGCCCGCTGGCAGGGAAATGCTGGCTCGATGGACGCCCCTACGATGCCTACAGCCCCACGGCGTTCGCACGGCAGGTCGCCTACGCACCGCAAGAGACCCCCGCTGAGATGGGTTTCACCGTCGCAGAATTAGTGATGATGGGGCGCTACCCCCACCAGAAGGGCTTTTGGAGCGCCAGCCGCGCCGATTGGGAAGCCGTGCACCAAGCACTAGCGCAGACCGAACTCAGCCATTTGGCGGAACGCACGATTAGCCAACTCAGCGGAGGCGAGCGGCAGCGTGTGAACCTCGCACGCGCCCTCGCCCAGCAAGCACGCTACCTGCTCCTCGATGAGCCAACCGCCCACTTAGACCTGCATCACCAAACGCAACTGATGCACAACCTGCGCCAGTACGCCCAGCAAAAGGAAGTCGGTGTGCTGGTGGTGCTGCACGACCTGAACTTAGCCAGCCAGTACGCAGATTGGATTGCCCTTATCCATCAAGGGCGCATTTTGGCGCAGGGCACGCCCGAAGAGGTGCTGCAACCTGCGCTACTGGAGCAGGTGTACCAAACCCCCGTGTTGCGCCAAACCAACCCCCTCACGGGCAAACCGTTGCTGTTTGCGCTCAGCCCAAACAGCCCGCCCACTCCGCCTCCAAACGCTCCTCACGCCTTCGTCGTGGCAGGCGGGGGTGCAGGAGCCATCGTCTACTATGCCCTGCTAGCTGCAGGCTGGCGCGTGAGCACAGGCGTGCTAAACCTGCTCGATACTGACGAGGAAGTGGCGCGCGCCTTGCGCCTTACGCACATTACAGAACAACCCTTCTCGCCGATCAGCGATAATGCCTACCAACGCGCCCAGCAACTTGCGCAGACTGCAGACGCACTCGTGATTGCCGAAGTGCCGTTCGGCTGGGGCAACCTACGCAACTTGGAACTCGCAGTGTGGGCACAAGCGCAAGGCAAGCCCATCTACGCACTCAGCACCCTGCCGATTGAACAACGCGATTTCACCAACGGAGCTGCAACGCGCCTATGGCAGCAACTGCTGGCAAACGGAATGCAAGTGGCAGATAGCCTCGAAAGGCTCACGGCTTTGCTGGACCGTGACGCATCCGCTCAATCATCTCAGGAATCGTAACAAACTCAAACCCACGCTCACGCAGCACACGGATAAGCTCGGGCAAAGCCTCCACCGTGTGCGGGTAGGTGTCGTGCAGCAACAAGATGCAACCGTTTTGGGCGCGGCGTGCGTACCGGTACACCCATCGATTTGAACGCTGCGGTTGCCCTGGCTCGCCTAAGGTGGTCGCCATCACCACAGGCAAGCGCCATCGCGCCGCAGCACGACGCACCGCCTCATTCTCGGCTAAGTACGGCGGGCGAAACGCCACAAAGCGCACTTTCGCGCGCTGAGCTAACACTTGGCAGTCCCGGATCTGACGCCACACCTGCTCTTCAGTGAGGTCGGTTTGGCGCTGGTGGTCGTAGCTGTGGCAACCTAACGCGTGCCCTTCGCGCACAATCTGACGCGCTAACTCTGGATACCGTTTGAGTTTGATGCCCACCACGAAAAAGGTCGCGCGCACGCCCTCCTTGCGCAAAATCTCCAGCACCCGCGGCGTTGTAGCAGGGTCTGGTCCGTCGTCGAAAGTGAGTGCGATAATCGGGTGGCTTGTGTCGCCCCGCCACAATACGCCATCAACAACGGAGGGCATTTCGCCCTGCCAGCGCGCGTACCAATAGTCTCGGCTTAAAATCCGCGCGCGCATCTCACCCGCCCATTCAGGCAGAAAGTAGTATCCCACTGTTGCTACCAAGAGTAAATCCACCAGCAACCACGCACGCATACCGCGTATATTATGACGAATGCGCTTCGCGTAGCACCTGCGCTAACTTCTCGATCACGCGCTCGGGGCGGATGCTGAGCATACACTGATGCCGCTCCAGCAGGCAGTGGGCATTCCGAAAGCGGTTCTCGTAGCACTTACTACACGGCTCGGCGGGCAGCACGAGGTGCAAATGAGGTAGGGGCGGCGTCCACACCATCCACGGGCTGGCTCCGAAAATCGCAATCGTAGGCGTGCCCACGCTGTAGGCAAGATGCATAATGCCGTTATCCACCACCACGCACGCTTTCGCACGCGCCAACGCCCCCGCCACCTCTGGTAAACTGAACCGCCCACGCAAGTCAATCAGAGGGGTTTGCTCCAACAACCACGACTCTGTGTCGCCCGTGTGATACACTTCGCTTTGGCGTTGGGGCTTGTCGCCAATCAGCCCCACGCGGTAGCCGTTCGCAAAACACCAGTCAATCACTTGCTTCCAGTACTCGGCAATCCACAGCTTGGCGCTGCGCCGCCCCCCAGTAGCAATCAGTACCTCGGGGATGTCACATTTTGGATCGCGTGTGGGCACTTCCGTGCGGTAAAAGTCCGTCTCCACAAACGCCAAGCGACACCAGATTTCGCCGATATAGGTGGTCTTGAGGATATCGCCATAGCGCTGCAATATGTCAGGGGCAGACCAAAACTCCTCATGCAGCTGATGGAGTTTGCCAGGGGGTTTGGGCACCTCGTCGCGCAAATCGACGCTTATGCACTTGCCCACCACATAGCGCGGCTGCAACATCCGCGCCACAAATGCCAGCGTGGGGTGAAAATCGCAGTTGATTACCAAGTCGTATTCGCCCGCGACCGCTCGTCGCTGCTCAATGAACTTGGGCAACTCCTCCAGCGCGTTTGGGTTGCCAAACACCGAGAACCGCGCGTCGATGTAGGGCAGTGCCTCCTCTAGCTCTCGCGTGCGCTCCCCACTAAAGTAGTCAAGCGTGCAGTCGGGGTACTTCTCCTTCAAACCACGCAACAGTGGCGTGACAATCACAAAGTCGCCAATCGCATCGTAAAACAGCACGGCGATGTGTGGGCGTGGGCGCAACGGCTGGTCGTTGAACCACTGCATAGCTTAGGATTGTACCTTTCCCCCAAAACCCCGTATCCCTACGAAAGCCTTGAAGTCCCCTCTGTGGCAAGAATCTGCCAGGCGGGTGGCAGCGATGCACGCACTCTTGAACGAGCTTCGCGCCGATGCTCTGCGCGAGATTGGGAATATCGGGCTGGGTGGCGCCGTTACCGCGCTTTCCGACCTCACAGGGGTGCTATTTGCCCTCGAGGCACCTCAGGTGGTGCCCGTAGACACACGCCAAGTGCCCCAACTGGTAGGGGTAGAGCCTGAATCGCTGGTTGTGGGCACCATCTCGCGCATTACAGGCGATTGGCCTGGCGAGGGCGCGTTCCTGTTCCCGTGGGAAAGCGCGTGCGTGCTGTGGCAAGTGCTGGTGCAAATGCAACCCAACGGACTGGAAGACCTCAACGAGCTTTACCAATCCGTCATCAACGAGGTCAGCAACATCATGCTGGGCAACTATTTGCGCGCCATCAGCCAAATGACGGGGTTCCACCTCAATATGGAACCGCCCGCCTTCGCTGCAGATATGGCAGCTGCAGTGCTTAGCGCAATCGTCGTAGAGGCGATGTATGGGCAGCGCGAACTGCTGGCAATCGAAACGCGGTTCAAAACACCCGCACACGCCTTCTCTGGCTACTTTTTCTATTTGCCCGAAACAGGCAGCTTGGAGCGGCTGTTTCAAGTGCTGGGCATTTAGCGTAGGGGAGAGCCGGCGATGGCGCAAGGGAAAGTGTTGCTTGCTGGGATGGGGGAGATTGTTGTCGCTTGGGGCAAAGGAGTGGTTGGCTGCATTGGGCTGGGTTCATGCGTTGGCACTTTGCTGTTTGACCCACGCACACACGCGGTAGCGTTGGCGCACGTGATGCTTCCCGAAGCAAGCGAGCACGACGCTTTTCAGCAGCCAGGCAAGTATGCCACCACCGCTGTGCCTGCCCTGCTGCGCGTGTTGGATGTACCGCCTGCATTCGCCTCACGCCTGCGGGCAATCCTCATCGGCGGAGGTGAATTGTTCAAAAATCGCAGCCAAACCCTGCGAATTGGCGAGCGGAATGTGGAAACACTCCATCGGCTGCTCCGAGAGTTGCGTATCCCTGTCGTGTACGAGCAAACGCGAGGCAACTCTGGGCGGTCGTTTGAGTTCGATGTGGAAACGGGCTACCTGCAGGTGCGCGCCGTCGGCAGCGCACCCATTGAGCAAAACTTGGCGACGGTGCTGGGAATCGTCCGCAAAGCCAGTTAGCGGAGGGGAATGATGCGCAAAATCCGCGTGCTCGTGGTGGACGACTCGATGTTTATGCGGCGGATGATTAGCGATTTGCTTAGTCAAGACGCCGCAATCGAAGTGGTCGGTACGGCGCGACACGGGCAAGAAGGGCTAGAAAAGGCGCGCGCCCTGCGCCCAGATGTCATCACACTGGACGTGGAGATGCCCGTAATGGACGGCGTCACTATGCTCCAGCAACTTATGCAGGAACTACCCACGCCAGTAGTGATGCTCAGCAGCCTCACCACAGAGGGCGCCGAAGTTACGCTCAAGTGCTTGGAGCTAGGGGCAGTCGACTTTATCACAAAGCCTTCAGGTACCATCTCACTGGACATCTATAAAATCTCCTCGCAACTCATTGAGAAGGTCAAGGCAGCAGCCCAAGCGCGTGTACCAACGGCTCCCACAGCAACGCGCCCAGCATCTGTACCATTTTTATCCCAGCCTATGCCAAGGCGCGTCGATTCAGAGGCACCGCTGGTGGTGATTGGCGCGTCCACAGGTGGTCCGCGGGCGCTAAACGTAGTAATGAGCAGCTTGCCAGCCCAACTGCACGCGAAGATGCTGCTTATTCAGCACATGCCTGAAGGGTTCACGCGCTCGCTGGCAGAGCGACTGGATCGCAACAGCCCGTTCACCGTGCGAGAAGCGCAGGGTGGCGAGGTTCTGCAACCCGGTGTAGCCTACCTTGCCCAAGGAGGCAAGCATCTCAAAGTGGAGCGCGGTGGGAAACTCATGCTCACCCAAGACCCACCTGTGCACGGCGTGCGCCCCGCCGTGGATGTCACCTTGCTGTCTATCGCACAAAACTACTCAGGCAAGGTCGTAGTGGCGATCCTTACAGGCATGGGCAACGACGGCGCTGCGGGTGTTCGGGCGTTGCACGCAAAAGGCGCATACACCATCGCTGAGGATGAAAGCACCTGCGTGGTATTTGGCATGCCCCGCGCAGCCATCCAAACAGGATGCGTCAAGCGCGTCGTGCCTTTGGACAAGATCGCTGAAGCAATCACCGAGGGGGTGATGGAACTGTGCGGCAAATCCCAAGCAGCCTAAGCGCACCGCGAACGCCAGAACTCCTGCGCGACTTCGAGCAGTTCAAGCAGCTGCTCAAACAGCGCACAGGGTTAGACCTGAACCAATACAAGTTTGAGCAAACCTACCGGCGCATCTACACGATGATGGAGCATGGTGGCTTCCGCAAGTTTACCGACTACTTTCGCCACTTAGCTGCCGACGAGTCACGCTTGCGCCAGTTTATTGACCGCCTTGCCATCAATGTATCAGAGCTGTTCCGCAACCCCGAACAGTTCGAAATCCTGCGCACGCAAGTGCTGCCCGAGCTTCTCAAGCGCAGCCCGTTCCTCAAATGCTGGAGCGCTGGCTGCTCCTATGGCGCGGAAGCCTACAGCATTGCTATCCTGCTCCACGAGCTGGCGCCCAACCGCCCTCACCAGATTTTGGGCACGGACATCGACGAGGATGTGCTGGCACGAGCACGACGAGGTGTCTTCACCGAAAGCGACATGCGCTACGTCCCTGCTGAGTTCAAAACCAAGTACTTTCGAGCGGCGAGCGAGAATGGGCGCACACTCTACGAAGCCGACCCTGCCCTCAAACGCTACTTGCGCTTTGAACACCACAACCTACTTTCTGACCCCTACCCCAGTGGGTTTGACCTCATTGCATGCCGCAATGTGGTGATCTACTTTGAGGACGACGCGAAAGACCGCGTCTTTCGCGCGTTCTACGAGGCGCTCAAACCAGGAGGCTACCTCTTCTTAGGCAACACAGAGCGCATTTTCAACTACGCGCAAATCGGGTTCGAAAACCCGAGTGCATTCTTCTACAAAAAGCCCATCACGGAGGTGCAACGATGGCGAAACGCATCATGATTACCGACGACGCGCTGTTTATGCGCGTGACACTCAAAAACATCCTTACACAAAACGGCTATGAGGTCGTAGCGGAAGCCTCCAACGGGCGCGAAGCCGTTGAACTCTACGAAAAACACAAACCTGACATCGTGTTTATGGACATCACGATGCCCGAAATGGATGGGCTGGAAGCGCTCAAAGCCATTCGCGCCAAAGACCCCAACGCGAAAGTGGTGATGTGCACAGCAATGGGGCAAAAGCAGCTGGTGCTGGAAGCCATCCAAGCGGGCGCGAAGGACTTCATCGTCAAGCCGTTCCAGCCCGAGCGAATTCTGGAGGCAGTGCGAAAAGTAGCGTAAGGAGGCGAGAGGCGTGAAAGCGGAGTATATCAACCCTTTCATCAGCGCGGCGTACAATGTGTTCCAAGTGATGCTTGGGGTTACACCCCAAAAGGGGCAGCTAAGCGCGCGTAAGGGGATCTTTACCTCTCAGCAGTGCAACATTGTGCTGGGCATCACGGGGCAGCTGGAGGGGCAGGTCATTATCGGGATGTCCGTGTTCACCGCGGACAAAATCGCCTCCAAGATGCTGGGCACAACCATTCGCACCTTCGATGAGCTGGCTGCCAGCGCAATCGCAGAGCTGGGGAACATGATTTCGGGCGCCGCGCTGACAGAGCTGGCAGCCCGCGGCATTCGGTGCAACCTCTCACCACCCAGCCTTATCCGAGGCACGAACGTACGCATCAGCACCTTAGAAGTGCCTACTATAGTTGTGCCCCTACACACCGAGTTGGGAGATGTGGAAATCAACGTGGGGCTTGTCGAGCGAGCAAAGTGACCTAGGGTCTGTGGTAGTGGCACTCCCGTGGCTGAGGACATGCAGCTTTGCTATCTCGAACGCCTAGTCGCTGGCTCGAGGGAGTTCCCGCTCTCGTATTTGCGAGGGCAGGGGTGCCGTCGTACCGTAGCGCTAGTGTCTTGCCGATAGCAGGCAGCTCGGCAATTCCAAGCGAAGCAAGGAACTGAGTCTCCCTTGCTTCGCCTGCGATACCAGGGTGCGACAGCGTTCAGATGACCGTACGGCGCAGCTCGTCTATGCCAGTGGTGGGGCGGACAGGCTTCACGCTGACCACGTTCTCTGGCTCGTAGTCAATCAGCTTCAGCCAATCCTCCAGCACATCGGACTTGGGGAAGATTTCGTTCTCGCGATACTCCATCTCAATCGCGCGCTTGAGATCCTCAGGACGGATACCGTGCTCCGCCTCTGGCTCTTGAATTGCGCGGCGGATAGCAAACTCTTTTGCACGGTCTACCACTGACTTGATGAGCGCGCCGCTGACCAAGTCGCGCCAGTAGAGCGTCTCCACACTGCCGTTTCGCAGGTACACCTGCAGGAACTCCGTGTCGGGCGCCTTACGCCATAGGTACTGCACCGCCTGCTCAATCAGACACTCGCGCGCCTCTGCAGGCGAGTCGTACTCACGCACGAACTCAGGATCCAGTGGTAGTGTGGGCGTGATGTAGATGCTGAAAATCTCGCGCGTAGCGTCGCGGTCAGGACGGCGCACCTTCACCTTGCGGTCAATCCGCCCAGGACGCAAGATGGCAGGGTCAATGTAGTCGGGTCGGTTGGAGGTGAGCATCACCACCACGTTCTCAAGGCTCACCAAGCCATCCATCTCCGCGCAGAACTGAGGCACCACTGTGTTGGAGATGTTCAGCCACTTGCCTGAGGTGCGCGTACGCAAAATAGACTCGGCTTCATCAATGAACACAAACACCAGATAGCCCTCGCGCGCCTTCTCGCGGGCAATCGCGAAAATCTCGCGTACCATCCGCTCGGTCTCGCCCAGCCACATGTTGAGGATCTTGGGACCGTTGATGTACATAAAGTACTCCTTTACGGGGCGTCCCAAGCGCTCCGAGTATCGGCGCGTGAGGTTGTAAGCGGTCGCTTTGCCGATCAGCGTCTTCCCGCATCCGGGCGGACCGTAAAGCAGAATGCCCTTGATAGGTTGCTTTTCGAACTTCTTGTAGAGTTCAGGATGGAGCAAGGGCAGCTCGATGGTTTCGCGGATAAGCCGAATCGCCTCCTCTTGCCCACCGATCTGGCTCCACTCAATGGGTGGCACTTCCTCAAAGTAGTAGTCGCGCACTTCTTGGTGGGGGATATGCTCCAGCGCGACTTTGTAGTTGGGGTCAAGGCGCACCTCATCGCCTGGCTTGATGGGCACACCGATCAAGTCAGAGGAGCGAAACACGATGCGTGCGTTAACCCCTTGCGGGTCGGTGCCTACGCGCAGGCGACCCCCATCCAATACTTCCTGCACTTTGACTACAGGTCCTGCGGGGTGATAGCCCAAGTCGCCAACCACTGCAAAAGCTTCATTGAGGCGCACGCGTGTGCCTACCTTGAAGTCGGTCTGCTCCAGCTTAGGGTCAATGTTGGCGTAGTACTCGGTTTCCCCCACTGCAATCAGTGCTGTGCCCTCTTCGGGCTTGCCCAAGAACACGCCGATACGATTAGCAGGGCTGGTCAGTTTCTGATATGCCTCTTCATACTCCTGGATGACCCGCATCGCCTCCTGCATCTGCCGCTCATCGACTTCTAGTTGGTGGCGCAGCAACCGAAGTAGCTGGCGTAGGCGTAGGTCATCACGGGGAGCGATACGCATAATCTCATCGAGAATTGCCAGAGCGCGGATTTGCGTCTCGGGCAATTCAAACTCGTCGTCATAACGCCGTGCCATGGGGGCTAAGACCTCCTCACCTCTACTACGGCAATTCTACCTCAAAGGTTGCAGGGTTGACCACTTGCTCGGGGGTCATGCGCACACGCCCATCTTTCGTAAACAGCACCCCTTCGCTTTGCAGGTATGCCTTTTGCAACTCTGCTAACATTGGGTCGCGCCTGTGAGTGCGCAGCGTGCCGTCGCTTCCCACCACGCGCCACCACGGGATATCGCTTCCCAGCGCCCGCGCCATCAACTGCCCCACACGGCGCGCTGTCAGGGGTGGGCACAACGCCGCCACTTGCCCATAGCTCATCACCTTGCCTGCGGGAATGCGACGCACCAAAGCGTACACGCGCTCAACCGACGCGCTCATAGCGCCACTATACCCCACCTCGCTATATGGTATACTCGCATCTATGAACGCTCTAGCAACGGCGCGAATCGAATACGAAACCTACACTTTGCCCAATGGTTTGCAGGTGATTCTTTCGCCCTACGCAGTTGCCCCCACCGTCGCAGTGCTGGTGCTGTACAAGGTTGGCTCGGTGAATGAGCCACGCGGCAGAACGGGCTTCGCGCACCTGTTTGAGCATATGATGTTCCAAGGCTCCGAGAACGTGCCTCGCGAAATGCACTTCAAGTACGTAGAGGCAAACGGCGGCGTGCTGAACGGCTTCACCTCTCAAGACCTCACGGTCTACTTTGAGCTGTTGCCCGCCTCGAAGCTGCCTCTTGGGCTATGGCTGGAGTCTGACCGCATGCGTGCTTTGCAGGTGACCCAAGAGAACTTAGACAACCAGCGTGCCGTTGTGAAAGAGGAGCGTCGCCTGAGCATCGATAATCAGCCCTATGCCCGCGCGCTGGAACGGCTGCGCGAAATCGCCTACGATAACTTCGCCAACCAACACTCCGTCATCGGCTCAATGGAAGATTTGGACAACGCCACGTTGGAAGATGTGCAAGCGTTTTTCCGCACGTATTACGCGCCCAACAACGCGGTGCTGGTCATCGCAGGCGATTATGAGGCTGACACGGCGCGCGCGTGGATTGAACGCTACTTTGCCGATATTCCGCCGCAACCCGCGCCACCCACAGTAGATGTGTCGGAGCCTGACCGTGAGGAGCGACGCGAGGTATTTGTGGATACGCTGGCAAGCGTACCTGCGCTCGCGCTTGCTTGGAAAATCCCCCCGCGGAGCACGCTGGAAAATGACGCGCTTCAAATCGCGGGCGATGTGTTGGTCAGTGGGCGTGCGTCGCGACTATACCAGCGACTAATCAAGCAGGAGCAGGTGGCGGTCAGCGTTTCGGGTGGGGCAGAGGCACGCCCCGCACCCAGCCTCTTTCGGCTGTTCGTGCTGCATCACCCCCACGTGCCCCCAGAGCGCGTAGAAGCGATTATCTACGAGGAAATCGCACGCCTTGCAGAGCAAGGCGTTTCAGAGCGCGAACTGGAGCGCGTGCGAGCACAGATTTTAGCGCAACGTTGGGGCGATAACCTGTACTACGGCATGCAAAGCCCACTTGGGCGTGCGTTGGGCTTAGCCTACTTTGCCGCCTTTGAGGGCGACCCTGAGGGCGTCAACCGCGCCCTAGAACGCCTGCTGCAAATCACGCCTGCCAACGTGCAACACGCTGTGCAGCAGTACCTTAACACCACGCGCAACCGCACTGTGATGCATATTCAAGCAGGCGCATCCCACCAAGGAGGTACTCCCACCAATGGTTGATCGCACCACACCCCCGCCCGATGTGCCGATGCGCCCTTCGCAGCTGCCGCTGCCAGAAGTGCATACGCTTGCGAACGGACTGACACTGCTGCTTTTGCCCGACCGACGCGCGCCCCTTGTGGAGTTTCGGTTAGTGCTGCCTTACGCGGGGCGCGCCTACGACGAACCCGAATGGATTGGGCTATCGGGCGCAACCGCGCGTCTGCTCATCGGCGGCACCCCTTCGCGCACCAGCTTCGAGATTGCCGACGAGGCAGACCGCTACGGCGGCGTAATCAGCGTCAGCGCAAACACCGAAACTGCCAGCCTCAGCGCCCGCTGCCTTGCACCTTACCTAGAGCCAATGGTGCATTTGATAGCGGATGTGCTGCTCAACCCCACCTTTCCGCCTGATGAGGTAGAGATTGACCGTGCGAACACGCTGCAGCGCTTGCGCGTACAACGCTCGCA
>JANXAW010000001.1 GCA_025061985.1 Fimbriimonadales bacterium
TGCCAGTGAAGGTTATCCTATCTCACCTGCGTGTAAGTGTACCTGTTCCACCAGCGCGGCTTGCCCGTCGCGCCCTGCCTCTACCTCTTGCAATCGCTTGCTCAGCACGACGCGCGTAATCGCCGCCACCGTGTCGCCCTCGGCGAGGTCAATCAGTTTCACACCCTGCGCGATGCGCCCTGTGATGCGCAGATCCGCCACACGCAAACGGATGCCCTTGCCGTTCGCCGTGACTAAAATCACGCGGTCGTCTTTCTCCACCACTTCGGCGGCGACCACGCTGCCCGTTTTGCGCGTGACATTCATCGTGAAGATGCCCTTGCCCCCGCGCGATTGCACGCGATACTCCTTGAGGGGCGTGCATTTACCGAAGCCGTTCTCGGAGACGACCAGCAGCAGGGCGTTAGGCTGCACACGGCATGCCGCCACCAGCGCGTCTTCTTTGCCCAGCGTGATGGCTTTCACGCCGCCCGCTGTGCGACTGCGCACAGGCACATCGGTCTCTGGGAAGCGGATTGCCAAGCCTGCCTTCGTGACGAGGATAATCTCGTCTGCGCCTGAGGTGTGTAGCACCCAGCCCAGCGCATCGCCTGGCTCTAAGTCAAACGCATTCAGCCCGCTGCTGCGTAGGTTAGCGAACTCGCTCAGGGGCGTGCGCTTGATTTCGCCCTTGCGCGTGACCATCGTGAGGTAGCCCGGCGCATCGAAGTCGCGCACCGATACAGTCGCCGTCACCTTCTCGTCGGGCTGAATGTTGATGTAGTTGATAATCGCCGAGCCGCGCGCTTGGCGCGAGGTTTCAGGGATCTCGTAGGCTTTCAAGCGGTACACGCGCCCGCGATCGGTGAAGAACAAGATGTAATGATGTGTGCTGACTTGGAACAAGTGCGCCACTTCGTCTTCCTCGCGGGCGGTGGTGGCGACTACGCCTTTGCCTCCGCGCTTTTGCGAGCGATAGGCATCGATGGAGACACGCTTGATGTAGCCGTCGCGCGTAATCAGCACAAGGCTCTCCTCTTCGGGGATGAGTTCCTCTTCGGAGAACTCTTCAGCTTCGCGGGCGATGATGCGCGTGCGACGCGGATCGCCGTACTTTTCCTTTAGCGCGCGCAGCTCCTCTTTGATGATCGCGTCTATCTGTTTTGGGTCAGAGAGGATGTGCTCCAGTCGGGTGATTTCGCGTAGTAGCCCGCGATATTCCTCAGCGAGTTTCTCCTGCTCCAGTCGGGCGAGCTGGCGCAGTTGGGTGTTGAGGATGGCGTCTGCCTGCAGCACAGTCAGCCCAAAGCGCTGGATCATCGTGCGACGCGCTATCTCGGCGGTTTCCGACTGGCGGATGATGCGGATGATTTCGTCTAAAAAGTTCAGCGCGATTTGTAGCCCCTCTAAGATGTGGGCGCGTGACTTGGCGCGGTAAAGCTCGTGGCGCGTGCGCCGCTCGATCACCGCACGCCGATGCTCTAGGTAGTTGTCCAGCAGGTCGAGCAGGCTCATGATGCGGGGCACATTGTCCACCAGCGCGAGCATAATTGCCCCGAAGGTGGTGCGCAGTTGCGTGTGCTTGAGGAGTTGGTTCAGCATGCGGTTGGGGTTCACATCGCGGCGCAGTTCGATGACCACGCGCATGCCTGTGCGGTCGGAATAGTCGGCGATGTCGGTGATGCCGTCCAGTTTGCCTGCCTTCACCAGCTCAGCGATTTGCTCAATCAGGCGCGCTTTACTCACCTGATAAGGCAGCTCGGTGATGACGATCGCGCTTTTGCCCCCGTCCAGTGGCTCAATCTGCGTCTTGGCTTGCATGACGATGCTGCCGCGCCCAGTTTCGTAGGCTTGGCGGATGCCTTTTGTGCCCAAAATCAGCCCGCCTGTGGGGAAATCGGGACCAGGCAGCAGCTTCAGAATCGGCTCAAGGGTGCAGTTGGGGTGTTCGAGGCGGTAAATCAGCGCGTCCACTACCTCGCTGAGGTTGTGGGGTGGGATGTTAGTTGCCATCCCGACGGCGATTCCGCTGCTCCCGTTGCACAGCAGGTTCGGAAAGCGTGCGGGTAGCACCGTTGGCTCCTCGGCGGTTTGTAGGTAGTTGGGCATCCAGTCGACGGTCTCTTTGTCGATATCGGCGAGCATTTCCATCGCAATGGGAGTGAGGCGCACCTCGGTGTAGCGCATCGCGGCCGGAGGATCGCCGTCTATGCTGCCGAAGTTGCCTTGCCCATCCACCAGTGGGTAGCGCATGTTGAAATCCTGCGCCAGTCGCACCAGGGTGGGGTAGACCACCTCTTGCCCGTGCGGGTGGTAGTTTGCTGTCGTCTCACCGCAGACTTTCGCAGATTTGGTGTGGGCAGAGTCGGGGGTCAAGCCAAGTTCGCGCATGGCGTACAGAATGCGTCGCTGCACGGGCTTGAGACCATCCCGCACATCAGGGAGCGCACGGGCAATAATCACACTCATCGCATAGTCGAGGTAGGAGCGCTTCATCTCCTCCTCGACGGGCACCTGCAACACCTCGCGACCGATGGGAGTACTCATACAAGGGATAGTATACCTGCTCGGTTAGCCTCGCGAGTAAGGTTTCAAGAGTTGCAGGTTAGGGAGATCACGATAGTGCCTCTCGTTGAAGGTGCAAAGAACGAGGTTGTGATGCACCGCTGTTGCAGCGATTGGAGAGTCCAGTATCCCTGAACCCTGCTTCAACAGGTAAACTCCGTGTGTGCGCGGCACATTCAATGCGAAGGTCGATGTGCTGATAGTTGGAGGTAGCTTGGGCGGGTGTGCTGCGGCGATGGCGTGCGCCTCGCTGGGCGTAAAAACGCTGCTGGCAACCGAACCCGACCAGTGGATCGGCGGTCAGCTCACAGCGCAAGCCGTGCCCCCTGATGAGCACCGCTGGATAGAGACGCAGGGCTGTACGCGCCGCTACCGCCAACTGCGCGAGGCAATCCGCGACTTCTACCGACGCTATTACCCGCTCACAGAGACTGCGCGTAGCGATCCGCACCTAAACCCTGGTGGGGGCTGGGTCAGTCGCCTTTGCCACGAGCCGCGCGTCGCTAAGATCGTATTGGAGTCGATGCTCCACTACCCCCAAATGCGGGGCGACCTGATTGTGGAGCCATTGCGCCTCCACGCCGTGGATGGAGACGGCGACTTCCTGCGCGGCGTGCTGTTTTATTACCCTGACCAGCCTGCTACGCTCTATGTAGAGGCAAGATACATTCTGGATGCTACCGACACGGGCGAGTTGCTCCCGCTAGCGGGTGCCGAGTATGTCACGGGCGCAGAATCGCATTGGGAAACAGGCGAGCCACACGCAAAGCCCGAGCCACAACCCGCGAATATGCAGGCGTTCACATGGTGCTTTGCGCTGGGCTATGACCCGAAGGGCAACTACGTAGGCAGCAAGCCCAAAGGCTACGAGTTCTGGAAGGCGTTCCGCCCACCGTTTGCGCATGCGCCCTTGTTCAGCTGGATCGACATAGACCCCATTACTCACGCACCACGTCGCCTCAGCCTGTTTGGCGAGGACGGCACGCCCTCTATGTTCCGCTACAGGCAGATCGTTGACCCCGCCCTCTACCCGCCTGAAGTCGCCCCTGAACCCGTGACGATCGTGAACTGGTTTATGAACGACTACTTTTTAGGTCCACTCTACCCCCCAGCGGGTGCGGAGTCAAGTGGCAGCATGCCTGACCCAAGCGCAGTGCCCTCTGCCTACGGCTTCACGAATGCCGAGATCCCAAACGCAACGCTTTCCCACGCGATGGCGGCGCGTACCCTTTCTGAGTGCCTCCTTTACTGGCTGCAGACCGAGGCACCACGCCCCGACGGGGGCGTTGGCTACCCAGGCTTGCACTTGCGTCCCGACATCACGGGCACCGACGATAACCCCTACCACAAACTGGCGCAACGGGTCTATGTGCGCGAGTCGCGACGCATCAAGGCGCGGTTTACGATTTTGGAGCAGCATGTAAGCGCGGAACTGCGCCCTAACGCCACCCTTGCCGAGCCGTTCCCCGACAGCGTGGGCGTAGGGCACTATCGGATTGACCTGCATCCCACCACAGGCGGGGACAACTACTTAGACATCCCCACCTTGCCGTTTCAAATCCCACTGGGCGCGCTCATACCTATTCGCTTGCGCAATTTGCTACCCGCGTGCAAAAACATCGGCACCACGCACATCACCAACGGCTGCTATCGCCTGCACCCTGTGGAGTGGAACATCGGGGAATCAGCAGGGCTATTGGCAGCGTTCTGCGTCCTGCGCGGCGTGGAGCCACACCAAGTCTACGAGTCGCCTTCGTTGCTGCACGAGTATCAACAACTGCTGCGTCAGCAGGGGATTCAACTGGCGTGGGAGTTGTAGCCATGCATGCGCGCTGATGTCCCTCTTTACAGGAGGTTCGCGCATGCGTTGGTTTCGCAAGCGTAAGCCTGCTTTAGCACGCGAATACGCGCCTGTAGAGATCGACACCTCTGGTGAACGCGAAGCGACCGAGTTCGAGGACGAGCTACTTGCCAAACATGGCTATGCTGTCTACGAGCGGATGCTCACAGACGCCCACGTAAAGGCGTGTTTCAACCTCAAGCGCTGGGGTGTGCTGAGCGCAAACTGGCGTCTGGAACCCGCTGATGACACCCCTGAAGCGCAGCAGGTGCATGCGTTCGTCCGCTACAACCTGCTCACGATGCAAGGGGGCGTGTTCAGCCTGCTGTGGCGCGTGCTGGATGCCCTCGCTAAGGGCGTGGCGATTTTGGAAAAGCTCTATGCCTACCGCACGAAGCCACCCTACGCAGGCTTTTGGACCTTGCGCAGCTTCAAAGCGAAAGACCCCGCTCTGTTCCGCTACGAGGTGGATGCCTATCGCAACCTCAAGTCGCTCATCCTCTACGCCCCTAACGGCGAGCGACTGGTGCTGCCGCGTGAGAAGTTCATCGTGTACACCTACAACCCGCGCTACGAGTCGCCTGTAGGCGAGTCGGATTTGCGCGCGGCGTACCGCGCGTGGCGCAGCAAAGAACGTATTCTGCAACTGTGGGACCTGTATTTAGCAAAATACGCTTCACCCACGCTGATTGGCACTTACAAGCGCGGGCTGCCCCCTGCTCAGCAAGAAGAGCTGCTGCGCGCGTTAGACAAGGTGCAGCAGGAAACCGCGATTATTGTGCCTGAGGAAGTGAAAGTGGACGCGCTGGAGTTTAAGCAAGCAGGCGCTGAAAGCTTCGCACAAGCCGTCGCGCACCATAACGCCGAAATCTCCAAAAGCATCCTAGGCGAAACGCTCACTACCGAAGAGGGACAGCGTGTAGGTAGCCTCGCGCTGGGGCAAGTGCATCTCAAAGTGCTACAGACGCAGCTACGAGCGTTGCGCGAAGACCTCGCCGAGCGCGTGATGCAAGACCAAGTGATCCGCCCGCTGGTGCACCTCAACTTCGGCGAGGCGCCAATCCCCCGATTCGTGTGGGAAGAGGCTCAGTAGCTGTAGTAGTCGGCTCCCTGTGCCATATAGGCGCTGTAGGCAAGCCACACCGCTGCGCCTCCAATCACAATAAGCACCGCCATCGGCAACGCCACTTGTAGCGCGGGCAAGAGGCGCTGCACAGGTGGCAGCAGTTGTAGGGCAGGCGTCAACGCCAGTAAGTACAACAACACCAGCTGCCCTAGCGTGAGGCTCGCAAACCCCAGCGCCAGCGTCCATAGCAGCATAAACAAGAACATCGTCAGCGTGACGGCGCCCCTGCCGAGCGTGAACCCACGCAGGGATAGCCCCAACAGGACGCCCACACCCACCATCGCTCCCAGCGTACCTGAGAGTTGGGCAAGCGATGCGCTTTTGCCCCCATAAAACAGCACGCCTGCACTAA
The DNA here is from genome assembly GCA_025061985.1 of Fimbriimonadales bacterium. Taxonomy (GTDB): domain Bacteria; phylum Armatimonadota; class Fimbriimonadia; order Fimbriimonadales; family GBS-DC; genus GBS-DC. The sequence goes on from JANXAW010000001.1 coordinate 5,863, forward strand.
CCCCGCCTAAAGTAGCAATCAGCAACGGCGTGGCAAACCCCTGCACCTCGCCTGCTGAGGCGGTTAGAAGCAGCAACACCCATGTTGCAAGCGCGAAAGTCAAAATGTACGCCACCCCCACTGTGTAGCCCCAATAGCCCCCCAGCAGCGGATAGAACGGCAGCACGAACAGCCACAGCACACCCAGCAACGCCACCCACGCCCACACCCAGCGGTACGCCGCAGGCAACGCTGCCAGCCATCCAATCGGCAAGCCTAACAGCGCGTGCCAAAACGCCCACTGCGTGGCATCTATCGGCGGAAAATCAGGGCGTCCCAGCACGCGCCAATACAGCACTACAAATCCCAAACTCACTCCCAGCGCGCTCAGCCACGGAGCAGCACGGCGGAGCCGCCAGCCCAGCAGCCAACATACCCCCGCCACCAGCGCTGCCAACCCCGCCGTGAGCGCACTGCTGACGATTACACTCACTGACGGATAGCCTCCACCGAGACCGTCACGCGCACCTCGTCCGACAAGCCGTTGTTCTGTAGCCCGTAGGTGATGCCAAACTGGCTGCGCCGAATAGTGAAAGTGGTCTCAAAGCCGATAATCTCCTGACCTCGCTGGTTGCGCCCTTTGCCCGTGAAGGTCACGCGCACCGTCAGCGGGCGCGTAATCCCGCGAATGGTCAGGTTGCCCTGCACCTCGACAGTGGTGTTGTCGATTTTGCGCACGCGCGTGCTCTTGAAGGTGAGCTTAGGAAACTGTCGCGCGTTGAAAAAGTCGGGGCTGCGCAAGTGCTCGTCGCGACGCGCATTCCCCGTGTCGATGCTGTTGGCGTCTACCTCAATCTCCACCGAGCTATTGCTTGGGTTGCGCTCGTCCACCACGATCTTGCCCGAAACATTGTTGAACCGCCCGTAGGCGAAGCCCGTGTTCAAATGCTTCACGCGGAAAAGCACGAATGTGTGCACGGGGTCAATCTGGTAAGTCACAGGCTGCGCTTGTACCGACGGAACAGAACCTACAAGCAGTGCAACAGTCGCCAAATGTGTCCAAACGCGCGTTCGAAACCGCATAGCCATTCTCCAACCTCCTCAGATTTTGCCTTTCAGCGAGGCTAACACCAATCCCTTAGCGCGACACTATCTCCGCCCTCATCTTGCGACGGCGGGAACGCCGTCGTGCTTGGCAAAATAGCTTCTCGTATTATACCTAATCCTGCAATAAGGGTTCAAGAAAACTCTTGCTGCACCTGTGGGCAATCCTGCGAGGGCTATAGCAAGGGGAACTGCTCTAAGAAGCGCAAGTCGTTTTCCAAGAAGAGGCGCAAGTCGTCTACGCCGTACTGGAGCATCGGAATGCGCTCAATGCCCAGCCCGAAGGCGAAACCTGTGTAGCGTTCCGTGTCGATTCCGTAGCGTTCCAAGATGGCGGGGTGGATTAGCCCTGCGCCGCCCAGCTCCAGCCAGCCACCTTTCCATGAGATGGCGAAGTCTACGCCCGGCTCTACGAAAGGGAAGTAATCGGGGCGGAAGCGCACGCGCACCTCTGGGCCGAACATCATCTGCGCAAACTGTGTAAGCGTACCCTTCAGATGTGCCATGCTCACGCCTTCGTCCACCATAAAGGCGTCCACTTGGTGGAAGGTGTGGGAGTGTGTGGCGTCTACGTTCTCGTAGCGGTAGCAGCGTCCGATGATGGCGATACGCAGCGGTAGCGTGCGTTCTCCGCGCTGGAGCTGCTCAAAGATTCGCCCCTGAATCGAGGTGGTTTGCGTACGCAGCAGGTAGCCAGGGGCGATGTGGAACGAGTTTTGCTCGTCCATGGCGGGGTGGTCGTCGGGGTAGTTGAGCGCGCCGAAGTTATACCGGAACTCTTCTATGTCGTAGCCATCCACGAACTCAAAGCCCAGCCCTATCAGCGCAGCTTTGACGCGCTGAATTGTAAGCGTGAGGGGGTGTAGGCGTGCGGGGCGCAACGGCATGCCGGGCAAGGTTACGTCTAGCTGCTCGCTTTCAATGCGGCGCGCAAGCTCCAGCTGCTCCAGTTCGGCGCGGCGCTGGGCGATGCGTGCTACTAGTGTTTCGCGCGCCGCGTTGACCCGCTGCCCAAAGGCTGGACGCTCTTCAGGAGGCAGGGTACCCACTTGGCGCAGCAGCTGGCTTATGGCACCTTTTTTGCCCAAGTAGCGCGTTTCTACCTCCTGCAGCTCAGCCGTGGAGCCTGCCTCCGCAACAGCGCGCGTGGCTTCCTCCAGCAGTTGCTCGACGGTTTGCACAGTGCCTACGACAGGTGGAGTGTCCATCAGAGTAGCTACGCTGGGCGCACCGACTCTACCAGCATGCGGAACGCCTCAGGATCGCGAACAGCCATCTCCGCGAGCTGCTTTCGGTTGATTTGAATGCCGCGCTCACTAAGGGCGTGGATGAACTCGCTGTAGCGGATGCCAAGGGCGCGGCAAGCAGCGTTGATGCGAACAATCCACAGGCGACGGAAGTCGCGTTTGCGCTGACGCCGATCGCGATAGGCGTACATCAGCGACTTCATCACCTGCTCGTTCGCCTTGCGGAACAGGCGACTCTTCGCGCCGTAGTAGCCCTCTGCGAGCTTGAGAATCTTCTTATGACGACGCCGTGTAACTATTCCACCTTTGACTCGCATTTTTGCCTCCTTATCTGCCAGCTAGTAAACGGTTCACACGCCAGCGCTCGCTCTTGGATAGTTCGTCTTCCTTCTCAAGGCGGCGCTTGCGGGCGGGCGACTTACTCAGAAACAGGTGGCTGTTCCCTGCCTTCTTGTGCATCAGTTTGCCCGTCGCCGTGCGCTTGAACCGCTTGGCTGCGGTTTTGCATGTTTTCATCTTGGGCATGTTGCGAACCTCCTTCTGGCTGTGCCGACGGCTTGGGCTTTGGAGCGGGCTTGCGCAACGGCGCAAGCACCATCACCATATGCCTGCCCTCCATCGTCGGCTGTCTTTCTATAGAACCGTACTCTTCTACAGCAGCAGCGATTTTACGCAGCAGTTTCTCAGCGGCTTCGGGTCGCTCCGCCTCACGCCCGCGGAAGGCGACGATGAATTTTACCTTATCGCCATCCTGCAAGAACTGGATGGTGTTGCGGATTTTGACCTCGAGGTCGTGGGCACCGATAGTTGGTCGCACCTGCAAGGTCTTGACATCGCCGCCTTTCTGCTTTTTCTTGGCTTCTTTGGCGAGCTTTTCTTGCTCGTAGCGGTAGCGCCCGTAGTCTAGGATTTTACATACGGGCGGGTTGGCGTTTGGGGCTACCTCCACGAGGTCTAAGCCGCGTTCTTGGGCAATCTTGAGGGCGCGCCGCAACGGCATGATGCCTAGCTGCTTTCCATCAGTATCAATAACGCGCACCTCTTTCGCGCGGATGCGATTGTTGATGCGTAGCTCCTTTACGATGGCTCCCTCACCCTCGCTTTAGTTAGTTTTCGATAAGTGCTTGACCAATGACACGGCGGATCTCTTCCATCAACTCAGGTGCAAACCCCTGTTCCGAGTAACGGATGATGCCGCGCTTGTCGACAATATACACGGTGGGGAAGGCTCGGATGCGCGCACGCCGAGCCACCTCCGACTGGTTGGGCGGAATCACAATCGGGTAGGTGATCTTGAGCTGTTCAACAAAGGCGCGCACCTCCTCAGGAGTGGAGTCAAGCGCGATACCTACCACCATCAGCCCGCGATCGCGATACTTATCGTAGAGTTCCTGAAAGTACGGCATTGCTTCGCGGCATGGGGAGCACCACGTTGCCCAAAAGTCCACTAAGTAAACCTTGTCTTGCTTGCCCCCAATCTTAATCTCGTTGCCGTTGAGGTCCTTGAAGGTCATTTCGGGCATCTTTTGCCCCACGCGCAACTGCGCGTTGATGGGTATCGTGGTGATTAGAACTGCCGCGATCGCCAGCAGAACTGCAGGTAGCGCGTACCGCCTCATAATCGCCTCCGAGCCGTATTATACCATGCAAGCCCCGATAATGCCTACAGTCCACGCAAAATCATCTCGATAGACTCTTTGTGCTTGGTTTCGTCGGAGATGATCTCTTCAAGGTCGTTGACTAGTCCAAAGTCACCTAGCTCTTCGGCTTGTTGGCGTCGCTGCTTGTAGCGGGCGATGGTCTCTTCTTCAGCGCGTAGCACGTTTAGGAGCATTTGTTTGAGGTCTGTGGCAGGCGGTACAGCCGCTGGAGTGGTGGTTGGCGTGCCACCTAACGCAGCGATCTTGTTTGCCAGATACTCAGCGTGGCGCAGTTCATCGGGCACCTCACGCATGAAAAACTCTTTCATCTCCTCGCGATAGATGCCTGTGACGGTCGCGCCGTAGGTGATGTAGGTGATGATCGCCTGATACTCGTGTGCAAGATCTGTATTCAGCCCCTCAATCAGTTGTTCTCTAATCGACATCTCCAACCTCCGTGACCCAAGTGTACCCTATAACGCAGGTCTAGCTTACTTCGCCTTTGGTGATTTGCATAAACACATCTTCCAAGTCGAGCGGTTCCTCGCGAAAGGTGGCGATGCGGTAGCCGTCGCGCACAAGCGCGGTTAGCAAGTCAGCTTGCTCTTCCAATCCGCCCGAGAAGTGGACATATAGGCTACCGTTCTGCGGCTCGATGCTGAGCACGTGTGCCTCGCGCTCCAGTCGTCGAATCAGTGGCTCTATCTCGCCCAGCGGTTTGATTTCCAGCACGCGATTGGCTTGCAGTTGGCGCACGATGTCGTCCACTGCCCCCCACACTAGCAACTCGCCCTTTTCGATAATGCCAATCTTGTTGCAGAAGTCAGCTAGCTCGGGCAAGATGTGCGAGGAGACCAGCACGATTTTGCCCATGGCGCCCAGCTCGCGGATCAGCTCTTTGATTTCAATGCGCGCGCGTGGGTCTAAACCCGAAGCTGGCTCGTCCAAAAGTAAAAGCAGGGGGTCATGCACAAGGCATTTTGCCAAGCACAAGCGCTGTTGCATCCCTCGCGATAGCGTTTCCACATAGGCATCCCGCTTGACCGTAAGGTCGGTTAGCTCCAGCACGTTCTCGATGACCGCCGCCCGCTGCGACTTAGGGATTCGATAGGCAGCTGCGAAAAACTCCAAATACTCCGTAACAGTAATCCCTTCGTATAGCCCAAAGAAATCGGGCATGTAGCCCAGCAGTGGGCGCACCTCTTCGGGATGGCGCACGATGTCAATACCGTTGAGGGCCGCTGTGCCTGCGGTCGGCTCCAGCAACGTGGCGAGCATCTTGATCGTCGTGGTCTTGCCTGCCCCATTGGGACCGATAAAGCCAAACACATCCCCCGGATAGAGCTGGAAGTAAAGATCGCGCACCGCCACTAACTCCCCAAACTCTTTGCGCAGCCCCTTGACATCCAGCATGGGTTACCCCCTACTTGCGCCATGCTAATTTTAGCCCGCGGTAGGTGAGTCCTGCGAACAGTAGGGCAATGAGGATGTAAAGTACCCCTTGTACGAAGCCCCAGTTCAGATAAAACAGCCCTTGCGCTTCGTCGGGCACCTCTTGGTTGATGCGCGTCACTTCTTCCAGTCTCGCGAGCGTTGCGAATGGGTTGAGGTCAACAATCCAGCGCATCTGCGCGAGCGACTGTCCCCACCACCAGACCCCTTCTATGTAGTTGGTTGGCAGTTGCGGAGAGGGCGCCTTGCCCCCAAGGAGGTTGTAGTAAAGAAGGGGCAGCAGCATTAGCAAGAGCACCTGTCCTGCATACAGGGTGGAGGCTGCTGGCAAGGTACGCTTGAGCTTGAAGGAAAGCCACATCCCAGCAGAAACTAGCAAAACACTCCATCCCAGCACCACCAACGCCCCCGCCAGTAGCGGGTACGGGCGCAGCGTATCGGGAGACGAAGCTGCCAACATCGGCGAAAACAAGAGCAAAGTAAAGCCGATGCGCGCCAGCGCTGCCCCCCACTTGCCCCACAAGATGTCCCACGCACTAAGGCGGGTGAGGGCTAACGCTTCCCAAGTCTGCTTTTCATACTCCAGCGAGAAGAGGTTGTAGGCAAACAGCGGTGCTAGAATGCACATTGCTGTTAGGATGGTCGTCCAAACGGCGATGACGCTCGGCTCGCCGAGCAACACCAGCTGGAACAGGAGCAGGTAAGCCAAGCCGACACTAACCGCCACTGCCCCATAAAGCAAGGGTTGGCGTTTCCAACGGTTGCGTGTGAACACGAGTAGCTGATAGCTCAACAGTGGGTTCTCGGCGCGCCGTTTCATGGGGCTTTCTCCAACGGCAGGCTGATGTAGTAGGTCACGTGTGCGTCGGTCTCGGCTGCCTCGCGCAGCTCAGGGGGCAAAGCAGGTTCGGAGGCTTGAGCAATCACAAACCCAACGCCCTTGAAGTCGCGCGAGTCTAGCAGCTCTTTGATTATCGCTTCGGGACCAAACACGGGGACTTGCCACCAACTGCCGCGAGGCGTTTGCGGAATCGCGGGCAGGGGGGTAGGGGTTCGATCAACGAAGGTGTAAGCGCGCCCGCGCTTCAAAGTGCCTAGCTCCACAGACCCGTATGGCGTCCATAGTTGCACATTCTTGAAATCATACAGCAAAGTATTGCGAATAGCCCCTGAGAGGCGTATTTGCCCAGAGGCTATGCGCACCTGTACTCGCCCTTCAATGCGTCCCTTGAGCTGCACTGCGCGCGTGTAGCGAAACCATTGGAAGCTAAGGCTCGTGACACGATAGCCTTCAAGACGCATCGGATCGCCTTCTACGGTACGCACGCGCGCTGGTTGCGACCGCCTGCGCCATGTGTCGCTTGCTATGCCTGCCTCCACCATATCAGCTTGGTCAAACTGCATATCGAACACCCCTGCACGGGGGAAGAAGAAGAGTGCACTGTTGACAGCGTACGCCTCGGAGTTGCCCGCTTGCGCCACGATCACTGTTCGGACGGTGCGTGAGAGTGCTCTTCGGTAGAGGTCGCCAGCCATTCGCCACATCACACCCACAAACACCAAGGCGAGCACAGGGGTCACCAGCCACGCCCAATCTAACGCTCGCAGTCGCCGAAGCACCCAATAGTTGACGGGCACTACCAGCACAAAATACACAGCTAGCAAGGCAAGGATCATCTTTGCACTCGGGGGCTTAACCTCTACAGGGACGTTCAGCTGCGGTGAGTGGGGATAGGGGTTATGAGTGTAGCCCGCTTGGTACTGGTGGAGCGCAGCAATGATCGCGCCTGGCGGTAGACACACTGCTTGGTCTAATAGGCGTTGCCAAAGGGGTACGCGCGCTGCGTAGTCGCGCAACGGCGGCTCTATGGGATTGAACGCCAGAAAGACCACTGCCCCTAACCCATAGGGGCGAATGGCGATCAGCGGCAGCCCATCTTGCTGAAGCAAGACTTCTCCTATGGTTGGGCGGGCGCGCACGATCACTGCACTGCCCTCAGGGGGGCGCCCACCAACCCATTCGCCAAGCGCGCGCAGCTGGCTCACCGAGGTAGTGCCCTGCACCTGCACGGGCAACAACGGTTGCAACGCGGGATGCTGTAGGTGCACCGCTCCAGCGCCGCCTGTGGCAATCAGCACGCCCCCCATCAGCACCCACTGGCGCAGTGCCGTCCACTGCTCTGCTCGCAAGCGCTCTGCGCCGTTGCTAAGCACAATCACAGATATCCCGCTCAGGGCAATTGTCTTGTCGGGAAACCACTCAGCGCGGCAATATACGGGCACATACGCTCCTGCAGACGATGAGGGACTACTGTACCCAATGGAAAGCCTCGTAGGAGCTTTCACCTGCGCGAGGAACTGTAGCCCGCCGATAGCGTCACCTATCAGCGCTGCTGCGTAATCCTGCTCTAGCAGGCGGTCAACGCTCTGCCGCACTTCAGTGCTGAAGCTTCGTGTTGTGAAGCGTATGGTGACCTGAGTGGTGTAGCGATCGAGGATCGGTGTGGCAATGACCACTTTGCGTGCGCCCGCGGGCAGCTCTATGGGGTAGTCATATTCGCGGTGTACCTCAAAATCGTCTACTACAACGCTCAGCACGCCCTGGTGGTTACCGCTGTGAGCGATCAGCTCAATCGCTAATGGAAACGCCCCATTGAGCGCAGGTGCTGTACCCAGCAGCGGACGCACGCGCAGTTCCACGGGCGACTGTGCCCAGCTGCTCAGTAGCAGTGCCCCCAAAAACCCACACCAACTCACCCAGCGCAGCATACAGCTTAGGCTGTACGGCACACCCCCCAAGATTCCTGCTACCTCGCAACAGCCCGCTCTGGGAGCGTGCTTACTGCGCTCCCCCTTGAATCGCTCGCCCCCAACAGGTATAATATCCCCTCGCTGAGGTGAAGTGCCGTGCCAACTGCTGCATGGATAGAGAAGGCAAAGAGAAAGCCGAAGTTTAAGGTGCGCAAGGTGAACCGGTGCAGCATCTGCGGGCGCAAGCGCGGCTACATCCGCTTCTTCGGGCTTTGCCGTATTTGCCTGCGCGAGCAAGCCCATCGCGGTGTGCTGCCCGGCGTACGCAAAGCCAGCTGGTAAGGAGGCAAAAAAGCATGATGACCGATCCTATCGCCGATATGCTGACCCGCATTCGCAACGGCGTGATGGCACGCAAAGAGACTGTAGAAGTGCCCGGCTCACGCCTGAAAACCCAAATCGCAGCAATCCTCAAGCAAGAAGGCTTTATCAAAGATTACGAAGTAAAACAAGAAGGTGTGCGTTCAACTTTAGTGATTCACCTCAAGTACACGCCTGATGGCGACCCTGTGATTCACCACATTCAGCGCATAAGCAAGCCGGGGCAACGGATTTATGCATCTGTAGAGCAGCTGCGCCCTATTCGGCGCGGGTTGGGCACAGCGATCGTTTCCACTTCGCAAGGGCTGCTAACTGACCGCGAATGTCGCCGTCGACGCATCGGCGGCGAGGTGATCTGTGTCGTTTGGTAGGAGGTTTGCGATGTCGCGCGTTGGTAAAAAGCCGATTCCGCTGCCACCTGGGGTGCAAGTGCAGATAGAGGGCAACCGCATCACGGTCAAGGGGCCAAAGGGCGAATTGAGCCACGAGCTGCCCAGCGTGATTCAAGTAGAGCAAGTAGACGGCACGCTGGTGGTCAAGCGCACCAATGATGAGCGGTTTGCGCGCGCCCAGCACGGATTGCAGCGCACGCTGATTGCTAACATGGTCAAAGGCGTTTCCGAAGGCTACGAGAAGGTGTTAGAGCTAATCGGCGTGGGCTACCGCGCGCAAATGGAAGGCAAAACGCTCGTGCTGCAAGTAGGCTACTCGCACCCGGTGCGCATCGAACCGATGCCCGGGATCACCTTAGCCGTGGACCAAGACCCTCAAACCCGTACCACGCTGATTATTGTTCGCGGCATTGATAAGCAAGCGGTCGGGCAACAGGCGGCGATTATCCGCTCGGTGCGCCCGCCTGACCCCTACAAGGGCAAGGGGCTGCGCTATCGCGGTGAAGTTATTCGCCTCAAGCCCGGTAAGCAACAAGCCGGTAAAGGCAAGAAGTAAAGGGTGAGTAGCGATGAAACGAACGCGACGCGAAATGCGTTTGATACGGCACCGACGAATTCGGCGCAAGGTGTTTGGCACACCCGAGCGCCCACGGCTGTGCGTCTATCGCAGCTTACGCCATATGTACGCGCAAATCATTGACGACACTATCGGACACACGCTGGTCGCTGCATCTACCACAGAGCCTGAGCTACGCGCCACGCTCAAAAGCACGGGTAACAAAGAGGCAGCCGCTGCCGTAGGGCGCCTTATCGCTCAACGCGCTTTAGAGAAGGGCATCACTAAAGTAGTGTTTGACCGTGGCGGATTCAAGTATCACGGGCGCGTCGCTGCGCTCGCTGATGCTGCCCGCGAAGCAGGACTACAGTTTTAGGAGGGCTTATGCGAAGGAAAAAAGTGAACCTGATTAATCCCGACGAGTTGAATCTGCATGTGGAGCGCGTGGTTTACACAAACCGCGTCTCCAAAACGCACAAAGGTGGTCGCACGCTCAGCTTCCAGGTGATGGTTGTGGTGGGCGACACGAACGGGCACGTGGGGGTCGGCTTAGGTAAAGCGCGCCAAGTGCCCGACGCCATCCTCAAAGCGATGGAAGCGGCGCGACGCAACATCGTGTACGTGCCACGCATTGGCACGACTATTCCGCACGAGGTGGAAGTGAAGTTCGGAGCAACGCGACTAATCCTCAAACCGGCGTCGCCCGGAACTGGCATTGTGGCAGGCAGCACAGTGCGCGCCATCCTTGAGGCTGCTGGCGTGAGCGATGTGCTGGCAAAACTCATCGGCTCGCGCAACCCCATCAATGCGGCGTGGGCAACTATGGATGCTCTTCGCCAACTGCAGACCCCCGAAGCCACCGCCCAAGCCCGCGGCGTGCCCCTCAAAATGCTCACCCCATGGTACGTACGCAAGTTCAAAGAAGCAGTGGAGGCGTAAACGATGCTTAAGATTACTCTTAAGCGTAGCCCGATTGGGTACTCGGAAACCCAGAAGCGCACCGTGCGCGCGCTGGGATTACGCAAACTGCATCAGTCTGTGTATCACCGCGACGACCCCAGCATTCGCGGGATGATTAGCAAAATCGTGCACCTAGTTGAGGTAGAAGAGGTTCCTGACGAGGAGGCAAATAAGCAATGATTGGCTTGCACACGCTTAAGCCTGAACCCGGCAGCAAGAAGCGTCGCAAGCGGGTAGGGCGCGGAATTGGATCTGGGCACGGTAAAACCGCTACCCGCGGCACCAAAGGGCAGAAAGCACGCGAAAATGTCCACCCACGCTTTGAAGGTGGACAGACCCCTATCCACCGCCGCCTACCCGTGCGCGTTGGCTTTCGGAATGTTAACCGCATTGAGTACGCGATCGTGAACGTAGGTACGCTCGCCCAGCGGTTCCAGCCCAACGATACCGTTACCCCCGAAGTGCTGCTAGAGCGGCGCATCATCCGCAAGCTCAAAGACGGGCTGAAAATCTTGGGCAACGGCGAAATTAACATTCCTCTTACCATCTACGCTCACGCAGTGAGCGAGTCTGCACGCGCCAAAATCGAGGCAGCGGGGGGTACCATACACCTGATAGAGCGGTAAGCTGCTAAGCGAGGTCGCCATGCTAAGCGTGAACTTTGTTAGCGCGGTGCAAGGCGCGCTCAAAATCCCAGAGCTGCGAGCGCGCATCCTTTTCGTGTTTGCGATGTTCACAGTATACGCCGTGGGTCTACACATTCCCATCCCCGGCGTAGACCGCGAACAACTCCAGCGCATCTTTGAAGATCAGCAGCTGCTGGAGTTTTTGAACATGTTCACGGGGGGCGCACTGCGTAAACTCACCATCCTCGCGCTGGGGCTAAACCCCTATATCACTGCCTCAATCATTATGCAGATTTTCTCGTATGCAGACCCCCGCATGCGTGAGATGATGCGCGAGGAGGCGGGGCGACGCTTGATGCAACAGCGCATACGCCTGCTGACGATTGCTATTTCGGTGGTGCAAGCGATTGGGCTGATTGCCACCTTCCGCTCGGCAGGCGCGCTGGAGCTGACGGGCATCCAGTATGTGCAGGTGGTGATTGCTTGGACCGCGGGCGCGATGTTCCTGCTGTGGCTCGGCGAGCAAATCACGGAGAAAGGCTTAGGCAACGGCGTCTCGCTGATGATTTTCGCCAGCATTGTCGCCAGCATGCCCTATCAAGTGGCACGCACTTACGAGGCTGTGCGCGACGGCGCCGTAAGCTTTGGGCAGGTGTTGCTGCTTCTGGTCATCTTTATCGCTACAGTGTGGGGCGTGGTGTACGTGACCACCTCCCAGCGACGCATCCCCATCCAGTATATGCGGCGTATCGTGGGGCGACGGCAGACCGTGGGTGGCTCCTCCTACCTGCCTATCCCCCTAAATGCTGCAGGTGTTATCCCGATTATCTTCGCGATTTCGCTCCAGTTGCTGCCTGCGACCATTCTGCAAATGATCCCCTATGACCGCCGGAACCCCGGTCCGTTCTTCAGCTTTATGGAAAGCTTTGTTCAGCTGCTTACGCCAGGGGGCACGGGCTGGATCGGCGTGTTTGGCTCGTTGCTGTACGCATTCCTCATTTTCATCTTCACTTACTTCTATGTTTCGGTGATATTCAACACGGACGAGATCGCAGAGACGCTCAAGCGGCAGGGTGCGTTCATCCAAGGGGTGCGCCCAGGTAAGCCGACCGCGGATTACCTTAACGATGTGCTAACCCGCATTACCTTCGTGGGCGCAGCATTCTTGGCGTTTATCGCGCTGATGCAGTATTGGGTGCCTACCATCACGCGCATTGACACGATCACGATCGTGGGCGGTACCTCGCTGCTGATTTTGGTGGGCGTGGCGATAGACTTTGCCCGCCAGCTGCAGGCACATTTGGCGATGCGCCAATACGATGAGCTGATGACGGGCAAGTACGCGCGGCTGTAGCAAGGTAGGCGATGCGACTGGTGTTTTTGGGCGCTCCGGGCGCAGGTAAGGGCACACAAGCAAAACGCCTTGAAGCCGAAAAAGGCTGGCCCGTGGTGGCGACGGGCGACCTTTTGCGGGCTGCCATCGCACAAAACACGCCCTTAGGACAGCAAGCGCAAGCTTACATCCAGCGGGGCGAACTAGTGCCCGACGCACTGGTCAACCAAATCGTCGCCGAGCGAATTAGCCAACTAGAGTCGTTTATCTTAGACGGCTACCCGCGCAACCTTGCCCAAGCCCAGATGCTGGAAAGCATCCTCACCAAGCCCTTAGACGCCGTCATCTTCTTTGAGATCCAAGAGGAAGCCCTTATTGAACGGCTGAGCGGGCGACGGATTTGCCCGGAGTGCAACGCCGTGTACCACATCAAAAACAACCCCAGCAAAGCAGGCGACCAGTGCGACCAGTGTGGCGCAACTCTTGTCACGCGCGAGGATGACCAGCCCGACGCCATCCGCCGTCGCTTCCAAGTCTACCGCGAGCAAACCGAGCCACTGGTGGCGTACTATCGCGAGCGCGGGCTGCTACGCACTATCAACGCCGACGCCCCCCCAGATGAGGTCTACCAACAACTGCTCAGCGTTCTATGAAAATCTATCTCAAGACCCCAGAGCAGATTGAGCGCATTCGCAAGGCAGGGCGTATCGCGGCGCGCGTGTTGCGCACTTGCGCCGAAGCCATTGAACCCAACCGTACCACCGATGTAGAACTTGACCGCCTTGCTGAGCAACTAACGCTGGAGCTGGGCGGCTTCCCTGCCTTCAAGGGCTATCGGCTGTTTCCCAGCACGCTGTGCGTCTCTATCAACGAAGAGGTGGTGCACGGCTTACCTTCAGGCAGGGTACTGCGTTCGGGCGACCTCGTAACGCTGGATATCGGCGTGTATTACGAAGGCTTCTGCTGCGATACTGCCATTACAGTCATTGTGGGACACACGGACTACCAGCGCAAACGCCTTGTGCGCGTTACTGAAGAGGCACTATACAAGGCGTTAGAAGTTGCCCGCGCGGGCAACACTACGGGCGATATTGGAGCTGCCGTTCAACGACACGCCGAAGCGCACGGTTTCAAGCCCGCCAAGGGGCTGGCAGGGCACGGCGTGGGACGCTTCGTTCATGAGCAGCCTGATGTGCCCAACACGGGTGAGCCGGGCAAAGGCGTCGTGCTCAAACCCGGCATGGTACTTGCGATTGAACCGATGTTAGTTATGGGCGACCCTGAAGTGGAGTTCGCTGAGAACGAGTGGTCTATTGTCACACGCGACCGCAAGCCCGCCGCACACTTTGAGCACACCGTCGCCATCACCGAAAACGGCGTCGATGTGCTGACCGTTGAATAAGGGGATTGCGCCCAAGACCAAGTTCCTATCCGCAGCCTGCGTGGGTGGGCTACCTGCTCCAGCCACCAGCTAGTACAGGTGTTTTTCCGCACGGCGTAAGACGCCCTTGACTCGCCTCGCCCGTTGGGTATAATCGTGTAGACAATTATCTACTCTTGCTCTTGGGGACGACAATGGCAGCACAGAACGTTTCTGCAGTGGATCGGCAGAAGGCTCTGGAAGCAGCAATTGCTCAGGTGGAGCGACAGTTCGGCAAGGGCAGCGTCATGCGCCTAGGGGATGCGGCTCGGATGTCCGTGTCTGTTATCCCGACGGGCAGCATGGCGCTGGATATGGCGCTAGGCGTGGGTGGCATCCCACGCGGGCGGATCATAGAGCTGTACGGCAGCGAGTCGTCGGGCAAGACGACGCTTGCGCTTCATATGATTGCCGAAGCTCAAAAGTTAGGGGGCAACGCGCTCTTTGTGGATGCCGAGCACGCGCTCGACCCCGAATACGCCCGCGCGATCGGCGTCGACGTAGACCGGCTCTACATCTCCCAACCCTCCACGGGAGATGAAGCGCTGGAGATTATGGACACCCTTATCCGCAGCGGTGCGTTCGACATCGCAGTGCTCGACTCGGTTGCCGCGCTAATGCCTCGCCAAGAGCTTGAGGGCGACATTGGCGACCTTGCCGTAGGCGCGCAGGCACGCCTAATGTCGCAAGCACTGCGCAAGCTTGGCACTTCCGCTGCCAAGACCAACACAGCCGTAGTGTTCATCAACCAAATCCGTGAAAAGGTCGGCGTGATGTATGGCAACCCCGAAACCACACCAGGGGGACGTGCGCTCAAGTTCTGGGCGTCAGTACGCCTAGAAGTGCGCCGCGTAGATAACATCAAACAGGGCAACGAGATCATCGGGGCGCGCACGCGCGTCAAAGTGGTCAAAAACAAGGTTGCCCCACCCTTCCGCCAAGCGGAGTTCGATATCATCTTCGGCAAGGGCATCTCGAAGCTGGGCGACCTGATTGACCAAGCACTAGCACTAGGTGTGATCCAGAAGTCAGGCACGTGGTTTAGCTTTGGGGAGACGCGCTTAGGGCAAGGGCGCGAGAACGTGCGCGCTTACTTAGAGCAAAACCCCGAGCTGGCAGCGCAAATCGAGCAGCAAGTGCGCGCTCAAATGACGCCCGCAGCAGTTGTCTCGCCCATAACCGACGACTACGACCTCGTTGATTGACGCAGGCACAGCGTTGGCGCCCTTGCTCGGAAGGCATGCCGTAGGTATTTTGCTCAGGCATGCCATCAGCAAGGCACTGAATAGGCACTGGACCCGGCTCCCTACCAGTGGGCGACGCAGGCACAGGCTGCGCGCCTAACGCGCTTTTCCGCGTGCCCGCATCAACCCCCCAAGCGCGGAGCGCGGAATCGGGCTTATAAAACAACGCCTCTATCGAAGCAGGAGGTGAAGTGATGCAACGCTATAGCCGATGGATCGGAGTGATAGTGTTGGCGACGATTGCCGGTGTGCTGTGGCTAAGCGCGCAATCCCCCAAGCGTTCGGGCACTTACTACGTCTACATTCTCAGCGATGACCCGTGGCGCGTGAGCACTGCTGTGACGATGGCTTCCGTGGCGAAAAGCCGTGGCTACGAAGTGATTGTTCACCTTTCCGCGCGCGGCGTGAAGCTGGCAGATAAGAGAAACCCAAACGACGCGCTTGCAGAAGCGCGCCAGAACCTGCAAGCGCTCATCCGCGAAGGTGTGAAAGTGTACGTCTGCCCACGCAACAGCGCACGGGCAGGCATGAAGGTGCCCGATGACTGGATTAGTGGCGTGCTGCGCGGTGTACCAGAAACGGTGGATATCCAAATGCGCCACGACACCCAAGTGGTCACCTTCTAAAAAGGCTAACGAGGGCGACAGCGCTGCATGAGGTTGTTCTGTCTCAATGCGTCGGGGAGCGCAGGGATTGTAATCCCTGCGTGCTTCTGCACGTCAAGGGCAGGAATCGAGGCAAATTTGTCTAACCATTCAGTTGGAGGTAGTGACGATGGGCTTCCCGTATCGCGATCCGGAGCAGGCGAAGGCGTTCGTGTTGGAGTTTGTTGAACGGCTGCGCGATGTTGAGGTGATCCGCGAGGGCTGGCGAAAGCTGGACATGCTGATTGGTATCCACATCAAGCAGCCCGACTTTGACTTTTGGATTGATACGCGCGGGGGCAAGTTAGAGTTGCTAACCGAAAAGCCCGAGGGTGAGGAAGAAGCTGCATTGACCCTTACTGCAGACCTGTTCCACAAGCTCTACACGGGTCAAGAGAACGCGATGATGGCGTTCACGCAGCGAAAAATCCAGCCGAAGGGGCGCGTGAGCGGTATTATGCAGCTCACCAACACAATGCCTCAGGCAATTGCGGTCTACCGCGCGTACCTCAAAGAGAAAGGGCTGGAAGCGTAAAGCTACTTAGGCTGGCTAATCGCAACGAACCGCCCATTGATGTAGCCAACGAGCTGGTAGCGCTGCAACAGCGACCAATGGATGATGAGTCGATCGCGCAACACGATCGGCTCGTCGCGTAGGGGAGTTGCTACGTTCTCTAGCGGTAGGAAGATGTCCTCTGAGCTGGTAAGGCGTGCCACGCCCTCTGCGTACTCAATGCTCACTTCCGTGCTGGTGCGGAGCGTGAAACGACTGGCGACATAAATGGGCTGGCTTGCGCGCTCTGGTAGCAAGAGCCGAACCGCATCGTGAAACCCTGCCCGCCAAATGTACGCGCCGTGGTAGTGGTCAGGTACGCCCAAAAGCAGCAAGGGCTGGTCTGCAGGTAGCTGCCGAAGCGACAGGATGGTGCTTCGCGCTGTCTCGCCCGCCACGCGCCAAGCATCCGCTTGACGCACCGTGCCCGCGCTGTAGGCAAAAAGCACCAGCGCGCTCCCGATCATTGACCACCGCCAGCGACGCATCGCCTGGTGCAAGAGCGCTCCAAGGCCAATCGCTGCGAATGCCGAGGCTAAGTAAGCGTAGCGACTGTTGAGAAAGTAAAAAGGCGAGGGCTTGAAAAGCAACACTGGCACCAGCGCAATCACCACCGTGGCCCCGAGCAGTCGCCAGTCCACAAAGCGCCTCGGCTTAGGCGGTGCAATACGCCAGCCTAAGGCTACTAACAGCGCGCCTCCGATCCAGATGACCCACGCAAAGGTGTCCCACACATCGCGCCCTGCCCCATACAAGGTCGCAGGTATCGCCAGCTGTACTAAGTAAGCTACAAGGTTGATCGCAATCTGCCAGGGCTTGTAAACCGTTTCCCACCCTTGGGGGTAGGATCCTACACCGCCGAGCGTCGCTGTGCGGATCGCCAAGTACGCTGCTAACACAGCTACAAACGGCGCCGTGTACCACCCCGCACGTGGCACACCCCAAAACCGCAGCCAAAGCCATACAACCAACGGAAAGCTGAGCAACGACTCTTTGCAGAACAGACCACCTGTAAAGCAGGCTAGCGCGCCTCCATAAGCTAACCAATTGGGGCGTTGCTGGAGATGCTGAAGCAACAAGAGCGTGCCTAACGCAGCGGCGGTTGCTACCATGTCGGCTCGCGCAGCGAACCATGCCACTGCCTCTACGTTCGCAGGCAACGCCACAAACGCGAACGCCCCCAAGAAGGCTGCGTGATGGGCTATCCTCGCTCGCCAACCCCACTGCTGCAATACCCGCACTGCCAAAAAGTAAAGCAGAACCACACACAGGATATGCCACAGTAAGTTCACCAGATGGGAAAGCAAGGGAAACATCCCCCACAGCGCGTAATCCAGATAGTACTGGAGCGAGATGAGGGAGTGGTAGGAAAGGGTGGGCGGGCGAGTGGCAAACCCAAACGCGCCGCCTTGCTGCAGACGATAGAAAATCGAATGGTCGTCGGCGACGAACGGCGCCTTCAGACGAACTTGGTACAGCGCCAGCCCAACCACCGCAAGGACAAGGAGATTGCTTGCTATACGCACTTCAAGCTTCCCCGCGTTGGGATTGTTCGTAAACGACTGCGCGCGAGTTCGTATTAGGCGCAGTGGATCGACTTCCTTGCCCTACCGAAGGGCAACATAAAAGACGCGGTCGCTGCGTCGGGTGGGCGGGTCAAGCGTGTAGGCGTCGAAGGTATGTACCTCAGCAAACCCTGCAGCGTAGAGCATTTGGCGTACTTCTGCCTCAGAATAGGCGCGCTGTCGGTGTATTTCGGTGAAGTAGCGCTCCGTGTTGCCCTCGCGCACCCAAAACTCCATCTCCACGGTGCACAGGCGCGTTGACTTGTCATACCGACTGCGCCAGCGGTAGCGCAAAGGCGCCTTCGGCTCCAACTGCGACTGGTCGAATAGCTTATGAACAAAAGCGTACTCCGTGTTGAGGTCGAAAATGAAAAGACCCGTAGAAGTGAGGTGTTGGTAGGCGCGGCGCATCGCCTCGGCAAATCGGCTTGGCTCTGTGATGTAGTTGAGGCTATCAAACAGGCTCACGATGAGGTCAAAGGTTTCGTTGAGGGCTAACTCAGCTGCGTCTTGCACATAGTAGCGCACGCCGCTGCGGCTGGCTTCGGCTTTGCGCCGTGCCTGCTCGATCATCGCAGGCGACTTGTCTACGCCCACCACCTCGTAGCCGCTGAGGGCGAACAGCTCGCTGAGATTGCCCGTGCCACAGCAAAGGTCAAGCACCTTGTGAGCGGATCGGTCGAAGTGTTCCAGAAGCGTTTCCACATAGTGCATCCACCATAGGTAGGGGATGCTTTGCATCAGCAAGTCATAGTAAGGCGCAATCGCCTCAAATGCCTCAGATGCTGAAGAGCCTGTCATCGAGTCCTTGATTGACACGGATGTTGGTATTTACGGTGCGCCCGCCGAACCGCTGGTCAACATTGTACACCTCGATTTTGCTCGGAATCCAAATGCCAGGTGCGGCTTCCACAGGATCCTTGTATTCGAAGCGAGCGCGGTAGCGTCCTGTGCGGCTATACCACACGCGTCGTGCGGAGTAGCGTCGCTCAGGGTCTATCCAAACGATGTGGCGGGCGTCATCGTCGCCGTAGTTCCACTGGAGTTCGAACACGAGATATAAAACGCCGTTTTCACGCTCTTCGCGCAAAAACTTTACATCAAACCGGCGGGCAAGCGATGGGGTGAAAAAGCCGAAATCCATCGGGGTTTGCTTTTTGCCCGGCGAGTTGGACACATCTTCGCGAATGCGTTGGCGCGGAGCAATCACCAGCTTTTGCCCACCGTTGAGAATGTAGATTAGCCGTTGCCCTTGCACTTCCGACTCCAAGCGCAGTTTGAAGGGTTCCTTGTAGAACACGGTCATGCGACGGAAGCGGTAGGCGTTGGCAAAGTCTTTGTTGATTTTGCGCAGTTCGCCAAGACGCACGCCTTCGGCACGCGCTTCCATCTGCAAATCGCGCAGCTTATCCTGCGTTAGTGCCATAAACTCGCGATTCATGGCGGTTTGCCCCCACAAGCAAGTATACCTGCCGAGCGATAGGCAGGCTTCCACC
Source organism: Fimbriimonadales bacterium (assembly GCA_025061985.1). Classification (GTDB taxonomy): domain Bacteria; phylum Armatimonadota; class Fimbriimonadia; order Fimbriimonadales; family GBS-DC; genus GBS-DC. The sequence goes on from JANXAW010000001.1 coordinate 25,206, forward strand.
CCTGCAATTTTTGGCATCTGTGTGCCGATAATCGCACTTGGCATGCGAAGACTGGGAGTGGTTTTGGGTGCAGTGTGGCTGCTGGCGCTGAGTTGGAGCCAACAGATATTATGGCTTCAGCCGATTTTGACGGGGCAGGCGGTTGCTTATTCACCCGACGGGCAGCTATTGGCGACGCCCACACACGGCTTTCGCATCGCAATTTATCAGGCGGGGCAATTGGTGCGCTTTCTGGAGGGTAGCAACGCGCTGGTTACCGACATAGCTTTCTCGCCCAATGGACAGGCATTAGCAGCTGTGAATATTGACGGACAGTTGCTGCAGTGGCGGCTGAGCGATGGAAGGCTTCTGTGGCAGGTGTCTGTCTTTACCAGTCAGGCGGTCTGCGTGGCTTATGTAGGTGCCGACCTGATAGCTGTGGGAGGGGCAGAGGGGCAGCTGCAGTTGCGACGCGCCAGCGACGGCGCACTTATCCGAACGCTGTCGGGGCACGAAGAGACGGTGCGCGCTCTTGCCGTTGCACCTAATCAGGCAGAGTTGGTTAGCGTGGATGATGGTGGGCAGGCACGTGCATGGCAAGTTAGCGACGGAAGGCTACTTCAGGCTTGGCAAGCGCACGCAGGTGCGGCAACCGCCGTCGTATGGTCGCCCGACGGTGCTACCTTAGCCACTGCTGGAGATGACGGGCAGATTCGGTTGTGGAACCGCAACTTCCAAGGCGAGTGGAGGCTTGTTGGCACAATCAACGCGCACGAGTTTGGGGTCGCAAGGCTTGCCTTTGCTAACTCGACACTACTGTACTCTGCAGGGAGTTTTGATGGCAGAGTTCGCCTTTGGAACACCGCCACGGGCACGCCAGTAAACGAGCTTCTCGCACACCCCAGTGGCGTTTTGAGTATGGCATTGCGCCCCGATGGCAGGGAACTGGCAACTGCAGGTTTCGAGCAAGAGGTGCGCTTGTGGAACCCCACCACAGGTGCTCTGCAGGGAATGTTAGGGGGGCATCGAGCCCCTGTAGCTGCCGTAGGCATCACTGGTAGCCAAGTCGTATCGGCGGGTTATGAGGGCGTTCTGCGTCTGTGGCAGTTTGCGAACGGTTTTCCAGTAGGCGACCGAATTGCTCATGATGCTTCCATTCAAGCAGGAGCCGTTGCCCCAACGGGCGGTGCGATTGCCGTGGGGGATGTTGCAGGGCAGATTACTGTGCGTGCCTTGCCCAGCGGCAACGAAATCTATCGGCGCGGGGCACACGAGGGAGCGGTACTCTGCCTTGCCTACTCGCCTGACGGCACCATGCTGCTTAGCGGTGGCGAAGACGGACAAGCAAAGCTGTGGAACGCCGCAAACGGCGCGCTTATGCGCACTCTTAGTGGACATGGGGGAAGTGTGCTAAGCGTAGCAATCGGCGCAAACCTTGTCGCAACGGGCGACACAGCGGGGCAACTGCGATTGTGGAACCCTACCACGGGGCAAACAGTGCGCGTGATTGACACGCAGCAGGGGAGCATCCTCGCGCTTGCCTTCTCGCCCGACGGTACGCTTATCGCCTCAGGAGGCGCGGATGGCACGGTCAAACTTTGGCGCATCGCCGAGGGCACACTGCACCAAGCGTTCGTTGGGCACGAATGGGGTGCTACGGCATTAGTGTTTGTGGATGCACAGCGATTGTTCACCGCCGACGGCACAGGCTACCTGCGCCTGCTGGATGTGCAAGTGGGGACCGTATTGGGGCAATGGCAGCCGACTCCGGGGCGCATCCAATCGCTTGCCCTTAGCACCGATAGGCGCCACTTAGTGGTTGGAGGCGACGAAGGCGTTGCGCTGCTGCGCTTTACTGAAACCCTCAACCGCCCGCCCGATCCACCTGCACTACTGGAGCCTGCCGAAGGAGCGACGGTTCCACGCACGCCCACCTTCCGCGTGCGCATCAGCGACCCTGACCACGACCCGATGGAAGTCGAGTTAGAAATCGAGCAGCAGGGGCAGCGATACACTATGCGCAGCGCCCCGCAGCTTAGTGGCGCAGAGGTCACGCTCGCATGGGAAGGGGCGCCGCTGCGCCCAGGCGTAGCGACTTGGCGCGCACGAGCCATCGACTCCCAACGCAGCGTAAGCACTTGGAGCGAGCTACGGACCTTTACCGTACTCAACAACCCCCCAAATCAACCCGAATTGCTGGAGCCAGCCGATGGAGCCACCGTCTCTGCCCAGCCGCGCTTCCGGGTGCGTCTCACTGACCCCGACGGCGATCGCTGCCGCGTCATCATCCAGATTAGTGGCAACAATCAAGACCTCGTCCTTCGCTCCAGCTTGGTGGACTCTGGCGCCGAGGTAGCGGTCTCGGTTCCAGAGCGGTTAGCGCCTGGCACTTACGCTTGGCGGGCAAAAAGCGAGGATGCATTCGAAGCCAGAAGCGATTGGACAGCGACACGCACTTTCACTGTGCCCCAGCCTAACCGCGCGCCAGATGTACCAGAACGCCTCGAACCGCCTAATAGTGCAACTGTCTCGCCCACGCCTGTGCTGCGCCTAAGGCTCTCAGACCCTGACGGCGACCGCGTGAAGGCAATCGTGCAGATTCGCCCAGCTAACGGCGAGTCGCTTTTGCTGGAAGGCGACTTTGTGGAGGCTGGAAGCGTGGCAGAAGTGCGCGTACCTGCCACGCAACCGCTGGCGGCTGGTACCTACCAGTGGCGCGCTCGCGCGATTGACAGTCGCAACGCCTCCAGCGATTGGAGCGAGTGGTGGACTTTCCAAGTAAGCGAGGGCAACAACGGGGGTGGCGGCGACAATCCGCCTGCCAACCGCCCGCCGAGTGTGCCTGCACTGCTCGCTCCTGAGGCAAACAGCATCGTGTCGCCAACGCCCATCCTACGCGTTAGAGCAGAAGATCCCGATAACGACTCGCTTCACTATGAGATTGAAATCTTCACAAACGATCGTCGTTTCCTCTTTACCACTGGGTCGGCACCCAGTGGTCAGGTGGTGGTGTTCCGTGTGCCTGCTGAGCCGCCCTTGGCTACAGGGGTGTGGCAATGGCGAGCACGTGCGCGCGATAGCGCAGGGAACCTTAGCAGCTGGAGCGAGCCACGCCACTTCACTGTCAGCGATGCACTACCTTCGCGGTTGCAAGGCGTGCAAACCTTTGGGTTGAACCTGCAGGTGAGCGATACCTCGCTAAACGCGCTCAATCTCAGCCAAGCCCGCGTAGTGGAATGGGATGCCGCTACCCAGCAGTATCGGGATGCTGACCGAATTCAAGTGGGCAAAGGCTACTTCGTCAAGGCGGACACGCCTGTGCATCCTGAACTAAGCGGAGCACCAATTACAGGTGAGGTACGCATCGTTCTGCAGCCAGGTTGGAACCTTATCAGCAACCCGTACCTGACGCCCTTCGCGTGGAACTTGGATGCGATTCGCGTAGTGTATGCGGGCGAAACTCGCTCGCTTCGCGATGCCCACAGCGCGAGCTGGATAGAACCCTACGCGTGGTGGTGGGACGGTACTCAGCGCCAGTACCGACTGGTATATGACCCGCAGGTAGTGCCAAACGCCCAGGGGGAGGTGCCGCCTGGGTCAGGTGCGTGGGTGTTGGCGTGGCAGCCGTGCGAGCTTATCCTTAGCCCAAGCGGGCGTAGCAGGCGCGCGCCTCTTGCCGAGCGAGGCGGGTGGTCGCTGCGCATCCAAGCCTGTGTAGACGAAGCCGCACGCGAGGTGGTGCTTGGGGTTGGCACATCGCTGCAAGCTGTGGCGCCGCCCACCCCGCTGGATACAAGCACTCCCGTTCAGGCGCACTTGCGTCGCGCCCAAGCCCTGCTAAGTGCCGACCTGCGTAGCTTCACTGAGCCACTAGAGTGGACGCTGGAGGTAATGGTCGCGCCTGCTCAGGCACCGCGCGTCGCCGAGTTGAGGTTTCCCGACCTTGCATACCTGTCGCGCGCAGTTACTTTGGTGTTGTACGACCACCAAGCGGGACGCACGGTACCCTTGCAAGGGCGTGGTCGCTACCGATTTGAGGTGCCTGCGGAAGGTGGCGTATTTCGGTTCCGTGTGCAGCTGGTGCGTACGCAAATGCCGTTGCGCATCTTGCAGCCTGTAGTGCAAGGTGGACGCGCTTCTGGTGGTCAGTTCACCATTCAGGCAACGCTCACTGCGCCTGCACACGCCCAAGTGCAGATTATCGCTGCAGGGCGCGCTGTGCGCACGCTTCCGCCCCAGTTCCTTCGCTCGGCGGGGATGCTGCAAACCACTTGGGACGGGCGCGATGATGCAGGGCGCGCCTTGCCTCCGGGCACTTATCTTGTGCAAATCACGGCGCAAACCGAGGACGGACAAGTGGCACGCGCTACCATCCCGCTCATCTTGACGCGCTAAGGAGGACGCAATGCGAACCGTCCGCAATCTGCTGCTGTTGCTTGTGATTGTATCTATGATTGCCTGCGGTGGAGGGGGCGGCGGAGGCGGAAATGCATCCAGCCCCCCTAACCCACCAACTGCCGATACCAACCCGCCCACCATCAGTAATCTGCAGGTGCAGCCCAGTTTACTGACTGCTGGCAGCAGCGCCACCATCCAAGCAACTGTGGGCGACGACCGCTCTGGTGTAGCGACCGTACTGGCGATGATAACCTATCCTGATAGCAGGCAAGAAAGCATCGGGCTGAGCTTAGCACAGGGCGTCTATCAAGGCACTTTCGTGGCGCGGTGGGACGGCAGAGCGGGGCGCATCCGCGTGCTACTACGCGCAGCAGACCAGGCAGGCAACCTCGCTGAACGCGAAACCACTGTGAACGCCGCAGGCACTCCCCCATCACCGCCGTAAGTGCACCGTGTTGCGAGGTCTGCAGGGGCGCGATTATCCACGCCCCTAACGCTTTTGCTTTGCCACAAACCGCGAGGTACACTGTTGCCCAGTGCGATGGATGCTGAACACGCGCTGGAAACACTCCTGCAGCATGGAGGCGAAAACGACCTTATTTGCGACTTGCAGAACGGTTTGCCGCATCTCAGCCCGTGAGGGCGGCGGGGTATCCTCTTGGCATAGATGGCGACCAAACCGCGCTGGCGCAAGCGAGTTGAAGGCAGGCTGGGGAGTTTAGGGCTGCGCGTCGCGTGGAAATTGTTTCAGCTGTTACCCTTGCGTTGGGCGCAGCGCCTCGGCGCAGGTTTAGGGCTGCTGGCATACGCGCTGGCTGCTCGCTATCGCCGCGTGGCTATCCAGAACTTGAGGCGCGCCTTTCCCGACTGGACGCCCGCGCAAGCGCGCGCCGTGGCACGGCGCGTGTTCCGCAACTTTGGAGTGGGATTGGCAGAGTTCCTCAAAGCCCCCACAATGACCCGTTCCCAGATTGAGCAAATCTTGAGTGTGGTTGGGTTGGAGCACCTAGATGCAGCGTTTCGCGAGGGCAAAGGGGTGCTGCTGATTACGGGGCATTTTGGCAACTGGGAGCTGATGGCGCGCTACCTCTGTTTGCTGGGCTACCCGATCGCGGTGATTGCCCGCGATGCCGACGATCGAGACACCACCGAACTGATTACAACCTTGCGTGAACGCAGTGGCTACAAAGTGTTTCCCCGTGGCAACGCCGCCCGCTTCGTGCTCAAGGCACTTCGCGCGAACGAAGCCGTGGGCATCTTGCCTGACCAAAACGCAGGCGATGTGTTTGTAGAGTTCTTCGGGCAGAAAGCTGGAAGCGTGGCAGGACCTGCCGTGTTCCACTTGCGCACAGGCGCACCGATAGTGCCCCTGTTTTGTGTGCGCCTGCCCAACGACCACCACCGAGTAGAAATCCTACCTCCGATGCACTTCGAGCCAACGGGCGATACGCAAGCCGACTACCGACGGATTATGCAGTCGCTCCACAATGTGCTGGAAAGCTACGTGCGCCGCTACCCAGACCAGTGGCTATGGCTCCACGATCGCTGGAAGTCTGGACGAAAACAGTTTGCAACACTGGCTACAAAGGGGTGAAACTTTTGCCCAGTTTTCCGTATTAATACTATGTGGAAGCCCCTTGCGCGGGATAGCACGCCCCCACGGGAGGGACACGCGCTGAGCAGCAGAGCTTTCCAGAGCCGACGCGACCAAGCCACATCGCAGGCACGAACATCAAGCGCAACTGCTTTCCCGAAGCGTGGGGGCTGCAAAGCGTATCGATAACCGACGCCGAGAATCCTAACAGGAGGTTGAGCGAACTATGGCAGCGTTCACTCCAGCAGAAGTTGAGGTCATCCTGCGCCGCTTAGCAGACGAGAAAGCGGAGCGGTTCCAGCGCGAGGTGCTGTTCCCTCAGATGGCACGCGCGATGCGCTTGCCCTCGAGCGATGGTAAGGCGGTGCGGGAGGCACTGGCAGACCCGTACTACGCCTTCCGCGTAATGCTGGGTTACTATGCGTTTGCAAAGCGTGGCAACGACCGCGTGGAGTATTCTAACTTCGCGTTGCAAGCGCTGGAGCGCGTACTTAAGGGGAACAAAGCCAACTTCGGCGCATTCTTGGCTTCTGGCGACGCGCCCGCCCAACTGTGGAACGCCTTTGTGGAGGTCTGCCAGCAGAACCAGCGTAAGGTCAACGAGCAACTCAACCGCGGGCTGATTGAGGGCTTAGCTGCCTACGCCGCGCGCGTCTACGCCGAAGACGAAATCGGCAACATCTGGATGGATATTCAGCAGGCGATTGTCAAGTCGGGGCGCGTGGAACCCATCTACCAGAAAATCACCGAAATCCGCGGCATCGGACCCAAAGTCGGCTCGCTGGTGCTGCGCGACATGGTCGCAATGTATGACCTTGAACGCTCCATCGAGCCAAGCGACTACCACTACCTCCAGCCCGTAGACACTTGGATCCGACGCATTGGCCCGATGCTGACCGATGAAATCACCGAAGAGACCGCCGACTGGGTGATCGCGGGCAAGCTCTCCAAGCTATGCCGTCGCCACCAAGTCAGCGGCGTGCGCTTCAACCAAGGCGTGCAGTACCTAGCGATTGTGGAGCTGCGCGACCTTGAGCGACTGAAGCCGTACCTGCGCAGCTTGGCTCAGAGCGCCTCGCGCACAACCGACGGCACACGCGCTGCCACAGGCACGCGCCCAGCCACACGCTCGCTCACTTGGCGCGGGTAAAATAGCGGCGGCATGAAACTGTTCCGTTTTGAAACCGCACAGATCATCCCTGCGCCGTTGGACGTCGTGTGGGACTTTTTCTCCAGCCCCGTCAACCTGAAACTCATCACGCCACCCTACATGGGCTTTGACATCCTTACGCCCGTGCCCGACAAGATGGAGGCGGGGCTGATTATCGCCTACATCGTGCGCCCACTATGGAACATCCCGATGCACTGGGTCACCGAAATCACCCATGTAGACCCGCCGCGCTTCTTTGTGGACGAGCAGCGGTTTGGTCCCTACCGCTTTTGGCACCATCGGCACACCTTCACGCCCGTTGAGGGCGGCGTGCTAATGCACGACCTAGTCTACTACGCCTTCAAGCAGCCCTTCATCAACGGGCTAATCAACAAGTACATCGTGCGCCCACGGATTGAGGAGATTTTCGAGTTCCGCCGACGCAAAATTATTGAGCTGTTTGGCGAGGCGCCCCAGCCACTAACTGCCTCAGGCGCGCCCACTTCGCCCTCGACCAAGCCATAGGGCAACACCGTCGCTGAACCAAGTGAGCAGCCTGCAGGATTCGCCGCCCCTCTAACGAAGCCGTTAGCGGGGGAAAGGCAATGCGACGCGGACTGTGGTACGGAGTGGTCTGGAGCATTGCGTTGGCAACGGCTTTGGCTCAGCCTGCTGCGCTGCAAGAAGATCCGCTGTTGCAACGACGCATTACCGTCTGGCTCAAGCTGGAGCCGATGCGCGACGCGCTGCGCTTCATCGCGCGACAAACGGGTGTGTCTTTGCGCTGCCAAGATGCGATTGCTGAAGAGAAAGTGGCAATCTTTGTGGAGAACCGCCCCGCCCACGAGATACTGACTCAGTTAGCGCGCGTGTTTCGATACGAGTGGCGTCTGCACGAGGATGGGGGCTACATCTTGTATGTGCCCGACGAGACACGCTTTGCAGAAGAGCGGCTCGCGCGCTATGCGGGAGGCGCGTCGCAAAGCAGTAAGGGATTTAGTGCAAGCAGCGCGCAAAGTGCGCCAGATGAGCCTGCAGCAGCGCCAAGAAGCGCTCCGAGCACTTCAGCAAGACAGCAAGACGCCTTCCACGCCAGAACAACTGGCATTCAGGACTGCCCTGCAGCACATGACACCCATCAGAGTTCAGCTTGCAACCACCGATGGGCAACTTACGCAGGTAGAGGTACATGACGGCAAGTATGCCGTGTTGCACGCTTTGGCTGCCCTACCTGAGCGCGCAATTCAGGCACTTCTGAACGGGCAGACGATAGGGCTAAGCACGAAGCCTGCTGCAGGCATATATCCCCTGCCTGACGATGCACTCTTACCCAACTACATGCGCAGCCCGAGCATAGTTCGGCGTAGCCTTGTGGAGGATGACCAGGTATACCCGCCACGCAACCCAGAGTTTGCAGGGATGTGGTTGCGTCTACTCCCACGCATAAGCGCGATTGAGTGCTGGCTGATCAGCGTGCGAACAAGTCAGCCTGATACTGGCAACCCTTCGTCCGCTAATCCAATTCGGGAAACTACGTGTACCACAGCCATCGTGCCTCTTGAGCTGACGGCATATCTCCAAGAAGAGCCACTTCTGCGGGAGTGGAGCAACTGGGCAACTCGTAGGGAAGCGCTGCTCGAATCAGTCCCCGAACGGTTCAGCCCTACCGAAGAACGCCCCCTCCGCACCCCCCCAACTTATCGATGCGTGGGGAGAGTAAGCTGCAATCATGTGACTACTGCGGACGCCTTGGAACTGCTCGCGTGGACGACACGCCGTCCTATTGTCGGCGACGCCTTTCGGCTGGTAAGAGTTTGGTATGAGCCTCAGCGCCAGTACATGCCTCGCATGCTCTTATCCGACCTCCTGCCGTACTGCTGGGTTCGTGCAGACGAGTCGGACTACTTGCTCGTTAGACACCGGTTCTACTGGGACTACCAGCAGTATGAGTTGCCAGAGG
>JANXAW010000036.1 GCA_025061985.1 Fimbriimonadales bacterium
CTACGACTCCGAGCGGTTCGGCGACCGCTACGGGATTGCGCACACCTTCTTCCTGTCGGCAGAGCGCAAACTCGATGCCGAAAACTACCTAATGCTGGGCTTGCAGTGGACACACTACGAGCGTCGCCCCGACCCAAGCATCTCGCGCGACCAGCCGCGGCTGGTGCTGGAGTGGCGTCGCCCCTTCTAAACGCGTCCTACTCATCGCCCAACACGCGCTTGACAGTAGTCTCTAAGTGGCGCAAGTGGTGCTCTAAGCTCAGACACTCGCGGATTTCATCCTCGCTCAAGTGCTGGCGGATTGCAGCATCATCCAGTAGGGCTTGCAAAAACGGCACACGCTCATCCCACACACGCGCTGCAGCCTGCTGAACCAGCGCGTAGGCGTGCTCGCGCGACAACCCCTTGCGGATAAGCGCCAGCATCACATGCTCACTATAAGGCAAGCCGTTCAGCAGCTCCAAGTTGCGCCGCATATTCTCAGGCAACACCACCAAGCCGCGCAAGATAGCAGTGAACTTACGCACCATCCAATGCACCAGCGTCAAAGTGTCGGGGATGACAATCCGTTCCACGCTGGAGTTCGTAAGGTCGCGCTCGTGCCAAGTGGCAACGGTCTCGAGCATCGCCAGAGCGTTTGCCCGCACCACGCGCGCCAATCCGCTAATCGTTTCGCAGTTCCACGGGTTGCGCTTGTGGGGCATCGCGGAAGAACCCGTTTGCCCCTGCGCAAACGGCTCTTGCACTTCCAAAATCTCAGTGCGCTGCAAGTTGCGAATCTCTGTGGCGAACTTCTCCAGCGAAGCAGCCAGCACCGCAAGCGCGCATAGCAAAGTGGCGTGCCTGTCGCGTGCCACGATCTGGGTAGATGCTGGGTCAGGCGTCAGCCCTAACTTGGTGCACACATACTCCTCCACGCGGGGGTCAATGGTCGCGTGGATGCCTACCGCCCCCGACACCTTACCCACGCTGATTTCAGGCAGCAGGCGTTCCAATCGCTGGATGTGGCGCTCCAGCTCCGCGTACCAGCCCAACAGTTTGAAGCCGAAGGTGATCGGCTCGGCATGCACGCCGTGCGTGCGCCCAATCATCGGGGTATGTAGATGTTGCAACGCCAAGCGACGGATTTCGGCTTGTAGCGCGTCGCACTCCTGCAGAATCAGCTCCACCGAGCGCTTGAGGCGCAGCGCCAGCGCAGTGTCTACTACGTCGTACGAGGTCACGCCGAAGTGAATCCAACGCCCCGCTTCCCCCACATGCTCGGCGAGGTTGCGCACAAACGCCATCACATCGTGGCGCGTCTCTTGTTCGATTTCAGCGATGCGCTGAATGTCAAAGCGTGCCCGCTCGCGAATGGTCTCAGCTGCCTCTTTGGGGATGTAGCCGTATTCTGCTAGCCCCTCGCAAATCGCTATCTCCACTTCCAGCCACGCGCGATACTTGCCTTCCTCGCTCCACAGCGCGCCCATTTCGGGCGTGGTATATCGCTCAATCATAAAGTGGAGTATAGCATGAGGTATCCTAAGCGCGCGATGGAAGCAACGGCGCGCCATACAGGGGCGTTCCTGATGCGAACGCCCGAAGCGATTTTCACGCCTGAGCAGTTCGATGCCGAATCCCGCCAGATGGCGGATGCTACGGAGCGGTTCGTGCGCGAGCAGGTGATGCCGTATGTGAAGCGCTTGGAGCACGGCGAGCCTGCCCAGATGCGCGAAATCCTTGTAGACTCTGCGATGTTGGGGCTACTGGGGATTGATGTGCCCCAAGAGTTCGGGGGCTTAGGGCTACCTAAAACTACCTCTGCACTGATTACCGAAAAGACCGCCTTGCAGCCGTCATTCGCCGTAGCACACGCGGTACATACCAGCGTAGGCAGCCTGCCCCTCTTGCTGTTCGGTAACGAGGAGCAGCAGCGCCGCTACCTGCCCAAGCTCACTTCGGGGGAGTACATCGGAGCTTACGCCCTTACCGAGCCGGAAGCAGGCTCCGACGCCTTGGCAGGGCGCACCCGCGCCAAACGCAAAGGCGACCACTACATCATCACAGGCAACAAGATATGGATCACCAACGCAGGCTTTGCCGACCTGTTTGTGACTTTTGCCAAGGTAGATGGCGAGCGGTTTACCGCGTTTCTGGTGGAGCGCGCCCCTGGGGTGCTGGTAGAGCGAGAGGAGCGCAAGCTGGGCTTGCACGGCTCTTCCACCTGCCGCGTGGTGTTTGACCGCGTGGAAGTGCCCGCCACGAACCGCTTGGGCGAGGAAGGCGAAGGCGCATATGTAGCACTCTACACACTCAACATCGGACGCTTCAAAATCGCTGCTGCAGCGGTGGGCGTTGCCAAAGAAGCGTGGCGACTCGGATACGATTACGCAGTGGAGCGCAAGCAGTTCGGACGACCGATTATTGACTACCCCCTCGTGTGGCGCAAGTTGGCACGCAACGCGACGATGCTTTTCGCCGTAGAAAGCGCCCTTTATCGCTTGGCAGACGATTTAGAGCACGCTTTCACCGCCAACGGCACGCCGCCCCAAGCCGTGTGGCGCAAAGCAGCAGCCCACTACGCTGCAGAATGCGCCTTGCTCAAAGTCGCCGCCACAGAGATGCTGCACCAAGTAGTAGACGACTCGCTCCAAATCCACGGGGGCTACGGCTTTAGCGAAGAATACGCGATTGCAGGGCTGTATCGCGACACGCGCGTGAACCGCATTTACGAGGGCACCAACGAAATCAACCGCCTGAACCTGGTAGACCGACTGGTATACGCCCTACGCAAAGGCATCTGGACGCCCGTGGAGGGGCACACCGACGCCACAGACACGCCCGAAGCCACACTCGCCACCCTGCGCACGCTCACAGGCAGTGCCCTGCGCGCGATAGAACCCCACCCTGAGCCACCTCAGGCATTCGTGGAACCCCTCGCAGAGGCACTGATTGCGCTGTACTTGCTGGAATCTGCTTACCTGCGGGCGCAGCAAACGCGAAACCCTGCGCATCAGGCGATGGTCGCTCTCTACCACGAGCAGGTACGCCGCCAGTTAGCAGGCTGGTCAGCAGACTTAGCGGAACTGACACAGATGCCCCCAATTACCGTGCCCACCCAACCAATGGCGCCCCTGTACGAGCAGGTGTGGAGTGCGCTGCGTAAGGTAGTGTAGGGGCGATTGGCACAGCCTAAGCGTACTCGGCAGCAATGGCTTGGGCGCAGTCGCTACACTCCAACCACTGCTCACGCGGCAGCTGCGGCAACGCCTTATGCGACCGTCCCCTACGGAACACAGGGCGGTAGAGCGTCTCCCCCGCGCGAAACTGACGATGGCAGGTGTGGCATTTCGCTCCTGTATCCACCGAAACAGGCACAAAGCCAGCCACAACCCACCCCTCGTGCCCTAACTGCGATGCCAGCGCCTCAATCGCCGCGCGCACCGCATGCGACTTGTTGCCGTGATAGTACTGATCAGCGATCTGTTTGAGCAGCTGGATGGTCTGCTCGTCTAAAGTAAAGTTGAGCCGCTTCATCACGCTACGGTATAGTATACCATTGGCAAGCTGGCAAATCACGCAAACACCCAGTTCAGGATGAACCCTACCGCAGTGCAGTAGGTGAAATACCAGGCGCCCAGTTTGAGTAGCCCGCGCCATCCAATCAGCGACTTCAGCACAGCCGCTTCAGGGAACGACGCGAGCGTAGTTGCCATCATCAGTGCAATCAGCGTCCCAATCGGCAAGCCCGCCTGCGCCAACGGCAGCAGAATTGGTAGGGCAGCCGCTGCGTTCACATCTAGCGGCAACCCCAACAGCACACCTACCACAGGCGACCACCACGCATCGCCAATCCGCAGCATCACTTCCACAGGGCGCAGGTTGTATTGAACCAACACCGCTGCCAGCGCCGTACCCACCAGCAACGCCACCTTCAAACGCGCTAAGAGCCTCACCGCCTCGTGGAAGCTCTCCACCAGCGCATCTAATGCCTTGGGGCGAGCAGAGGTAAACAGCGCAACTGGCGAGCTGCTACAGATTCCGCACGGCTCCAACCCAAACAGATGCGCGTAATGCCCCGTGAGGAGCGCCGCGCCTAAGCCCAGCACAAGATACAACAGCGCTCCCTGCCACCCCAACGCCAGCAACACAACCGCAATCGCAAACTCGTTCACAGCAGGCGCAGCAAACAGAAACGCCCCCGCCGATTGCCGCGAGGCACCACTGTGAATGAGCGAAGCATAAAGGGGCGTCACACTACACGAACACACAGGCGTAAACACCCCTAACAGGGCACCCGCCAATGTGCCCTTCCAATCGCTACGCCCAATGCTGCGCCGTAGCCAACGCACCCCCACCATCCGCCGCGCAAACCCCAAAACGGCGGAGGTTAGCACCAACAACAGGGCTACCTTCACAAAGTCGTAAATCCAGTACTCTAAGAACGCCGTCAGCGGATGCTCAGGCAGCCACTGCGTCAGCACACGCCCAACCCACTTGGAAAACGCCGTTATCGGCGCAAATGGATCCACAAGATAGGCTGGCAACCGTGGCATACTCATTCCTCACCACACGGAGTGCGTATTCGTGTGTATTATACCTATAGGGAGTGGTAGCTCGCAAGGGATGCGGAGGCGTGCTCGAAATATCCCACTGCATAGGCAGGTTTCACTGGCGCAGAAACGGCTTCTGAGCGCATGGCTTTATACTACCCCCGTCGCTCGCATCCTGCCCACTCTAAGCCCATGCCAAGCGTCGAACACAAGCAAAAACGCTCCCTGAACCACGATTGCCCAGCCAAAGCCGTTGAGCATTCGATTGGTCGGCTCCCACATAATCAAGCCCACTCCTGCCAAAATGTACACGCCGTCCAAGCCGACGTTAATCCACAGCAAACGCACGAGTTGGCGCGCCCACTGCTGCACGGTAGCAGCATCAGCAGCCTGCTTTGCCTTACGACGCACTCCGCGCAGGGCAAACAGCGCAATCAGCAGGTTGACGATAGCCCACGCAACGGTCATCCCACCGAAGCTACGCACCCACTCGCGCGTGGAAAACACCATCGACAGCCCAACCCCCAAACACAGCCCTGCCCAAAACAGCAGCTGGTACATCATCCGCATCTGATACTGCAACAGCGGCGCCATCGCCCAAGTTATACCCCTGTTTGTGAAAGAAGGTACAATTCCACCCGATATGGCGGCGACGGTGCGCGAGATACTGCATTATCTAAACGAAATCGCTCCCCCCGATTGGGCGTTTCCCAACGACCCGATCGGTTTGCAAATCGGCGACCCTGCGCAGCAGGTGGAGCGCGTGCTGGTGGCGTTAGACCCTGACCCCCGCACCGTAGCAAACGCGCGCTACCGCCAGTGCCAACTGCTCATCACCCACCACCCGCTTATCTACCGCTCCATAAGCCATGTGCGCTTTGATGACCCTGTGGGCATGGCAATTCAAGCCCTCTGCGAGGCGAAAATTGCCCTGATTGCAGTGCACACCAACTGGGATGTAGCCCCTGGAGGGGTCAACGATGCCCTAGCAGAAGCAATTGGGCTACAGGAGGTACGTCCGTTTGGCAAAGGACCCGCGCGTCAGGAGTATAAGCTGGTTGTGTTCACTCCGAAGGAACACACGAACGCGGTCATTGACGCGATGGCAGAGGCAGGCGCGGGCATCATCGGGCTGTACCGCCGTTGCGCCTTCTATGCAGAAGGCATAGGGACTTATGAGCCGATGGAAGGTGCAAACCCTTACTTGGGGCAAGTGGGCAAACGCGAGTATGCCAGCGAGTATCGCATTGAGATGCTCGTACCCAGTGAGCGGCTCGAAGCCGTTATCCAAGCGATGTTGCGCGTACACCCCTACGAAGAAGTTGCCTACGATGTGTATCCGCTGCATACGCGCGCAGAGCACAAGTTGGGGCGCGTGGGGGCGCTTCCAAAGCCGATGCTTGCCAGTGAGCTACGCGATTACCTTGCCGAGCGACTGGGCAACCCCCACGTGCGCCTCTACGGGAAGCCGAACAAACTGATTCGCACAGTGGCAGTCGTCGGGGGCGCAGGCAGTGAGTACTTAGCGGATGCCCAACGCGCCCTCGCCGATGCCCTACTCACAGGCGAAGTGCGCCACCACCACAGTTGGGAAGCATGGATACGCGATGTGGTGCTATTTGAAGGCGGGCACGCCGAAACCGAAATGCCTGGCGTACTACGCCTGGCAGATCGGCTCCGCGAATTCCTTGCCCCGCGTAATGTAGAGGTGTTCACACAGGGAGGTGTGTCATGAAATCCTATCGCGTGCTGATTGTGGATGATGAGCCAGTGATTCGCCTCGATTTGCGCACGATGTTGGAGGCGATGGGGCACGTAGTGGTGGGCGAAGCAGACAACGGTGTTGAGGCCTTGCAGTTAGCCCGCACCTTGCAGCCTGACCTTGTGATTGCGGACATTATGATGCCCGGGATGGACGGGATTGAGCTAGCAAATCGGCTGGCGCGCGAGCGGATTGCTCCTGTGCTGATCCTAACCGCATACAGCGAACCAGAGATGATTTTGGGCGCGAACCGTGCGGGAGTGCTGGGCTACTTGGTCAAGCCATTTCGCGAGGCAGACCTCGCCCCCGCCATCCAGATTGCTGTTAGCCGCTATCGGGAGCTGCGCGCGCTGGAAGCGCAAACGCTCAACCTCACCCAAGAAATCCAAGCGCGCCGCAAGATTGGGCGCGCTAAGCGCTTACTGATGCAACAACTGGGGCTATCAGAGGAAGAAGCCTTCCGCCGCCTCCAGCAAGCTGCCGAGCAGACGGGCAAAACGCTCGCCGAGGTGGCTAACGCAGTGCTGCTGGCACATCAGGTGCAGCCCGACCAGGAGGGAGATTCTGCGTGAAAGGCGGCTTGCGAGCGATTTGCGCTAAGGTAAGTTCACGCATCGCCTGCTCCGCATAATCACGTAAGCTAATCCAGAAAAAGTGCGCTGCACAGGGATGATCTGCTGAACACTCGCGCTTGCGGTCTAAAAGGCAGTACGGCTTCTCGATCAGCCCTTCCACTGCTGAAACGATGTCGTAGAAGCTGATTTCTTCGGGCGAACGACAAAGCATAAAGCCGCGCTTCGCCCCGCGAAACGAGCGTACAATCCCCACCTTTGCCAAATCCTCAAAGATGTTGTACAGAAAGTGCTGCGAGATGCCTGTTTCCTCTGCCAGCTCCTTGACTGTGACGATGGCTCCCTCCCCGCGCTGTGCTAATCGTGCCAACGCCGCAACAGCATACTCCGACCGCGCTCCTAAATCCAGCAGCTTGTTCATCGGTCGTTCACCCCTCACAGCCGCTCGCCTACAGAAGGCAATCTAGCTCACGCATGATACCATTCTCTCTCAAGCGCTATGCTGCCCCACCTACCTTACGACGCTTGCCATAGTACATCCATGCGCCTGAAGCCACCATACCAGCTATGCCAATAGGCAAAAGCCAATCGCTTATGCGTTCCCATAGGGTGAGCTCGCCTCGGGCAATCCGCAAGCCACGCGCCACTTGGGCAGGCGTAAATTGCACCCCAAACTCGTAGTGGCGAATCGCGCCGTCTTTGTCTAAGAACACCAGCAGATTTGGGTGGTCTTTTATTTGTTCGGAAATGTAAATGAACCGGAAGTCTATGCTGTCCAGCAGTTGAAAGAGTTCGCGGTCGTCGGGCACGTAGGCTACTCGCCAGTTAGGGCGATACAGCTGATGCGTGCGCTGAAACTCTGCCATGTGGGTGCGCCCCTCCTTTGGGTCGAAGCTGAAAGTCACCACAGTGTAGGTGTCTTCAGGCACTTGCAGTTGCTGGAGGGCATGTTTGAGACTGCGGCTAATGAGGATGCACGCACTTGGGCAGCGGGCATAGATTGGGCTGAGAATAACGGGTTTGCCTTTTAGGTCGTGCAGGTGGAAGCTGCGCCCCTGAGTGTCGACAAAGCGCACATTTGGAGGGACAGTGCCTAGCGTACTCTCGACATTAGGGGGAATGCCCTGCCCGAGGGCAGGGCACCCCAACGCAAACGACAGGAGGTATCCAGCAAGGGCAGCAAGCCGCCTCATTGAGGTAGTCTTGTCTGCTCACCCAACGCCTGCATCGGCACCAAGTTGTTCCCGATGCTTTGGTAGCCAGGTACATTTGCCAGCGTGCCTCGCGCTACCGCCTCGTACAAGGGGTAAGTGTACGAGACCGCAATCAGGAGCAGGGTTGCCACAACCCATGGGCGCAGGTTGAGCACAAAGGGCGTGGGCTGATCGTGAATCGCCTCCGCAATCGGGAACTCCACCGCTGGCTGACGCACGGGCTTGGCAAACAGGGTGCCGAAGAAGGAGACCATGTAGCTCACAAAGCCCAGCACAGCGATTACCCCGCCCAGCGCGCCCACATGCGACCAGAACAGCCAGTCTGGGCGGTAGAGCAGCTCGTTATTGGGATCAAGGTAGCTAATGCCCAAGTTGCTGCGGCGCGGCACGCCTTGCAAGCCCGTAATCGAAAGCGCCACCTCAAAGATCAAGAAGCCTACCATCCACAGGTACGGCGCAGCCATCGCCAATGGCTTTGCCTTCAGATCAACGCCGCGCAGCTTAGTCAGCAGGTAGAGCGTCATTCCCAAAAAGCTCAGCGTTACCAGCCCACCCACAGTGGTGTGGAAGTGCCCCACAACCCATGCTGTGTTGTGCACGATCAAGTTCAGGTTGTACGAGGCGTTCACAATCCCCGTGATACCGCCGGCTAGGAACAGGATCAGCCCCGCGATGAAGTAGGGGAACAGCCACTTGTCACCTCGCACGTCCCAGTAAGGCAGCTTCGCCATCCAGCCAAACAGCCCTCGACCACCGTTTACGCGCCCGCTATGCTCCAGCGAGGCAGCCACCGTGAACGCCGTGATAAAGCTTGGCAACGCCACCATGAAAGTCAGGAATGCGTGCCAAAGCTTCCAGCCTGCGCTCAGACCGCCTTCCGTATACTGGTGGTGCAGCCCGACAGGGATCGAGAAGAACAGGAATAGCAGGAACGCAAAGCGCGCTGCAGGGTCAGAGTAAAGCTTGCCACCCGCTACCTTCGGCAGCATCACATAAAGCATAATGTACGAAGGCAGCAGCCAGAAGTAGACCAACGCATGCCCGAAGAACCAAAACAGCGTACGCGACAATAGCACATTGGTCTCTTTGATCAGCCCCAGCGACAGCGGAATCATCTGGAACACAACCGTGGTCGCCAAGGGCAGGAAGATGAGGAACCACAGGGTGAAAGTTATCAGGATGCCCAGCACCGCTAGCGGCAGTCTCGCATTCGGGTTCTCGCGACGCCAAGCAACGACGCTCGGCAACCAGTCAAAGAAGAAGGGCACCAACGACCCGACCAGCAGCAGCGCCGCCCCGACGTAGAAAGTCCAGTGCGCTACCATCGGCAGGTAGAAGGTGTATAGCACTGTGGCGCGCCCCGTGAGCATTGCCCACGCTGCCATCAACGTGCCACCCACCATCAGTACCCACGACACCCATTGAACACCAGTTCTGAGGGGACGCTGCAGCTGGTGCAGCATAAGCGCGTTCCCAAACGCCACCGCAAAGAAGGTGGTGAACACAACCGCGTTGATAACCCCGTGCAGAGTTAGCCCCTGATAATAGTTGATGCCCAGAAAATCAGGAGTGCGCAAAATCCCCGCACGAGCCAGTACCTGATACAACCCAAGCGCTACGCCCAAAATCAGCAGTAGGAATGGAATCACCAGCTCGCTGAGGATGATAAACCGTACCGCACCGCGCACCTGCACTGCTTGCATAATCACTCCCTCCCTACTCTACGATTATCTTGCCCGCCATGTTCTGGTGCCCCAAACCGCAGTACTCGTGGCAGATGATCATGTACTCCCCTGGCTCATCGAACTTATGGCGGGCATAGGTTACAGCACCAGGGATTGCCATCAGGTTCACGGGAGTGCGCTCAATATGGTAGCCATGCATTACGTCGCGGCTGGTCACGTAGAAGT
The DNA here is from genome assembly GCA_025061985.1 of Fimbriimonadales bacterium. Taxonomy (GTDB): domain Bacteria; phylum Armatimonadota; class Fimbriimonadia; order Fimbriimonadales; family GBS-DC; genus GBS-DC. The sequence goes on from JANXAW010000036.1 coordinate 9,991, forward strand.
CGACAACCGCGCCACGGGGCACGCGTAGTTCGTTAACCGTGCCCATATTGAACCCCCACATGAACGCGACAACATTCACCTGGTAGCGGTTGGGACCGATCTCTACAACGCTACCTACGTCTTTGCGGAACTGACGCGCAGTCTCAGGAGGTAGGCAGGTTGGCAAGTCGGTTTGCAGCCCCTTGGCTGCGTACACAATTAGCCCGAGAAATACCAGCAGCAGTGAGAGTGCCATCGCAAAAGCGCGCTTCTCAAACAGATCCATACCATCACCTCCAGTGGAGGAGCACGCCGTAAACAAGGAGCCATACGAGCGCGTAAAATGCCACCATCGCAGCAAAGAACGCTATCGCGCCCACAGGTACAAACCGCTCCTGCGTCTCGTGCATCATATCGCCTCCTTCCTCACACCGCCCGGGATCAGTATGGTCATTAGACCTAAATGGTCTAACGGACACACATAGTATACCTCGCCACCGCCCCAGATGTCAAGAGGGCAGGCGCTTAAGGAATGTCCCACGGCAAGCAGCTGAGCGCGCTAAAGTAAGCCAAGCCTACGCAAGGCACAGTGCGTCAGCGTCCTGCCCGTGAAAGCGATAGGAGGCAGTTTCCGCGTCCCTACAAGGCAACGGATGGCGCCTTGCCACCATAACCAAGCAGTTGCGATCGAACTCGTCAGCCCACTTGACACACAGCCCTGCTGTTGGGGTAAATTATAGCCGGCTGCGGGCGTGGTGGAATTGGTAGACACGCTAGATTCAGGTTCTAGTGGGCTTACGCCCGTGGGGGTTCGAGTCCCTCCGCCCGCACCAGGGTCGGCGGCGTAGCTCAGTTGGCGAGAGCGACCGGCTCATACCCGGTAGGTCGGCGGTTCGAATCCGCCCGCCGCTACCATCTTTTTTTCCAGTTTTCGGGTTCGCGCCTTTCACGAGGTACCCCGCAGCGACTCCAACACACTAAATGGGCAAGGCGAGCGCTCGGTACGCACCCATACACAGCAGTCTGTCTGGTCTCCCCAACACGAGAAGCGCAAGGGATGCTATCCTCGACGCCTCTTGAATTCACACGCCCAGGTAAGGTATACTTCCTATGTCCTGCAAGGGGCGCTCTTGTAGAAGAGCTTGCCCGTGGGGCGGTAGCTCAGTGGGAGAGCGCTTGCATGGCATGCAAGAGGTCGGGGGTTCAAATCCCCTCCGCTCCACCAAGTGTGTTTTTTCCTCCCCGCGCCTTTGCCCGCGTGGAAACGCCACTTGTCCCGCCTTGGGTGTTAGTCCCTGACTGCTAGCAGGTTGCTCACACGGGAGCCTCGCTGGCAGATAGATATGGGGATACGCTTTGGCAGCGCTTGAAGCGCAAGCAAGCTGGAGGAGGCAGAGGAGGACTTTTTACTTGGTGACCCCAGGGGGATTCGAACCCCCGTCCTCCTGGCTGAAAACCAGGCGTCCTAGACCACTAGACCATGGGGTCACCC
>JANXAW010000016.1 GCA_025061985.1 Fimbriimonadales bacterium
ATACGGCTGGTACTCGGCTAAACCATTTTTGCTCAACACGCGCGTAATCGCCGCCGTCAGGCTCGTCTTGCCGTGATCCACGTGCCCAATCGTACCCACATTCACGTGCGGCTTCGTCCGCTCAAACTTCTGACGCGCCATGGTTGCCTCTCCTCGCTATGTTTTTTGTCTCTTAGCTGTTATACCCTCATAAATGCATAGAGTGGAGCCCTCGACGGGATTCGAACCCGTGACCTCGTCTTTACCAAAGACGCGCTCTACCCCTGAGCTACGAGGGCCCCTCTGGGGGGAGCAGGATTCGAACCTGCGAAGGCATCCGCCACCAGATTTACAGTCTGGCCCCTTTGGCCGCTCGGGCATCCCCCCGCCGAGTACAAGTATACCTCACCTCGCACGGTAGTTGTCAAGGGGGGATAGAAGCTTTCCTCTTGCGCCAGCACCTGAAGCCGTCCCTACACGGACGAAGCCCCTCGCGCTGGTGCTGCGCCAGCGCCTTGCGAAATAAGTATTCCACAAGGCGATACAAGCCAAACAAGCAATATCGGTAGCCTTCGGAGGCAGCAGGGCGGCTCAGACCACGCCACTCGAAGAAGGATTTATGCGCCCTTAGTAAAAACAGAAGGTTGCCCCAAAAGGAATGGTGATACACTACTTGTTCATTAAAAAGTGCAGGAAGTCGCCTGTCTTCAGCGAACCTTAGCGCTAAGGTGAGACAATGGCGCAGCCAGAGATAACTCGGCGGGAGTTCCTGAAAGCCTCTGCAGGAATTGCCGTAAGCAGCGCGTTGGCAAGCTTGCCGATCGAGGCGTTTGCCCACGCGTACGGCTCCGATCGAATCCGCGTTGGGCTAATTGGGTGCGGGGGACGCGGCACAGGCGCTGCAATTGACATTATAGATGCCGACCCAAGCGTGGAGCTATACGCGATGGGTGATGTCTTTGAGGACCGCCTAAATGCTTCGCTACAAGTACTGGAACAAGAGCGCAAAGACCGTCTCAATGTCGGCAACCGCAAATTTGTGGGGTTGGACGCATACAAGGGCGTAATCAGCAGCGGAGTGGATGTTGTGCTCCTCTGTACGCCCCCTGCCTTTCGTCCTATCCACTTTCGTGAGGCAGTGCAAGCGGGCAAGCACGTGTTTATGGAAAAGCCTGTGGCAGTATGTCCCGCAGGCGCACGCCTAATGTTCGAGATGGGCGAGCTAGCTTCCCAGAAGGGGCTGTGTGTAGTCGCGGGCACCCAGCGACGCCACGAACCGAACTATCAAGAGACGATCCGCCGCATTCACGAAGGCGCGATTGGCACTATCGTAGCTGCAGCGTGCTACTGGAACCAAGGCGGGCTGTGGCATGTGGAGCGCGACCCTAAGTGGAGCGACGTGGAGTGGCAACTGCGCAACTGGCTCTACTTCACTTGGCTCTCAGGCGACCATATCGTGGAGCAGCACATTCACAACATCGATGTAATCAACTGGGTGTTGGGCACCCACCCCATTCGCGCGCTTGGCATGGGCGGGCGCCAAGCACGCACCGACCCAAAGTTCGGGCACATCTACGACCACTTCGCAGTAGAGTTTGAGTACCCCAACGGCATCCGAGTGCTGAGCATGTGTCGCCAAATCGACAACTGCGCCAATTTCGTCGGTGAACGGGTGTATGGCTCAGAGGGGTTCGCCATCCCTTCGGGGATGATTGTAGCGCGCGGCATAACCTGGCGCTACGAAGGGGAGCGGATTAGCGGCTACAAGGCAGAGCAGCGCGCACTTGTGCGCGCGATCCGCGAAGGGAAGCCCATCAACGAGACCCGCGCCGTTACAGAGAGCACCCTCGCTGCGATTATGGGGCGGATGTCCGCCTACACAGGCAAAGAGGTCACTTGGGATTTTGTGCTCAAAGAATCGCGACTGAACTTGCTGGAGCGTGCCGAGAAACTAGAGTTTGGGCCAATGCCTGTAGACGAGGTGGCAATCCCCGGCAAAACGCCTCTCATATAAGAACGCTTCCGCAAGCGGCGCCTATGCAGAGGGGGCTGTGAAGGCGTGGCGTTGAGCTGCGTCGGGAAGCCCCAACGACTGCATGCCCCCTGGCTTGCCTTGCGTAGGCGAACTCCGTAACTACAACCGCTCCCAAAGTAGCAGCACCAGTTTGTCTTGGAGAGTGCGAGCCTCGCTAGCAGGGGCATTGTAGGCATTCATCAAAATAGCGAACGCCACCTCTCGTCCGCTGCGCGTGCGTAGGTAGCCCGCTAAACTGCTTACGCGAAAGAGAGTGCCCGTCTTAGCAAAACCGTTCCCCTGCACGGGCGTATCGCGGAGACGACTGCGTAGGGTGCCGTCTACCCCAAAGATGGGGAGCGAGGCGCGAAACACATCCGCATAGGGCGAGCGATGCATAAACACCAGCAAACGCACGAGGTTCTCTGCGCTAATCCCGTTGATGCGCGATAGCCCTGAGCCGTCCGCCATATACACGGCGTCCATCTCCAGTCCTGCTTGTTGCAAAAATGCTCGCACTGCTTGGATGCCAGCTGCAGTAGTGCCTGCCCCTTGCTTTTCCTTGCCAATCACCTTGAGCGTGACCTCCGTGAGTAAGTTATCGCTGGGCTTGTTGATGAGCGCAATGACCTCGCGCAGGGGAGGCGAGCGATGCTCAGCAACAAGCACAGTAGCTGCCGTGGGGTTCGGTTGGTCGGGCAAAGGGATAAGATTGGGCGCGATACCACGCTCTACTTGCACACCCGCTTCACGCAACGCCTGAAGAAACAGGGCCGCCGCGTACCGAGCAGGATTTTCTACTGAGAACCTGCCCAGCAGTACCTCCTCGCTGCCTTGAGCGATTGTGCCTTCTACAATGAGTTGATTGCGAGCGCGCGTGCGCGTGGCAACGAGGCGAGCATTTGGCGTGCCCGCTGCTACCGTGCGCGTGCGGTTGACAAGTTCTACGTAATCTGTCGCAGGCTCAAGGCGCAAGTGCGCAGGCGCACCTACCTGCGTAGCAGGCTTGGCAAACAACCGAACCGCATTCCGCTCCGCGCACAGCGCGCTTATCTGCGCCTGATAGCCAAACGGTTCATCATCACTACTCCAACCGAAGCCGTAGCGCTCCGCATCGAGCCACGAATCGTCGTAAAGCAAATAGCCCTGTACATGCCTAACCCCCACAGACCGTACCCGCTGAGCTAATGCGCGTAAATCGCGCTGCTCTAAAGTGGCGTCGCCTAGCCCCTGCAAAATCAGATCGCCTTGCAGCGTGCCATCGGGCGATAGGGTGCCACGGCGCCAAACGCGCGTGCGAAATTGGTACTCGGGTCCCAGCAACGCAAGGGCAGCTGCCGACACCACCAGCTTCATATTAGAGGCGGGAACAAGCATTCGCTCCGCCTCGCGCTGGTAAAGCGTTTCACCCGTTTGTAAATCGCGCACTACCACCCCACAAAAGCCGTAGCGTAGCCATTCCACGCTTAGCAAAGCGTCAACTTCTGCCTGCAGCGATTGCGCCCATCCAAGAGCTGCCCACAAGCCCAGTAATAGAACAGCTTGCCCACGCTTCATACACCGCTTCCCTCGGGCGCAAGGATACCTTCCCAAGCGTCCACCAACACCCGCGAAATAGCGGACAAATTCCTCGAAAATCCCCGAATTTCCAGCAGGAATCTGGAAACGGCTGTAGTATGATTCCGCCGCCCTCGAGGGCATGGCTCTGCGAGACGGGGTGTGCAGCGCGCACTTAGTAAAGTGGAGGCTAGGAGTCATGCCTGAGCGGCGATTCAGCACAGCGCAAATTGAGAGTGTATTGAGGGAGTTGCGGGGTGTGTGCGGCGCCCGCGTTGTTGCTAACGAGAGCGGGGTTATCCAAGAGATTCACCTCCTGGTAGAGGCGGACCGCAACCCCAAGCAAGCTGTGCGCGATGTAGAGTCCGCTTTGCTGGCGCATTTCGGTATTCATGTTGACCACCGCAAAATCAGCGTGGCTCAAAAGGCAAGTGCCTCTAAGTTCCCCGAATCGTTCCGCCTGCGTTGGCTAGACTTGCAGCTTGCTCATGAGGGCACGCGCGCAATTGCCACGGTGCTTCTGGAGCGCAATGGCACTGTGTATCGAGGCGTAGCAGCAGGGGTGCGCTCGAGTTTGCAGATTCCGCGCTTAGTGGCTGCAGCGACGCTGCGTGCTGTAGAAGCCGCCCACGGGCTACGTGAGCGCTTCGGATTAGAAGAGGTGTCCACCAACACGGTATTAGGTGGGCATCCCGTAGCGCTGGTTTTGGTAAGCGCCGTGCGCGATCAAGGTGAAGACCTACTGGTAGGCAGTGCCCTTATACGGAACGACGTGTTGCGTGCGGTGGGATTGGCAACGCTGGATGCGGTCAATCGGCGCGTGTGGGCATTTCCAACCGATGCGGACGCCCCCGCCGAGGCTGTGGTGGCACTTCCTACCAGCGAGATAGCGCCTACCAACGCAACCGATACGATTTGAGGCGCATCGCCGATGCGCCTCAGGGCAAGGCAAGCCAGAGCGGAGCGAGCCGAGCGGCTGACCATTCCACGTCGGGAGGGACAGTCGATGAAACGGTGGCTCGTGCTTTTGGCAATGCTGGTGGCGATGATGTCCGTCGCCAGCGCAAAGCGCGTGTACTACCCACACAAGTGGGATGACCCAATAGAGCACGCTCCGCAGGCAGTACAACTGCCGTAGAGCGAAAGGGCTACTGAGCATCGAACGCGGCTTGCCTTGCCTCCCCCTGTGCTATATGCCGAAGCGAAGACGATTTTGGCTCTGGAGCGGGCTTTTAGGAGGAGCAGCAAGCCTCCTGCTTGTTGTTGCGGGCGTGCCGTTCGTGCACCAGCACCAACTGGGTGCGTTCGTTGCAATCGTAGTGCTGGCTACTGCTGCCGAACTCCTGCTGGTGCGGTATCCCCTGCGCCCCGAATATCCCGACCGAGGCGTGTGGCTAAGCGTTAGTACGCCCGTAGTCGTCGCTACTATCCTCGCTTACGGGTGGCAGTTTGGAGTGTGGCTGGATGCGATCGTCTCGCTCGTCGCAGGGCTGTTCACGATGCATCTTAAAAGCACACGCGCTCGGTGGGTATTTGTCAACACCGCCCAAAGCATTCTTAGCGCAGCAGCTGCGGGGCTGGTGGCGCTCCTTTTCCATTCAGTCCCGACCTCTGTGCTGAGCATGCAGGGCATCGGCGCGCTGGTGGCGGGACTGGCGGCTTACATGCTGGTGAACACGTTGCTTGTAAGCATTACGATTGCGATTGCCGAGTCAGCGCGCCTGTCATGGGTGCTGGGGCAGACCCTGCTATGCATCCCGCGGGATGTGCTGCTGATGGTTCCGATTTCGACATTGATTGCGGTAGTGCTAGCTGTGGAGGGCGCGTTTGGGTTATTAGGGGTTCTGGTACCGTATTTGGCGTTGCGCCAAGCGTTCGTTATTTGGGCGCATCAGCAAGCCCTTTATCACCAAACCATCCGCAGTTTGGGCTTTCTGGTGCAGCGGGCGCATCCCTACACGGGGGGGCATTTGCAGCGGGTGGCACGCTGGGCGCGGCGGGTAGCAGAGCGTTTAGGCTTGCCTCCCGAACGATGCGAGCTAATCTACGAGGCAGCGCTGCTGCACGATTTAGGTAAAACCGTGCTGGATGAGCGGATTTTGAACAAGCCTACGCGCCTCACCCCTGAGGAGTGGGAGCAGATCAAAAAGCACCCTCAATTGGGCGCGGAGATCCTAAGCGATACACCGTTTCTTAGCCCGATAGCGCCATGGATTGCACTCCATCACGAGCGTCCCGATGGCAAGGGCTATCCGTTCGGGCTGCAAGGTGAGCAGATCCCACTGGAAGCGCGCCTGATTGCCGTTGTGGATGCTTTCGATGCGATGATTGGCGGGGAAGCCCCCAACCAACATCGTTTGCACCGTCGCCCCCTCAGCGTTGAGGAAGCGCTAAAAGAACTGGAACGTGGCGCAGGCACGCAGTTCGACCCTCAGGTCGTACAGGTCTTCAAGCAAATTGTGCGGGAGTGGCAGCAGCAAGAGCCATTGGCGGGGAAATGAAATGCAAGGTATCGGCTGGGCGATTTTAACGGCTCTTGGGGCGCTGCTTGCGTTGGCGTACTATGCGTTCGTGGTAGTGCCAGCGCGATTGCATCGGCTTCATTGTGATGGGCTACGCGCGTTCGCTCGCCTAATTGAGCTGCGTTCAGGGGGGCGGTATGGGCGTGTCGAGCCTTTCTTGGAGTGGTCTAAGGCGCTTGCCTCAAGGCTCAACCTCTCTCTGCGCGAGCGGCGTCAACTGGAGCTAGCCATTTACCTACGCGATATCGGAATGGTCGCTATTCCCTACCAAACGCTCCATAAGCGAGAGCGACTTACTGAAGCAGAGCGCATTCTGCTTGCCCGCCATGCGGAAATCGGCGCCGCCATCGTAGAGCAAATTCCGGGCTTGCGCCAAGTAGCGCCAATCGTGCGCCTACATCATGTGGTGTACGCAGAGCAGCCTGAGGCGCCACTAAGTGCCCATCTGCTGAGCGCGTTGGAAGATTGCCTCCCACTGATAGTGGCGGGCGAGCTTGAGACAGCGCTCAAAACCCTTCAGCAAGGTGCAGGCACGCGCTACCACCCGCTGGTGGTGCAAGCGATTTTGAGCGAGGTGCGAGCGCAAGGGCTATCGGGCAGGCGCGACCTCGCTCGGTCCGCTGCGCTGTGGCTGTAGTGCCACGCGCTGAAAAAGCTGGCGTGCCTCTTCGTAAAGCTCGTGGGGCACCAGCTTAAGCGCGCGGAGAGCTTCCTCTAAGGGCACTGCAACGATTTCCATCCCGCGCACGGCTGCCATCATCCCAAACTGGCCAGCGCTAACTAGCTCAGCCGCCTTGATGCCCAGCCGTGTCGCCAACACCCGGTCAAAGGCAGTGGGTGGCCCACCACGCTGGATGTGCCCAATTACCGCGTCGCGGGTTTCAATACCTGTCTTCTCCTCGATGTAGCGAGCAACACGCGCACCTACCGCACGCGCCTTCAACAGGCGATGTCCAAACTCGTCCACACCGCCCGCTTCATCCGCTTCACCAAACGGCAACTTCACCCCTTCAGAGACCACCACCAGCCCGTAGCGCTTGCCCCCATAGTACACGCGCTTGAGGTAGTCGCACATCGCGTCTAAGTCGACGGGCACTTCGGGGATAAGAATCCAATCGGCGCCGCCAGCAATACCTGCGTAGAGCGCGACCCATCCCGCGTAGCGCCCCATCACTTCCAGCACGATGATGCGCGCGTGCGACTTGGCTGTGTCGCGCAACCGATCCATCGCGTCTACTGCTACCGACACCGCACTATCAAAGCCGAAGGTGAAGTCCGTGCCCCCTAAGTCGTTATCCATTGTCTTGGGCACGCCCACCACTCGCACGCCATGCTCTACGTAGAGCCGTTGGGCGACGCCCAAAGTGTCTTCGCCGCCAATAGCGATAATCGCACCCAGCTCAAAGTCGGCAATGTTGTCCAAAATCCGCTGAACATCGGCGGGGTTTTTGAAGGGGTTCGTGCGCGAGGTGCCCAAGATGGTGCCACCTTCGCGAATAATTTCATCCACGCGCTCTTCAGTGAGCGGAACGGTCAACCCCTCAATCAGCCCCTTCCAGCCTTGCAGGATGCCGATAGGAGTATGACCGTCTCGGATTAGGCGCAGCGTCGCGCCCCGAATCGCGGGATTGAGCCCCGGGCAGTCACCCCCGCCCGTCAGGATGCCTACACGCATAAATCACACCTCCTGTCAAGCTCCCATGCGATCGGGGCAATCACCAACGCCCAAAGGCGTCGGCATGCGAATTATACCGTCAACACGAGGCTGGGGGCGCCTACAGCGCCAACACGCAAATCGTCAAAACCCACCCCCTTGATTTTTGCGCACAGACTTGGGTATCATGCTCTGCGACGGGTGGCCCCATGGTCTAGCGGTCTAGGACGCCTGGTTCTCAGCCAGGAGGACGGGGGTTCGAATCCCCCTGGGGTCACCAAATTTTTTTTTTTGCCAGCTACCGCGCTTTCACGACCTCATCCAGCCACTGCCGAATGGCGTTTAGCGCGTCGGGGTTGATAGTCTCCTCTATCTCGCCGTACTCGGTGATTAGCCCTGTGCGTGCTTTCTGAAAGAGGTGGTTTAGGCCAGGCAGA
>JANXAW010000026.1 GCA_025061985.1 Fimbriimonadales bacterium
TGCATAAGTGAAATTGGCAAAATACAACCCCAAAGCGACCATCAGCAGCGCAGCCGCCCACGCAGGTGGGTTAGAACGCCCCATCCCTAATGCGCTGATTACGCACAACACGCCCAGAATCAGCCACAGCACGCGCTCCACCATTCCCAACCCGCCGATTGGCAACCCCAGCCAAGTGCCAATCGCTTTCGTGATAAAGTAAAGCCCCAGCCCGTAGGCGAAGAGGATTAGCAACCGATGCCGCACCCCTGGCAAGAAGAACCCCAGTCCCGCCAATAGCGCCAACAACAGCGCGTGACGCCGCACCATCGGCACCTCTTGAAGCAGATAAACTGCCACCACCCCTGCCGTTGCCATCAGAAACGGCAACCAGCGTAGTTGCCACGCCTCGCTCTGAAGCCACGCACGCATCAGTTCGGGTTCAGCAGCTCGTTGAGTTGATGCTCAATCACCGCCAGCCACTGCTGCGCCTGCTCAATCTGCTGCTCTACGGACTCTGGCGCGGTGCCGCCCAGTAGGGTGCGGGCACGAACCGCACGCTCTGGGCTGATCACCTCCAGCGCATCTGCCTCAAAGCGCGGGTGATGGCGTTGCAGCTGCTCTAAAGTCAGGTCTTCCAAGCCAATGCCTTGTTGAATACACTCCCGCACGAGCTGCCCCACAATGTGGTGCGCCTCGCGAAACGGAACCCCCTTGCGCACGAGGTAATCCGCTAGCTCCGTGGCGGTGGAAAAATCGCGCTGCAACGCCGCCCGCATCCGCTCAGGACGCCACTGCGCCCGCGCAAGCATCTCGGTCATCAGGCGCACTGAGGGCACAACCGTGTCTATCGTCGCAAACAGCAGCGGCTTATCGTCTTGCAAATCGCGATTGTAGGTCAGCGGTAGCCCCTTGAGCAACGCAAGCATCCCCATCAGGTTACCAATCACCAGCGCGCTGCGCCCCCGAATTAGCTCGGCGATGTCAGGGTTCTTCTTCTGAGGCATGAGGCTACTGCCCGTCGTATGCTCATCCGAAAGTTCTACATAGCCATACTCAGGCGTGCTCCACAAAATCAGCTCCTGCGCTAAGCGACTGAGGTGTACCATTAGCAGCGCGCACACGAACAAATACTCCGCCACGAAATCACGGTCGGACACAGCGTCCATACTGTTGGGCACAGGCATCGCAAAGCCCAGTTCGGCAGCCAACAACTCGCGGTCAATCGGGAGGGAAGTGCCTGCTAATGCGCCTGCCCCCAGTGGGCAAAGGTTCATGCGGTCGCCTGCGTGCGCCAGCCGCGACAAATCGCGAATGAACGCCCAACAGTGCGCCATTAGGTGATGCCCCAGCGTCACGGGTTGGGCGTGCTGCTGGTGGGTTAGCCCTGGCATCAGCGTCTCTTTGTGCTGAGCTGCCAGCTGCATCAGTTGCTGACAGAGGTCAAACAGCGCGCGGGCAAGGTTCGTGGTGCGCTCGCGCAGCCACATCCGCACTTCAGTAGCAATAAGGTCATTGCGGCTGCGCCCCATATGCAGCTTGCCCGCCAACGCACCAACTTTCTCGTACAAGCGCGCCTCTATCGCCGTGTGGATATCCTCGTACTCATCCGAGGGGAACCACTCGCCCTCCTCAAGCTCCGTGTGGATTTCAAGCAATGCGTCTACAAGGCGGTTCGCTTCGTGCGTGCTCAGTAGCCCCCTGATCCCCAGCATCCGAGCGTAGGCAGCATTCACCTGCAATTCTTGCTTCCACAGGCGCACATCGTGCTGCAGCGAGTAAGAGTACGCTTCCGCTTCGGGCGAGAGCTTGCCCTCGAAGCGCCCGCCCCACATCTTGAACGAGTCGCGCTTTGGCATCGTCGGGATTATACCCCTGCGTAGCGTTCCCAGCTGGGGGTTGGTACGCAAAGTGGCGCAGAAGGAGCCGCCCCCCTTAGCGCTTTGCGCTCAGAGCGCGGGCAAGGCACAAGAGGTGTCTTGCAGGAACTGGGCGTGCTAAGGCGAATAAGGCTTGCCGATGGCGGTTCAGGACGAACTAGCGAAGGCGCGACAGACAGCAGAAGAGATCGCCGCTGAAGAGCACAGGTTCCAAGAAGGGTTTACTTTCCGCACCTTCTTGGGGCTTCTGTTTGTCGCTTTCGTGATGCTGCCAGGCTGCATTTACATGGGGCTGGTAGCAGGAGTGGGGTTGGGCGCAGCGGCTGAGTGGGTCACCATTGTGCTGTTTGCCGAAGTGATGCGCCGCTCGCTGCAACCTTTGCGACGCCAAGAGATTTACATGCTGTACTATATCGCTGCCTCACTGGCGGCGATGGGCTTGTATGGGTTGTCGGGCGGGCCTTTGCAGTGGAAGATTTGGGATCAGTTCTTTGTGCAATCTGCGCCTGCTGCGCCAATTGCTGACGAGGTGCCCCGTTGGGCAGTTCCCGCGCCCGATTCGCCTGCTCTGCGCGAACGTACCTTTTTCCATCCTGACTGGGCAGTGCCCTTGTTCTTGCTTTTGCTCACTGAAATTTTGGGGCGCGCCAGCTGGATGAGCATGGGCTACCTGCTATTTCGGATGACCTCCGATGTGGAGCGCTTGCCCTTCCCGCTGGCACCTGTAGCCGCTTCAGGTGCGCTCGCGCTGGCAGAAGCGGGCACACGCGAACAATCGTGGCGCTGGGGGGTGTTCTCCACAGGCACGGTCATCGGCATGGGGTTCGGCGTGTTCTACGTGGGCATTCCTGTGTTCACTGGTACGCTGTTCGGCAACGCCCTGCAGCTCATCCCCATCCCCTTCTTAGACCTCACGCAAAATGTAGAGGCTGCCCTGCCCTCAGCAATCATTGGCGTTTCCATCAACTTAGGGGAAGTGTTACTGGGCTTTGTACTGCCCTACCACATCCTGCTGGGCGCAGCGATCAGTTCTGTTGCCACGTATGTGATCGCGAACCCCATCCTCTACCGCGCAGGTCTAATTCCTAACTGGCAGCCGAACTCACCCGCCTTGCAAACAAAACTCGCTGTCGACTTGGACTTTTGGCTGGCAATCATCGTGGGCTTGCAGCTAGCCGTGGCGGTGATCGGTGTAGGGCTAGTAGTGCGCACCATCCGTGAATATCGGCTCAACCGCGCGTTGCAAATCCGAGGTCTAACCCCGCCTCCCGGACGCGGCGATCCCCCGCTTTGGATCCCACTGGTGGTCTGGGCGGTTTCGGTAGTTTCCTACATCATCCTCTGCCGGATTTTGGTGCCAGAGTTCCCCTTGTGGATTGTGGTGGGCTTTGGGTTGCTATGGAGCCCGCTCAACAGCTACATATCCGCGCGCATGATTGGACTAACGGGGCAAGGGGTAACGGTGCCCCTTATCCGCGAGGTGGCGATTATCAGCAGCGGCTACCCGAAGGTGGACATCTGGTACGCCCCGTTGCCTTTGTATGACCACGGCTGGGCAGCCCTACGCTTTCGCGAGATAGAGCTTACGGGCACGAAGTTCACCAGCATCCTCAAAGCGGAGTTGGTGATGTTGCCCGTGATTTTTATCGCCAGCTTTCTGTTTTGGGCGTTCTTCTGGAAAGCCAGCCCGATCCCATCGCCACTGTTCCCCTTTGCACAAAAGATGTGGCCTTACTACGCACAGATGGAGGCGGTATGGAAGCAAATCAACCTGCCACAAAGCCAGATACGCGAGGCGGTGCTGGGCGCGCTGAACATCCCACGCATTATCATTGGCTTCGTATCGGGCCTGGGGCTGTTCTGGCTATTTAACGCCTTCAAGTGGCCCATCCTGCTGTTCTACGGCTTAGTGAGTGGCGTGGGGCAGCTGCCCCACTTTACGCTCCCCAGGCTTTTGGGCGCGTGGCTGGGGTATCGCTACTTCAAGAAGCGCTACGGCGAGGATAACTGGTTGCGGTACGCGCCCGTGCTGCTAGCGGGCTTTTCCTGCGGAATGGGCTTGGTTGGCATGCTGGGCATTGCGTTGGCGTTAGTCGCCAAGTCAGTCTCTGTGTTGCCGTTCTAGGCTCGGTGCGTGAACACGCAGCGCTGGCGCCCTACCGGCGGCAAGCCCTTTGTCATTCCGAGCCGAAGGCGAGGAATCTCATACCCCTCGCTGCACTCGGGGTGACGGAAGACGCTTGTGCAGTGTTGGCGCCGTACCAGACCAAAAGACGCCTATGCGTGCCTTGGAACAGGAGCTAACATTCAACGCATTAGCCGAGGTGCTGCGCCAATCGCCGCCGTTGCAGATAGCAACGCGGCTGTGGCTCTGCCATGGCACATGGCATCCACGAGGCGTTGTGCTGGAACTTAGGTGGCGTCGTGTTGCTGACGCGCTGGTGCAGATGTGCAACGCCATTTTAATGCGCCAGCCCACTTGTAGCCTTGCGCTTTCTGGGGGCAAGACGCCTGAAACGCTCTACCGACTGCTCAGCACGCGGCGCTATCGCGAGGCATTAGACTGGTCGCGCGTGTACCTTTTTTGGGGCGATGAGCGCTACGTGCCCCACGATGACCCTCGCAGCAACTATCAGATGGCATATCGAGCGTGGCTGCGCAAAGCAGGCATCCCTGCCGCCAACATCCACCCCATGCCTACCCATTATCCTGACCCTGATGCAGCGGCGCGCGCCTACGAAGCCGAGCTGCGAGCGTACTTCGGCGACACCAAGCCGTTCCCGCGCTTTGACTTGGTGTTGCTTGGACTGGGCGAGGATGGGCACATCGCCTCCCTGTTTGCAGGCGACCCTGCCTTAGGTGAGCAAACGCGCTGGGTTGTACCTAGCTGCGCCCCCACTGAGCCATCCCAACGCCTCACGCTCACCTTGCCTGTGCTCAATCACGCCCAACGCATCTGGTTTCTGGTAGCGGGCGAGTCTAAGCGCGCAGTAATAGCCCGGCTTTTCCAAGGGCCGCCAGACCCCACCTTGCCTGCCACTCAGCTCAGCCCGATAGGTGAATGCTTCTGGTGGCTGAGTAAGGAACTACGCAAAATGCTCACCCTACTTCAACCGTAGTTGCCTACGCAAGCAGGCTTCATGTGCGTAAGGGCGGCTCCGACTGCTAGCCAGCACAGGCGTTCCTTCGGCACCTCGGAGCCTTCTTGACAATTCCACACTCAACTCAGGTATAATCACCTTACTCAACAAACGGGAACTTTCGGGTAGCAGCGGAAGTATCAATTCCTGCAGAAGTTGAGCGCACACGCCGAATATCCCTAGTGCGGAGGATGAAGCCATGGGCAAGGTCGTAGGTATTGACTTGGGTACCACGAACTCGGTGGTTGCAGTACTGGAGGGTGGCGAACCCGTAGTCATTCCAACTGCGGAAGGCGGGCGTCTGTGCCCGTCCGTGGTGGGCTTTACAAAGACGGGCGAGCGACTGATCGGCGCCCCCGCAAAGCGCCAAGCCATCGTCAACCCCGAAAACACGATTTTCTCCATCAAGCGCTTCATCGGGCGTCGGTATGACGAAGTAGAAGAGGAGCGCAAGCGCGTGCCATACAAGGTCGTCGCCGACAGCAAGGGCGATGCTGCGGTCTACATCCCCGCAATCGACAAGACCCTTCGCCCCGAGGAAATCTCGGCGATGGTGCTGCAAAAGCTCAAAGCCGACGCCGAAGCCTACTTGGGCGAGAAGGTCGAGGCGGCAGTCATCACCGTGCCTGCCTACTTCAACGACGCGCAGCGCACCGCCACTAAGAACGCAGGTGAAATCGCGGGGCTGAAGGTGCTGCGCATCATCAACGAGCCGACCGCTGCCGCCCTCGCCTACGGACTGGATAAGAAGAAGAACGAAGTCATCTTAGTGTTCGACCTCGGTGGGGGCACTTTCGACGTGTCGATTCTGGAAGTCGGCGACGGCGTGTTCGAGGTCAAGGCTACTGCAGGCGATACCCACCTCGGCGGCGATGACTTTGATCAGCGCATCGTCGACTACCTCGCTGACGAGTTCAAGAAAGAGCACGGAATCGACCTGCGCCAAGACCGTCAGGCACTGCAACGCCTCAAGGAAGCTGCTGAGCGTGCCAAGATCGAGCTTTCCAGCGTGACCACCACCACGATCAACCTGCCGTTTATCACGGCAGACGCCAGCGGCCCGAAGCACCTGGATATGACGCTCACACGCGCGAAGTTCGAAGACCTCTGCGCCGACCTGTTTGAGCGGCTCAAGGGGCCCATCTTCCGCGCGCTGGAGGATGCGGGTCTTAAGCCCACAGATGTAGACGAGGTCATCTTGGTGGGCGGCTCTACGCGCATCCCCAAGGTGCAGGAGATGGTGCGCCAGATCACGGGCAAGGAGCCGCACAAGGGCGTCAACCCCGACGAAGTGGTGGCAATCGGCGCTGCAATTCAAGCGGGTGTGCTGGCAGGCGAGGTCAAGGACATCGTGCTGCTGGACGTCACGCCACTCTCGCTGGGCATCGAGACCAAAGGCGGTATCTTCACCGTGCTTATCCCGCGCAACACTACCATCCCAACGCGCAAGAGCGAAATCTTCACAACCGCTGCCGATGGGCAGACCAGCGTAGAGGTGCGCGTCTACCAAGGCGAGCGACCAATGGCGCGCGACAACAAACTGCTCGGCGTGTTCCACCTCGACGGCATCCCACCCGCACCTGCTGGCGTGCCACAAATTGAGGTGACCTTCGACATCGACGCCAACGGCATCCTGCAGGTGTCGGCGAAGGACCTCGGCACGGGACGCGCGCAAAGCATTCGCATCACTGGCTCCACCAACCTCACCCGCGAGGAAGTGGAGCGCATGATCAAAGAAGCTGAAGCGAACGCCGAGCGCGACCGCAAGCGCCGCGAGGAAGCCGAGCAACTCAACCGTGCCGAGCGCTTCGCCATCGAAACCGAACGCCTGCTCCGAGAGCACGGTGCCTCCGTCAACGCATCGGACCGCGAACGCGCCGAGTCGCTCATCCGCCAAATCCGCGAGGCAGTCCAGCAACAGAACGCCGAACGTGCTACGAGCCTCTTGAGCGAACTGGAGACCGTGACCTATCGCATCACCGAACAGCTCTATCGCGAGCGCACTGCAGGTGCAACCGCTGGCACCTCCACAACCACCAGCACCAGCGGCGACGACGTAATCGACGCCGAGTATCGCGAGGAGAAGTAATCCAAACCCACGTAGCGTCGGCGAGACGCCAACGCTAGCCCAGCACGATGGCGTCTGCGCCATTACTTGGCGACGGCAACTTGCCGTCGTACTGCAGCACTAGCATCTTGTTAGCGAACAACCCTTTGTCGTTCCGAGCCGAAGGCGAGGAATCCGAGATTCCTCGCTACGCTCGGAATGACCCAGCACCCAAAATCCACCTATGATGATGTAGTGCCTGCGCCAAGCGCGCAGCGACAAGAGGTGAACACGCATGCGCGGATTCAAAGACTACTATCAAATCTTGGGGGTACCGCGGAACGCCACCGAAAAAGAAATCAAGGCGGCGTACCGCAGGCTTGCGCGCAAGTACCACCCCGACGTAAACCCTGGCGACAAGCAGGCGGAGGAAAAGTTCAAAGAAATCAACGAAGCCTACCAGGTGCTATCAGACCCCGAAAAGCGCGCAGCCTACGACCGCTACGGCGAACAATGGCAGATGTATCAGCGCATGCGTGAGCAGTACGGCGAAAACTTCCAGCCAAGCGACTTCCAAACCCCCTTTGGCTTTGGTGACTTTGAGGAGTTCATCCAAAACCTCCTGCGTGGCGCTGGCTTTGGGGGTGGCTTGCGCGTGCAGCGAACGCCACGCGATATTGAGCAAACCCTTGAAATCAGCATGCAGGAGGCAATTCGGGGCGCTACGCGCACAATCCAGATTGGCGTCGAAGAGCCGTGCCCCACTTGCAAGGGCACGGGCGTTGCCCCTGAGAGTCGACGCACTTGCCGCGTCTGCGGGGGCACAGGGCGCCGCCGCTTTGGAATGTTCGGACTGGAGATGCACTGCGACGAGTGCGATGGCACAGGAGTCGTAGGGGCACCCTGCCCCACCTGCCGCGGCACAGGAGCCGTGATGCGCACACGCACCCTCACCGTTACCATCCCCCCAGGCGTTGCCGAAGGGCAACGCCTACGCCTCGCAGGTGAAGGCGCAGTGGGCGCCGATGGGCGACGCGGTGACCTATACCTCCGCATCAAAATCGCCCCCGACTCGCGCTTCGAACGCAAAGAAGACGACCTTTACACCGACGTGGACATTGACTACCTCACGGCGATTTTGGGGGGCGAGGTAGAAGTGCCCACACCCCACGGCACTGTCAAGATGAAAGTGCCTCCGGGCACCCAAAGTGGCACCCGCTTCCGCTTGGCAGGCAAAGGGCTGCCCCTCGGCAAGGGACAAATGGGTGACTTGTACGCACGTGCCCGAATCACTGTGCCTAAGTACCTCACTCCACGCGAACGCGAATTGCTGGAGCAGCTGCGACAACTGCGCGACCGACAGGAGGTGAAACCGTGAAACAAGACAAGAACCGACCGTCGGATGAGCCAGTTTATCTTATCAGCGTTGCGGCGCGAATGTGCGGATTGCACCCGCAAACGCTGCGCCTCTACGAACGGCTGGGGCTAATCCAACCCCACCGCGTAGGCAACAGTAAGCGCCTCTACTCAGAGGCGGATATCGCACGCCTGCGCCTTATCCAGCGCCTCACCCAGCAACTGGGAGTCAATCTCGCTGGAGTAGACATCATCTTGCGACTTTTAGATCGCATTGAGCAAATGAACCGCGAGATTGCTGAACTGGTAGCGCAAACCAACATGCGCATCCTGCAACTTATCCACGAGCACAACCTGCCTGTAGACCCACAATCGCTGCTCATCCGCTTCGAACGCCATGAGGAAGACCTTGACTGAGTTCACCTCCGATAGCGCAGGTGCTACCGCAGCCTTCGCCGCAGAATTTGCGCAGCAGCTCCAGCCGGACACGGTCGTCCTCCTTTATGGCGATTTGGGCGCGGGCAAAACCACCTTCATCCGCGGGCTAGCACGCGGTTTGGGCATCACGGAACCTATCCGCAGCCCTACTTTCACCCTCATCCACGAATACACCATTCAGCAGCCGCCACCCCTAAGCGGGCTGCCCTTCTTCCACATAGACCTCTATCGCATTGAAACCCCTCAGCAACTGCTCACCCTCGGATTGGAAGAGGTGCTCGAACGCGGCGGGATCACTGCAATTGAATGGGCGGAACGGCTTAGCCTTGCCTCGCTGTCGCCACGCCCCACCCACCTCTGGGAAGTACACTTACACATCGAAGGTGACCACCAGCGACGTATCCTCATTCGCTGAAACAATGCCCTACGCAGCGGCTTGTTCGCGCTCAGCCACAGGGATACGCAGCACAAACTCCGCACCTTGCTGAGTGTCGCCAAGCATCAGCATCCCCTTGTGCTTGTGCGCGATCTCCAGCGAAATCGCAAGCCCTAAACCCGTGCCTTTGTTGGGATCCTTGGTCGTGAAGAACGGGTCAAAGATTTGCGAGCGGATTTCTGGGGGCACACCAGGCCCGTTATCGCGTACCCGCAGCTCGGCATATGTCTGCCGACTGTCATGGTACACACCTGTTTCTATCACAATCTGCCCGTTTTCGCAGCCCTCCAAAGCGTCGCGCGCATTTGTCAGCAAGTTGATTACAATCTGCTCTAACGAGTTCGCCTCCCCGAGCACAGGCGGCAAATCAGGCGCATAACGCTCCACGAGCGTAATTCCGCGATTGCGCAGCTGTTCGCGCAACAAAATAAGAGCGTTTTGGGCAACCTCGTTCAAATTCACAGGCTCAAACACCTCGCGCGGCTTGCGTGCAAAGGTACGCAAGTGCTGAATAATGTGGCTCATCCGTACGGTTTGGCGATGGATTATCTGAAGGTCTTCGCGTAGAGTTTCCAGCTGCTGCGCGTCTAAGGAAGAGCCGTTTCGCAGCATCTCCAAGTTCTGCTGGGCAATCGCACGGATGATTGCAAGTGGTTGGTTCAGTTCGTGTGCGACGCCCGACGCTAAAGTGCCCAGCGAGGCGAGTTTGCTGGATTGGATAAGCTGCGCTTCTGCTCGCTGCACAGCGTCCACCATGTGATTGAACGAGTCGGCAAGGTCATCTAAGTCGGGAACCCCGCGTTGGGGCAATACAACGCGCCGTGAAAGGTCGCCTGCCGCGATTTCGTGAGCTGTTCGAACTAAGACGCGCAGGGGGCGCACGAGCATCCGATGCAGAAATACGCCCCCCAACACGAGAAACCCCAGCACACATGCTAACGCGATACTAAACGCCGTACGCACCTGAGCATCTATGCTGCGGCGCATTTCGGCAGCGACCGTTCCTAACCGGCTTTGCGCACGCCGTAGCGCCCCATGCAATTGGGCTGATAGCCCCTGTTTGAGTTCCCGCTGAGTTTGCACAAAGGAGCTATCGATCATCTCTGCCAGTCCGCGTTGTTGGGCCTCGGTGAGGGCGTCCAGCAACGCCGTTGAGCGTTGGAGAGAGCGACGCTTAGCGTACTCGATGCGCTCCCAACTGCGCGCCTGTTGACGGGTGGTTTGTCCTCTAAAATCGCGCTGAGCAGCTTGATTTGCCCAACGCAAGGCAACGCGCGTTTGCGCCTCTTGCGCTGCAAACTGTTGCTCTAACGACTGCTGCAGTGCACTCACCAGCT
Organism: Fimbriimonadales bacterium; assembly: GCA_025061985.1. Lineage (GTDB taxonomy): Bacteria > Armatimonadota > Fimbriimonadia > Fimbriimonadales > GBS-DC > GBS-DC. The sequence continues at coordinate 10,614 of JANXAW010000026.1, forward strand.
GGAACGCTTCCTGGGCGGGCTGGGCGATTAGCAATACCGCTCTAAGGCGTGGCACGGGAGCGCTTGCCACCAACTGCTCGCCCTCAGGGGTGGGTAGTAGCACACTGCGCGCGTGGAATCCTTCTTGCCAAAGCGGCGCAAACTGGGTATCGGTTTGCCCGACCCGCCGTAGGTCGGGATGGGCGAGAATGAGCCCATCGCGTTGCACCAAAAACGCGACCCCTCGTTCGCCTACACGGAAGCCACGCACGACCGCATTAACCTCGTCCAGCCCCACAAGCGCAAATATCGCCCCCCGAAATCCCTTCCCCATCTGACGGATGGGGGTCATCATAGGGATGAGCGGCTGCAGCCGCCCCTCTATCAAGTACAGGCGCGCCTCCCCCCACGCAGTTTCTTGGTGCGCTCGCACCTGCGCCCATAGCTTCTGCAAATCGTCTTGCATCGCCCTTGGGTCATCTAATGCATCACTCAGTTCCAACAGCGGACTGCCCTCGGCATCTAAAACCGCAAGCACCTCATAGGCAGGTTCACGATCTTGCAAGGCTTGCAAAATCCATCGACTCTCCTGCAACTCGCCACTCTGCACAGCGGGCTGCTGCGCAATCAGCGTAAGTTGCGCCACATAGTTGCGCAGCAAACTCTCAACCTGACGCGAGAGCTGCATAGAAAGAAGTCCTAGGTGCTGATGAATGGTCTGCTGAAGTGCTTCGCGTGTCGCGTTGGCAGTGTCGCGCTTGAGACGAAGGAGTGATTGCTTTTGCGTAATCTGCACATGCTGCTCTACCTGATGCAGCGTGCGGTTCAGGTTCTCAAGGGTCCGCACCTCCATTTGCTTGAGCGCGCCGAGAACAACCCTTTGGGTCTCGCTCACTGCCTCTCGAAGCAGTCGCGTTTGCTCGGCTTGTATCTGTGCTCGCTGACGCTCCAGCTGCTCGGCGGTGCGCCGACGCATCTGCGCCTGCGAATCGTGCAGCACCCGCTCTACCCCCGTTTCCATAGTGCGTCGGAACCGGTGCAACTCTGCTTGGATGTCGAGCTGCAAGTGCGCTGTTGATTGCTCTACTTGCTCCTCCAAATAGTCGTACAGCAAGCTGCCCGCTAGCACCGCCGGCAGCAACGCTGTTAGTGCGTAAAACAGCAACAACCGCCCACGCAAGCCTACCTTTCTCATTCGTACACCCGTGCGGCAAGATTCAAAAGCATTTCAGGGATCGTCACCCCCAGTGCACGCGCGGTTCGGAGGTTGTAGTAGCTCAGCAAACGACGAGGCGTAAGTAGAGGCAAATCCTCTGGTTTTTCACCGTTTAGGATCCGTATCACCTGCTCGGCTGCTAAAGCGCCTTGCTCTGCCATATCAATGCCTAAGCCCAACAACGCCCCGCGTCGCACAAAGGTCTCTGCAAAGCTTAGCACGACCACCTTGTGCGCCGACGCCCACTCCACGATTTGCTGGAACGGCTCTGGTGAGGCGCAGACGGGGTCGGGAATCAGCCACAGAGCGTCCACCTTCCCATTGAGCCGCTGGAGCGCTGAACCTAGTTGCGCAGGGGTTTCAGCGTGCGCCTCCTCCAGCACCAAGCCTAGCTTAGCAGCGTCCTCACGCCCCTGCTGCACCAACTGCTGAAACACAGGCTCTCGGGGGTTGTACACCACGCCAACCCGCTTGACTGCAGGAACAGCATCAAGCAGTGCCCGCAACTGCCGCTGGGGGCGCACTGTGAGCGCAACGCCCGCAAATCGCCTCCCGCTGCGCTCAGCACTCTCTATCAACCCCAACCCCACAGGGTCTACCACCATCGTGAAGACTACAGGAACTTGCTCCAAAGGGGGCAGCTTCTCATAGTACGCTTTAAGCAGGTTTGCAGCATCTGTACCCACTGCCACGATTACCTTCGGCTTACGCTCCAAAAGGCGGCGAGGCAACTCGGCATCGCTACGCTCTCCTCTAAGGGCGAAGATTTCCAAGTGTACAGTGACACCCTGCCGCTCTAACTCCTGGCGAAACCGCTGCACAGCGTCGGCATAAAACCCACCTTCGCGACTTTGAAGAATCGCGATGGACACGCCCTGCCCGTGCAGCAGCGCGTACGCGACACCCCACACCGCCACGGTCCCACCAAATCGCTTCACAGCGGATCACCAGTCGCGCTGATACGAGAACCATAGGCTACGTCTCCCCCCTGGCACCCCGCGCGCCATCTCGGTGCGCACGTTGAAAAGGTTATCGATTCGCAAGTTCCATTGACTTCGGTCATCTTGGGGGTAGATGAGGTTTAGGTAAGTATTCCAAGCGTAAGCGTCGATAAAACCTTGCCCCACTGCGGGGTAGTTGAACACAAGTTGACCGCTCAAGCCGCGCTCTTTGTAGTAAGCGAGGCGGAAAACGGCGCGATGGCGAGCAGGCTTGTAGTCCACCCGCACACCATGGCGGACATGCATATAGCCCACCTGCAACGTCCAGCAAGGGGAAAGCTTAAAAACAGCGTCCGCTGTGTAGCCCCACACGCGAAACTGGTGAAGGTTCTGATACCAGCGACGCGTGGGTTGGTTCATGTCGCGTGGGAAGACCGAAACAACATGCTTGAGGTCCGCGCTAAAGAACGCTACATCCAGCTGCCAGTGCGGCTGGAGCAGGCGATAACCGAATTCCCACGTAGTAGTGGTTTCAGGGCGCAATTGCGGATTACCTTCAACGCTAATTGGCACAGGGTTACCGAGAAAGTTCCACCACACAATGTAGTTGCGCAGATAAAGCTCTGTAAAACTGGGAGCGCGGAAAGCGTACCCTAAGGAAGCGCGGAAACGATGCCGCTCGTGGGCGATGTATGTAAAGCCGACACGCGGGCTGAACTGGTTGCCATAAATGGAGTGGGCATCAAAGCGCGCGCCCAAAATCGGACGCCATCGCCCTAATTGCCACTCTGCTTGTGCATAGAGGGCGAGGTTGTGTGCTGTATGGCTACCACCGAAATGGTTGCCACTGCTGGCACGCATGTACCGGTAATCCACGCCTGCTAACAGTTGCGCTGTAGGTAAACGCCACTGGTAGTAGGTTTCAGTCGCAAGCATACTTTGCTGCCACGCCATACGCGTCAGTGGCGCATTCGGAACGAACGGCGGCACAGACTGCACCTTGTGAAACACGATATCCCCTACAAGCCCATACAAGCGACTGGTTTGACTGAACTTGCCGAATTCGCGACTGTACTCTACTTGGAAGTAATGAGTGCGCCAATGGCTGCGGTCTTGCGGAGTGGCATAGGTGTTGTAGCGCATCCCAACCTGTCCGCGCTCAAGGTCAGAGTAAAGGTAGTTAACACGCCACTGCCCGCGTTCAGGCGTGCCTTGTGTGAAGGCAAGACGCACCGTGCGCACAGTCGAATCGTTATTCCGTATGCGGTCGCTGCCAGGGTCGCGCCAGAAGGAAGTCTGGACGCTAACGCGGGTAGGCGCGCCTTGAGGCGTTATCCAGCGTAGCGAGGCGTTGTACCCTCCTCGCCCCGTATAGCCGCTCCACAACGAGGAACGCTGAGTATCACTTTGCTGTGTAATAATGTTCACCACCCCTGCGAAAGCGTTCGGTCCATACATCGCTGAGCCAGGCCCAAAGGCGACCTCCACTCGCTCTACATCGTGCGTGCTAAGGCTCATCGCAGGGAAATTCCCCAAAATCGGGTCGTTTAGCGGCTGCCCGTCTAACAAAAAGAGCATCCGCTCATTGAACTCGGAGGCACTGTATGCCCCACGCATGCTCAAAAACCGGTGCTGCGACGACTCTTGCCCCTCAAATTCCGCCACCATCCGCTCCAGCAACTCTTGGATCGTTTGAGCGCCACTTAGCTCTATTTCGCGACGGCTCAGCACACGCACGGTGGTAAACGATTCGGCCACGGTGCGTTCGGTGCGCGTCGCAGTCTTCACTACTTCCTGAGGGTCTGCGAACAACCATTCTGCGGTCTCAGACGTATACTGCGCAGCACCGAGCGCCGTGCAGCCAAGCATGCCCACTACAGCCAAGCTCCAACGAGTACGCATGTGACATCACCTCATTATCAACAACCGCTGTGCCTCCTGGAGCACGCGGCGGACCTCGCAAAGGTCGAATGGCTTCACAAGCGTTGCGAGCGCCTCCGTGCCGACATCGCTCTCCAAAAACACATCGGGGTAGCTGTCCATTACTACCACAGGAGTGCGGTTGCCTTGCTGGCGGAGACGACGCACAAAGTCCACCCCGCTCATGTAGGGCATGTGGATATCAGTGAGGATCAGGTCATAGGTGTGAACAGTGAGGCGTTGGAGAGCTTCGCGCCCGTTAGATGCCACATCTACCTGACAGCCGAAGTCCTCCAGCGCCTGTTGCAGTAAGTGTTGCACCATTTCCTCGTCGTCCACCACCAGCACACGCATCCTAACTAAGGATTTTCGGCAACCGCTAGCGAAAATGCAGGGTTATGCTGCCTTCCGAAGCGAGGCACGCTGCTTCCATTCTGCAGGCTTTCTTGCAAGCAGGGACGGCTCTATAGGTTTGGTCAAGTAATCGTCCATCCCGCTTTGCAGGCACTGCTCCCGGTCGCCCTGTAAGGCGTTGGCAGTTAGGGCAATAGTTGGAGTTCGAGGCAAGCCGTAGCGCCGCTCGTGCATGCGGATGCGACGGGTTGCCTCATAGCCATCCATTTCGGGCATCTGGCAGTCCATTAGCACCACCTCATAAGAGCCAGCTTGGAACCGCTCCACAGCTTCGCGTCCGTTGGAAGCCACCTGCACCAGCACCTTCCACTGCTCCAACATCCTGCGAATCACTTTCTGGTTTACGGGGTTGTCTTCGGCAACTAATACGCGCAGCCCTTGGATGGATTGAAGAACCTCCTCTACCGCGACTTCCGTTGCAGTTGCCGATGCCTCTGCCTTGGGGAATGCTACAACGAACCAGAAGGTGGAACCGACACCTTCCGCGCTTTGCACGCCCACTTGTCCGCCCATCAGCTCCACCAGCCTACGCACAATTGCAAGCCCTAGCCCCGTGCCGCCGTATTTGCGCGTCGTAGAGCCATCCGCCTGGCGAAACGGCTCGAAAATCACCGCTTGACGATCGAGGGGGATACCGATGCCAGTGTCTTGCACTTCAAAGCGCAGCGTAAGCTGCGATTCGGTTTCGTTTACCACCTGCACTCGCACAGCAATCTCGCCCTGATGCGTAAACTTGACTGCGTTGCTAAGCAAATTGAGCAAGATTTGGCGCAACCGTGTGGGGTCGCCCAACACATGCAAAGGCACTTCGCGAGGCAACTCGTGGCGGAGGGTCAATCCCTTTGCTTGAACTTGGGGCGCAACCATCGCGCAACTTTCCGATACTAACTGAGCGATGTCAACAGGGACTTGCTCCAACTCCACTTGGTCTGCCTCGATTTTGGCGAAGTGCAGGATATCGTCGAGGATTTCCAGCAGGTGCTTGGCGCTTACTTCGGCAGTGGTAAGGAGTTCGCGTTGTTCTGCCGTAAGTGGGGTCTCCTTCAGCAAGCTCAGCATCCCTAGCACGCCGTTCATGGGCGTGCGGATTTCGTGGCTCATGTTGGCTAAGAACTCTGTGCGCGCCTGCGCCAAGCGCTCGGCAGCTTGCTTAGCCTCAACCAGCGCCTGCCGCGAACGCTCGTTTAACAACGCCATCGCCAGTAGCTCGCCCAACTGCGTCAAGAACTCAACCTGCCACTCAGGGAGTGAGGGCTGATAGCGAGCGTGGGCACTTCCTAACAGGGCTATCCCCATCACCTGCCCCATCCACTGAAGGGGGATTACGTAAGCGTTGAGCGGAGAGCGACGATGGAGTTGCACCATCTGCACCGCAGGAACAAGCCACTCTGCGCTGGTAAGCTCTAACCAGCCCTTCTGGAAGTAGGGTGCGTCCGCGCCTACGGCATGGAGCAACTGCAGCGCCTCACCCTCGCGTGCCCAAAGCGCCAGTGTGGATGCCTCACCGATCACGCCGTGCTGGATCAATGCCAAGCGCACAGCATCCAGTCGCTCTTCAAGAGGTGGTTCTGTCTGCAAAGCGAGGGCAACCTGGGTGAGCAAGCGTTGCAGCTCTGCCCGGCGAGCTTCTGCTTGCTCGCGCAACACCTGCTCCGTAATGTCGTGCTGAATCGCACAATATCCCACCAGCTTTCCCGTCGAGTCTAAAATCGGCGCAATCACGCTCTCCGCTCAGTAGTGGGTCTGAGGGCTGAACTCTACCCCGTTTTCTGGGGTCTTGATGGCAACCCCCTTCTTACGGTTCAAAAAGCGCCCCCTGAATTGCTCCCGCGTTGCAAACTCGCAAAGAGCTGCTCGTAAAACGACTCAGGCATCATCCCGCTCTTGAGAATGTTTGGACGCTGCCCAACAGCCTCTTCGGGAGTATAGCCCGTAAGCTGCGTGAAAGCAGGGTTGACGTACTGGATGCGCGCCTCGGCATCAGTCAGGATAACCGCCACGGGCACTGCCTCAATAGCACGCTGCAGTCGAGTAAGCTGCTCCTGCTGAAGTTTGGCTATCTCATGGGCATGGCAATTGACGCGGCTTAGCTGCCCGCCAACGATTGCCACGATACCTAACGCTATAAGCAATGCTGCACAGTACATGGCAGGGGTAAGAGATAGCCCCATTCCCCACCGCAGCGCAATCAGCTGCAACAGAAACACCACCACGAAAGGCCTTGCTAGCGCACACAGCGTTCTGAGCTTGGGCATGCGCACTATTCCGCAAGCGGTTATTCCATACCCGTGCGCTAACTCACAACGCCCGCTAACCCCAAAAATCTGGAATCTTTCAGGGTCTGGACTTTGCAGGGAGTGTGGAACCTTGTAGCAGGTACAGCCTGCGCGGGGAACGGCCATGCGAAGCCCAGGTACGCGAGGTTTCACGCTAGTAGAGATTATGGTGGTTGTGCTGATCATCGGCATTTTAGTGTCGTTAGCGGTGCCGAGTTGGATGCGTGCTCGCGAGCGCGCCCAAACACGAATCTGCGTGGCTAACCTGCGCCAAATCCAGCAAGCGAAAGAGATGTATGCCCTCGCTACGCGCGCCCGCTCAGGCACAAGCGTTTCCATGAGCGACTTGGTGCCTACATACCTTGAAGCAGAGCCGTTCTGCCCCGCGGGCGGCGGAGCACCCTACGAAGTAGGAGCGATTGGTGAACCGCCGATCTGCCCCACGGGCTTGCCAAACCACCGACTCGATTGGGAGGGCGAGTAAGGCATGCGGCGGGAGATTGGCTCTGCGTTAGCGGAAGTGCTGGTCGCGGTGTTTATCGTAGTGCTACTAGTGCTCAGTATCGCCGCCATCTCACCGCTGACCACGCGTCTGCAGCGCCAAGCCGAACAGCGCACCTTCGCTACAAACCTGGCTCAGACCGTCTTAGAGCGTATACGCACCCTCGATTTCCTGCAGATCACAGCACAAGGCTTAGTCGCTGCGGGGCTCGGCGAAACTATCGAGCTAAATGACACCAACCTGTTTCGAGTACGCTTCACAAACCTGCGCCTTAGCAATGGCGAAACACTAAGCATCGCGGCGCACCTACGCAACGGTTTCTGCACAGTCGAGGTGCATAACCTTACTACAGCCAACAACATTTCTATCGGGCTGAAAACCGTGATTGTTACAGTGCACTGGCAAGAGCCAGTGACTGATCGCTGGCAACAAGTGCGTCTTGCCACAAGCGTTGCCAGCCTCAACTAAGCTAAAGCGCTTGTTAGCGTTTTGTGCGCGTCTTGCACCACAGATTGGTAGGGGAGGTTGCGATGACTGGGGGTAGGAGGTGCCGCCACTGTGGCACAACGCTTTTGGAAGTGCTGATGGCAACCGCGATTGCAGGGGTGGCAATCGCGTTGCTGGTGAGCACGCAAGTGCTGGTGCTGCGCAACTACGAACGCACTGCCCGTCATAACACCGCTAACCGCGCTGTTTACAACGCTTTGCGAGAAATCCGCGAAGTAGCTTGGCAAGCTATCCACGTTCAAGAGCTTCTCCAGCAGCCCAACACAGCGCGCATTACCTCGTCTGCCATCACCCTTCTAATGCCAGCACGTGACCCGAACGGTCAAATCCGCATTCCACCCCAGCCCAACCTACAGAACCCCGTTCGGCTCGTTGCAAACTTTGGGAATGGGCAGCTGGTGATGGCGCACAACGGCTGGTCGCGCGTTCTTCTGACGAACTTGGTGAATACCACACCCGATGGCGCTCCCTACGCACCCTTCACTGTTCAGCAGGTGGCGCCAGGGATAATCGCGCTCCATGTGCGCCTAAGCGTACGCATCCCCCATGCCTCGGGCACGCAACACATTGCCTATGAGGAAACAATTCTCCTACGCAATGCCCAGCGATAACTTTTGGGGAGGTGAGCACAGATGTACAAGCGTCTCAAACGCTGTGTTCGGGGTAGCACCTTGGTAACGACCTTGATAATGAGCGGCTTAGCGACTATCACGGGGATCGCTTACTTAGAGATCGCTACCCGCGATGTGCGCACCGCAGCAGCTCGCATGAACGAGCTAGTCACGCACAACCTTGCCGAAGCGGGCGTGCAAGCAGTCATGCAAGATATTTGGCGCCAGTTCAAAATTGCCCAGCGGTTTAGCGCGCTCCAAAGCTTGTTAGAAGGTGCCAGCCCGTCCAATCCTCGGTGGGTGCGCACTAGCACGATCACGGGAGTGGGTAACTACCAAGCCTTCGTTATCAGCTATGAGCCCGTGGATAGCTATCGTCGACGCCTGACCGTGCGCTCGGTTGGGTGGATTGACTACAACAACAACGGCATGCTCGATGCTAATGAACCCCGAAGGGTGGTAGACCAAAGCTTTGAGCTGTCCCTGAGCCGTTCTGAGGTGTTCAACTATGCCTACTTTGTGAACAACTACGGTTGGATGTACGGCTTTAGTGGAGAGCAGTTGGTGATGAACGGCGACTCGCGCTCCAATGGCGACTTTGAGCTACGGTATGGCTCTGGAGGTCCGCCCGTGTTTAATGGCTCGATCATAGCCTCTCCTAACGAAAAGCTTAGCCCACGCGCACAGGGGCGGATTATCCTGCCTTATGGTCATCGAGTCCCGCGCCAGTGGAGCAATGCAGAGTACGCCGCCCGCCAGCTTCTTGACCCATTCATGCGCCCTGCTTACAACAGCCTCGTGCACGGAGTGTTTGAAAGCAGCACTTTCCGCCTGTGGCGCGACTATCTTTACCACGCTGACGCGCAGATGGTGGGTGGCTCGCCGTTTGGTGCGGTGTTGGCAGATGTCGACGGCACGCGCAACTTCCACAATCAAACCTTGGACAGCCGCCCCACAAGCGAACTGGTTTTGCCAAACCTCAACGACCTGAACTTTTACATTGAGCTTTCACGCACGTGGCGCAATCCGCGCGCAACCTTCTCCGATGGCACGCCCAACCCGAACTATAACCAACCCGCACGCATCGAAGTGTGGGATCCACAAAAGGGACGCTATGTGCGCTTGGATACTAACGGCGTTATCAACGGGAGCGTCGCCCTTATCGGCTATAAGGACCGCCCCATCCGCATCCACGGACCCATCACTGTCACGCAGGATGTGGTGATTCGGGGCTACGTGGAAGGGCAAGGCACCATCTACGCAGGGCGCAACGTCCACATCGTAGGCGACATCATCTACAAGAACCCGCCCGACTTCCGCGGAAATGCGCTGAACACAGTGCTTAGCCACAACGAGCGCAAAGACGCCCTCGGCTTAGCAGCCCGCGGCAGCATCATTATGGGCAACACGCGACGCTTTGGATACTACCCGCTTTACTTCATGACCCCACCTTTCACCCGCGGACGCTACGACGAAAATGGCAACTGGATCCCGCCTTTCGATGCGCGTCAAGTAGATAGCACGGGGCGCATGCGCTACCAATCCGCCTACGGCGACCCCGAACAAAACGAGATCGAGCGCCTCTCCCTGCAGATAGACATTGATCAAAATGGCGTTATTGACGCAGACGAGCGAGGGATTTCGCGAATCGACGCGATTATGTTCACGAACTTCGTCGGTGGAGGAAACCTTGCCACAGACGGGCGCGGCTTGACTATCAACGGTGCGATTATCGCAAAAGATGAAGCGATGGTGCTCTACAGCCTCCCCCTGCGCTTTAACTATGACTGGCGCATCCGGGAGCGCAGCCTTGATGATGAGCCACTGATCAACATCCAGCTACCGCGTGTATCAGAAATTGTCCGTCTCGTTTGGCAAAGCCCAAACCGCTCCTTCTAAAGCCAGATAGAGCGGATGCAAACGACCAATTGCATCCTTTTGGAGTGTGGCTACCGCACTCGCTAGCGCAACTGGATAGGAGGTGAGCATGAAGCATGAAGAAGGTGCGCCTATGCGTTAGCGTCGTCTGCATGGTTTTGGCAATTGCTCTAAGTTGGGGGATTGCTACGGAAGGGCGCCGACCTGACGAGCGCCCTGAGTGGTGGAGGGCGTATGAGAACGCGCCTCCCCTACAGGTCAGTCCACAGGTAGTGCCCCCTAAGGGGGATGTGCCCAGCGTCATAGAAGAGGCTGTGACCCGCAACGCACCCACAGGTGTGCCAGAACACTTGGTAATCACGCCCTCGGACCTTCCTCCCGACGCAACTAGCGCAGCCCCCGTTATCAACACCGCTCAGGTCGCCCAAGAAGCGGCACGTACGACAGAGGCGCCCCGCTGGGAGCGCCGCTGGATGCTGTTGGGCGCATTCCTACTGCTTGGTGGGGGAGTCGCCTTTGGCATTATGCGTTGGATAGCCAACCGACTTCCAGAGCCGCCGCAGCCCTCGCGCCACAAGTAAGCCCAGAGGTACGTCGGCACCGCCGCCGGCGTACCTCTTAGCTTTGAAACACCGCACGCAAAGCATCTGCGATGTGGCGCAGCCCCAGCTCAGGGAACAGCCGATAGCCACTTACTTCCGCCGTGATGTAGCCCTGATAGCCCACTGCCTCTAACGCTGCACGCACCGCCATCCACGGCACATCTCCCTGAAGCAGGTTCGTGAACCCCTGGATGTTGCCTATGTCGGTGCGAAAGTCTTTCACATGCACGCGCTTGATACGCGTCCCCAAGATGTTAATCCAGTGCTGGGGATATCCGTAGGCTAAGATATTGCCCGCATCAAAATAAACGCCCACATAGGCACTGCCCAGTGAGTCAACAAAGTCGCGCATCTCTAGCGGGCTAAGCAAGAAGCGGTTCCACACGTTCTCAAGCGCAATTGCGACCTTGCGCCGTTCTGCTTCGGGGATTAGCTCTTGGAGCGCAGCGCGTGCTCGCTCATAGGCAACGTCATACGGCACATCGGGCGTTACTATCCCCGGTACTACCAAAATTGCGTCGATCCCCATCGCCTGAGCTAGACGCAACTGATGGCGACATAGCTCCACCGACTCTGCCCGCACCTGTGGGTCTGGATGAGTGAACGGTTTCTGCCAGTAGACGCCTGTTGACAGAGCGCTTAGCTCAATCCCGAGCGCGTCAGCCTCGTGACGAATGCGCGAAGCATCAGAGTCACTTGTTGCGGGGCTGATCGCCCCCGAAAACTCCATGTTGAACTCAATCGCGTCAAAGCCCGACTCTTTCGCCACTCGCAAGCAGGTTTTCACGTCCCAGTCGCCAGGCATCGTCCATCGGTTGATTGCTATCTTGAAAGCTGCCATAGTCTTTCCGTTTGCCGCTGGTTTGCCGATTCCTGCTCTCAAAGGTGGGCGGGTACAATAAACCTCGCTGTGTTTCGCAAGGTACTGATTGCCAACCGGGGCGAGATTGCGGTGCGCATTATCCGCGCCTGCCGCGAACTTGGCATCCGCACAGTGGCTGTCTACTCAGAAGCTGACCGCGACGCAATGCATGTGCAGCTTGCGGATGAAGCGGTGTGCATTGGGCCTGCCCCCAGCGTGGAAAGCTACTTGAACATCCCCCATATTTTGATGGCAGCTCACATCACGGGGGCGGAAGCCATCCATCCGGGCTACGGCTATCTTTCGGAGCGCAGTAGCTTCGCAGAAGCCTGCGCAGCTCAAGGCATCAAGTTCATCGGACCGCCGCCCGATGCCATCGCCAAGATGGGTGACAAGTCGTTGGCACGCCAAATCGCTCAGCGCGCGGGCGCCCCAGTATTGCCCGGCACAGAGCATGCCATCCAAACCGAAGACGAGGCAGTTGCGGCAGCGCGTCGCATCGGCTACCCCCTGCTTATCAAAGCTGCTGCGGGCGGCGGCGGTCGCGGTATCCGGCGCGTGATGAGCGAAGACGACCTTCTCCCTGCTTTACGAATTGCCCAGTCGGAAGCCCAAGCTGCCTTCGGCTCCTCCGATGTCTACCTGGAAAAGTACATCCCCGAACCACGCCATGTCGAGGTACAAATCTTGGCTGACGAGCATGGCAAGGTGTTACACCTTTACGAGCGCGAATGCTCTGTCCAAACGCCCCGCCACCAGAAAATGATTGAGGAAGCTCCCGCCCCTAACCTCAAGCCCGAAACGCGCGCTGCCCTCGGCGAAGCAGCAGTTAAAGTCGCACAGGCTGTCGGCTACCAAAACGCCGGCACGGTTGAGTTTTTGGTAGATTCGGACGAAAACTTCTACTTTATCGAAATGAACACACGCCTGCAAGTGGAGCACCCCGTAACGGAAGCAATCACCGGTATTGACATCGTGCAGTGGCAAATCCGTATCGCCGCGGGTGAGCCGCTGCCTTTCGAGCAGCACGAGATACCCATTCACGGACACGCGATCGAAGCACGCCTTACTGCCGAAATCCCAGAGCGGGATTTCACTCCCTCTACGGGGCGGATTAGCGAGTGGACGCCTCCCGGCGGTCCTGGGGTGCGCGTAGACAGCCATCTTTACACAGGCTACGGTGTGCCTCCATACTACGACCCGCTCTTGGCGAAGATTATTGTGCACGCACCTACCCGCGCAATGGCACTTGCTCGTTTAGAACGCGCCTTGCAGGAAACGCGCATCGCGGGGGTTCATACCTGCCGCGACTTCTTGCTGCGAATCGTGCGCACCGACGAGTTCCGCAAAGGCTTAGTCTCCACGCCATTTGTGCCACGCTTGCTAAGAAGCGATCTTATGGTGGGAGGTGTGCGATGAACGGTAAGCCTACGGGGCGTCGTGCAGCACGAGAGTGGGCGCTGCGTGCACTATACCAAATCGACCTAGGAGGCAAACCCGTAGAGGAAGCTATTGAGGAAGTACTTAGCGTAGCGGGACTAAGCCCTGAAGATGGTGATGTAGTGCGCGAACTGGTTACGGGGACGGCGCAAGCGCAAGCCACAGAGCTGGATCCCATCATTCAGCAGTACGCCCGTGGCTGGACGATTGACCGCATGGCAGTGATAGACCGCAACATCCTGCGCCTTGCGCTCTACGAACTCCGCCACCACCCCGAGCAACCGTTCAAAGTGGTCATCAATGATGCCATTGAACTCGCCAAAAAATATAGCACCGCCGAATCTGGGCGGTTCGTAAACGGCATCTTAGGAGCGATTGTGCGCCAGATGTACCCCGATGAAGCCACTCCCCCACCTAGGGGGGCTAGACCAGCTCGTCCAAAATAAGCGTGTCACCAAGCACTTGGTAGAGCTGCTCTTCGTTGTAGAGGTGCATTTCCTTGAAAAAACCGCCCCAAAGTGGCGGGCACTCGTCGGCGCGCTCGCAGAGCTCTATCCTCATGCTCTTCAATTCCCCAAGGTCGGCTTCGGTACGCGCTTGTCGCGTTTCGAGCTTATCCATTCGCTCTTCTTTCTGCATGCGCACTTCAAGCGGCTACTGCGCTGCCGAGTACCTCCGCCTTCGTTACCTGGCGCATGATTTCGATATCGGTGCGCGGGGCAATCTCGTGATACGCAATCACGTGGATTTGTGGCAGCTCTGTCCCAAGCAGCTTGCGGATGGGCAGTCGCAAGTTGCCTGCACAGCCCAAGATAGGCAAGTAGCCTTGTGCGGTCATCTGCTGCGCGTGGTGTCCGATGGTGCGCAGCAGGGTGCGACTGGTTTCCACATCCAAACTGAGTGCGACGCCGTGAGGGGTTTGTTCTACACGCTCGCGTAAGTAGGCTTCTAGCGCGGGTTCAAACACCATTAAGCGCAGCTTGCCGTCTGGGGATTGCAGGCGATGGGTGATGGTGCGGGCTAGGGCTGCGCGCACGTACTCACCCAACGCTTCCACATCGCGCGTACGCCCAGCATGGTCGCCAAGAGTCTCTAAAATGGTGACCAAGTCGCGGATGGGAACACCTTCGCGCAGCAGGTGTTGCAGCACCTTTTGCACCTCGCCTAGTGTCAGCAGGTCAGGCACGACTTCCTGTACAACCACAGGGTTATGCTCTTTGAGGTTATCCAGCAGCTGCTGTACCTCGGCGCGCCCTAACAGCTCGGCGGCGTGTCGTCGCACGATCTCGGTAAGATGCGTGGCGACTACTGCGGTCGGCTCTACAACCGTGTAGCCCAACCGTTGGGCATGCTCGCGTTGATGCGGCTCAATCCAGTAGGCGCGCATCCCAAACACCGGCTCGGTAGTGGGGATGCCCTCGACTGGCAAAGCGTCTGTGGATGGGGGCATCGCCAGCAAGAGGCGTGGCTGCACCTCCGCCTGAGCCACAACCTCGCCTCGAATCTTGATTTGATATTGCAGTGGGCGCAAGCGCACATTATCGCGCACGCGCACAGAGGGCATCACAAACCCCAGCTCGGTTGCCAACTGACGACGAATAGCTGCGATCCGCTCCAGCAGATCACCCTTCTGGTTGGGGTCTACCAGCGCCATCAGCCCGTAGCCGATCTCCAGCTCAATCGCGTCCACTTTGAGCAGTGGTAGCACGGCTTCAGGACCTGTGGGGGGCGGCGGTGCGCTCTCTGGCTGGGGCTTTTCGGGTTCTGCAGGGGGCAACAAGTTCACTCGGCTCGCCAAGTAGCCCAACCCAAACAACGCCCCTCCCACCACCAGAAACTGTAGCTTGGGAAAGCCAGGCACTAATGCCAGCAGTGCCACCGCTCCTCCAGCTCCCATCAGCACGCGCGGATACTGCAACACCTGCGCCGCTAAGTCTTGACCCATAGCTTGGTCAGTAGAGGCGCGGGTCACCATCAAGCCTGTGGCAGTGGAAATCAGCACGGCGGGTATCTGCGCCACCAAACCCTCGCCCACCGTGAGCAGTGTGTAGGTTCGAAGCACAGTGAGGGCATCCCCCTGCCCGCGCAGGAAGCCTACCGCAAAGCCTCCAATGATGTTGATGAGCATAATCAGCACGGCAGCGATCGCATCGCCCCTGACGAACTTGCTGGCACCGTCCATCGCTCCATAAAAGTCGGCTTCCAACTCAATCGCGCGACGGCGTCGCCTCGCCTCTTCTTGGTCAATTAGCCCTGCATTTAAGTCGGCGTCGATCGCCATCTGCTTGCCTGGCATCGCATCCAGCGTGAAGCGTGCTGCCACCTCTGCCACGCGCCCTGCCCCGTTTGTGATCACTACAAACTGCACCACCACCAAAATCAAAAACGCCACCACCCCCACCACAAAATCGCCGCCCACTACGAACTGCCCAAAGGTTTCAATCACCCTCCCTGCGTCCCCCGTGCCCAAGATCAGCTTAGTAGCGGCGATGCTGAGCCCGAGACGAAACAATGTGGCAATCAGTAGCAATGCTGGAAACACTGAAAACTGCAGCGGGTTGGTAATGTTGACCGCCATAAATGCGATCACAATTGAGGCTGCGAAGTTGAACACAATGCACGTATCCAGCAGCCACTTGGGGATGGGCAAAATGAGGATGGAGATTACGACCAAAATCGCAAGCGCGATTAGCAAATCGGAATGTCGCAGCGCCCGCGATAACCAGCTCGCCCACGCCATACGGCGAAATTGTCGGCGTAGGCGAGCTATTTTTGCAGGGAACCCGAATGCGCTACGGATAGATACCGCGGATGATAGTCGCTTCGGCTACGCGCTTGACGCCAATGATGTATGCGCCCATCCGCAGGTTCACTTTGTTTTGCTCTGCTGTTTGCGCCACGTGTTGGTAGCTGCGGCGCATCGCTTTTTCTAGCTTCTGGTTGACTTCCTCCTCTTCCCAGAAGAAGGACTGCAGGTCTTGCACCCACTCGAAGTAGGACACCAACACGCCGCCAGCGTTCGCCAGGATATCTGGCACAACCAGCACGCCTTTGTCGTCGAGGATTTCGTCAGCATCGGGGGTCACGGGGCCGTTTGCGGCTTCTACAATAACGCGTGCCTTGATGCGGTCAGCGTTCGCGCTGGTGATTACACCGTGCAAAGCAGCGGGTACTAACACATCGCAGGGCAATTCCAAAAGCTCCTCGTTGGTGATATGGTCGGCGTCGCGGTAGGCTTGTAGACAGCCGTCGCGTCCGGCGCAGTGGAGGAGAGAGGGGATATCTAATCCGTTGGGGTTGTAGATCCCGCCGCGCACGTCGGAGACGGCGATAACTTTCGCCCCCGCTTGGTGCATCAGTTTAGCAGTGGAGGAGCCGACGTTGCCAAAGCCTTGGATCACAACGCGCGCGCCATCCAGCCGACGCCCGATTTGTTGCAACGCTTGGTCAGCCACTACCATTACCCCGCGCCCCGTCGCTTCCAGTCGCCCCTCCGAGCCACCGATTGGGATGGGCTTACCTGTCACGACGGCAGGCACTGTGTACCCCTTGTGCATAGAGTAGGTGTCCATAATCCACGCCATCACTTGGGGGTTGGTTCCCACATCGGGCGCGGGCACATCCGACTCAGGACCGATTAGCATCGAAATCTCGGTAATGTAGCGGCGGGTGAGGTTTTCCAGCTCGTGGATAGACAGGCGCTTGGGGTCGCAAACGACGCCGCCTTTGGCGCCGCTGTAGGGAATGTTGACCACCGCGCATTTCCAAGTCATCCACATCGCCAGCGCGCGCACTTCGTCTAACGTGACCTCAGGGTGGTAGCGGATGCCACCCTTGGCTGGACCGCGGGCTGGGTTGTGGTGCACACGGTAGCCTGTGAACACGCGAATGGAACCGTCATCCATTTTGACGGGGAAATTCACGGTTAGCTCACGACGGGGGCGTTTGAGGATCTCCAGCAGGCTGCGGTCAAGGTTTAGGTAGTGCGCAGCAGCTTCTAATTGGCGGATAGCTATGGCGTATGCACTGCGCTCGTCCGTGCGGTGTTGTTGATCCGTCGCCATCTGCGCCATTGCAGTGATGCCTCCTTATCTGTGTATACCGCACTTCATTGCCTGGTGTTCCATAGATACAACCCTTCGTCGGGTTCAGGTGGTAAAATGCGCCGAACCAGCCAATAAGCGGGAACCGCCAACGCAATATTATACACCATGCTCCCCAACGTTGCTTGCCAGAATGCGCCACTTCCAAGGCTCGGGGCAGCGAAGTAGTAAAGCGTTTGGCTAAGAAGGTTCAGCGCTGCCACAGCAGGTACTACGCTGAGCCAGTGCCGATTTGAGATGAGCATCGGTAGGTGTGCCACAGCGGTTGCTGCTAACACACGGCTTATGATAAGGCTCCCCACTGTTTGCTCCAGCATACTGGCATGTAGTAGCCCGGTAAAAAAGCCTGCCCACGCAGCCGTATTCGGATTCGTAAGCAGTGCTAAGCATCCCAGCACTAACAGGGGGAAGTCGGGCGTGGCGCTACCTATTTGCATGCGTGGCGCCCACACGCCTTGAGCTATCGCTGCCAGCCACACCAGTCCCAGCCAGCGTAACGTCCGCTGCAGGCGCCCTGAAAGCAGTAAGTGCGTGAGCCAGTGGAAGCGAATGCGCGAATAGTCAGGGTATGGCGGTGTAATCGCTTTTCCCTCCTGCCTCTACGTGCCGTTGGTAGCGCTTGTGTCGCCGCGCTGGGTTGCTTGGAGCTTGCGCTCTAGCTCCTCCAGCTCACGAAGCGCGTCCGACTCTTCGACTGCGCTGGTAGTCGTAGCTTCGGCGGGGCGTAGTCCCAGGCGTTGTTCGATCCTTGCCAGCTCTTGCTCTGCCTCGTAGTCAAGTTGGGCATCTTGTAAGGCGGCCAGCCGCCCTTGCAGGCTCTGCGCTGCCATTTCTTGGCGCGCCGCTGCCTCAGCCTCTGCCCGCTGAATGCGTTGCTCTGCTGCGCTCCAAACGGATTCGAGGTTTTCAATGGTGATGCCCTCTAGCGCCTTGTTGATAGCGTTTTGGATTTGGGCTTGCTTCCAGCGGGCTTTCATCGCCAACGCTTGCGCGGTCTTGACCCGCACCTCCTCCTCTTGGCGACGGATTGCCAGCTTGATGGACTCTACGGTCTCAATGGCTTGCTGCAGCGAGGCGCGCATGCTCTGCAGAGCGCCTTCTTGTGCTTTCTTTTCGCGGATAAGTTGCAGGGCAAGGTCGCGCTTGCCGTGTTGCAGGGCAAGTTCGGCTTTGCGCTCTAAGTCGCGCACGGTGCGCTCTAGCTTTTCCACTTCGGCTTGCAGAATGTTCTTTTGCGTGATTGCTTGGATGGCGCGTTCGCGGTTGCGTGCGAGGGTCTCTTGCATCTCACGCCGCGCTTGATCCAATAGCACCTCAGGGTCTTCCAACTGCTCTACCTTGCCCGTTAGCCACGCAACGAGATAGCGCCACAGTCGTGCCAGTGCCTTGAACATCGTTGGATGCCCCCTGTTGGTTAGCAGAGTGAAGTGTACCCAATTGCTGTTTCACAGAGCATCTTTAGAGCGTAGGAGGGCGCGCCCCATCACGACGAAATCTGCCCCCCACCGCAAGGCTTGCTCAGGAGTAGCGACCCGTTTCTGGTCGTGCGCAGGGCTGCCCACGGGGCGCACTCCCGGCGTGATAATCAGAAACTCTGGAGGCAAGTGGCGACGAAGCAGGCGCACCTCCAAGGGCGAAGCAACTACGCCGTCTAATCCTGCTTGTAGCGCCAGCTTTGCTAGGCGCAGTGTTTGCGCACGCGGAGCGCGGGGAATGCCCATCGCGTGCAAGGCAGGTGCGTCCAAGCTAGTCAGCACTGTCACCCCAATCAGAAGCGGGCGATGGGGCAAGTCGCTTAGCGCTGTGCGCGCCGCTTCCAACATCGCTACTCCACCCATAACGTGGAGCGTGAGCATCCATACCCCAAACTCCGCTGCTTGGCGCACCGCCTGCGCCACTACATTTGGTATGTCGTGGAACTTGAGGTCTAAAAAGATGCGTTCTGCCCCCGCCTCATGCAAGGTGTGAATCACAGGCAAGCCATGCGCGAGATGCAGCACGCTCCCAACCTTATACGCATACACCTTATCGCGGTACTGCTGCACCCAGTCGCACGCCTGACCTATGTTGGGCGTGTCTAAGGCGAGAATCGTGCGCTGCGCTACCGATCCATTACCCATTCTTCACCCTTTGCTGGCGCGGATGGCTTTTTGCAACTCAGCTTCCAGCTTGCGCCCAATCGCTGGCGCATAGCCTACCTGCACGAATTGGATTTTGCCCTGAGCATCAATGATCACAAAGGTTGGGATGCCACTCACACGATAGGCTTTGGCAACAGCCCCATCCTTGTCCAGGAGCACTGTAAAGTCGTAGTTGTTTCGCTGCATAAAAGCGCGCACCCTCTCCTCGCTCTCCCGCAAGTTGATGGTGAGGATATGGGCCTCCTCGCCGTACTTTTTCGCCAGCTGTTGCGTATGGGGTAAAGCAGCCCGGCATGGGCCGCACCATGTCGCCCAGAAATCCAAGTACACGGGTTTACCACGCAGTTTGCTCAGCTCTACTTCCGTGCCGTCTAGCGAGGTGAGCTTGAAGTTGGGGGCTTCGCTGCCGATTGGCAGCGTTTCCTCTTCCTGCTGGAACACAGCGTACGCACTGCCAAGCACCACTGCGCCCAGCATTAGCCCTATCCAGAACCGCTTGCTCATCTTGGTACGCCTCCGGCGATAGAGTATACCGCTTGCGCAACGGGAGTAGCCTTGCAACTCACGCGGAGCGCAAAAAGCGGAATGCCACGCTTGGTGCTAGGAGTGTGGAATAACGCTTTGGAGGCGCTGCGGGCAGCATGACCACCATTATAGGCTTCGTCGTTGTATTTGGGGCAGTGTTCGGCGGCTTTATTATGCACGGCGGGAAGATTGCCGCCCTGATTCAGGTTTCGGAGTTCGTGATCATCGGTGGCGCGGGGTTGGGTGCCCTAATTGCTTCTAACCCTCCCAGCGTTATCGCAGGAATTGTCAGGGGCGTCTTGGGTTTGCTCAAGGGCAGCCCCTATAGCAAGAAAGAGACCTTCTTGGAGCTGCTTCGCGCTCTGTTTGCCCTGTTCACCTTAGCCCGCAAGGAGGGGCTGCTGGCGTTGGAGCAGCATGTGGAACGCCCGCACGAAAGCTCGCTATTCCAGCAGTTCCCTTTCCTTTCCAGCAATCACCACGCGCTGAATTTCTTGTGCGACACGATGAAAGTGGTGCTTTCGGGGGCAGTCGGCGCGTTTGAGCTGGCAGAACTCACCGAAGCCGATCTTGAAAAGCACCATGAGGAGGCAATGCGTCCCTCGCACGCCCTCAGCAAAATCGGCGATGCGATGCCAGGTTTTGGAATCGTCGCAGCTGTGTTGGGCGTTGTCATCACGATGGGTTACCTAGACCAAGGTCCCGAAACGATTGGACAGAAGGTCGCAGCCGCGCTGGTAGGCACTTTCCTAGGCGTGCTACTGGCATACGGCGTGTTTCAGCCACTGGCTATGGCGCTAGAGCACCAAGCTCACGCCGAAGCGCAGTATTACCAGTGCATTCGTCAGGCGTTGATTGCGTTTGCACGAGGCGATGCCCCACTAACTTGCATTGAGTTCGCGCGGCGCAGCATTGAGCCCCATGTGCGCCCCTCCTTCCAAGAGATGGAGGAAGCGGTGAAAGGCGGTGGCAGCGTCGCACAAGCCGCCTAACCGCAGGAGGTTGCCAATGGCAAAGAATGGCGGTAGCGAGATCCGCATCATAAAGAAGAAAAACGGTGGGCACGGGCATCATGGGGGCGCGTGGAAAGTCGCCTACGCCGACTTCGTCACTGCAATGATGGCTTTCTTCTTGGTGATGTGGCTCATCGGCTTAGACGCGAAAACGCGCGCTGCCATCGCTGCCTACTTTCGCGACCCTGTGGGCTTTATGGAAGCAGTGCGCAGAAGCGAAGCTATTTTCACCATCAACGATGCCCTACCCCCCGGCGGTAAAAACACACCCCATATGCCACGCGCCCCCAAAGACGGCAACCCTCGCCCGACTAAAGATCGCAAAACCGAACGTCGGGCGCTGGAGCAACTCAGGCGTGAGTTGGAAGGCGCTATAGCAAGCATTCCCGAACTCGCTCACCTCAAAGACCACGTGGAAATCGAGTTTGTCAAGGAGGGGCTGCGGATTGAGCTGCTGGAGGGCAAGGAGCCGATGTTCTTTCGGACGGGCAGCGCGCAGCTCACGCCTGCTGCACGTCGCCTGCTGACCCTTATCGCCCAAAAACTTGGCAAACTGGACAACCACATCGTGGTGGAAGGGCACACTGATGCCCAGCCCTATCGCGCGGGTGCGCACTACACCAACTGGGAACTGTCTACCGACCGTGCAAACGCCGCGCGGCGCGTGTTGGAAAGCTCTGGACTGCGCAAGGGGCAAGTCTTGGAAGTACGCGGCTACGCCGATACACGCCCCCGAAACCCCTACGACCCCTTCCACTACTCCAATCGGCGTGTGTCGCTACTGATTCCCTACCTCTCTAAGGAGGAGGCTGAGTCTCTCAAAAGCGTTCCGTGACGCCTCAAAATGGCTTGCGTAAACGGGTTCTGTCTGCAATGGGGCTTTTCGCTTCGAGGGGGCGGTTGCTACCCCCGCTTTTTGTCCGCAGCACACCAATGTTGGGGGAGAGGCACAGCTGCTCAAAGGCTTCTCGCCTAGCAAGCCCGCTATATGCCTCCGCGCGCCTTAACCTGCAAATAGTGGTTGACCAAAGCGGGCACTAAAGTGTCAGGGTCGGCGTCGATGCAGTGGATTCCCATCCGCTCCAAGGTACGAATAGCTGCAAGGCGGTCGCTGAGCGTTTGCGTGGCAACTGCACGACGATAAAAAGTGGCGGGGGTGTCGGGCACTTGGCGGCTCCACGCATGTAAGCGCGGGTCTGCTACTGTAGCTGCCACGCACAGATGTTGCTGGCTCAAAGCACGCAATGCATGAAGCACCATCCGCGATGCGTCGGGGTCAATCAGGTCAGTAAACAGTACGATAAGCGAGCGCTTGCGCCAACGCTTTGCTAAGTAAGTGGAGGCGTACAGGTAGTCTGGCTCTACCAAGCGAGGCTGAACATCGTGGAGTGTCTCTACAATCTTGCCAACCTGGCTGCGCCCCCGTTGGGGCACGAGGAACGCATCAATTTCGTCAGCGAACACCAGCGCTCCCACCTTGTCGTCCATCTGTACAGCAACATATGCCAACATCAACGCTGCGTTGAGCACTGCATCAAACTTGCGCTTGCCTTTCACTTCCGCCAGCATGTTGCGCCCTGCATCCAGCATTAGCACCACGCTTTGGCTACGCTCGACCTGGTAATCCCGCACGATAGGTTTACCGCGACGCGCCGTGGCTTTCCAATCGATTTTGCGGAACTCGTCATCAGGGGTGTATTCGCGCAATGACTCGAATTCGGTGCCCTGCCCGCGCAATCGCAGTTGGCGAAAGCCCATCTGTTGGAGCCGTCCTCGGTGGCGCAGTAGGTCATACTCCCGCAGTTGCAGTAGGTTTGGGTAAACGGGCACGCGCTCGCGTGCTGGTAAGCGGTAATCCCGCGCCGTAAGTCCCAAAAGCCCCTCCACACGCAAGAACACATCCTCAAAGCGTGCCTCTCCTCGATAGCGTGGCGTAAGGTGATAAGTAACGCGAACCACTTGATCGGGTACCAGCTTCACGGCGAACTCGCGCTGGTCATAGTCGCAAAATGGCGGTGGCTCGTCGCGCAGCCGAGCGCGGCGTACCGTGCGCATCGTGTGACGCAGCAGCAGTTCGATTCGATTGGACGCGCCTAGGGAGAGCACACGCTCGTGCTTGCGTTGAACCTCGAACGCGCTTGCACGGGGCAAAGTAAAGGCATCCGTGGTGATCGCGAGAACCGCCAGTAGGTCTACAAGCAGCACTAGCCCTAGCAAATCAGGGCGGGCGGCGCCCGCCAGGGCAACCAGCCCGCCCAATCCCAGCGCGATCCACGCGCGGTAGGTTAGCACCATTAGACTAGAGCCGAATGTACTTGTAGCACTTGCCCAAGTTGTCTTCGGTCACTACGCCCTCCAGATAGGGGCGGCACGAGTTGAATGGGTCGTTCGGTTGCGTGCCCACATACCGGGCGTAGGGCGTGCCCGACACACACCAGAAGTCAGCTCCTTCGCGTCTGACGAAGGGGTCTGCACCAGAGCGCCCTGGGTAAGTATAGAACATCCCCTGCCCAGCTTGCCCCAGCTTGCGCGCTTTCACGGCCTTTGCATGCCCGTCCACATAGTTGGCTTGCACGAACTCGCTGTGGCGCGCGCGCACAGGCACGATTAGGAAAATGGTGCTTAAGTCAGGCTTGCGTCGAAGCACGTTGCCTGTACCCCCAAGCGCCAAGTCGGCTTCGAAGTTAATGGTTGTCTCCGCCGGGAACTCCACCTCGGCAAGTGAAACCGTTCCTTTCCTAACAGCGGCCGGATTCTGGTCGATCCGAGTGCGCCCAGGCGGCAGCAGGTCGTAGTTGTACATATAGCTAATCGTCTCGGGCAAGTTGCAAGTGGGAATGCCAAGTACTGCGACAAAGCCTGCATTCAAGTAGAGCGCGTTCGGCTCGCTGGGGCACCTTACAATGTCAAGATTCTTGATGTAAGGGTAGATGGCGTCGAATAGGGTAAACGCGCATGGTCGCCCAGCAGCGTTGAAAGCAGGCTCGTACACAGCCATCGGAAATTTCTCGTCGTAGTCATGGGTGTAGGCGAGTGTGGCTGTCGCCATCTGCTTGAGGTTGTTCATGCACTGGGTCTGGCGCGCTTTCTCGCGCGCTTGCGCAAACACCGGGAACAGAATCGCAGCTAGAATGGCGATAATCGCGATTACCACCAATAGCTCGATTAGTGTGAAGCCTTTTCGCATACTGCATCCTCCTCGGCAAAGTTAGGCTCTGGAACTCCCGGCAGTGCTCCAGAAAGGTGGCATCAGCCCCTTCTGCCAGGCGGACATCCCCTACCACCTTCCTGTGGCATGCCTATTATACATCTTACACATCGCCCTATGGACTCCTGCTGGAAGTCGCGAGACTTACTGGACGGTTAGTCATAAGAAAACTCCTCGTCGGCGCGGTAGCTACTCGTCAGTTGCTTGACTAACTGGCGCAGGAGGTCGTTAAGCAAGGCACTTGCGCCGAAGCGAAACCGCTCAGGCGTAAGCCACATTTCGCCCAGCGTTTCGTACACCAGCACGAGATAGCGCAGAGCGTCTTTTGCCGTGCGAATGCCCCCCGCGGGTTTCATACCCACGGCGCGCCCCGTAGCGTCGTAAAAATCGCGAATCGCTTCTAACATCACCAAGGTGGCAGGCAACGTAGCTGCGGGCTGTATTTTGCCTGTGCTGGTTTTGATGAAATCGGCTCCCGCCATCAAAGCGATATGCGCTGCGCGACGGATGGCGTCGTAGTCGCCTAACTCCCCTGTTTCTAAGATGACCTTGAGGCGAACACGCTCCCCGCAAAGCTCTTTGACCCTGGCGATTTCGTCGAACACACGCCGATAGTCCCCCTGCAAAAACGCTCCGCGATTGATGACCATATCGATCTCGTCGGCTCCCTCGCGGATTGCCCATTTCACATCGGCAAGGCGTAGCGAGAAGGGATATTGCCCTGATGGGAACGCAGTAGCCACGGTCGCCACTTTGACAGGAGTGCCTTGCAATGCCTCCTTCGCAACGCCAATAAAGTTCGGATACACGCACACAGCGGCTACAGGGGGCGCTGCGACGGTCTCAGCGTCTGGCATGCCCGCGCGCGGCGTGTAGGGTTGACGCGCGCGGCTACATAGGCGGCGCACTTTCTCTACTGTGTCTGCCCCCTCCAGCGTGGTGAGATCGCACATGCTAATCGCAAGACGCAGCGCGTTAATCTTGGTGTGTTTTTTGAGGCTGCGCTTGCTCAGCCACTCGCAGCGCTGCTGCAGTTCATAAGCGTTCACGGGAGGCACAGTGCGCCACGCTTGCCCTGCTCTCGGGATAAGGCGACGCAACGCCTTGTGGTCGGAAATGTCTACGCCCACCAGTTCGCCAAACGGGATAGGCGCTGGTTGCACTCGCAACGGTTTGGTGGCAGCAGTTGTTGGCATATGCTACTTGATATGCCCACGCTCGTCAGATTCCTGCTGAGTTGCCCTATTCGAGGTAGAATCGAAGGTGGTGAGGCTCTGTGCCACGCCGCGCGGCTACAGATCCAAACGTGTTGGATGCGCGCAAGGCAGCGATTTTGCGCGCGGTAACGCGCGAGCATATCCGCACGGGTGAACCCGTTGGCTCGCAGGCGATTGTGCAACGCTACGCGCTGGGTATCAAGCCCGCCACAGTGCGCAACGAGATGGCGGTGATGACGGAATATGGCTATCTGCTTCAGCCGCATACCAGCGCGGGGCGTGTGCCGACCACGCGCGGCTATCGCTACTACGTAGAACACCTAATCGGTGGCGTTCCAAGGCTGCGCATTGAAAGCTACCTCAAGCAGCTGCCCGAACCTGGCGAGAGCCTTGAAGAGACATTAGAAGCTACGCTGCAAATCTTAGCACGCGCTGCCCGCTACATTGCCTTCGCCGCCACGGCGCGCGATGAAACGATCCGTGTGCTACGCTACGTGCTAACCCCTTGTGGCGCGCGGCGCGTGCTCTCGGTGGTGATTTTAGAACATGGCGCGGTCGATAACCGTTTGGTAGAGCTGGGCTATGCGCCTTCTCAGCGCGCCCTCAACCGTATCCAGGGCGTGCTCGCCTCGCTGATTGAGGGGCAAACCGTGCGCGCCGTGCTGCAGTTAGACCCAAACCAACCCCCCGCTATGGAGTCGCCAGAGGAGCGCGAGGCAATTGCAACGCTATTGCGCACAGCCCAACATCAACTTCAGGAGGCAACTGAGGGCGAACTACTTTATGCAGGCACGGTGTACATGCTCCACCAGCCTGAGTTTCAGCGTGAGGTGTACCAGCTGGAGGCGGTCTTGCGCGTGCTGGAAGAGCGTAAGTCGCTCTACCGCCTGCTTCGAAAGCACGGCGAAGCAGATGTGCAACTCACTATTGGCGAGGAGAACCCGATAGAGGCGTTGCGCTGCTGCACGCTGATTAGCGCGCGCTACTATGTGGGTACGCGCCCTGCGGGAGTGATTGGGCTAATGGGACCCGTGCGCATGGACTATGACCACGCCCTGCCTACCGTTCGTCGCACGGCGCAGGCACTAAGCGACTTGCTCACACGCACCCTGCTTTCGTAGCGTCAGCATCCGCGCTAACATAGGAGAGTTCCACGATGCGAGTTCTGATGATTGACAACTACGACAGTTTTACTTACAATCTGGTGCAATACCTTGGCGAGCTGGGCGCGGATATCACCGTCGTGCGTAACGACGAAATCACCGTCGAGCAGGCGCTTGCCCTCAAACCCGACCGCATTGTAATCTCGCCTGGCCCGTGCACTCCCTATGAGGCAGGCATCAGCATCCCGCTAATCCAGGCAGCTGCAGGCAAAGTTCCCCTCTTAGGCGTATGCTTGGGGCACCAAGCGATCGGCGCGGCATTTGGTGGCAAGATTGTACGTGCGAAACGCCCTATGCACGGCAAAGAGTCGCTGGTGCGCCATACGAACGTGGGCGTGTTTCGCGGCACACCGAACCCCTTGCGCGCCATCCGCTACCACTCGCTGGTCATTGAGCGCGCCACTCTCCCCGACTGCCTCGAAATCACTGCCGAAAGCGAGGATGACCACGAGATTATGGGCGTGCGCCACAAAGCCTATCCTATCGAGGGCGTGCAATTTCACCCCGAATCGATCCTTAGCGAGGCGGGGATGCAAATCCTAAAGAACTTTTTGGAGGGCTAAGCCCTTGCGGTCTGCTCCATGCAGGCAGTAATGCTTGAAGGGATCGCCTTCGAACAGCCCGAGCGTGCGGCTCGTCTTTGGGCGCGCTGGCGCGGTACGGGCGCGCAGGCAGAGCTGTTCGATACCTTTGCCCCTGTGCTGGTGGATGCGCTCCGAGATGCCCCTGACCCCGACCGCTTGCTGCTGAACTTTGACCGTTGGCTGGAATCGCTTGGAGCCACGCTCACCTACTACCGCCTGTTTGCCGACTCGCCTGCTGCGCTCAAGCCCGCGCTGACGCTGTTTGCCACTTCGCAGTACATGGCCGACACTGTCTTGCAAAACCCTGAACTAAGCGAGCTGTTGCTGGATGTGTCGTTGCTCACTCGCCCGCGAACGCGGGCGGATTTGCGTCGCGACGTGGCGCGTCTTTTCAAAGCCTGCACCACCTACTGGATGAAGTTAGACCGTCTGCGCGCCTTCAAGCAACAGGAAGTGTTGCGCATCACTGCGCTCGATGTGTTGGGCAAAGCCTCTTTGCCAGAGGTGGCACGCCGATTGTCGGATTTGGCGGATGTATGCGTTGGCGCGGTGTTGGAAGCCTGCCATCAAGAGCTGAGCGCTCAGCAAGGTGTGTCGGGCGAACATGGGCTGAGCGTGATTGGCATGGGCAAGTGGGGCGGGCGCGAGCTGAACTATAGCTCCGATATTGACCTCATCCTAATCTGTGCGGATCAGCCGCCCCTGCGTGGCGCGCGCGATCCCCTTGCCTACCTCACCAAGCTTGCGGAGATGCTGGTCAAAGCCCTCTCGGAGCCGATGCGCCGCGGGATTGTGTTTCGCGTGGATTTGCGCTTGCGCCCCGAAGGCAGGTTTGGTCCGCTGGTGCGTACGCTGAGTGCTGCTGTACACTACTACGAGAACTGGGCGGAGCTGTGGGAGCGTCAAGCGATGCTCAAGGCGCGCGTGTGCGCGGGCGACCCGCGCGTGGGTGCAACTTTCTTAGAGCAGCTGCAGGGCTGGCTGTACCGCCCTGCCTTCAGCGAGGCGGAGCTTGCCGAGCTTGCTGACCAACGCGCCCGCCTTGAGGCGCAAGCGCGCGCCCGCAACGCGCTTGAAACCGACATCAAAAACGGTTGGGGTGGCATCCGCGACATTGAGTTCGCCACGCAAGCCCTACAGTTGATTTTGGGGGGCAAGTACCCACGCCTGCGCACGCCCAACACGCTGGAAGCGCTCCATCGGCTCAAGACGGCGCGCCTGCTATCCGCCGCTGAAGCCGACGCGCTCAGCAACGCCTACTGCTTCCTGCGCACCGTGGAGCATCGCCTGCAGATCCAGTACGGGCATCAAACCCACACACTGCCCAGCGCGCCTGCGGAACGCGCCCGCTTTGCCAAGCTCATGGGCTACGCCGATCCAAGCGCGTTCGAGGCTGACCTGCAACGCCATCGGGAAGTCGCCCACCAGTACCGCGAGCGCGTGCTGCGCACGCCTACCTCAGAGGCAGCAACAGGCGTTATCCAGTTGGAAGCGGTGAGCCAGCGTACGCTTGAACCGCTCACCCCGTTGCTAGGCACGCCCGAAGGCGAACCGCAGTGGCTACATGCGCTTCAAGAACTTGGCTTTAGGGAACCATCGCGTGCCTACTCCGTGCTAGTAGCTAATATCGTCGGCACACCGTACGGGATTCCCACGCCTGAGGCGCGTCGTGCCTTTGAAGCGGTACTACCCAAGATGCTTGCTGCCTGTGCCCGAACGCCTGACCCTGACCGCGCGCTGACTGGGCTGGAGCAGTTGGCAGACGCCTACCCAAACCGCGCCTCGCTGTTCGCTGCGTTTGCAGAGTCGCCTGAGGTGCTGACGCGCCTTGCGGAGTTGGCACAGGCGCCTCCACTGTGGAACCGCCTGCTGGCGCGCTTGGAGCTATTGGATATGCTGTTTGGCGAGGAGATTGTGGCGCGTGGCGCCAAAAGCCGTGCACAGCATGCGGAAGCCCTACAGCAACGCCTCAGCCATTGCCGCACTGTGAATGCACGCCTAACCAATCTTGCAGCCTATGCGCGGCGCGAGCAGCTGCGCATCGGCGCTCGTGACCTGTGGGGCGAAACCAGCCCTGAGCAAACCGCACGCGACCTTACTGCCTTAGCTGAAGTATTGCTTATCCAGCTTTGGCAGACGCTCGCCCCTGATGTACCGATCCTGATTATCGGCTGGGGCAGTTTGGGTGCGGGCGACCTCGGCTACCGCAGCGACTGGGATATCGCCTTCGCTTGCGCCGACACTGCTGACCTTGAGCGCGTGCATGCGTGCGCCCAACAGTTCCTAAGCCACTGCCAGCAACTGGCTGAGCAAGGCGCGTTTCGCCCCGTAGATACGCAGCTGCGCCCTGAGGGCAAAGCGGGTGCGCTGGTACGCACGCTCTTGGGCTGGGCAAGCTACTTTGCGAACACTGCCGAGCCGTGGGAACGGTTGGCTGCCCTTCGCGCACGCCCGCTCAATCCCGAATCGCCCCTCAGCGAGCCGTTTCTGCACGCGCTAAACGCCTTCCGCTACGGCACGCCGCCTACGCCTGAAGCCTTGCAAGCAATGCATCACCTCATCCAGCGCGCGCTCACCGAGCGCGTACCCCCCACTCAGTTGCAAAACCACCTCAAGCTAGGGCGTGCGGGGCAAGCCGTCATTGATTTCCTCACCCACTGGCTGGTCGTGCAGCACGCCACCCTACAAGACCACCCGCACTCCCTTGAAACCTGCGCGCAGTTAGAGTGGCTGTGGCGTCGCGGTCTCATAGAGCGTGCCGACCACGATGCACTGGTTGAGGCATGGCAGTTTCTGTACCATCTGCGCAACCGATTGACGCTGCTGTTTGACCACGCGCCCGAAACACTTCCTACGGGCGAGGCGTTAGAGACCGTCGCACGAAGCCTTAACTTCCCCAACGGGCACGCGCTGCAAGCAGCCGTTCAGGAACATCAGGCGAATCTTCGGGCAATCGCAGAGCGGTTCTGGCATCGCTAAGCGCCTTTCGGCGCGATGATACAGGTATCATACGGACATGCAACAACAGCGCCGTGAGCCACCAAAAGAGCCAACCGAGCGCGAACTGCGCGCGATAGAACAGCGCGTGCACCAGCTCGTCAACGAACAGCGCAAACGCTTCAAGTTGCCGCCGTTAGCATGGCGCGAGGATGTTGCCCGCGCTGCCCGCGACCACAGCAAAAACATGGCAGAGCGCAACTTCTTCAGCCACACTGACCCCCGCTTGGGCGATGTAGATAAGCGACTGAACCGCTTTCGCATCCCATGGCGCGCTTGCGGTGAGAACATCTCAGTGCTGCAGGGCTACAAAGACCCCGCGCGCGTCGCCGTCCAAGGCTGGATGAGCAGCCCCGAACACCGCGCCAACATCTTGCGCAAAGAGTTCACCCACGAGGGCGTCGGCGTCTTCTACCGCAGGCGCGACCAGCGCTACTACTTCACCCAAATCTTCATCCGCCCTCCAGAGGAACCTAAGCGGTAGGAACAACGTAGCGCCGCCGCCCCGTAGCACCAGCATCCACCGACAAAGTAGGGGCAGACCCAGAGAGTCTGCCCCTGAAAGCGTATCCCAAGATGCCTTTCCTCAGCGCCAGCTATCCCGCTGCCGCTGCGCATCCCAAACGTACTACAGCCGATTCGCCGAAGAACCCGCCTCAATCAGATACCAGCGACCATCTACTCGCTCGAAGGTGTAGTGGATGTAGACCAAGCGACGGA
Organism: Fimbriimonadales bacterium; assembly: GCA_025061985.1. Classification (GTDB taxonomy): domain Bacteria; phylum Armatimonadota; class Fimbriimonadia; order Fimbriimonadales; family GBS-DC; genus GBS-DC. The sequence continues at coordinate 41,433 of JANXAW010000026.1, forward strand.
TGCCCGTTGCCTCGTCGATGTAATGATGCTCGCCGCGCACTACAAGCTGCGTCTCGCCCCGTTTGGAGATGCGCGTGAAGCGAATCTGCTCGGTCTTGACCGCACGGATGGCGTCCCGCGTAAGCTCTATAAAGTCTTGTGCAGGTAGCGAGTATGCGTACTGCCCGTCTAGGTAGATTGCTATGTAGCTATTCGGGCGGATGTAGCGCTCGACAAAGCTTGGGTCGCGCAGCAGCCACGCAGCCCGCAGGTCGCTCAGCAACCGTTGCTGCTCATCGGGCTGACGACGCTCCAAGTAGTAGGGCGACTCGATCTGCAAAGGTACTTCCACGAACACAGTGGACTGAGGTGGCATGTATGCCACTCGGTAGACCACGATAAACGGTGGGCACGGGTCGTAGTACCAATACGGCGCGTAGACGACGCGGTACGGCTCTGGATGCACATAGTAGTAGCGGTAGCTGAAGCGGAACCGCCCTAACTGATACTCCACATAGAAGCCCCCGTAGGCGTAAGTTGGATCGATAGGTACCAGCACGTAGCGATCGCGCCATCGGTGTGGGTTGAGTAGCTCTGCTTGGCGCACCAGCGCGGGCAGATTCGAGCCTTGGATCGGTGTTGGACGGTTCAGCTCCTCAGGCGTGGGTGGGGTCAGCACAGGGCGCGCTTCAAACGGCACGGGGCGTGCCTCCAGCGGCACGCGCCGCCCTTCCAGCGGCACACGCCCGATGTCAGCAGGTGTTTGCTCTCGATTGTCGCGTTGTTGTGGCGCGTTTTGGGCAGTAGAACTCACGCCCCCAGCAGACGTGCTGTCGCCCCGTCGCTGCTTCTTGCGGAACGGGTTCTCTTCCTCTTGGCTGGAAGGTGCCCGCGAAGGCTGCGAGCTATTGCTCTGCTCGCGGTTTTCGATACGGCGTGGCTTGTTCCCTTGGTCGTCTTCTTGAACAAACGCTGACTCCGTTGTCGTGGCGGATGCTTCCACACTTGCGCCCACAAGCCCAGCGCAAAGTGCAACGCTTGCGATAAGCCACAAGTACCGCATAACAACCCCCTGCCTTAGATTGTACCCGCGACGGGCAACGCACAGTGCCTCACCCCATACGAGTAGGTAAGGTTGGCACTTGTTGCGCAGGCACAATACCGCCCGAGGCGCAGGTGCGCCTTAGATTAGACGCTCAAAGAAGCCGTTGCATTACACAGCGCCAGCTGATCCGCCAGCCACTCCAGCGAGTCTGCAAGGCGCGGTCCAGGGCGACTGAAGTACATGTTGCCGTCCGTAATAAACACGGCGCCACGTCGCACGGCAGGCAGGTCGTGCCAGCCTGGCATCGCTTCCAAAGCAGGCATATCCTGCAAGGTGCGCTCCACGGCGAACCCGCAGCAGGCAATCACGATGGCTTCGGGCTGCCAGCGCAGCACCTCGTCCCAGCTTAGGCGGCGCGAGGGGCGTCCCGCAACGCCATGCCCATCAATGCCCCCAGCAAGTTGCACCAGCTCAGGTGTCCAGTGCCCGCAGCTGAAAGGCGGATCGAGCCACTCTAAGAAAGTCACCCGCACAGGCGGGCGGTTGCGCGTGCGCTGGCGCACGCGCTCTATGCGTGCCTTGAACTCAGCCACCAAAGCACGCCCCCGCTCAGGCACGCCCGCCGCGTCTGCCACCATCTGAAAGGTATCCATCACTCCCTGCAGCGTGGTTGGCTCGAGGTTTAGCACCCGCGTGCGCGGACTGAGCATCGCTACTGCCTCTTGCACCGTGTTGTATGACACGGCACACACACTACATAAAGCCTGCGTAATCAGCAAGTCAGGATCCAACTGGCGCAGCAGCTCCAAATCCAGCCCATAGAGGGTGGCGTGCGTCATCAGCGTCTCAGAGACCATGCGGTCAATCTCGCGGCTGGGCAGGTCGGGCGGAATGAGGCTATAAGTAATCACGGGGCGGTCTAAAATCTCTGGCGGATAGTCGCACTCATGGCTGCGGGCAACCAGATAGTCCCCCAATCCAAGCGCACATACAATCTCAGTGGCACTGGGCAGCAGCGAAACAATCCGCATACGCCGATTATACCTCTGAAGGCGCCGCTCTCCACCGCAACATAACTAACGCAATAGCGCTGCCGTCATAGGTACAATCTCTTCTGATGCCCGATAAAGTCACAACCCGCACGTTGCAGCAAATGAAGGTGCAGGGGCGACGCATTGTTGCCCTGACCGCCTACGATTATCCCTCCGCTCAGTTGGCAGACGCTGCGGGCGTGGACGTGATTTTGGTGGGCGACTCAGTGGGCAACACGGTGCTGGGCTATGAGAACACCCTGCCTGTGCAACTGGAGGAGATTTTGCATCACCTCCGGGCGGTTCGCCGCGGTGTGCAACGCGCCTTGCTGGTTGCTGACATGCCGTTCCTAACTTACGGCGTATCGGTAGAGGAGGCGGTCTACAATGCAGGCAAGCTGATTCAGGCAGGTGCGGAGGCGGTCAAAGTGGAGGGCGCCAGCCCGCGCGTGCTGGAGTCGATTCGCGCGATGGTCGGCATCGGCATCCCCGTGATGGCACACTTGGGGCTAACCCCGCAGTCGATTCACCAGTTTGGCGGCTATCGGCTTCAAGGGCGCACCGCCCCTGAGCAGGAGGCGTTGGTACAATCAGCGCACGCGGTGCAGGAAGCGGGCGCGTTCAGCCTTGTGTTAGAGGTCATCCCCGCCAGCCTCGCCCAACGAATCACCCAGGAACTGCGCATCCCCACGATTGGCATCGGCGCGGGCCCGCATTGCGACGGAGAAATCCAAGTGTGGCACGACATCTTGGGGCTGAGCCCGCACCAGTACAAGCACACTAAGCGCTACGCCCACCTGCGCGAGACCATCCTCAACGCCTTGCGCCAGTATGTTGAGGAAGTGCGCACGGGTCAGTTCCCCACCCTTGAGCAAAGCTTTGAGGTGAAATCGTGAGCGCGGAGCTGCTTCAGCAGATAGGCGCGGTTTTGCACGGGCACTTTCTGCTGACTTCTGGCAGGCACAGCGCCGTCTACTTTGAGAAGTTCCGCTTGCTGGAGCGACCGCGTCTGCTTAGCGAGTTCGTGGCAGCTATGCTGGCAGGATTGCCTGCGCAGCAGGCGCAGCTGGTGGTTGGTCCAACACTCGGTGGCGTGCTGGTGGCATACGAAGCGGCGCGTCAGTTAGGCATCCCCGCTGCTTACGCAGAGCGCGAAGGCGACAAACGCGCCTTCCGTCGCAACGGCGCACCTAAACCCCATACGCCCGTGCTGGTGGTAGACGATGTGCTGACCACAGGCACCTCCATCCGCGAGGTATTGGAGCTGCTGCAGGGCTACCAAGCGCAAGTGGTGGGCATTGGCGTGCTGATTGACCGCTCCGAGCAGCCAGTAGATTTCGGCGTGCCTTTCCACTGCGCTTTGCGACTGCCTGCTTCCAGCTACGATCCATCTGAGTGCCCACTGTGCAAAGCGGGCATTCCCCTCACCAAGCGCGGCAGCCGCTGAGACGCAAAACACCCGCCTCATCCTTTTCGGCTTCCCCTTTCCAACAAACCTGCCTCGCGGTTCCCCACCTGCAAGGAGAAACCTGTGGGAGCCGAGCACAGTCGGTATAATAAGCCCACTATGTATGCGATTATCGCGGGCGGCGGTGGCATTGGCTACCACTTGACTAAGGCGCTCCATCAGCACGGCTACGAGGTCTTGCTCATTGAGAAAAACCGCAAGCGGGCGATGGATTTGGCAGACGACTTGGGCGAGCGCGTGATGTACGGCGACGCGTGCGAGGTGCGCGTACTAAACGAAGCAGGCGCGCGACGCGCCGATGTGGTGGTAGCAGCTACAGGCGACGACGAGGATAACCTTATCATCTGCCAATTGGCAAAAAACTACTTCAAAGTCAAGCGCGTGTTAGCCATTGTGCGCGACCCACGCCACGAAGCGCTCTTTGCACGACTGGGCATCCACGAAACGATTTGCAGCACGCGGTTCATTTTCAACATTCTGCAGCAAGAAGTAGAATACGGCGAGGTGTTGCCCATCGGAGCAATCATGCGCGGGCAAATTGAGGTCGTAGAAGCGGAAATCACGCCCGAATCGCCCGTGGCAGGCAAAAGCATCGGCGAAATCGAGCTGCCCCCTAAGACGCTCTTAGCAGCCGTAGTGCGTCATGGGCAACTCATGCTTGGCTTGGCGAACCTAATTTTGCAGCCGGGCGACACCGTGATTGCCCTCACCCCGCCCGAACACGAGCAACAGCTAGCTCGCATCATCCGCGGCACTGCACGCTAAGTCGTACAAGCGCGCTGGCGGTGGTGAGGAGTGGAGCTATCCCAACGGTCAGGGGCTAATGCGTGCGCTCCACGGCATAGGCTGCCAGCCAGCGCAGCGGTTCGGCACGCTGATCGAAGTCGCAAAGCGCACTTAGCGCCTCTTGATACGCTTGGCGGGCATGCGCGCGAGCCGTTTCTATCCCGAAGAGGGCAGTGTAGGTTGCCTTGCGACGGGCGCGATCGGAGCCAACAGGCTTACCTAACTGCTCAGGCGTAGCAGTCTCGTTGAGAATATCGTCGGTAATCTGAAACGCCAGCCCGAGCGCACGGCTGTAGGCATCTAATGCACTCAGTTGGTGGGGCGTCGCCCCTGCCAAGAGTGCCCCTGAAAGCACGCTGGCGCGAATTAGCGCACCCGTCTTGCGCGTGTGTATCGCGCGTAACTGCTCAGCGGAAACCGTTTCCCCTTCGCTTAGGATGTCCTCCGCCTGACCACCACACATCCCCTGCAACCCTGTGGCATCCGCTATTAGGTGTAGCACGGCGACAACATGCTCGGCGGGGCTGAAATCCGCTTGGCGGGCAATCAGTTCAAACGCTTTTGCAAACAGCGCATCGCCTGCCAAAATCGCCATCGCCTCGCCGTACTTAACCCACACCGTAGGCTGTCCACGACGCAGGCGGTCATTGTCCATCGCAGGCAAATCGTCGTGCACCAAGCTAAAAGCGTGAATAAGCTCCAGCGCACAAGCAGTCGGCAACACCCGCTCAGCATTGCCCCCCAAGGCCTCCGCAGCCGCGATACACAGGATTGGGCGCAGACGTTTGCCCGCCCCTAACGCAGCGTAGCGCATCGCCTCAGGCAACTGACGTGGCAAGGGCTGGTCATACGCAAGATACGCCTCTAACGCGCGGTTCACCAGTACCACACGAGGCGCCAGATACTCCTGCAAGCGCGCCTGCCACTCCATCGGCATAAGAATACCTATGCTTTGCAGGAATCACAGCAAGGCAAGAGATACTATTAGGTTAGAGGAGGATGACGACGATGGTTTTCAAGAGCCCATACGCAGATGTGACCATTCCCGACATCGGCGTCGTTCAAATGGTCTACCAGCACGCTTTGGAGTACGGCGACAAGCCCGCAATGATTGATGGTCCCACAGGGCGCACCCTTACCTACCGCCAGTTGTATGGGGGCGTGCGGCGCGTAGCGGGCAACCTCGCCAAGCGTGGGCTGCAAAAAGGCGATGTGGTCGGCATCTACAGCCCCAACCTGCCTGAGTACGCTTTGGCATTCCACGGAGTCGTGTTGGCAGGCGGAGTCGTCACCACAGCAAACCCCCTCTACACTGCCGATGAGTTAGCTTACCAGCTACGCGACTCTAACGCCAAGTTCCTAATCACGGTTCCCCCCTTGCTAGACAAGGCACGCGAGGCAGCGGCGAAATCGAATGTGCAAGAGGTATTCGTGATTGGCGAAGCGGAGGGTGCTACGCCGTTTACTGAGTTGCTTGCCGAAGCAGAGCCGCCCGAAGTGCCACTCAACCCCGCCGAAGACCTCGTGGTACTGCCCTACTCCAGTGGCACAACGGGCTTGCCCAAAGGCGTGATGCTCACCCACCGCAACCTCGTGGCAAATATGGCGCAAATACTCGGCTCAGGCGTAAACCTCCAACCTGACGATCGCGCAATCGGCGTGCTGCCGTTTTACCACATCTACGGCATGCTGGTCATCCTCAACCTCTGCCTCTACAAAGGCATGACCATCGTCACGATGCCGCGCTTTGACTTGGAGCAGTTCCTCAAGATTATGCAAGACTACAAGATTACGCGCGCAAACCTTGTACCCCCGATTATCTTGGCACTGGCAAAGCACCCAATCGTAGACAACTACGACCTCTCACACCTGCAGATTATCACATCGGGTGCAGCGCCGCTTAGTGCTGATTTAGCAGAAGCGTGCGCAAAACGCTTGAATTGCATCGTGCTTCAGGGCTACGGGCTGACCGAGACGAGCCCTGTCACCCACCTCAATCCAGAAGACCCCGCCCGTATCAAGCTCGGCTCGGTGGGCGTGCCGATCGCTAACACCGAGTGTATGGTGGTGAGCTTGGAGACGGGCAACCCGCTGGGCGTGCGTCAAGAGGGCGAAATCTGGATTCGCGGCCCACAAGTGATGAAGGGCTACCTCAACAACCCTGATGCCACTGCGCAGACGATTACGCCCGAAGGCTGGCTGCGCACGGGTGATGTGGGCTACGTGGATGAGGATGGCTACTTCTACATCGTTGACCGCGTCAAGGAGATGATCAAGTATAAGGGGTTGCAAATCGCGCCCGCGGAGCTGGAGGCAGTGCTGCTTACGCACCCTGCCGTAGCAGATGCTGCCGTTATTCCCAGCCCCGATGAGGAAGCAGGCGAAGTGCCCAAAGCCTTCGTGGTGCTCAAGGGGCAAGCTACCGCTGAAGAACTAATGGAGTATGTCGCCGCGCGCGTTGCCCCCTTCAAGAAAATTCGGCGCGTGGAGTTTGTAGAGCAGATCCCCAAGTCGCCGTCGGGCAAAATCCTGCGCCGTGTGCTGGTGCAGCAAGAGCGCGAGCGCGCCGCTTCCCAAGGCGGAACTGGATAGCCTGCAAACGGAGTGGACGCCCTCGCATCGCTGTCGGCGGGGGCGTCCGCACTCTGGTAGGATGACACCTTTGCTGGTGCGAGACGACGGTGCGGGACGCCTTCGTATCCTGTGCAACAACTAGTCGGAGAGCGCTCCACCCATGGCGTCCCCTACTCTCAGCATCTGCATCGTGAACTGGAACACGCGCGAGTTGCTTCGCGCGTGCCTGCGCTCCCTTTACCGCTACCCGCCGTCAGAGCCGTTTGAGGTAATCGTGGTGGATAATGCCTCGCCCGACGGCAGTGCTGAAATGGTGCGCGCCGAGTTTCCCCAAGTGTTGCTGATCGCTAACTCCGAAAACTTTGGCTACGCGAAGGGCAACAACCAGGCGATGGAGCGCGCGCAGGGCGAGTTCGTGCTGCTGCTCAACCCCGACACAGAAGTGTTTGAGGACACCTTGCAGAACGCAATTGCGTTCATGCGTGCCCATCCTGAGGCAGGAGCAATCGGCGCCAAGCAACTGTTCCCCGACGGGCGTGTGCAAGCCTCCGTGCGCGGCTTCCCAACCCCTGCTAACTTGCTGTTTGAGGTATCGGGGTTGGCTTGGGTCTTTCCACGCTCGCGCCTACTTGGCGGCTACCGCATGCGCTGGTTCACCTACGATACCCTCGCCGAAGTCGATCAGCCGATGGCAACCTTCCTAATGACCCGCCGCACCGTTATCCAGCAGGTAGGGCTAATGGATGAGGCATTCCCGCTCTTTTTCAACGATGTGGACTGGTGCTACCGCATCAAGCAGGCAGGTTGGCGCATCTACTTCGTGCCCGAAGTGCGCATTTTGCACCACGGGGGCGCCAGCACAAAGCAAGTGCGCTTAGAAGCAATCCGCGAGTCGCATCGCGCCCTAGAACGGTTTTATCAGAAGCACTACAAAGAACGGCTCAATCCGCTCCTCTACGCGCTTTGCATCGGCGCGATTCGGTTTGGGGGGCTTGTGCGCGTGTGGTACGCACGCTGGCAACAAACTCGCCCGCGCTCCTAACCAAACCGCTTCGCCAATCGGCGCGCCAGCAGAAATGGCTGCTGCACCTCGCTGAACACTTGGGCGGTACCTCAAGCAGCAGGAACCCTTCCCCTCGCGTCTAACACACACTACCAATGGCACGGATAGCACTATTGGTTGCAGGGATGGCGATCGTGGCACAGCTGGCGTTTAGTCAACACCCGCGTCCTGACTTTGAGCGCACCCTTTGGCAGTCGCTGAACGGCACTTGGGAGTTCCAGTTTGACCCTCAGAACATAGGCATTCAGCAGAACTGGCAGAGTTTGCCCAAGCCCTACGAGCGTACAATCCGCGTGCCCTTCGCGTGGGAAAGCAAGCTTAGCGGAATCGGCGATACGATGTTTAAGGGCGTTGCGTGGTATCGCCGTGAGTTCAGCCTACCCGAAAAGTGGCGCGGCAAACGGATTTGGCTCTGCTTCGGCGCCGTGGACCACCACGCCACTGTGTGGATCAATGGCGAGCGCGTGGGTGAGCACGAAGGCGGCTACTCCGAGTTCCGTTTTGACATTACCCCTTATGTGCGCTTTGACCGACCGAACACGGTAGTGGTGCGCGTGGAAGACCATACTGACCGCTCCACCCCCTTAGGCAAGCAAACGCCTGAGTGGTACACCAGCGTAAGCGGCATCTGGCAAAGCGTGTGGCTGGAAGCTACAGGCGCCGCAGCAATCCAGCGCTTCCGAATCATCCCTCTTGCGAATGAAGCGGGCGTGCCCACAGGTGTGATAGAGTTCATCGTGGAAATAGACCGTGCCCAACAGCACGAGCCGCTCCAGTTGGAGCTGCGCTCACGCAACCGTCTCTTCCCAACGCGGCGCTTCGGCATCTTAGAAGGCGAAACCTCCAAAACTTTCCGCTTGGTGCTGGAAAACCCGCGCCTCTGGACGCCCGAGAATCCGCACCTATACCCCTTCGAGCTGCGTCTGCTCTCAAAGGACGGTAAGCGCTTGCAGGATGCCGTGCGGGGCTATTTCGGCGTGCGCACAGTACGCTGGGGCACCTACAAAGGCTCTGAGTTCAGCTACGTGCTGCTCAACGGCAAACCGATTTACTTGCGTGGCGTATTAGACCAATCCTATAACCCTGACGGGCTGTACACTGCCCCTGATGATGCGTTCCTCAAGCGCGATATTCTGCTTGCAAAGCAAGCGGGCTTCAACATGCTGCGCATCCACATCAAAGCCGACGAGCCACGCAAACTCTACTGGGCAGATAAACTGGGCATTTTGGTGCAAGCAGACATCCCCTGTTTCTATGTGCCTTCCGAGCGCGCCCGAACCCTGTTTGAAAAAACCCTGCGCGACCAAATTTTGCGCGATTTCAACCATCCTTGCATTATCGCGTGGACTATCTTCAACGAAGAGTGGGGCATCGGCGCGCTTAGCCCTGAAAACCGCGCCCATCGCGTGGAATGGGTGCTGCAGATGGTACGCCTTGCGCGTAGCTTAGACCCAACCCGCCTCGTTCACGACAACTCAGGTTGGGCACACCTGGAGACAGACCTCAACTCGTTCCACTGGTACGGGCGGAATGTTGACCTGTTTCGCCAGCAGTACCAGACAGTGAACCGCCAAGAAGTAGGCAAAGACAAGACTTGGAACTATATCGACGGGCGGCGCAGCCGTGGAGAGCCATTCGTCAATAACGAGTTTGGCTACGTCGCCGCTTTCGACGGCGATGGTGACTGGTCGTGGGGCGGGCTGGCATTGCTCAACACCCTGCGCAGCTTAGATAAGCTGGTGGGTTACACCTACACAGAACTCACCGATATCGAGTGGGAACACAATGGCGTTTACAACTATGACCGCAGCCCCAAAGAGTACGGCTTCGATTTTTGGGCGCCGGGGATGAGTTTACGCGACCTGTTCGCAGAAGACTTTCTGGTGTTGGACGTGCCCGCTATCAAGCGCGCCACGCGGGGCGAAGTAGCGCAAGTACCAATCTTGTTTAGCCACTACTCAGGGCGCTTCGCAGAGAGACCTTTTACGCTCTTCTATCGGCTGGACTACATTGACGCGTTGGGCAACCGCCACCGAGGGCGAGTTCATCGACAGGTTTTCGCGCGTACACCTGCTTATCAACTGGTGCCCCTAACGATTGCAGTAGTGCGACTACCCAACGAGCCGTGTTTAGCGACGCTGGTGGTGTGGGCAGAGGATTGGGAGCGGCGGCGCGTGCACATCAACTACACGCAGTGGCTGGTGGACATTGAATCGTTGCCGAAGGTGGAAATCAAGCGAGGGCAGGTCATCTTACGCTTTGCGCCTACCGAATACACTGTTAGTGAGTTTAGCGTGCAAAGCAAGCCAGACCGCCCCTTGCAAGGCAAGCATTGGGCACGCGGGCACGGCTGTGTGGAATATGCTCTCACGATCCCCCAAGGCATATCCATTGCGGACATTCGGCGCATTCGCTTGCGGATGGAGGTCGGGGCACGCGCAGGACGCGAGAAAGTAGACTGGGCACAACGCATTCATCCTGAAGACTACCCGCAAACCGACGGCAAGAAGTATCCTTCGCGCGTGCTGGTAGAAATCGCAGGTGAGCGCGCTGCCACGTGGGAGCTGCCCGACGACCCCGCCGACGCACGTGGTGTGCTATCGCATTGGGCAGGGATTGAACGCGGCTCCTACGGCTACTTGCGCGAGGCAGTGCTAAAGATGAATCCCGTTATCCGCGCCCGCATTCAGCAAGAGCGTAAACTAACTATCCGACTCATTGTGCCTCCCGACCTGCCAGGTGGTATCGCCATCTACGGCGCCACAATGGGCTGCTACCCTTTGGAGCCGACGGTGATCCTTGAACTCTAGAGGAGACGCTCCCCTGAACCCTCCTGCAAGCTCTTTTGCTATGTAAGGAAGGACCTTAGGAGGGAGTTCAAGGCTTTGCCCCTTGCAGGTTCCCCCCACGAGGGGGGCCCGAAAAAAAAAACTCGGTTCCCCCTTCCCAGGGGTGAACCTTATGGAAGGGGGTTGCTACAACGCAGTTTAGGAGGATGGCCCGATTTCTAAGCGCACGAAGCGCACCACCTTCAGGTCGCCTGCCGTTTTGAGCAACTCGCCGATGGTCTTAGATTCGTCCTTGTAAAACGGCTGCTCCAGCAGGGCGACGCGCTGGATGAAGTTTTTGTTCACGCGCCCTCGCGCGATGTTTTCAGCGATGTTTGCGGGTTTGCCTTCGTTGAGGGCGCGCTGCTTCTCGATTTCCAGCTCTTGCTGCAGCACCTCAGCGGGGATCTCGTCTTTGCTAAGGTACTTGGGCGCGCCCCATGCGACTTGAATAGCGATTTCGTGGGCAAGGTGGCGCATTGTATCGGGATCGGCATTACCCGTCAGCACGACCATCGTGCCCACGAGCTTGTTGTGGTGGATGTAGACGTCTACGATACCGTTTTCACCTTCAGGCACGCGCGCCACTGCGTAGTTTTGGAAGGCGATGCGCTCGCCTGTCTTACCCATCACCAACTCGATCAGTTTTTCAACGGTGGTATTCGGATCTCCGAATGAGGGGCGCTGGAGCAAGGTGTCCATCTTGCCTTCCTCGCCGAGTGCGAGGGCGTGGCGCACCAGCTCGTCCGCGAGTTTCTGGAACTCCTCGTTTCGCGCCACGAAGTCGGTTTCGCAGCGCAGGTCAATCAGGGCGCCAGCGCGTCCATCCTCGCTGATGATACCTGCGATCACGCCCTGATTTACCTCTTTGGTGGCGCGCTTGGTGGCGATGATGGCGCCTTTCTGGCGCAAGATGAGGCGGGCTTTCTCCAAATCCCCGCCCGCTTGCTCCAGCGCCTGCTTGCAGTCCATAAACCCTGCACCAGTTTCATCGCGTAACTCCTTGATCAGTTGAGGGCTGATGTTCATCGGTACTCCTCCTCCAGATCCTCCAAGCGATGGCGTTTCATTAACTCCCACTCTCTACCCATTGCCTCCTCTTCAGAGAGGCGGGATTCACCCACAGCGATTTCCTCGCCGAACATCTTGCCGTATTCGGCAACCTGTTCGGGCGAAAGCGGCGCTTCTTCCTCAACCACAGGCATTTCCTCAGGAATGACCTCGGCACCTTGCCATTCAAGCTGCTTCTCCTCGATAATCGCATCGGCAATCCGCCCCGCAATGAGCCGAATGGAGCGGATGGCATCATCGTTGCCAGGGATAGGATAATCCACCTCCTCAGGGTCGCAGTTTGTGTCTACGATAGCGATGGTGGTGATTCCTAGGCGTTGGGCTTCCGCGACTGCTGTGTGCTCCTCTTTGATATCTACAATGAACAGTGCAGCAGGCAAGCCGGGCATCTCTTTGATGCCGCCGAGGTTGCGCTCAAGCTTTTCGTATTCTTTGCGCAAGCGTGCCGCCTCTTTTTTGGGGATGCGATCCAGCTCACCTTCCTGGATCATCCGCTCCAGTTCCTTGAGGCGCTTGATGCGCATTTGGATGGTGCGGAAGTTGGTCAGCGTGCCTCCCAGCCAGCGGTGCGTAATATAGTACTGGCGGCAGCGCAGAGCAGCCTCCTTAATGGCATCGCGCGCTTGTTTCTTCGTGCCCACAAACAAGATGTGCCCACCGTTGTTGACAATCTCTTTGACGGCTTTCTGTGCTTTGTCAAACATCTCGATAGTCTTGTGAAGGTCGATGATGTGGATGCCGTTGCGTGCGCCGTAGATGTAGCGCCGCATGTTTGGGTGCCACTTGCGGGTGGGATGCCCAAAATGCACCCCCGCCTCCAGTAACTCGCGTATCGTTAGCTCTGCCATCGGTTCACCTCCGGGTTAGTTGCCACCCGCGCCGTCTACCGCGCTTACGATCTGAGCGAGCGCACTCAGACACCCCAGCGCGTCGGGCGCGGTACGAGATGCCAGCAAAGTATACCCAACCTGCGCACGAGGGGCGAGCCCAAGTCGCGGAGGCAACCACCGTTAGGCAAGCTGATGCCACCACCACAGCCATGGTGCGCTGAACAGAAAGCTGTCGAACCGATCCAGCACTCCTCCGTGCCCCGGCAAAATCCTACCAAAGTCCTTCACGCCCACTGCGCGTTTGAGTGCGGACTCAAACAGGTCGCCCAGTTGCCCCAACACGCCTACCCCCAGCCCTGCCACAGTAGCCCAGGTAGGGGTGTAGCCGAGCATTGTCCCGCCGACACTGCCTATCAGCACACAGAGTATAAGGTTGGCGACAAAACCTTCAATTGTCTTTGCTGGGCTAATCAAAGTAGCGATTTTTCGCCTTCCTATGAACTTGCCGACGAAGTAGGCAGCTGTATCGCCCATCCAGAGCATCGCAAACAGCCAGAGCACCACAAGTGCGCCCCGCTCAACCTGCCACGCCCCCAGCGTCGTGAGCGCGTAGTCCTCCCGCAGTCGCACCCCGAAGCTAAACAGCCAGCCAATATAGAGCATACCAAATGTGCCGTACCCTATGTTGTGGGCTACAGAGGTAATCCGCCCCAACCAAGCGCGTCCCAACTCATACAAGAGCGCCCCCAAGAAGACTGGCAGTAAGACGCGCGCAAGCGCAACGTCTGGCAACCACCAAGTCATAAATGGCAGGCAGGCTCCTGCAAGTAGCAATACTGGGTTAGGTTGTACAGGGGGCTGCAGCGACGCAGCTCGATAGGTCCACGCAAACTCAACGGAGCCAACCAGCGCCAATAGGCTCAAAGACAGCCCAAAAAGACCGCCGCCGGGGGCGAAAATTGCTACCAGCATCAAAGGGATGCCGATAAGCGCGGTAAGCACGCGAAGGCGCAACATCAGGTCTCTTTTAGGCTTGTGCTTGCTGCTCCGATTCAGGCAGGGCGGGAGTGGGCTGCCACCGCACATACAAAGTCAGCCCGTCGACGCGATCTACCTTCACTAGCTCCCCTTCTTCTATCGGTGGGTCCAGAGCAATGGCGCGCCACAGAGAGCCGTCCACAAACACCATTCCCTCAGGGTCAAGGCGCGTGCGCACCTGCCCCGTCATGCCCACCAGACGCTCTCGCCCACTTACCTTGCGACGGAACTGAGCTCGAATCCCTGAGTAGGCGATGAACGTAAACAGGGCAGCCGTCAGCGCCGTCATCGTGCCAACTAGCCATAGGCTCACGCGGAACACAGGCGAGTCGGACTGGAACAAGATGATGGAACCGATGGCGAACGACACTAACGCCCCCGCCGTAAGGATACCATGTGAACTTGTAAACAGCTCCGCCACAAACAGGGCGAACGCAAGCAAAATCAGGGCGACCCCCAACACATTAACAGGCAGCACAGAAGCAGCATACAACGCCAACAACAGCGCGATAATCCCAATGACGCCCGGAAAAGTAGCACCAGGGTTTTGCAATTCGCCTAGCAAGCCGTAAATTGCCAGCAGCATTAGAATGTAGAATACGTTCGGGTGCGCCAGGAATATCAGGAGCGACTCGCGCCACGTCTTGGGCACTTCGCGAAGAGGGACGTTGCGCGTGCGCAGCACCACCGTGCGCCCGCCAGCTAACCGCACAGAGCGTCCATCTATCTTCGCCAACAGTTCCTGCGGAGTGGTGGCAATCAGGTCTATCACGCGCTTCTCCAATGCTTCCGTTTCAGTAACGGATGCTGCCTCGGTGACCGCCTTGACCACCCAGTCGGCGTTGCGCCCACGCTGTTTAGCGATGGTCTTAGCATAGGCAATAGTGTCGCTCATTACTTTGCGCTTCATATCTTTGGGGATGTCCTCTCCCCCCATGCTGACAGGTGTTGCGGCGCCGATGTTTGTGCCTGGCGCCATCGCGGCGATATTGGCAGCTACAGTGATAAACACCCCAGCCGAACCTGCGCGCGCTCCCGAAGGATACACGAACACGATCACGGGGATGGGACTGTTGAGGAAGGTGGTGGTGATGTCGCGCGTGGCTTGCATCTCACCCCCAGGGGTATCCAGTAAGACCATAAACGCCGCCGCGTTGGCTTTGACGGCGTCCGCATGCGCGCGCATAAGATAGTCCGCGGATGCGCGATGCACAATCTCTTTGAACTGGATGTAGTACACAGGGCGCGCTGTCCGCGGCTGCGCTCCCGCCGTCAGCAACATCCCCCACAGCAGTCCCCAGAACAGGTGCAGTCTCATCACCCTTATTTTACCCAAGTAGGTATTATTCAATCTTGCTGCGGGGAAACAAAAACCCACGCATCCGCCGACAATTAGGCCTGAGGGAGGCGACGCTAGTGCGATGATTTGCCCTAAGTGCTTTGCGGAGATACCTGACACCAGTGTGTTCTGTTTGGAGTGTGGCTCGCGCCTGAAGGACGATACACTTGACCCGCTTTATGCGGAAGGCTCAGATCGCGAGGTGTATCCGGAGCTGGCGCGCGCCAACCTGCTGCGCATTCAGGGGCGGTATGAAGAGGCTATTGAAGTGTGTCGTCGCATCTTGGGGCGGTTCCCCAGCAACGAGACTGTGCACGCCCTGCTGGGCGACATTTACGCAGACCAAGGTAAGCTGGATGATGCCATCCAGTGGTACGAACTGCTAGTAGAGCTGGCGCCTCAAAACATGCATTACAGTGCGAAGTTGCATCATCTGCGTGCGCTGCGTGCTGCGCAGTCCGCTCCAGCTTTGCCTACACCTGAAACGAAGCCCGCCAAGCATCGGCTATTCGCCTACGGGTTGTATGGATTGCTGGGGTTGATTGTGGTTGGGGCTGCGTTTGTAGCGGGCGCGCGGATGCAGAACCTGCTTAGCACCGAAGCCCAGCCCGCTAAGGCTACGCAAGCAAGCGTTGTTCCCCCCTCCAAAACCGTTGAAACGCCGCGCATTCCACCGCCAACCCCTGCTGCGCCAGAGCCTTCTCCTGCGCCACCGCCTACCGCTCCTTTGGAGTTTACGGGCATGAGCGCCGTAGAGGCAGAGTTAGCGTACAAGCTCAGCCAGCAACTTAACGGCACGCCCGTATGGTGCGCTTACGAACCATTGGCTGATCGGTGGTATGCTCGTTTGCGCATCCAGTCTGGCGTACTGAGCAAGGGGCGCATCCTGCAAGAAGCATTAGCTCTCGCCCGGGCGTTCTATGCCAAGTACCCTAACGCCCGCTTAACCGTTGCGATTGTTGTGCCCAGCCCCAGTGGTGGCGACGTGTTGGTGTTCTCAAGCGAGATAGCGCCCTCTTTAGCAGCTGTTGACCCAGCCGCGCTTCAAGAGGAGCAGGTGCGCGCGCTTTTGCAACAGCTGCAGGCGTGGTGGAACCCCACACTCCGCTTGCAAGGGTAGTTGCTCCTACGAAGCTGTGGGGACATATGTCTTCTTTCGTCGCGCTCGGATGGCAGCGATTTCTTCCTCAGTGATGGCGCGCTCAAAGCTGCGGAAGCCCGCCAGACGGAAGCCATGCTTGCGTGCCAACGCCTGCATCGTGCGCACCTGCTCTAAACTGACCTCTTTGCCTAAGGTGAAGTTCTCAATGCGCCCTTCGAGCGCCAGCATCATCGTCTCTGCCATGCAAGCGTAGGCTGTGCGAGGAGGAAATCCAAAGTCGAAGCCGAAATCCACCTCGCCGGGCACTTCCACCACCCCGCCCTCTATCACCAGCACATCGTCGCGCTCGCGTGCCACGCGCACCGAAACATCGCGCGGGCGTGCTACATCCACCACCACCGCCCCCGACTTGAGGTCTTTGGGGTAGATAATCGCATCGAGCGCGCTGGTGACGGTAATCACCACATCGGCAGTTGGCAAATCGCGCGCAAGGTCTGCAGAAACGCGCACCGTACCGCGAGCGATCGGGCGCAGTTGCTCGGCAATCGGTTCTAAGCGTGCCTCGTCGCGCCCTAAAAGGAGAAGCTCACGCGCCTGAGGCGCCAGCGCCTCCGCGCAGGTGCGCCCAATAGATCCCGTCGCCCCCACCACTGCCACCGTAGCGTCTGCAATATCGATATCCATCTTCTGTGCGCCCAGCACAGCTGCTTCGATTGCCGTGGCAACTGTGTAGCTGTTGCCAGTGGTTACGGCGATATCCAAGTGCTTGGCGATGGTGATACCGCCGTCGCCCACCACTGAGGTGAACGCCCCTAGCCCTATAACGTGCGCTCCTAGCTCTTGGGCGATCTGCCCGCAGCGAATGATTTTCGCATACACCACTTCTAAGGGCAAGCTGAGCATCATTCGGGGCGAAAGCGGACAACCAATAAACCAGCCCTCTGTGGTCGCTCCTGTCAGCGAGCGTATGCCGGTAATCTTTGACAAAACTACCGGCTCTTTGCGTAGCAGTAGTTTTTCAACCCAGCGCTCGGGCAAGTAACGTGCCAAGGGGTATTTGCGCGCCACATCCCGCTTGACATCCACAGGATGGATAATGAACGCAAACCGGTGCATGGCCAAGAAGATACCCCAACTC
Source organism: Fimbriimonadales bacterium (assembly GCA_025061985.1). Lineage (GTDB taxonomy): Bacteria > Armatimonadota > Fimbriimonadia > Fimbriimonadales > GBS-DC > GBS-DC. Next base: position 58,725 of record JANXAW010000026.1, read on the forward strand.
AGAAAAGCCCCTCCAAATGGAGGGGCTTGCACGTGCTCTTAGGCGGGATTACCATCTTTGGAGCTTCGTCGCTGTCGAACGTTCTTTAGCCCGAAGCGATACTTAGCAAACGCCTCTTCTATGCGATCCTCTAAAATAAGTTTCGCGAACTCACGTGCCCCTTCGATCTTTGCTTGATTGGGCTTGCGTCGTCGGATTGCCTTTATTGCTTCTGCCATATCGATCTCACCTGCCTTGAACGCTCTAAGGATACCCTCGATGTAAGCGCTGCGTTGGTCTGTCATACCAATGACCTCCCTTGCAGCTTCAAGTATACCTTTTTTGGAATGCCCTTGTCAAGTGAGGCAAAAGCGAGTGTTTCGATAGTAGCTGCGCGTATTCGTCGCTCTTCCTGCAGCAAGAAGAAGGTGCACTACCCTGCTTCTTCTGTTTCGGAAGCGCCTACTGCGTTCAGCATAAACTGGACAAGAACAGTGTAGAACTCGTCGGGGCGTTCGTAGCGGGCTTGTACGTGTGCGCATCCTTCTGCCCACCAAAGCTGTTTTGGCTCGCGTGCCGCACGGTAGAGGCGCTCGGCATGATAGGCAGGGATAAGCTGGTCGTGGGTGCCGTGCATCAGTAGCACGGGGCGAGGCGCAATTTGGGCAATCACTGCCTCAGGTGCCACCTCGCGAGGCGACCGCCGCGTCATCAGAGCGCCCAGCCAAAGCGTGGGGTGCAGCAGGGGCGAGGCTTTGCCCAACGTGCCGCACCACCAGTCCTTCACCGCCTCGTCTAAGCGTGCGTAGGCAGAATCCGCAGCGACTGCACGGATACGCGGGTCTTCGGCTGCTGCCAGCAGCACTGCCGCCCCGCCCATCGAAGAGCCGTAGGCAACGATTGGTAGCCCTGGCGCCGTACGCGCCACAAAGTCCACTGCCGACAGCACATCCAGTCGCTCGCGATCGCCAATCGTGCAAAGATTGCCCTCACTTTGACCCATCGCACGGAAATCAAACACCAAGCAGTGGAAGCCTACCTTCCACAACTCCCTCGCCACGGGCAACGGCTCACAGCGATTCATCAGATAGCCGTGGCAAAGAATGGCAACCCCTATCGGTTTGGGCGCAGGCATCCACCACCCGTGTAGGCGCACCCCATCGCGCGAAGGAAAGACAACGCTTTGATACGGCATCCCCAAATCGCGCGGCGTCATAAAAAACGGCGTACGTGGCGGTCGCAGCGACGCCCGCACGACCAGATAGTTCCCCAACAACCATACGCCGACTGCGAACCCGGCACCCGCAATCAGTGTCAGCCACAGCACGACTACAAGTATAACCCATCTCCTTGGCAGATGTGATGCTCCATCGGCGGGAGATGCTTTGCGGGTGGGGATTGACAGATTCCTTAGATGCGACAAAGAGGTATAAATTCGGCACAGGGGGAACATGAAGAATGAACCTAGCGTTGCGTCGTGGTCCATACGTGCCGCGGCTCGACGCATATGCGCCGCAACTCGACACATATGTGTGAGGACGCGAAGAGAGGGCGTCGTGGTAAGCCCGCGGGGGTGGTGGCGTGCGAGATTTGGCGCAAGATTGGCGACGCGCCGCCTGCCGACCGTAGCGAGTGCGAGTACGTTGCCTCACCCAGTCGCTCGCCGTATCGGATTGCCTACTCAGGCGAGGTAGCGGGTCAGACAGTGCATTATGTATTGCGTTGGCGCACGGTACGCGGCGAGGCAGGACCTATTAGCGAAACGCAGAGCGCGACGGTGACGGGGTGAGGCGTTTGCCCTTCTCTACACCTTGCACCTGAAAGCCATCGGCGTCTTGCGGACGAACCTCGTCGGCGGAGACGTCGACGCTACGGTAGGGGCGCGCCCGACTCAGCCGTCTGGGCTGCTATGATTGATCGCAACGAGGAGTCTCTTCGGGCAAGAACATCACTTCCACGCCTGCCAACCCCCGTAAAGCCTCAAAGTGTCTGTCCCGAGTTAGCAGCGGCAGCCGGTATGCCAGCGCGAACGCAGCAATCCACACATCGTTTTCGGGGATTGGCGTGCCCTGCGCCCGCAGAAACTGCTTCATTTGTGCATGTACCCGCTGCACAGCGCGCCCAAACGCTAGTAATGGGTAGTCGCCTATCAACGCTTGCATTACCTGCCGCTGGTAGTCGGGGCGTGCGGAAACCAACGCGCCGTAATACAGCTCCCCTACCGTGATTCCACATAGATAAATAGATGAAACTGCGCTTGTTCGCCCAGAAGCGCCTTCAGGTTTACCCGCCCACGCAGTATCTCTGCTACGATGCTTGTATCCAGCAGATACCTACCAGCGCTCTGTGTCAATGCGCTCACAGCCTTCCTCTATCGCCTGTAGCAGTGCGTCCACCTCTTCATCGGAGAGTGCGCCTGCGACGCGGTTGAAGTGCGCGGCAGGGATGCCTCTGGGCAGGCGCGGTGGCGTTGGCTCGTCGTCCAGCACCATCAAGCGCACGCGCTTGCCCTGAAACTCCTGAGCGCGGGCAACAATCTCTTCCCGCAAGCCTTCTAGAATGGTTGGCATAGCGCGATTTTACCTGAGTAGGAACCCTAACGCACCCATTCGTCGCGTTCCTGTGGCAAAAGCTGTTCATTTGGTGGACGACGGCATGAGACGTGCCCCCTTGCAGACAAGGCCTACTTATTGAAGCCGCTAGCCAACAACGAGCATTTCCCAAACCCCTTTCACCACCCCTTGACGCTTCCCACTCCACATGCTATAATATGCCCAGAATACGATTTCTGAGCAAATGCGCGCATGTAGACAGCCCACCGCAGGGGGCGGGCACGAATGAAGCGTAATGCCATCTGTATCGTGGGTGCCACTCTACTGCTGCTTGAGGCGAGCTATGCGGACGAGCCGACCTATCCCGTGCAGTTTCGCCTCGTGCTGGAACGCCCTGCGGAACGGGTCTACTTGGCGGGCACTTTCAACGAATGGCAACCCCGCGCAACCCCGATGCAGCCCGACGCCGAGCGGCGCGTATGGACACTGACCCTGCACCTGCCTGCAGGAGCGCATCAGTACAAGTTTGTGGTCAACGGCACGGAGTGGCTGACTGACCCAAATGCGCCTGTGATTGACGACGGGAACGGCAACCTCAACTCGGTGGTGTGGGTGGAGCCAGACGGCTACAACCGCCCCGCTGCCATAGGCGATGGGCACATCACGCGCAGCGGTATTCGCCACAACCCCAACGACCTGCGCGACCGTAACCCCGTAGAAGGGCGACTTTACCTGCGCCTGCGCACCCGCAAAGCCGATGTGGAGCGCGTATGGCTACATTACCGCGCGGGTAAACACACGCAGCGCGTTGCTATGACCCCTGCCGTTAGCGACGCCCTCTACACCTACTACCGCGCGGCGCTTCCTGAAACGAACCTTGAGTATTGGTTTGTGATTGAGGACGGCAAAGCACGGATACGCCTCCCCGCGGGCAACGCCGCGTTCCGCCATCGGCTGGGTGAACATCAGTTTGAAGTACCCACTTGGGTGCAGGATGCGATTTTCTACCAAATCATGCCCGACCGCTTCTACAACGCCGACCCTACCAATGACCCTGACCCTGATCAGCCCATTGATTTCACAGGGCGCAAGGAAGGCGACGGCTTCTATGGGGGCGACCTAAAGGGCATCCTGCACAAGCTGGACTACTTGCGCGATTTGGGCATCACGGCGCTGTACCTGAACCCTGTGTTTGCCTCGGTAACGCACCACAACTACGACACCGACGATTACGAGCGCGTAGACCCTGCATTGGGCACCGAGGAAGACCTCATTCAGCTCGCTCAGACGCTTCGCCAGCACGAGATGCGCCTCATCTTGGACGGCGTGTTCAACCATGTGGGCGTCTACTTCTTTGCGTTCCAAGACCTGCTGCGCCATCAGGAGCGCTCGGCGTTTCGCGACTGGTTCATTGTAGAGCGATTTCCCGTAGCGGTGGAGCCGAACCCGAACTACTGGGCGTGGTGGAACATCCCGTATATGCCTAAGTTGAACCATCAGAACCCCGCCGTGCGTCGCTACTTGCTGGGCGTGGTGATGCGCTGGACGCGCATGTTGCGCTTAGACGGCTGGCGACTGGATGTGCCGAATGAAGTGCCTGATGTGTTCTGGCGCGAGTTTCGCCCTGTAGTGCGCCGTGCAAACCCTGAGGCAGTTATCATTGGCGAGATTTGGGGCGATGCAGGGCGCTGGCTGCAGGGGGATATGTTTGACAGCGTGATGAACTATCTCTGGCGGGCAGCGGTGCTAGGCTTTGTGGCGCACGGCACGCTCAAGCCTTCTCAGTTTGACCAGCGCATGGCGCATCTGCAAGTGATGTACCCGCGCCAGAGCCTGTATGCGATGTACAATATGCTCAGCAGCCACGATACGCCGCGCTTTCGGCGCGAGTGTGGGGGTGATTTGCAGCGCGTGCGCTTGGGCTTGCTGCTTCAGTTCACTAGCATTGGCGCACCCGCTATTTACTACGGCGACGAAATCGGCATGGATGGGGGTGGCATTCCCGACAACCGTCGCCCGATGCGCTTTGAGCTGAGCGACGAGGAGCGTGCCCTGCGCGAATTCGTAAAGCAGCTGATTGCGCTGCGTAAGGCGGAGCCTGCCCTGCGTCGCGGCGAGTGGCAAACCTTGCTTGTAGACGATGTCAAAAGCGTCTACGCCTTCGCACGGTACTTGGACTCCCCTGCCCCTCAAACGAACCCTGTGGTGGTTGCGCTCAACACGAGCACTCAACCGCAGACGGTTAGCCTACCCGTTGTTGGCGACGCGCCTCGTTGGCGCGTAGCCCTTAGCACTTACGATTTGGAGCAGGCGATTTTTCCTGCTTCGAACGGGCGGATTACGCTGACGCTACCGCCCCTTGCGGGAACCGTGTTGGTTCCCACAAACAACCCACAGCAAGGAGGGAATGCACAATGCAGTTCACACAGCGACGTGGCTTCACTTTGATTGAGCTGTTGGTCGTGATTGCGATTATCGCCATCTTAGCGGCGATTCTGTTCCCTGTGTTCGCGCAAGCGCGTGAGAAAGCGCGCCAGACAACGTGTCTCAACAACCTGCGTCAAGCGGGCATTGCTCTGTTGATGTACGCAAAAGACTACGACAACTACGTGCCTATCTTTTGCTTTGCAGAGTACTACCAGTTTGCAGCGCGTATCCAGCCGTATGTCAAGAATCGCGACATTTTCCGATGCCCATCCTCGTCGTTTCCGCAAGGCACTGCTCAACTGATTCAGCGGGACAACGGGTTTGGCGACTTCATGACGGCTCCGAACCATCCACGCGTAGGCTTGGGCACTTCTCAGCGAGGGCGCCAGCACTACTTTGACGACATCTACCCGCCGATGGACTACCTTGTCCACAACGGTCTGGGTGGCTATGGGCTTTACGGCTGCGACTATCGGCCGTCTCAAATTGACACGGGGCGTGTGACTCGTCCGTCTCGCGCTGTTGCGATGATCGACCTGCCTCCCAGCCGCATGCAGTGGCCTGGTCCGCAGTTTTGGACCAGTCGCCTTGGCGGCAACTTCAAGGGGCGCCACTTCGAAGGCTCCGTTGTGTTGCACCTTGACGGGCACTCTAAGTGGTATCAGTATCAGCGGCTCTACCCGACCGATCGTGGACAGCAAAACTATTCCGAGCCGCGCTGCGATGATCCTGACCCAATGGCGGTCTACACGTGGTATTGCTGGGGCTACGAGTGGGGGCCGCCCGAGGATCGCAACTAAGCTGTTAGGGTAGCCCTGTTGCTCAGGGGCGCGGTGGGCGCCCCTGAGCGACTTCTACTGCAACGGAACGGCTGCCACAGTACCGCCTGAGCTGGCATCGCGTCGAGCAGCGATCAAGCAATAGCTGGACGGGCTGTTTCCCGTGAATAGCACCACAGGCAAGTAGTCAGAGCCTATGCGGAGAGTATCTGCCCCATACTCTCTACGGTTGTAGGGGTTCTCCAGCGTAACAAGACGCAGCAGGCCTTGTGTCCCGTTACTCGAGTTCTCCAACTGCCCCAGCACGTACAGATACGTAGCACGGCGGTCGTTGCGGCGCATTATGCCAATCGCACCGCCTCGGAAAGTGTCACTCTCGCCAAAGATTCGTTGAGGATAGTGCGGTAGGATGCCGCCCGTGCGCGTGTTGAGCGCGTAGAGCGTCCCCGACCGAGTGAGCAGAGCCGCAGCCTCGCGCTCAGGCGAGGAAGCGATGTTAGAGACGATGTCCTCAGGCAGGGTTCGATGCCACAGCGGAGTCAGCTGCTGCGGGTGGATGCCCAACAGGTCTCGATTGCCTGCCAGTGCGAGTAGGGCGCGCCTAAAGGCAGCAGGCGCAAGGTGCCGAATAGGCTGTGTAGCAACGCGCCGCGCCGTGCGCAAGTTGCCCGTCAGCAGATCTACCTGCACTACCCACCCCTGATTCGTGCCTACATACAGGAGGCGGTCTATAACTACAAGATTTGCACTGATTTCGCCGTAGTTTGCAGGGATTGGCATGCTTTGAGCGACTCGCAGGCCGCTGGCGTTGATGGAATGAACGCGCCCATCTGTGCCCGCCACAAACAGGCGTCCATTTACGATAGCAGGCAAAACATCAAGACGCGGCTGCACGCCTTGCGGGAACCCCACAACCGTGAAGGGATTTGGATGATTGCTAAGCACGGTCGGCAGGTGGATCCGCACCAGCTGATTACCTGCTCCTACAAACCAGCCGTCGCCCAGCACAACGCTGAAGCCCGTGGGCATGAAGTTCTGCAAGGCGTGCTGGTAGGCGCGAAGCTCGTTGCCTAAGATGTCACTCCGTGTTGCCTCGACAGCGTCGCGCGTATACGAGATACGGGTCACTCGACTCGCTGTGTCTGTATCCATCCAAAACAGTCGTCCTTGGTAGAGGACAGGTGCAACGCGCTGCTCGCGCTCGGGCCTACCTGACCATGCCCGCGAGGGCACCCATGCCTGTCGTACAACGCCCGCCACGAACTCGCCCAGCACCTGGTGGGTCATGTGGTCGCTGGTGCGAGCACTAAGCACTATCCACACGCCATCGGTCTGCACTTCGGGGACAGGTGGACGCACGCGCACGGAGTACAGCACGCTATAGGTGGGGTGCACTAGGCTCCCTTCTCCATTAGTGATAACACGGCTGCCTAAACTTTGTCCGTTCTCCAAGCGGCTTTCCAACAAATCCACTCCCCAAGTGTTAGTGCCCTCGATCTCGAAGCGCTGTAGTCCAAACAGCAGGTTATCCCATCCATTCCCCAAGTTTGTGAGACGCACACGGAAGGTAGCCTCTCGCCATTGGGGCACAGCGGCGCCAGTGGCGCTCTCCAGCTGCCACTGCCAACGGATAATCTTTCCTACGCGCACTTGCGCTTCGTCAGAGTATTCTACAAGCGTCTCCCCCACACTGGCAACCGCGCGCAGTTGAAAAGTAGTACCCGCCCAAAGCAAGCCATGAGGGGTACGTGGTGCTACTAGTGTGCTGGAAGTGTCCCCAAAGGCTGCGGCATATAGGATTGCGATTGAGCACGAAACGCCCCACACTCGTCCCATCGGTCGCACTCTCCCGATGGGAACCTTCCACAGAGGCGAGCCACTAACAGCAGGTAAAAGCAAGGGGAAGTAGCGCGTGTAACATCAATAGGCAGGGCGACGCAGTTTCGTAAGCTCTCGAAACTGCCTGCGCGGGGTGCGCCTCGCCCTGCAGCATGACGCTACACGCGCCGAAAGTGGCTACCCATCCCAACAGCAACTTCTATGCCAAAGCGGCTCAGCCAGCTTCGCCATATCGCGCTTTGAAGCGAGCGTGCGCTTGCATAATCACCGCACGGGCGTACTCGGAGCCGTGCCAGCCCAACATCGCTGTAGGCTTCCCCTCCAGCTCCTTGTACACCTCAAAGAAGTGCTGCACCTCACGCAGGGTATGCTTGCGCAAGTCCGTGAGTTCATTCACCTCTTCGAAGCGAGGGTCATGGTAGGGCACGGCGATGATTTTCTCATCGCGCCCTTTCTCGTCTTCCATCACCAGCACACCCAGCGGTTGCGCCATAACCACGCAGCCAGTAAAGCTGGGATCGGTGATAATCACCAGGGCATCAATCGCGTCGCCATCCTCTGAGAGAGTTTGCGGGATGAAGCCATAGTCGCCTGGGTAATGCACGGGCGAGTAAAGCACGCGGTCAAGTCGAAACACACCGTACTTGGGGTCGTACTCTATCTTGTTGCGTGTGCCCTTGGGGATTTCTATCACTACAGGCACCACGTAGGGCGCCTCGTCGCCCAGTGGCAGGTGATAGAGATTAGTGAGCATGTTCTTCTCCCTCCATTTGGCGCTTAAGTTGGTAGTACAGGCGCGCTGGCAGCCCGTGCGCTTTCACAGCGCCGCCCATTTCGGACTGGTCGAACGTTTTATCATCAAACGACGCTAATGCGGCGTCGTACAGCGCCCAGCGACTCTCGCGCCCTACCACACTCACGCTACCCTTGAATAGGCGCAGCCACACCTTGCCCGTCACGCGCTCCTGCACCTTGTTGATGAAAGCCTCCAGCGACTCTTTGAAGGGGTCAATCCACAGCCCCGCATATACCAGTTCTGCCCATGCACGGTCTGCTTGCGCTTTGAAGCGCAGTTCGTCGCGCGTGCACACTAGCGCCTCCAGCGCGCGATGCGCCGTAAGCAAAGTTACGGCTGCTGGGCATTCGTAGTTCTCACGCACTTTGAGACCGATAAGGCGATCCTCCATCATATCGATTCGCCCGACGCCGTGCTCGCCCGCAAGTTCGTTGAGGTAGCGAATCAGCGAAAGAGGCTCCATCCGCTGCCCATCTACGGCAACAGGGATGCCCTCCTCGAAGGCAATCTCAATGATTTGCGGGGTCTGGCGTGCTTCTTGAGGACTGCGCGTCCACTTGAAAATCTCCTCAGGGGGTGCGTAGCTGGGGTCTTCGAGCCTACCGCCCTCGATGGAGCGTCCCCAAAGGTTCTCGTCTATGCTCCAAATCTTCGTGCTGGTTTGGCGAATGGGCACGCCGCGGGCACGCGCGTACTCAATCTCCTCCGAGCGGGTCATGTTGCGCTCGCGCATCGGGGCGATAATTGGCACATCGGGCAATAGCGTGCGCAGCATAAACTCGATTCGGAACTGGTCGTTGCCCTTACCTGTGCATCCGTGCGCGAAGGCGTCCACGCGAGGTAGCGTGCGGGCCACTTCTACGGCTTTTTGGGCGATCAGTGGGCGGGCAAGCGCAGTGCTTAGCGGATAGCCCTCGTAATCAGCGTTGGCTTTCACAGCAGGCATGCAAAAGTTCGCTGCAAACTCCGCACGTGCATCCACCGTGTAGTGTTCTGTGCCCAAGATTTTGGCGCGTTCGGCGGCGTCGACGATGTCCTCGCGCGGCTGCCCAACATCCACCGTCACTGTGACCACATGCTCAAAACCATACTCCTCTCGTAGCAATGGAATACACACAGTAGTATCCAATCCGCCCGAGTACACCAGCACAACCGTCCTACTCATAGGGCATGGAGTATACCTGAGCGGTTCCATGGGGGTTCGCTCAAGGAGTAGGCGACTAAAGTCGCCCTGTGGAGGCAAAGCCCGCCTATGCAAGCCATCCCTTGCCAGAAAGCTTACCGCTTAGGGCGCCAGCTGGTCCGCTAAATACCAGCCCACCAACATGCTTAGGAACACCAGATTGCCTCCAAACAGCGCGATGTAGAGCCAATCGTAGGGGTAGGCAAAGGCGAAAGCGAGGGTCAGCGCACCACAAACGGTAAACACACGAGCAACCGAGCGACTGAGGCTATTTTGCGTAAGGGCGAGCAGCGTGTACAGCAAAGCTGCCAGTGGAAAACAGAGTGCAGCCAGCATCACGAGCACCGCGCCTGCACTAAGCTGGCCTTTCCGCCTTCGCCACGGGAATGCTTCACTAAGAGGAGCAACCCAGCGGCTGACTGCCATCAGGAAGCCCACCAAAAACCCCGATAGCCCCAAGTAGACAAGCAAGGGTACGCTCCAGCGTCCCAGCACTGGCGTGCCGGGAACGGTATATGCCAGCGCCCCTAAAAACAGCACCGCACCCCATCCTAACGACTGCGCGGCAAACAGCTTCCACTCTGCAGGAAGGGAAAGCACAGCGCGCCCTTTGGGCGTGGCGGGCGACTTGGGGCGCGTGCGCTCTATAAGGCTATCGAGCTTGCGCTGGAGGTCGGGATTGTTGGGGTCTAACTGAATGGCGTACGAGTAGGCGTTTAGTGCGGCGTCGTAATGCCCCTGCACACGATAGACATCGCCGATAATCTCGTGCCCCTTGGGGTGGCGCGGGGCAAGACGAGTGGCTTGCTTTGCCAACGCCAGCGCATCCTGCAGCCGCCCCTGAATGAATGCCCGCTCTGCCTGCATAATTACACGACGAAGCTCCTCATCAAGAGAAGGCGCAGTGCGCTTAGGCTGGCTGGAAGAGGGTTGGGAGCGTGAGGGTTGCGAGCGTGGCTGGCTGTAGCGTGCGCTGGCAGGCTCGCCCATCTGCAGGCGCAGCAGCGCATCGTAATGCTTGCGTCGCTCAGGGTCGGAAAGCACTTGGTACGCCTCCTGAATGCGCAAAAACATCTCCTTCGCCTCAGGCGAAGGGTTCACATCAGGGTGGTATTGGCGCACCAGCTCGCGATAGCGACGCCGAATCGCCTCCTGCGTCGCGTGCATCGATAGCCCCAACACCTCGTAGTGGTTCTGCATACGCGCTTACGGCTGCCCCGCTGCTCCGAAAATCGCGCTGAAGTAGCCCGCGTAGAACTGGATGAGGATGATCGCCACGTAAATCGCCACGCCGATGTACACTGCTACACCCAAGATGTGCCCTGCTTGGTACGAGCGCAGCTTGCCTTCCTCTTCATAGTACTCGGCTACTTTATCCATCATAAAGCTCAGCTCGCCCGTGTTTTCGCCTGTGGCGACCATATCCATTACCATCGGCGGAAACACGCCCGTGCTGGCAAAAGTTTGCGTGATTCCGTAGCCTGCTTCCAGCTTTGCGCCCGCGGGGAGAAGGCGACTGCGCAGGTACTCGTTGCCTGTGGCGTCGGCTGCATACCGAATTGCTTGCGACAGCGGCAGCCCCGCATTGTAAAGCGCGCTCAGGGCACGGGCAAAGCGTGCTAATGCCAGCTGACGCACTGTGAAGCCAAGCCACGGCAAGCTCACTGTAAACAGCCCCCACGCATAGCGGAAGCCGTATGCTTGCATCGCAATCCGAAACAGTGCCCAAATCGCAAAAATCACCAAGAAAATCATTAGGAAGGTTTGCCCAATCCCTAGCAGTACTTGCCCTACGGGCGCGCCCCCTTGCCCACCCACCAGCGTAATCAAGGCAGGAATGAGTTGGGGGATTACAATCGCAAAAAACAGCACGATTTTTGGGTAAAGCGTCACGCGACTAATCAGGCGGCGCAGCTCCAGCTCGTTTTCCAAATAGGTGGCGATGAGGCGCAGCACACGCTCTAACGCGCCGCTCGTTTCGCCCACGCGCACCATCGCCCGAATGATAGGAGAAAACACTGCAGGATGCTTGTCAAAGGCATCTGCCAGGCTTTCGCCTGCAAGCACGCGGTCGCGGATGTCAGTAATCACGCGCTGCAGGCGCGCGTTCAGCCCGCGCTGATTGCTGAGGGTTGTGAGTGCTTGGTACATTGGCACGCCCGCCGCCATTGTCGTGGCGAACTGGCGGAAGAACACGGCAAGCACTTTCAGGGGCACGCCCCCAAACAACGGCTGCCATATAGTGTGTTGGGCGGCGTGCACAGGGGTGCGCGGTTCTGGCTCGGCGTAAAGTTCCAGCAACCAGTAGCCCTGCTTGCGCACGGCATCGGTGGCTTCTAGGCGACTATTTGCCTGAACCGTGCCGCGCACCTCACGCCCCTCAGGTGTCCGTGCTACGTACCGAAAGGTCGGCACGGCGCAATTATACCAAGCACTTTTCAGGCGACGCGCTCAAACAAGCCCGCTGCGCCCATCCCCAGCGCCGCGCACATCGTGACCAAGCCATAGCGACCGCCCGTGCGTTTGAGGGCATAGGCAAGGGTAACTACTTGGCGTGCGCCCGTGCAGCCCAGCGGATGCCCTAACGCAATCGCGCCGCCCAGCGGGTTCACACGCTCCATCGGCATCTCAAAAATCTTGTTTGACGCCAGTACTTGCGCCGCAAACGCCTCGTTGAACTCGATATGGTCAATCGCGCTGATGTCCATCCCTACGCGCCTAAGCAGTTTAGGAATGGCGTAGGCGGGGGCAACGCCGAAGTCCTCTGGCGTAAGCGCAGCGGTCGTGTAGCCCACGAAGCGTAGCAAGGGCGTAATCCCCAGCGCGTTGGCTTTGCGCTCGCTCATAACCAGCACGGCAGCAGCGCCGTCGCTGCGCTGTGAAGCGTTGCCTGCGGTGATTAGCCCGTCGGCTCGGAAGGCGGGCTTGAGCTTTGCAAGGGCTTCCATGCTCGTGTCGCGGCGGGGTCCCTCGTCTTGGGTAAGCGTGACTTTTTCGCGTGCGGGGCGTCCGTCGGCGTCTACTGTTTGGATTTCCGTGCTTATGGGGGCGATTTCGGCGTCGAACAGCCCCTCGTCTTGGGCGCGCACTGCCTTCTGGTGGCTTTGCAAGGCAAATGCATCCGCTTGCTCGCGCGTAATCCCGTGCTTGCGAGCCAACTGCTCCACCGATAGCCCCATCGTCAGGTAGGTGTTGGGCGCTTCATGCAGCAGGGTGGGGTTGGGGTGCGTGTGGATGTCTAAAAACTGCACGCGGCTCATGCTCTCAACGCCCCCCGCGAGGATGACTTCCGCATCACCTGCGCGAATGCGCTCGGCGGCGATTGCAATTGCTTCCAGCCCCGACGCGCAGAAGCGGTTCACCGTTGTGCCAGGGGTGCTAAGCGGCAGTCCTGCACGTAGCGCAGCGACGCGCGCGATGTTCATCCCCTGCTCCCCTTCAGGCACGGCACAGCCAAAGATTACGTCCTCTATCTCGTGGGGGTCTAAAGCGGGGCAGCGTTCCAGCACAGCGCGAATCGCAAACGCGGCTAAATCATCGGGGCGCGTGTGGCGCAAACTACCGCGAGGAGCTTTGCCAATCGGTGTGCGTACCGCAGCGACTATCAGTGCCTCGTTGCTCATAGCGACCTCCGCCCTGAAAGCATACCTCAAGGCATAGGCTGTTGAACTTAGACGCGAAGCGAAGGAACTACAAAGAACCTCGGTTCCCCCTTTCCAAGGGGGAACCTGAAGGAGGGGGGTTCCAAAAACTCCGCTTCATGCTCGTGTGTTGCGACAACACCACGAGCCTACGTAAGGCAGCCTCGCCTGCCCTACAACGCCATCGGCATAATCACGCATAGGTATCCGTTGCCTTCTGCGGGTTTGAACACCGCAGGGCGCAGCGCCTCGGTAAGCTCTATGGAGACGCCCTCGCTCTCCAGCACATCCAGCACATCCAAGATGTAGCGAGCGTTGAAGGCGATTTCGAGGTCGTCGCCCTCACGCACGAGGTCGACTCGCTCAATCGCCTCGCCTACATCGCCCTGAGCGCGGATGACAAGTTTCTCGCCCTCCGTGCGCAGGTAAACCTTGTTGGAGTTGCTGCGTGCCACCAAGTAGGCGCGCTTGAGCGCGTTGCGAAACTCCTGCACAATCAGCGTCCACTTGCGCGTGTAGGTTTGCGGGATTACGCGCTGGTAGTTGGGATACTGCCCTTCAATCAGTTGGGTGTAGACGGCGGCGTTATCGCCGATAAATGCGGCGCGATGTTGCCCCAAGCGCAGCGTAAGGGTGTCCGTTGTAGGGATCTTGTGCACCAGTTGAATCGCTTTGAGGGGCACAATAGCGCTTGTTGGCTCGCCGATGCCCGATTCGATGTGGGCAGTGCGCACCGCGAGCCGATGCGTGTCGGTTGCTACCAAACGCAGCGTATCGCCCTCAAACTCCATACGGATACCTGTGAGTGTCTGGCGCGCTTCCTCTTTAGACACAGCAAACTCCACTGAGCGCACCATCTCCAAAAACTGCTTAGCGGGCAAGACCAGCTCGCTGGGCGATTCGATCGCAGGCACAGGTGGATACTCCTCGGCGGCTAGCCCCAGCAGTTGATAGCGCGAGTCGGCACTGGTCAGCACGACCTGAGACCGCTCGCCTGCTTCCAGATTGATCTCCTCACCGCTCAGCGAGCCGACCAGTTCGGTTAGCAAACGTGCAGGTAGCGTTACTGCTCCGCTTGCGCCCACAAGCGCGGGAATGCGACACTCCACCCATTGCTCCAAGTCGCTTCCCACAAGGCGTACGGTATCCTCCTTCGCTTCTATGTAAACATGGCTCAAGATGGGCAAAGACGCGCGTGTAGCGGCTGCGCTTGCCGCGATGCTCAAAGCGTCGTCGAACTGCGTGCGGTTGACCTGAATGCGCATCGGTTGCCTCCTTTGCTAGGGCAGTGATTCTACCTGCTGGGGGGTCTTCCTGCCACAGGAGCGCGTCGGGTATACTCGCAGACACGTAGCAGATTTGCCGTGATGGAGGTGCGGGAGTGACGTTTGAGGAGTTCAAAGCGAGTTTAGCCGGCGACACCCCTCCTGCCGTGCCAGCGCCCTTGCTGGGGCTGTGGTACGACGCGAAAGGCGACTGGGACAAGGCCCACCGAACGGTGCAAAACGACCCCTCCGTCGAGAGCGCGTGGGTACACGCTTACCTGCACCGCAAAGAAGGCGACCTTAGTAACGCCCACTACTGGTACCGCCGCGCAGGCAAACCGCCCTACACTGGTTCATTGGAAAGCGAGTGGGAGCAAATCGCCCGCGCCTTGCTGGAATAAAGAGCCACTCGCAGTACCCCTGTTGAGCAAGCTAATAGGAGATTTGCCTCACTGCGCGAACCTTCACAGCCGATGAAGACGGCAGTGATTTTATGCGCGGGGCGCGGAACGCGGTTTTGGCCCTACAACGAAGTGCGCAACAAAGTCGCTACCCCTGTGATGAACCGCCCGAATGTGCGCCGCTTAGCGGAGTCGCTGCAGCAGGTGGGTATTACGCGGCTGATTGTCGTGGTTGGGGCGTTCGAGGCGTCGGTACGCGCAGCGCTGCACGGTTTGGAACTTCCTATTGCATTCATTCGCCAAAGTCAGCCAACGGGCACAGCCGACGCCCTCCTGAGCGCCCTGCCCCTGATTGGCGAGGAACCGTTCCTTGTAGCCTATGGCGATATCGTTACCCCCGCAGAAACCCTCCAGCAGCTGGTAGCACGTTTTTACGAAACAGGTGCACTTGCAGCAGCAGTCGCCCAACGCTATTTGCCGGAACACGACCCCCGCGATTGGATTGGCGCCTACGTGCGCGACGGGCGCATCGTGCGTGTTGAGGGGCATAGCACTGACATGAACTATCGGTTAGGCGGGCTGTTCGCCTTCCAGCCTCACATTCGCGATGCGCTGAACGCCCACCCTGGGCTGATGACCAGCGTGCCTGTTGGCGGAATGCCCCCTGTGGAGGCAGAACTGGCGCAAACCTTGCAGACCCTTATTGAGCAGGGGCACGAAGTGCCCTGCGTTGAGCCAGTGGGCTTTCTGGTGGATATGGATAAGCCGTGGCACGTGTGGGAGGCAAACGCCCGCTGGCTGGACTATGAGGCCAGTCGCTTGGAGACCGACCACATCGGCAAAGAGGTGCATATTGACGACTCTGCGGAAATCTACGGCAAGCTGGTGGTGGAAGACGGGGCAATGATTGGTAAGCGCGTTGTGATTCGGGGCAACTGCTTTATTGGGCGCGAGGCGCGGATTATCAACGGCGCCATCTTGCAAGGGCATACGGCGGTTGGCGCACGCACGCGTATCAGCGATTATTGCCTTGTGGCAGGCACAACCGTCATTGGCAACGGCTGTATCGTGGGGCACGACGCCGAAATAGACGGTGTGATGCTGGATGGTAGCTTCCTCTATCACTACTGCGAAATCGCAGGCGTGGTTGGGCAGAAGGTAGACATCGGCGCCGCCACCGTCTGCGGCACCTTGCGCTTTGACGATGGCGACACAACCCACACGATTCGCGGTAGGCGCGAACGCCCTGAGTTTGGTGCGAATGGCACCTACTTCGGCGATTTCTCACGCACGGGCGTGAATGTCATCACGATGCCAGGCGTAAAGATTGGCGCGTACTCGTGCGTGGGCGCAGGTGTCGTGGTCTACGAGGATATCCCCAGCCGTAAACTGGTGTTGCTCAAGCAAGAGCTGGTGATCCGCGACTGGGGTCCTGAGCGGTATGGATGGTAGGCAGTAGTTTTTATAGCCCTTCAAGCCCGCACCATTCGCGGAGCACCCACTCCTTGCCGTGCGTCCGCACCATTTCCTGCAGCCGCTGCGCCTCTGGGTCATCGGGGTCGGCGTACTCAAGGGCAGCTAAGATAGCCTTGCGGAACGGTGTGGGGTCTTCCCCCTGCTCTACCAGCAACCGGTAGGCACCCACTAGCCGATCCTCGGGGCGCAGTTTACGCAGCGGTTCACGAGCGACACGGCGAATCGGGTCATCTAAGTGTGGGTCTTGAATGCGCGCGAGGATGTCTTGAACGGTCTCAAAATGCTCTTTTCGGTCAAAGGGGTGCTTCTTGAGGAATGCGTTTGCCAGCGCGTTTGCCCCTTGCACAAACAGGGCGTGGATTTCCTTGTCCTGTAAGGCTTGCTGAATAGTTTGGTAGCCGCGTTGCGCGCCCAAGTAAGCCACGAGCGCATGCAAACCGTTATGCAGATAGAGCTTGCGCTGCATGTAAATCTCGAACGGGCGCACGGGGTATAGCCCAACGATCGGCGGTGGGCTAACGATCAAGGCATCAGCATCCACGGGGAGTTTAGCGTAGCGGTCAACACGCACGCCAGGCGGGTCGCCTGGCAGTTCTGCAACCGCTTGACGCCCGATAATGCAGCGCACTAGCCCTACTCGCTCGAGCAGGGAGTGCTCTTCTGGGGCGAGCGCAGAAAGCAGCGCGTTGCGTAGGCGTATGTGCGCCTCTACATCGTTCTCTCCTAGCAGCACAAGGATGGGTGTAGGGTTTTCCTCAGCGCGGCGGCGCAAGCCAGCAGCAAGCAACGGGGCAAGAGCAGGTAGCACATTTACCCCTACAGCTGTGGAAGCCACAGTTGTTGTCGCAAACGCCTTTGCAACGGCTTCCGTGTCGCTTGCCTCAATCGCAGACACAGGGGCTATCGTCTCGCGCGAGCCGTCTGTCCACTCAATCCAGCACGAGCGATGGCGGTTGAGGCTTGCGACCAGATCCGCCCGCGCCTCCACAAACACCGTTTCAAAACCTGAGCGAGCATAGAGTTGGGCGAAGAAGCCTCGCCCAATCTTGCCCGCTCCGAACTGCAACGCCACCAAGTGATTAGTCACCTGTGGCACCAAAGTTGAATAGCACAGTTAGGAGGTCTGCGTTGTTTACAACGCCGTCTCCGTTTAGGTCGGCTGCAGGGTTATTCGAACCGAAATTGAACAACACAGAAAGTAGGTCAGCGTTGTTAATGACATTGTCGCCGTTCAGGTCGCCGTTGATGAGGTTGAACACTAGTCCTGACACATCGCTGTTGAGCGACACATTACGTACCTTTCGGCGCAGGCTGGTAGGCGCCCGCACAGCAATGTCTACCGTGCCGCTCATAATGGCAGTATAGGTAGTGAACTCACCTGCATTGTTCGTGGTGAAGGTGCGTTGCGCTCGCAAGGTAGATGTGCCTGCTTGGAAGATTTGCATCTCAAAAGATACGCTCGAGAGGTTCTGCCGATCCAGAATAACTCGCCCCGAAAGCAGTCGGCGCACAGGAGTGTAGTCGGTGATTAGCACATCATACCAGCCTCCTGCTCGCCCACCTGGGTAGTTGAAGCCCTCCACACGAATATAGTACACCCCTGCAGGCAAGTTGGACAGTTGCACAAGCGAGGTGTAAGAGTTGAAGGGGTCGTGGGGATCGTCGTCATTGGTTTGCAAGGGGTTAAAGTTTGCGTCATAAACCGTAACTATCGTGTCTGTAGCACCAAAGGTACGCACAGTAAGGTTGCCCGCGCCGATCTCAATCCGATAGTGATCAAGGTCCGTTTGGCGATAGCGCAGAAATGCGTTCGGAATAAGCGTGAAATCATCTGCGAGGTTTCCGATGTTTGTGGCTGTGCCAAAGGTTTCGTTGGTGCCGTCCACTTCGTATGGGTCATAGTCAGGTGCAGTGCTGCCTTCGAACATGCGCAGCGCGTAGCGAAAGCGTGCTAACGCACCAGCAGAGGGAAAAGCCCGCACGACCACATAGTAGGTGCCTGCGCTAAGCGGGATGGTGATACCCGAATCGGCGTTTGTAAATGAGGTATCACGATTGCCGCGATTCGGGTTGTTTTGTTCGTCATCATCGTTTTCTGCGATAAGGCCCCCACTGGCATTATAAAGCGCGAGCACGGAGTCAAGAGTGCAGTCCACCCGGAAGGAGTAGGTGCCTGACTGCAAAATCTGCACCCGAAACCAGTCTATGTCGCCGTCTGGGTTGATAAGACCACGCACGACCTTCATTCTGCGTGTGTTGTTGGGGTCAAGCCCCACGACGCCGACATCTTGGGCAGTAGCAAGAACGTTATTTACTTCGATCTCCGTGACGAAGTCGATTACGGGTGACTGAGCGCTGCTAACGCTTACTATCGCCCAAAGTAAGCTGAGCACTCGCTTCTTCATTGCCCCACGACTCCTTTCTCCGTGGTCTATTATAGCACAGTTCGCGCGTTAGAGGTACCCCCGCTCGCGCAAACTGGTATAGTTGCCATCGCCAATGATGATGTGATCCAGCAGTTCGATGCCCAGCAGTGCGCCTGCATCTTTGAGCCGGTGGGTGATGGCGATATCCTCAGGGCTGGGGGTTGGGTCGCCGCTGGGATGGTTATGCACGGCGATCCAGCACGCGGCGCCTTCGCGGATAATCGCACGGTAGACCTCGCGTGGGTGCACCAGGCTGCTGTCTAAGGTGCCGATAGAGATCGTTTCGGTGCGCAACACGCGGTTTTTAGTATCCAGCATTACCGCTACAAAGTGCTCCCGCCGCTCGGCGACAAATTGCAGATGGAGCAGTTGATACACGTCTTCTGGGGAGCGGATTTGGGGACGCTCGTGGAACTGGCTCAGCGCTACGCGCCTGCCCAGCTCCATCGCAGCGGCAATTTGGGTGGCTTTCGCCAATCCCACGCCTTTTACTGCTGCCAGCTCTTGTACGCTGGCGTGCATCACGCCACGCACGCCTCCGAACCTTTGCAGCAGGTGCTGCGCCAGCTGGAGGGCAGACATCTGGGTTGTGCCCGTGCGCAGCAAAATCGCTAACAGCTCATATTCACTAAGGTAAGCGGCTCCCCATCGAGCCAGCTTCTCGCGGGGACGCTCCTCTGGTGGCAACTCGCGAATCGTGGTGTAGCGCATCGAGTCCCTCATAACTCCCGTTTGAGGCGTGGGTGCACGAAGTAATGAACTGCTCCAGCTGCTGTCGAACCAAATGCGCTGGAGAGCCAGATGCCCGACAAGATGTAGCTGGCAAGTGCAAGCCTTGCCAGCAGTCGCATTTCAGAAGGCAGACATATTCCGGTTAGGGGCAGCGCTCCCAAAGCAGTTCCCACTGCTACCCACTTGTGTGCTTTCCCACAGGGCATCTTTTTTTTTCACTCACGTACGGCTCGCTGCATTTTCTGGATGGCGCGCGACTCCAGTTGGCGTACGCGCTCTTTGCTTAGCCCCAGCCGTCGCCCTACCTCCTCCAAGGTCATTGGAGGCTCGCCCGTTAGCCCATAGCGCAGCTGAATAACCAATCGCTCCTTTTCGTTGAGGCGGGCAAGCAGATTCTCCCAGTCGATCGCTTGCTCCCATTCGGCTTGGGTCTCGGCGGCGATGAGGTCTGCCAAGGTCGTGCCGTCACTGTCGCTGATGGGCATTTCCAGCGAAATGGGCTTTGCAATCGCGTGCATGAGTTCGCGCACTTGCTCGGGGCTGAGTTTGGTGCGTTGGGCGACTTCGTGCACTGTCGGATCGCGTCCCAGCTCTTGTTGCAATAGCGCTGCTGCCTGACGCACCTGCTGGAGTACTCGCGCCATATGTTGGGGCAGGCGGATCAGGGACGCTTGTTCCCGAAGGGCGCGCGAGATGGCTTGACGAATCCACCACGTGGCGTAGGTGCTGAAGCGATTGCCACGACTGGGGTCGTATTGTTCCGCAGCGCGCATCAGCCCTATGTTGCCCTCTTGGATAAGGTCGATCATCGACAAGCCGCGTCCCGTGTAGTGCCTGGCGATTGCGATGACCAAGCGTAGGTTCGACTGTACCAGCTGTTCGCGAGCATGCTCATCGCCTTGCGCCGCACGCCATGCCAACTCGCGTTCCTGCTCAGGGGTCAGCAAAGGGGCACGAGCTGCCTGACGCACCCACCACTCCACAGCATCTTCCAGCTGTTCTTGCTCCACCTCTTCTATGAACCTGTCCGCACTCTCGGTTGCCAGACGCAGCTCCAGCTCGGAGGCTTCGTGCTCGTCCAACACGCGGATTCCGTGCGACTCAAGATATTCCAGCACGCTTTCAATAGCGTCTGGCTCCAGTTCCAGCTCTGGCAGTGCTGCCAGTAGCTCCTCCACCGAAACATACCCTTGGTGTTTTCTGCTTTCGACAAGCAGGCGCAACGCTTCGCTCGTGCCCCAATCCTTCATAGAGAGGCTCCTCCTTCTAAGCTCAAAGATTCGACACGGATGCGCCAGTATTCCTGCAGCCACTCAGTGGTAAGGGGTGCGTTTTCGTCGCGCGAGTGTTGGGTTAGTTGGGTTGCGAGTTGGAGACGCTTGCGTCGTCGGGCATAGTCTTGGAGACGCTGGATGCAGCCTGCAGCCCACTGGGGGGTCATTGGGGGCGATTCTTGCAGCAGCAATCCCGTAAGTAGCGCACGGAGTGGCTCCTCTTGGATTTGTTCCAGCAGTTCCGCTGGCGGGTAATGGCACGGGGGTTGAGGCAGAGCTTGCAGGCGCGCCGCTAACTGTGCGTGCAAAGGCACTTGCCACTCGATTTCGGGCAAGTACTGGAGCGCGACAACCGCCGAATCGGGGTAAAGAGTTGCCCGAAGGGCTTCACTCTCGGCTAGAAACAGAGCCTTAGGGATGGCAAGAGGCGTAGGTGCAGCGGCTGTAGCGGGGGCTGGCGAGGCTGACAGCTCTGACTGGCGCTGCCCACGCCGTGCGCGCGCGTATCGACGTAGCTCTCGCTGAAGCGCTTGAAGGGCAGCTTGGCGGTTGGCGAGATATGCGGGCGTGAGTGGAGCTAATCGCTCCAGACACGCCATTCGATCTAACTCGCTGGGAAGGCTTGCTGCCCACTCCAGCCCGCGCTGCACGATCTGTGCTTTGAGCGCAGGCTCCAACGCTGCGGGCGAACGCTCCCCTGCCACTTCGCGTACAATCTGCTCGATGCCAAACAGCGCTACGGGCACTGCCGCTTCCAACGCTTGCTGAAACGCTTCCGCGCCTTGCGAGCGCAGCAGGCTGTCGGGGTCTTCTCCAGCAGGTAGGCTCACCACGAATGCAGGGATGCCCGCCTGAAGCAATACCTCACCCGCTCGCAGCGCCGCCCGAACACCCGCGGCATCCGAATCGAACACCAAGTACACGCGCTCTACTAAGCGCTTCAAGCGCGCAGCGTGCTCCTCGGTAAACGCCGTACCCAAGGTGGCTACGCTGTGAGTGAAGCCATACTGGTGGAGCATAATCAGGTCTAGGTAGCCCTCCACCACAATCGCAGCCCGTTGGCGCACGATGGCGTTGCGCGCTCGATGCCAGCCGTAGAGGGTGGTGCGCTTTTCAAACAAGGGAGTCTCTGGGCTGTTGAGGTATTTCGGTTCCTCATCTCCGAGGGTGCGCGCCCCAAACGCCACCACGCGCCCTGCAGCGTCGTGGATTGGGAAGATGATCCGATTGCGGAAGCGGTCGTAGTAGCCACTGCCATCTTCTCGCGCTTTGAGTAGCCCCGCTGCTTCCGCATCGCGAGGATCGAAGTTATGCTTTTGCAAAAAACGCAACAAGTAATCCCATCCGTCAGGCGCATAGCCTAACTCGAAGGCTTCAATAGTCTCTGGGGTCAGCCCACGCTGAGCAAGGTACTGTTGCGCAGCGGGCGTGCGCTGCAAGCACTGGCGGTAAAAGAAGTGCGCGGCGAACACCAGCTTTCGCAGTCGCTCCAGTTCGTTGGGAGGCTCGGCAGCTATCGCCTCGGAGCGGAGTTCAATCCCCGCGCGCTGGGCGAGGCGCTGCAGCGCTTCGCGGAACGACAGCCCCTCAATGCGCATCAGAAAGGCTATCGCATCGCCCGAAGCGCCACACCCAAAGCAGTGGAAGCGATTGAGAGCAGGGCTAACATAAAACGACGGGGTCTTTTCCGTATGGAACGGGCAGAGCGCTTTGAAATTCTTCCCTGCCCGTTCCAAGCGTACGTACTCAGAAACAAGTTCCACGAGGTCGATGCGCTCGCGAATCGCCTCGCGCCAGTTGCGCAAAGGCACTCGCCTCCTCAAAGTGCAGTAGCCGACGCAGCGCCACCGCCGCCCCCACGACCTCCTGGAGCGCCCATCCCTCCAGGCGCCACAGGGCCAGCTGTTGGGCCAGAAGCCCGCGCGCCTCCACTGGCACCCGTGCCCAAGCTTGTGAAGCCTGCACCCAGCGAAGGCACACCTGCCGCCACAAAGATGCCCGTCACGCGATTGGACTTCGAATCAAACTGGAACGCTACCCCCAGTTTGTTGTAGCGAATCACGTAAATGTCGCCGCTGAACGCGGGCGGCTCGCTGGGCTGTCCATAAGCAGCGATCACCTTGTCAAAGGTGTCGTTCAAGCCGATACCGCGGCTGGTGCGCACCCTTGGGTCAGGGCGACGCCCATATGCACTGATTTGCACCACGCGCCCGTCCTTGTTGAACTGGAACACATAAGTAGAGCCACCCTTACTGCGGTACACCAACACCGTCTCTTCTTCAGTGCGGGTTTCCCCTGCACCTGAGGTGCCTCCAACAGTAGGGGGTTGCCCCTCCTCAGGTCCAGGCAGCTGCCCCCTGTCTTGTTGGTTAGAGAGCTCCCTAATAACGATTTGGGCGTTGGTGACCATCGTAGGGTTGCCAAACTGCTTCACTACCTGCGTAATTGGCGTGAACACCCGCACGCCTATAAGCGAAATCTCGGGACGCGGACGACCCCGCTGTGCAGGCAGCAAAACGACTAATGCTGCCACGCTCACCACGATTACGCTAAGACGCCACATTCGGTTCATCGGTGATTGCCTCCTTGTCTGGTATACTTGTGTTCAACGCCCCAGTGAGCTTTCCTGCCACTGGGTAGGCTCACCCAACATATTATAGACGATGGGCAGCCGAAAAAGTGCGTGGTGGAGAGCCGTGCGCGTAATCATCCTGCTCGCGGTGTTAGCGTGGATTATCTACTGGTTCTGGTACTTGCCGAGGCAAGCTCTGTCGCCTATGCCGATGATTGAGTTCGTGCCATGAAGGTCGCCCTACTTGGGTTCCCGCTTAGCGGACGCTCCACACTCTTTGATGCGCTTGCAGGTGGGCGCGCCCACGAGGGTGTCGCCAGCATCCCCATCCCCGATGCCCGCCTAGAGATGTTAGCGCAGCAAGCAGGCGCGAAAAAAGTCACCCCCGCTACTCTCGAGTGGCACGACGATTTGCCAGAGTTTGACCCTCTCAAGCCCGAAAGTGTGCGCCAACCCCTTAGCGCTGCCCGCCAAAGTGATGCCCTTGTGTTAGTGCTGCGGGCTTTCGATAGCCCCTATGCTCCCTACCACGCACCAGTTGACCCCATCCGCGACTTGAACTTTTGGCTGGACGAGTTCGTTTTGGCAGACCTGCAGGTGGTTGAAAACCGCCTAGAGCGACTCACGAAACTGTTCCAATCGCACAAAGAGTCAGCATCAGACCGTGCGGAATATACGTGGCTGCAGCAGTTTCAGCGTGTGCTGAACGCGGGCGAATCGCCTCTTACACTGGAGGTTTCGCGCGAGTTGGAGCCACGCCTGCGCGGGTTCGGTTTTCTGACGCGCAAACCTGTGGTGGTGGTCGCTAACCTCAGCGAGCAGCTAGTGGGTCAGGAACAGCGCTATGAACCGATCCAACGCCTTCAAGCACTGTGCGAGGCGCGCGGTTTGCCGTTGGTACCGCTGTGTGCTACCCTTGAGCGCGAGTTGCGCCAACTACCTACTGCCGAGCAAGCCGAGTTTCTGCAGTTATTAGGCGTTTCAGAGTCTGCCCTACCCCGTCTTGTGCAGGCTGTATACAAACAACTACGCCTCCAAGTGTTCTACACTGTTTACGGCGAGGAGACTCGAGCGTGGTTGCTTCGCGAAGGTGGCACCGCGTTAGAGGCGGCAGCCACCATTCACTCCGACATGGCGCGGGGCTTCATCCGCGCAGAAGTTTGCCACGCAGACGAGGTTATCGCTGCAGGGGGTTGGAAAGCGGCGCACAAGGCAGGCAAAGTGCAACTGGTGGGCAAAGAATATCCGCTCCGCGACGGAGACGTGATTCAAGTGCGGTTCAATGTGTAGTGAGGGCGCTGCTACTCGCAGAAGTCGGGCGAGCCTTCAGAGGGAAGCTTGAGGCGACCGTCGTCCAGTTTGGCGATTCGACGAGCGCGTTGCAGCTCGGCTTGGTCATAGCTGTCCAAGCCGCCCGCCTGGCTGTAGGCGCGTTCCGCTTCCTGAGGTTCGTTAAGCAAGGTGTACACATCGCCCAGCAGAGTAAGGTAAAGCGCGCTGTTGGGTTTGAGAGCTAACGCGCGCTGGAAGCAGGCGAGCGCTTGCTCCAGCATATTGTTTTCAATGCACAGTAGCCCGTAGCGGAAGTGGTAGTAATCATCTTCGGGGTCAAGCAGGGTGGCGATCTCCATCTCTTGCAGAGCTTCCTCGATCCTGCCCACCTGCTCTAGCAGATCTGCCAACCAGAAGCGGTAAAAGCTGTTGCTCGGTTCGTGGTTGACCGCAGCGCGCCCCGCTTCAATCGCCTTTGCGTACTGCTGGCTGAGCGCCAACACCTCAGCGTACTTGAACTGCACAAAAGCGTTGTTCGCTCCGTACTCAATCGCTCGCTTGAAGTGGGCGATCGCTGCGTCGTAGCGCCCAAAGCGACGATAAATCTCGCCCAACGCAAAGTACGGCTCGGGATCGCGTGGGTTCAGTTTGCGCGCGCGTTGATAGTAGGCTAAGGCGCGGGCGGGCTGGTCGGCATATGCATAGGCATCGCCAAGCTGGATGTAGCGCGCGCTGTTTCCGCCATCCATTTCAATGGCGAGCTTGTAGTAGCGAAAGGCTTCCTCGTATTTGCCCTGTCGCAGAGCAGCATCTCCACGCTGGCGAGCTTCCTCCGCCGTCGCAGGGCGGTACTGCTCCTCTATGCGAAGCGGTCGCGTCTCCTGAGCTTCGTGGGAGAAAGCATCGCCATGCCCCATACCAGCGATATTATACCACAGGGGGTTGACGCGCAGGCAGGACGCTGGCTTACACGAAAGGGAGAGACACTATGGCACGCCGTATCGAGCGGATCGTGTGGCATACCGCTGCGCACGGACGCAACGGGCAGGCGTTTGACACTACCGCTGCCCAAATCGACCAGTGGCATCGTGAGCGCGGCTGGAGCGAAATCGGCTATAACGTGGTCATCCGCTTCGACGGTACTATCGAACAGGGACGCGACCCGCGCAAAATCCCCGCAGGCGTAGCAGGCATCAACGAAACCACCTACCACATCTGCTTCTCAGGGCACGGCGACATCGCTCCCCTTACCCCTCAGCAGCTGGAAAGCGGCATCCAGCATACCATTCAAATGCTCCACAAGTACGGGTTGGTGGAGCGTTTTCTTGTCGAACCTGATGGGCTGATTGTGATGGGGCATCGCGAGGTAAACGAGCTGGTGCGTCGCGGCTTAGCGCCCACACCAACTACTAAAACATGCCCCGGTCGGCTGGTGGATATGGAGCAAGTGCGCCTGCTGATACGCCAGCGACTGCAATCCACTGCTACCGTGGGCACGACCTACGACGCACAGGCAGCAAGCGAATTGTATCACGGACTGCGACAGGTGTACGTTGCTGCTGCCAAGCTACGGTTGCCCGATGAGGTGATGCATTTCCTAAACCAGTTCCGCAAGCAGCCCGAGGTGGATGCGCTGATTGCCCGCTGGAAGCGCGAGGCAGAACAGGCTCAGTAGAGGTTCTCCAGTAAGGCGCGACTGCGGCGATCCAGCGCGTTTAGGTCGCGGATCTCATACCGACTGCCATCGACGGCTACAATCAGGTAGCGCGCGGGTGACAGCTCGTGAATGTTCTCGCGCCAGTTGCTGACATAAAACACGCGCCTACCGCGGTCGGTCTCCACCTCCCAGCGGTGTTGCCCATACTCCTCTTCCAGCGCGTAGATTTTCTCGATCACAGGCGTAAAGTAGCGGCGCTCAAGCTCTTCTTCCACGAGGCGGCGCGAGGCTTCGGGCATTCCCTCCAAGGTGCGGAACATGCCGATTTCCACCCACTTGTCGCGCTCTTGGCGGTGCAGTACGCTAATGTAGCCCTGTGGGTGCGAAAGAGGAAATGCACGGGCAAACTGCACGTCCTCGTATACCTCGCCGTTTGGGAGGCGAATACGCACCACCACACTTCCAGGCAGGCGCTCTACTACCACGCCTGTAGGGTCTAACCAGCGAATGGCTATGTTGGGCTGCATCCTTACATCACTTCAGCTTTCCTAAGTCTGCCTTCGTATACAGGCTCTGCGAAGGCAAACGAGCGACGCACCTCGCTGATTTTGACCTTTGTAATAGGCTGTGTGGGTGGCTCGTTCTCCCACAAGATAAGGTAGCCATCGTGCGTAAACGCCACTTTTTGCCCCTCATTCAACGCGGAGGGCACCAGCTGGCATTCCACTACCTGAAGCAGCTTGTAGGGGAGGTACTGTTGTTTGAGGGTCTCCAGCGTGCCAGCCTGAATGCGGTATTCGTCAATGGGCAGTTCGGGACGGGCGCGCACGAACAGCCCCACTTCCAGATGATGCTCCAACATATCGATGTTCACGCCATCTTCGCCCACTAGGTACTCCACTACGCTGGGGTGCGCCTCAATCAGGTACGCTTCCACTTGCTCCGTGCGCGCGCGGGATTCCAGCTCGCGCTCGATCCACAGGCTCACCGTTTCAGGCGAAGGGATGCGCCCGCGCCCATGGCAGGTGGGGCAGGGGCGAGTAAGCCCTTCCGTCACCGATTCGCCAGTGCGTTTGCGCGTTAGCTCCACTAGCCCCAGCGAACTAATGCGCCCGATGCGGAACCGTGCGCGGTCGCGCTTGAGCGTGCGCCGCAACGCCTGCATTACCAGCCGATGATCGCTCTTGCGCCCCATATCGATAAAGTCAATCACGATAATCCCACCGATGTCGCGCAAACGCAGCTGGCGGCAAATCTCCTCCACCGCCTCCAGATTGGTTTTGAGAATAGTCTCCGCCAGCGAGGTCTTGCCCGTGTACTTGCCCGTGTTCACATCAATTGCAGTGAATGCTTCGGTCTCATCAATCGTGAGGTAGCCGCCCGACTTGAGCCATACCTTGCGCCGCAGCAGGCGCTCCATCTCTTTTTCAATGTTGAAGTGTTCAAACATTGGGGTCGGTTTGTCGTACAAAATCACCCGGTTGCGAAGCTCTGGCGCAATCACTTTGAGCACTTCGTGCACTTTCTCGTACTCTTCGGGGTCATCAATCCAGAAGCGCTCGACTTCTGAGGAGAAGACATCGCGCAGCACGCGGTACAGCAAGCTGGCATCGCGGTGCACCAAGGCGGGAGCTTGCACCTGAGCGATCCGCTCACGGATTTGTTGCCACAGCTCGGTTAGGTACTCAATGTCTTGCCCAATTTCCTTCTCAGTTTTCCCTTCGGCTTCGGTGCGGATGATTAGCCCAAAGCCAGGGGGGTGAAGTTTTTGCCCGATTTGGCGCAGGCGCTCGCGCTCTGCGCGGTCTTCGATTTTGCGCGACACGCCCAGCACGATGTTATCGGGCATTAGCACCACATACCGCCCTGGTAGTGTGATGCGCGTGGTGACGCGCGCGCCTTTCGTGCCACGGGGCGCCTTGATGACCTGTACCAGAATCTCCTGCCCAACTTTGAGCAGCTCACTAATGTTGCGGCGGCGCAACTCGGAGCGTTTAGGGGGTGGCGAAAGCTCATCGGCTTCGCTCAAGTCAGGCAGGATGTCGCCTACATACAGAAAAGCATTCCGCTCCAGCCCGATGTTCACAAACGCAGCATCCATTCCGGGCAGCACATTTTGCACAACGCCTTTGTAGATATTGCCCACCACACGCTCGCCCCGCTCAAAGCGCACTTCCATCAGCTGCCCGTTCTCTAAAACCGCAATCCGTGTCTCCCGCGCAGAAACATTTACCAAAATCTCCCGAACAATCTTTTCGGTTGCGATAACCCACACCTCCTTTGGGGCATGCCAAAGTGCCCCTGCCTTAATGTGGTTGCAACGATCGTTACGACTTTGCGGTAATTCTACCCGCGTTTTTGCCGATGGTAGGTGCGCCCCTTTGCGCGACACCTCTTGTGGCATTTCCCCAACAGCGCCACCACTGCACCCACCCCCATGGCCCGTCTGCGCAGGCTCAGCAGGCACTTCCGACGACCGCGATCGCTCTAATGCCCACGAAGCCAGCTTGCGTCATAGGTGCTCTAGCTATGGGCGCATGCGAAGCGCTGTCAAACGCCCTCATCTGCCGATAATTAGCGGTATGGCGTACCCTGCGCATGAGCCAGAGCCAAATGAGAAGCCACCTTTGTGGATTATCCAAGAGGTATTCGAGGGGGATGAGCCTGCCGAACAGCCTCACGATATCTACATCCTGCATCTGCTGCGGGCGTTGCCCCCTGCACTGATTGAATCGCTCACGCCCGAGCAGTACCAACTCCTCAAACAGTCGTTGTACCAGTACCATCGGCGACACTTGCTGGATGTGCGCGGGGTCATTCCGTTTTTGTGGACGCGCTTTTATTTTGTGTTCTTGTTTGGCAAAGATACTCGCACGCGCACTGAGCCAGTGCCCTTTGAGCGTCGCGCGCAAAGTCGGTGGACACGCCTTGTTGGTTGGCTCGTGATGATTGGCATCTTGGCGCTGCTGATTGTGGGCTTTTTAGGGGCAGCGCGCCTGTTTCATGGCTGAAGCTCTGATCCTGAATACTCCACTCCAGCCACTGCACTGCCCAACACTTCCTGAGCGAAGCGTTCCATCGCCTCGCGTGCGCGTTGGAGTTTGAGTTGGCGCCGCAGCTCGCGGTCTTTCGGGGCATCCTCTGGCTCAGGCAGTAGCCCCCAGTTGGCGTTCATCGGCGGAAAGTCTTTGTGCGGGTAGGAGCTGATGTAGTGTAGCAGCGAGCCGATGACCGTCTCAGGGGGTGGCGCAACCGCGGGCTTGCCCATGGCTAGGCGCGCTGCGTTGATCCCCGCAATGATGCCTGTGGCAGCAGACTCCATGTAGCCCTCCACTCCCACCAACTGCCCTGCAAACAGCAGCTTGCCGTCTTCGCAGAACTGAAGGGTGCGGTGGAGCAAGCGTGGCGAGTCTATGTAGGTGTTGCGGTGCACCACGCCGTAGCGCACGAACTCGGCGTTCTCCAAGCCAGGCACCAAGCGGAACACACGCTTTTGCTCGCCCCACTTGAGGCGGGTCTGGCACGCCACAAGGCTGTACATCGTGCGCTCGTTGTTTTCGGGGCGCAGTTGCAGCACCGCGTAGGGGCGCTTGCCCGTGCGCGGGTCTACTAACCCGACGGGCTTGAGGGGTCCAAACCGCAGGGTGTCTTTACCGCGTTCCGCCAGCTCCTCAATCGGTACACAGCCCTCGAAGAAGCGCGGCTCTTCGAAATCGTGCAACGGAACACGCTCAGCCTCCACCAACGCCTGCCAGAACCGCTCGTACTCTTCTTTGGTGAATGGGCAGTTGATGTAGGCAGGGTCGCCCTTGTCGCGCCGACTGCCGAAAAACACTTTGCTGTAGTCGATCGTGCTGGCATCTACGATGGGCGAGACGGCGTCATAGAAGTACAGATGTTGCTTGCCCGTCAGCCGCGCAATCTCTTCAGCCAAGGCGTCGGAAGTGAGTGGACCCGTGGCAATAATCAGCGGGCGCTCATCGGGAATGCGCGTGACCTCTTCGCGTATGACCTCGATAAGCGGGTGCAGTTCAATCCGCGCGGTGATGGCTCGGGCAAACGCCTCGCGGTCTACAGCAAGCGCCTCGCCTGCTGGCACAGCAAACTGCCGTGCCGTGGGAACCACCAGCGAGCCAAGCCGCTCCATCTCCCACTTGAGTTGCCCTGAGGGCGTGGTGAGCAGCATTGATTTGAAGGAGTTGGAGCAAACCAGCTCCGCGAGCCAGCCAGTTTTGTGAGCAGGCGTGCTGCGCTTAGGGCGCATTTCGTATAGGCGTACCGGCACGCCCAACCGAGCTGCTGCCCACGCCGCTTCTACGCCCGCAAACCCACCACCGATAATCGTGACGCGCATCATCGTGCAGAGTATACCCCCTTACGGCTTGCGTTGTTCCGTACCTGCGTGGGGCGACTCCATCTGCACCACTGCATAACCACTCAGCGCGGCAGGCTCTGCTTCGGGGCTAACAGCAGCCACAGGCTCAGGCTTGGGCTTACGGAACGCCCAAACAAGCGCCACTGCTACAGTCAGCAGGTAAGTCGCTAGCAAAATCCACCCTTGCATCCGCAATGCAGGGTTTGGCACTACAAGATACGTTGCAGTTTCCCAAGCTAAGAGTGACCAAAACAGCGTCAACGCCCACGCCAACAGGTTGCCTTGCAAGAGCCGCTTGCCAAACGCATAGCCCACCACTACCACAACCGCCCACGCAAGGGCGTACCCTTGCAGCCGCTCGCGCAACTCCACCCACGAGCCAGCCCCTATCGCCATAGCAGGAGCAAACGCTGCCGCCAGCAGCATCACACCCCACACATTGCGCAGGTAGCGACGATAGGTAGCAACCGCTGCCAACCCCAAGCCGCCCACACCCAGCACATCCAACAGCGAAAGGGCAAGCGTGTTGAGCCAAGGGTAAACGCTATTCACATCTGGGATTGTACGCGGGAACAGGTACGCAATCACTCCTAACGCCATGCTTGTGATCGAAGCCACCAGCACGCCTTCGCGTCGAGCTGCGGGATGGCGCAGGGGCGAATCGGGCGGTGCCTCGCGCCAACGCGACGGGCTAAGCCACACGCTCAGCGGCACCAAGTGCCCCAAGCGCATGCGCCAATAGTTCGGCTCAAGCCCCGCATAAATCAATGCAATGAACCCGACAAGCATCGCAAAGAGTAGCCCGCGCACGACTAACTCGCGAATAAAGTGCTGCGCAGGGGAAGTAGCAGGATCGTAGTCATACCATAAGCTCGGCTCACCCCTCGCAGCAACCGACAGCCCAACCAATACTACGCCCACCAAGGCTGCACGCCATCCTAAAGCTACCGAGAACGAGGTCGCGTTCCCCTCACGGAACTCCCAAAACATTACGTAGGCTGCCAGCCCCAGCACCAGCAGCACTATCCACAGCGCAGCGAACACGCCCCACGCCTGCACGCGCCGCCGCTGGAAAAACCACTGCTCAGGAACATCCCACCACTCGCCAACATCGTGCACTAGTAGCCCTTGCACGGATACGTTGAGCCGCTTACGCGCTTCGCCAACCTTGTCAGCGCGATGCTCATAGGTGAAAGTGTAGTCTGTGCGGTTAGGGTGCTCTACAAAGTCTGTTTCCACGAGCCTCCACTCACCAAGGTCGTAGCCTTCTTCTGTCGTTAGGTAGCGTTCGGCGCGTTGGCGGGCTTGGGCTTCGGTAAGCATGACCTTGCGCATGCGACGCTCCTCAGGTAGCGTGCCCGTCGCTTCCTCAGGCAGCACGCGCTCGTGATCCCACACCTCGCCGTCAATGCCCACACGCACCTGCCACCCAGTACGCTCGCCTACACGGAAAAAGCGCACATACCAGTAGCTGCGGTCTGTAGCCTCCAGCGGTTCGAGCTGCCGATAAGTGTCATACGCTCCGATGTCGCGCGCATACCGCTCAATATCCCCTGCTTCGGTTTCCACAAGAGCAGCAACCACGCGATAGCCTTTCAAATCAGCTCCCAACTTGGTGAGGTGGTTAGTGGCAATCCGTTCGGCATCTGCTCGGTTGATTTGCAGAGCTGGCGCCACTGCGGGTCCTTCGCGTGTAGTCAAAATGTAGGTCAGTCCCGCAGCCGTGGCGAGCACGCCTATTAGCAACGCCCAGTCAAGGCGCGTCAGCGGACGATAGGGGGCAACCTGCGGCTCAGGGTGCTGCGGCGCGGGCGGGATATCCATCGCGGGCGCAGGCACGCTCTCCAGCGTCGGCAACTGGCGATAGCGCAAGTAGGTAATCACAGCGGGCAGGAAAAACACTAACGCGCCAAACGCCACGATCAGCGCAGACCAGCGCAGATACGGCGCACCCATGTTCACATAAGCTGTTGCCGTAAGCAAAGCGTTGTAGGTGTAGTGTGCCGTAATTGAGGCGAGGATGCCGTACCGCGCCGCCACCCAGCAGTATGCCAACCCCACGGGAATCAGCTCCAGCCCGCGCATATAGATTGGCTCTGTGGGATAGTCAATATGCAGGAATGCCCAGAACGCACTGCTTAACAGCGCCGCCACCCAAAATCGCTTGAGAACGCGCCACAGCAGGTATAACGCAATCCCCCGAAACATCAGCTCCTCTTGGATAGCAGGCAGTAGGCCCGCAAGCAACGGCTCCACAAACGGCAGGGGCAGCACTACGCCGTTGGTGTAAGGCACTTGCAACGGTACCCAAACCCCCAGTCGAAAACCCAGTAGGTACGCAACACACACATAGGCTAAATGCACACCAGCCAGCGCCAACCCCACCCACAGCGCGCGCACTGCGGCGTCGGTTGCCCAAAAACGTAGCGTGGCGATTTTCGCAAACGGCATCGCCCCTAACGGTTGCGCACGGCTGAGCCACTCCGCGCCTATCGCAAGCACAAACCACAACATCCCCTGTAGTACAATCCCACCAAGTATCGCGACCCCCATTCCCGCGATAAAAGCAAGCTCAGGCTGTGCAGGGCTATAGCGTGTCCACCAGAGCGGGTATAGGTTGAGCCGTGCCAGCACCACGACACCAATAACCACCAGCGTGATGCGCAACGCAAACCGCCATGCCAAAGGTTGGCGTCGTACCACTAGCCAGACTACCAACCCTACAGCCACTATCTGCAGTCCAGCTAACAGCACTCCTAACACCGTGCTCAGTGTGCGGCGCTGGCTCTCGCGTTGGCGCTGCTCAAATGCCCAACGCTCTGGCGTATGCAACCAGTTGAGGGCATAGCTGCTCACTCGGTCGCCCGAGACGAACACGCTTAGGCGCGGCTTGGCAGGCGTGTCGGCGTTCGCAGGATACTTGCGGGCACGGTGTTCGTAGACAAAGTAATAGTCCAGTCGTTGTGGCCGTTCGTATTGCCTGGTGTCCACAAGGCGCCATTGGCGCAAGTCGATTTGTAGTTGGGCTTGCAGGAACTTCTCAGCAACAGCACGGGCTTGTGCCGTGCTAAGACGCGCTCCGGGCGCTTCTTCAGGTAGTGTATAGCCTGCTGCAACCACCTCGCCTACGGGCGTAACGGAAGCCCAATACCGAGTCCGTTCCCCCTCGCGTTTCCACCCGCACTCAAATGTCCACACACTTAACTCGCTGCGCATCACGGCGTTCGCCTGCTCCAGCCCTAGCGTCTTTTCCAAGTAGCGTTTCGCCTGCTCGTCCCAAGCGAACTCAACGGTGCTGCGCCATCCGTCAAGGCTTAGCTGT
This sequence comes from Fimbriimonadales bacterium, assembly GCA_025061985.1. GTDB lineage: Bacteria > Armatimonadota > Fimbriimonadia > Fimbriimonadales > GBS-DC > GBS-DC. Next base: position 92,693 of record JANXAW010000026.1, read on the forward strand.
GGCTGGAGCTGGCGCAAGGCGCGCGCCCCGCGCTCAAGCGCTTCTTGGGGCGTAATCCGCACATCGATGCTCGCCTCAGGGAACACGCGCGGGTAGGCAAACCAGAAATACAGGAGCCCCGCAACACCCGCAAATACCCAACTCGCCAGTGCTACTCGGTGCACGTTCCAATAGATACGCGCGTTTGGGGGTCGGTTCCTGCAACTGGTACAATCTCGGCGATGTCGAAGCGGAGTTGGGGCGTTGCGATTGGGCTAACAGGATTGCTGGTACTACTGGGTGGGTTTGTGGTTGGTCGATGGACGCGCGTGCGATTTCTTGCCCTGCCTGCGCCTGTCCACGAGCCGATCCGAATCGCTGTGCTGGGCGATTTTCACCTCACTGATGAAGCCAGCATGCGCCATGCTCGCGCCTGCTTGCAGCGCGCCCTTGAAGAAAAGCCTGACCTTATCTTGCTGGTGGGCGACTATGTGCATACCCGTCGTGGCTTGCCCTACCTCAAGCGTGCCTTGGCGGGCGCCCATGCGCCGCTGGGCGTGTACGCTGTGCTGGGCAACCACGACCACTGGGCAGGCGCAGATGCCGTAGCGCGCACATTGGAGCAGGTAGGCGTGCGCGTGCTGCGCGAGGAGAACCTAACCGTGCGCAAAAACCGAACCGCGCTCACGCTGGTGGGCATCGATGACCTCTTGTGCAAGAAACCCAACTGGGCGAGGGCGTTTCGAGGCGTGCCCGCAAAGCCCATCCACCCCGTGATTCTGCTCTCGCACAATCCCGATGCGGTGCTTAACCCCTACCGAGACCGCGCGCTATTGATCGTAGCCGGGCATACGCACGCAGGGCAGATTTGGATGCCTGCAGCGGCGCATCGTGCGGCGCAACGGCTCTTCGGGCGCAGCTATATCCCCAAAACCCAGTACGGCACAAGCCACCCTTATGGGCTGTATCGCGAGGGCAACACGTGGGTGTACATCACCAGTGGGGTTACGCATGGACGCGCCGTCCCGCGTTGGTACACCCGACCTGAGTTGAGCATTATCGAGCTTGTG
>JANXAW010000011.1 GCA_025061985.1 Fimbriimonadales bacterium
TCGGCGGTGTGAGGGGTAAGTGGCAATCTGTGGACAGTTGTCGGGGAGCTAAGGCACGATTGCATACTTAATCCCCACGCCCCGCTCCAACTGCTCAAACACTTGCACGATCTCGCGGAGCGGGCGCGTGTCGCTAATCAAGCGCTCGACAGGGAATCTGTGTTGGTGGCGCAGCCGCTTTAGCGCAGCGAGCGCATCTTGCGTGGTGAAATGGAAGCTGCCTAGCAAGGTGAGTTCGTCGTAGTGCCAGCGTTCCGCCGACACGCATACGATCTCGTCCTTTGCCAGCCCGCTGTAAAACAGCACTTTGCCTCCAGGTGCTGCAAGGGCGGGCGCCAGCTCCCACATTGTTTTTGCGCCTGTGGCTTCTATGACCACATCGGCGCCGCCGTCAGTAAGCGTTTGCAGGCGGGTAATCCAAGCGTCTGTGTTGTCGGCAATCTGCACGGTTTCGTGCGCCCCCAGGTCGCGTGCTAGCTGCAGCCGTTCGGGGCGTCTGCCAACTATGACCACGGCGCAGCGGCGGGCGACTGCCTCCATTAGGTGCAGGTAGCCCATCGCGCCTGTGCCCAAAATGCAGACGCGCTTGCCTGGCAACGGCTCCAGCATGCGCCACGCATGCAGCACGCACGCAAGTGGTTCCAAAAATGCCCCGCGCACATCGCTTAGCCCATCCAGCGGAAACAAGTGCACGCGCGCCACTCGCGCGTTGATTTTGAGATACTCCGCGTAAGTGCCCAACACAACCGCGTCGAACAAGTGGCGGCACAGGTTGTACCGCCCGCGCTGGCAGGGGGAGCATTCGCCGCAAGGCGCGGTGGGTAGCCATGTGATGCGTTGCCCCACGTGCACATGCGTTACGCCCTCACCAACTGCCACCACCTCGCCCACGCCCTCGTGCCCAAACGCTCCAAAGGGCAACTTCGCGTGCCCGCGACGATAGGTTTTCAAATCGGTGCCACAGGTCAGCGCAAGGCGCATGCGCACCACTACTTCGCCTGCTGCGGGCTCAGGAATCGGCAACTCACGCAAGGTGAGGGCATACGGGGCGCTTAACCAAGCGGCTAACATCGCTCCGAGAGTGTACCTGCTTAGTTCGCGAACACACCCTCTTTGGTCTCCTGCAGCATCTGGTAGTGGCGGGCGCGACACTGGTTCATTAGTGCTAATCGCTTCTCAGGGTCAATCCCCAGCAGGCGCATAACCCTGCCTGCAATCTCAATGAAGGTTTCAAACTCCTCGGGCACCACATCTGTTGCGCCCGCTGCGTAAAGGGGTTCGATCTCGGACACATAGCGCGTGCGCGCGATGATGTACACCTCAGGATTGAGTTCACGAACCGTGCGCACGGCATATCGCGTACTGATAGGGTCGGAGACGGCGATCACTACCGCGCGGGCATGTTGCACGCCTGCGGCTTTCATGATTTCAGGATGCGCTGCGTCGCCGTAGATGACGGGGATGCCCTGCTTTTGGGCTTCGCGCACTAAAGCGCCATTCATCTCCACCACGACAAACGGCTCACCCAGTTCGCGTAGCATGTTTGCTAAGTTGCGCCCGTTTAGCCCAAAGCCCACGATGATAACATGGTCGCGCATGTCGGTATGGCTCTCATGGGGGGCGCGTAGGCGCGAGAGGAACGGCGCACGGCGGGTTGCCCACGCCAACACTTGATAGGTTGCCGCCAGCAAAATCGGTGTGAGCAGAATACTCAGCGAGGTACCCACCACCAAGCCGTTGACCAATTCAGGGGGCAGTAAGCGCGTAGTGCGCCCCTGCTCCATCAGCACGAAGGAGAACTCACCGATATTGGCTACCGCCATCCCCGCCAGCAGCCCCACGCGCAGCGGGCGGCGGATTACCACCGCTGTGCTCAGCACGATGGCGATCTTAAGCGCCATCAGCCCAACTGTCCACAGCAACACCTGAACCCAGTTCGTCTGCAAGTAAGGCAGGTCTACCAGCAAGCCCACCGAGATGAAAAACAACGCTAGAAAACTGTCGCGAAACGGCACGATGTTAGCGGTGATCTGGTGGCTATACGGCGTTTCGGAGATGATAAGGCCTGCTACGAATGCGCCCAATGCGGGCGATAGCCCCAACCGCTGTGTGATGTAGCCCATCAGCAACGCC
>JANXAW010000009.1 GCA_025061985.1 Fimbriimonadales bacterium
GCGCGCTCCTTGGGGTCTGCCAGTAGTTCTTGGGCAAGTTGGGCGTCTTCTTCGGGCGTTTTACCGCGCGGGCGCGTACCTGCAATCGGGCGGGTAATTGCTACCCCATCCTCCACTGTCACCAACACTTCGGGCGACGCACCAATCAGTGTCAGGTCATCAAACTGCAAGTAGAACATGTAGGGCGACGGGTTGATATGGCGCAGGGCGCGGTAGATGTAAAACGGCGGCGCGGTGATTGGCTGGCAGAAACGCTGCGACAGCACCACCTGAATGCAATCGCCCGCGTGGATATAGTCCACAGCCTTGCGCACGGCAGCTTCAAACGCTTCGCGTGACATATTCGGCTGGGGCGCCAGCGTGAAATGGGGGTCTGTAAAGGGGGGTGGAGGCGCATGAGGCGCGCGCAGGCGATGCAGGGTTTCATCAATCCGCTCCACGGCACGCGCATACTCGGCTTCGGGGTTGCCCCTTGGCTCAGGATTCACCAAAATCGTAATCGTATGCAACACATGGTCAAAAATCAGCAACACTTCAGGCTCAATCAGGCAGCAATCGTCGACGTGCAGGTCGTCGATAGGGGCGTTTGGCAGGCGTTCGAAGAAGCGCACAAGGTCATAGCTAAGGTAGCCAACCAGCCCTCCTGTGAAGCGTGGCAGGTTTGGCGCACTAACATACGAGTAGCGGCGCAACAACTGACGCGCGAGGTCTAGCGGCGTTTGCGGAGGGGGTATCTCGTAGGTGTGCCAGCCATCCGTGCGTTGCCACACGCGCGCCGTACGCCCTTTGGTGCGGAGGATCTGCCTCGGCGCGTAGCCAATGAACGAGTAGCGGGCGATCTGCTCACCCCCTGTTACGCTTTCCAGCAAAAACGCATATGGCTCCTGCGCGGCAACCTTGTGAAACGCTGAGACGGGGGTCTCCCAATCCGCCAGCACCACGCGATACACAGGCGTCGTCTGACCACGCTGTGCAATCGCTACATAATCCGCTTGTTCTGGCACGGTCATAGGAGCAGCCCTTAGGTACGCCCATGAGTGTACCGAGTTCCTGCGCAGAGTGTGTCCACACAGATAAAGCCTGCCCGTATGGGCTAAGAAGCCAACGAAGGTTGGCTTCGTTTGCACAGGAACGGCTTTAGCCGTCAGGGTTGGCTCCAAGCCAATCCTGTCTGCACAGGCTATCTGGTAGCGTTGGCGTCTCGCCGACGATAGCTTGGTACGATGGCGTCCGCGCCATCGCTTGCCGACGGCACGATGCCGTCGTGCCGCAGCATCGGCGTCTCACCGACGCCGCGGGCTATCGGCCCAACGGGGGTCAGTTTCACCTGCAGGGGCAACGGCTTCAGCCGTTCCAAAGGCAAGGTACAATAATCCCCACTATGTACGAGCTGCCCAAGACCTATGACCCGCACCAAGTGGAGGAACGGCGCTACCAGTGGTGGCTAGCGCGGGGCGACTTTGAAGCCACCATCGCTGATGACGGCAGACCGCGCTACTGCATCACCATCCCGCCGCCCAACATCACGGGTTCGCTGCACATGGGGCACGCGCTCAACAACGCTGTGCACGATGTGTTGCTGCGCTGGAAGCGCATGCAGGGCTACAACGTGCTCTGCGTGCCTGGCACCGACCACGCGGGCATCGCCACCCAAAATGTAGTGGAGCGCGAGCTGCGCAACGAAGGGCTAACTCGCCACGACCTTGGGCGCGAAAAGTTTTTGGAGCGCGTGTGGCAGTGGCGCGAGAAATACGGCAACACCATCCTAATGCAGTTCCGCAAACTGGGCTGCTCGTACGATTGGCGCTACACCCGCTTCACCTTGGACCCTGAATATGCCGACGCGGTGCTGGAAGTTTTCGTGCGCTGGTGGCAGGATGGGCATCTGTACATTGGGGAGCGCGTCATCAACTGGTGCCCGCGTTGCGCCACCGCTCTTTCTGACATCGAGCTGGAACAGAGCGACGAACCAGGCAAGCTCTATCACATCCGCTACCCGTTTGCGGATGGCAGTGGTTATGTAGTGGTCGCCACTACGCGCCCCGAAACGATGCTGGGTGATGTGGCAGTTGCCGTGAACCCCGCTGACGAACGCTATCAGGGGCTGATTGGCAAGCAGCTGCGCCTACCGCTGGTGGGTAGGATTATCCCCCTCATCGCCGACCCCTACCCCGATCCTGCGTTTGGCACGGGCGCGGTCAAAGTCACACCCGCCCACGATCCTAACGACTTCGAGATCGGGCAGCGCCACAACCTGCCACGCCCCGTCATTATGAACCTCGACGCCACCATCAACATAGAACCCCTACTGGAAGTGGTCAACGGTCAGCAGAACCCCTACCTCCAAAGGTACCACGGCAAAGACCGCTACGAGGCGCGCAAACTCATCGTGCAAGACTTGGAGGAAGGGGGCTACCTAGAAAAGGTTGAGGATTACACCGTGCCCTTAGCCCGCTGCGAGCGATGCCACACCGTGGTTGAGCCGCTGCTGAGCGAGCAGTGGTTCTGCCGCATGCAAAGCATCGCGCAGCCTGCCATTGAGGTGGTCAAGCAGGGCAAAATCCGCTTTATTCCCGAACGCTTCACAGAGATGTACCTCCACTGGATGGAGAACATCCGCGACTGGTGTATCTCGCGCCAAATCTGGTGGGGGCATCAAATCCCTGCGTGGTATTGCATAGACTGCCACCCTGAGAACTTCGACGAGACGGGGCGGATGCTGCGGCGCGAGAACCCGATTGTGCAAAAGACCGCGCCAGAGCGGTGCCCCCGCTGTGGCAGCACGCGCTTGGTGCGCGATCCCGATGTGCTAGACACTTGGTTCTCTTCGGCGATTTGGCCCCACACCGTGCTGGGTTGGCCTCGCGATACTCAAGAGCTGCGTCTGTTTTACCCCACAGATGTGCTAATCACAGCGCAGGAAATCCTCTACCTGTGGGTGGCGCGGATGATCATGACGGGGCTGTACTTTATGGGCGAGATCCCGTTCCGCGAGGTCTACATCCATGCTACTGTGCTGAACAAAGAGGGCAAGCGGATGTCTAAGTCGCTTGGCACGGGGATCGACCCGCTGGAGCTGATTGAGCGCTACGGTACGGATGCCCTGCGCTGGGCACTCTTGCAGCAAGCGGGGATCCAGCAATCGATTCGATTCTACGAGGAGCGCGTGCTGAACGCCCGCAATTTCGCCAACAAAGTGTGGAACGCCACGCGCTTTGTGTTGCTGAACTTGGAAGGGGCTGACCTCAATGCCCTGCGCCAGCGCGGGGCACAGCCCGCCGATGCCCTAGACCGCTGGGTGCTGAGCCGCCTCCAGCGCACCATCCAAGCCGTTGAGGACGCCCTCTCGCGCTATCGGTTCGACGAGGGGGCAAACGCGCTTTACGAGTTCATCTGGAGCGAGGTGTGCGACTGGTACATCGAAGCCTGTAAGCCACGCTTGCAAGACCCCGCCCGTCGCGAGCAGACGCAGGCGATGCTGGTGTTTCTGTTTGACCAGCTGCTGCGCCTGCTGCACCCGTACATGCCGCACATCACGGAGGAGCTGTGGCAGGCAATCGGCGCAACCGAAGCCGAGCCGGCCCTCATCCGCGCAAGGTTCCCTGTCGCGAACCCTGCGCTGATAGACGAAGATGCTGAAGCCGAAGTTGCGCAGGTGTTTGATGTGATCCGTGCCATTCGCAACCTGCGTGCGGAGGTGCGGATTACGCCAGGCTCGCAAATTCCTTATGTGTGGGTGAACCCAACAGACGCCACCGGCGCAGAACGCTTCCAGCGGCACGCTCCGATGATTCAGCACTTGGCGTGGTGTGCTGAGGTGCGTTTCGGCACGCCTTCCGAGCGTGCCTTGATGAACCCCGCCAGTGGCGCCGAAGTGTTCTTGCCTGTGGTTGGGCTGGTGGATATCGCTCGCGAGCGCGAACGGCTCCAGAGAGAGCTGGCGAAAGTGGAAGCGGAAATCAGACAAGTGCAGGCGCGCCTGCGTAATCCACAATTCGTGGAACGCGCCAAGCCCGAAGTGGTACAAGAGACTCGCGCTCTTGAGCGCGAGCTGCTCGACAAGCATGCACGCCTCAAGGCGCGACTGGAGCAACTCAGCGACTGAGCACCTGACCCCGGCGAACAAGTGGGGTATACTCTTCCAGAGGGTAGCTATGCGGACGCACAAGTTGCGAATTCTAATCGCGGACGACGAGCCAATCATCTTGCTCGACCTGCGCCAGATGCTGGAAGAGTTGGGCATGAGCGTGGTGGGTGAAGCAAGCGACGGCAGGCAAGCCGTCGAAAAAGTGCGCCAGCTCAAGCCCGACTTGGCAATCTTAGATGTGAAGATGCCCGAAATGGACGGCATCGAGGCAGCTCGCATCTTGCACGAAGAGCGCCTCGCGCCTGTGGTCCTGCTGACTGCTTATAGCGATAGCGAACTGGTGCAGCGTGCTAAGCAAGCGGGCGTGTATGGCTACCTCGTCAAGCCGTTCAAACAAGCCGACCTGATGCCTGCGATCGAGATTGCCCTCGCTCGCTACCAAGAGGCACGCGAACTCGAGCAGCAGGTTAGCGACCTCAAAGAAGCCCTCGAGACGCGCAAGCTCATCGAACGCGCCAAAGGCATCCTGATGGACACCTACGGGCTGCGCGAGCAAGAAGCCTACCGCCGCATCCAAGTGCAGAGCATGAACACGCGCAAAAGCATGCGCGAAATCGCCGAGGCGATCATCATTGCCCACACCATCCAGAACCCTTCGCAATCGCAATGAAGCTTTCGGTCATCACCGACGAGATTGCGGACGACCTGCAGGGCGCGCTGCAGGTCGCTCGTGAGTTCGACATCGATGCAGTGGAGCTGCGTACCCTGTGGGGGGTAAACATCGCGCTTGCAGATGATGACCTGCTTCGCCGCGCCCGCGAAGTGCTGCAGGCGTTTCAAATGAAGGTCTGCTCGATTGCAACGCCAGTGTTCAAAACCGACCTATTTGGCGCGGTGGAGCGCGGGGAAATGCATGCAGCGCGCGAGGCAGACCTCTCGGTGCAATTGCCAATGCTTCAGCGGTGTTTGGAAATTGCTGCATGGTTTGATGCGCCTTTGGTGCGCATCTTTGCCTTCTGGCGAGCAGGCGAGCTGACCCCTGAGCGCGAGGCGCACATCCTCTCGTGGCTGGAGCGCGCCTTGCCATATGCCGAACGCGCTGATGTCAAGCTGGGGCTGGAAAACGAACATAGTTGCCAAGTAGGTACTGGCGCGGAATTGGCGCAAATCCTTAGCAAAATCAACTCGCCCTACTTGGTGGGAGTGTGGGATCCAGGCAACGCTTTCGTGTTGGGCGAGCCAGCAACCGTAGGCTACGCAGCTGCACAGCCATACATTGCCCACATCCACATCAAGGATGGGGTTCGCCAACCTGATGGCTCAGTCAAGTGGGTGATTGTGGGGCAGGGAGAGGTGGGCTACACCGAGCATTTTGCGCAACTGGCACGGAGCGGCTACCAAGGCTACCTGTCGCTGGAAACGCACGCCCGCGTAGAAGGGCTATCACCTGCCGAGGTGTCGCGCCAGTGCCTGGCGGCAATGCGTGAACTCATCGCACAGGCGGGAGGCAACTGATGCCAAGGATTACCGTACGCACGTTTCGGGAACTGCTCAAGCGACGGTTGGTCAAGGGGCTGGGGCTGATTGTGCTAATCGTGATCTCGCTGAGCATGGTCATCTTCTTTGCCATACCCCCTGGTGCCCCCGTGCAAACTGAGGTTGCGGGGCTAAACGACCCCGTAGTCAAGGTAGGCGATGTTGTGCTAACAGAGGGCGACCTGCAGCGACTGATCAACCTGCAAACTCAAGACAATCCGCCCGCTGAATACGGCGCATTGCTGCAGCTGCGCTATCAGCTGGCACGGAGTTTCGCCGAAGCGATGGCGTTTACGCTGGAGCTGGAAAAGCAAGGCTATACCGCCTCTGAGGCTGAAATCGAAGCTGCTCGCGAGCAGTTCATTAAGGCGCGCCTTGATCAGCTGCGCGCCCAACTGCTTCCTGAAGGGAAAGGCGACGACCGCGCCTTAGATAAGGCGCTTCGCGAGCGGGGTAGCTCTTTGCGCCGCGTGCGCGAGCAACTGCTCGCCGAAACACCAGAGTTCCTCTTCCGCCTCCAAGTGGTGCAAGACAAATTCCGCAAGAGCGCTCAGCAAAAGTACAACCCCACCGACGAACAACTGCGCTTGATGTTTGAACAAGTGTATCCTGCCCGCATCTTTGTGTCTATAGAAAAGCACAAGGACAAGGCGCAGGCGCGCATCCAAGCAGCCTACAACGCGCTCAAGGCGGGCAAACCGTTTGCCGAGGTTGTCAAACAATACTCGGATGACCCCGAATTCATCAAAAAGCAAGGCGGGCGCTTGCCTGGCAGCGGCTACTACGAAATCCAAGAGCAACTAAGCAACCTGTTTGGCGCAGAAGTCGCCACCCGCGTGTTAGCCTTCAAGCCCAACAAAGACTACACCGAGCCGCTCCAAGACAAGGAGAAGAAGGGCTACTACATCTACGCCATCGCCGAGCGCAAAATGCAACCGCCTGAAGACTTCGAGAAGAACAAAGAGGGCTACCGCCAAGCGTTCATCAATATGCGCTTGGGGCGTGAGGACGCTCGCATCCGTATCGCTGCCCGCCAAAACTTCAAGCCTCAGATTGTAGACCCCATCTTGGCGCAGTACGAGAAGGTAGACCAGTTGTTTCTAACCAATGCACCTGTGCCCCAGCGGATCAAGGTTTACAAGGAAGTCAGCGAAGCCCTTGCTCCGATCGTTGCTTCAGCGAACCCAAATGTGCGCTTGGCACAGTGGCTCCAGATCAATGTTCTGAACAGCCTCGTGAATTTGTACAAGCAAGTCAAAGATAAGCAGAACGAGAAAAAGTACCGCGAGCAGCTGAACGCTGCCATAAACCGCTTCTTCAACGAGGGCGGGGAGGACTTGACGATACGTCTCTTGCGGGCGCAACTGTTGATTGAGGCGGGGAAGAAGCAAAGCGCTCTCAACGATTTGGAGGTTGCTGAGGGGCTGGTGGCACGCCCTTCAGAGTTCCCCTACCTATTCCAAGTTGCGCAACTTTACGAGCAAGCGGGGCGCAAGGACAAGGCGCAGCAGCTCACCAAGCGTGCGGAGGATATGCGTCGCGAGCTGCAACGCCAGCAAGAGGAGATGATTCGCCGCCAGATCGAGGCGTTCCGCAAGCAGCAGGAAGAAGAGCGGAAGAAACAGCAAGCAGCACAAAAGCAGCCGAGGCAACCCAATCAAGCCCCCTCGCAAGGCGCACCACAAACGAACCAACTCCCTGCTGGGCAGCAAGGCGCGACGCAGCCCAACCAGCCTACTGCAGAGCAACCAGGGGCGCAGCGCAAGACGTCCGCATCGCCTGCTAAGAATCCCGTACCCGCGCAACCACAGCCGAACCGCTCGGCTAATCCCGCGCCTGCGGGGCAGTAAGCTCGCATGTAGCACGCACTGTGCTGGCGGGATGCCGACACGACGATACGAAGGCATCCGCGCCGCCATCACGCAGGGGAGAATGTTAGCCGCGCTCCTAAAGCACGCTCACTCGCGCAACAAAGCGCGGTTCCACTCTACAACGCGGGCGATTGCACGCCAAGCGGAGCCAACCGAACCGTCAGCGTCGAGCGCGCCCGCCCACGACTCACCAGCAGTAAGAGGCACATAAAGCGCAGACACAAACGGTTTGCTAAGCGCGATCACCGAAGCAGCTTCTGTCCACGCCTCAGGCGTAGCGCGCGAAAAGTCGTTCCAACCACTCGTCGGCGGAGGTGCCAGTAGTAGATAGATTGGTTTACCTAGCTCGCCAAACCGTTCCAGTAGCTCGTCGAAGTCGTAAAGCGTCCCGTCGTACCAATGCCACTCCAGTTGGATGGTCTCGAACGGCACGCCCGCATCTACACATCGCTCTAAGAGCGGGTAAGGGCTGCAATTAGCGTACCAACTAAACCTGCCGTGCAAGGCACGCACGATACCGCCATCGGCAGCGCGCGCTGCGACGCTCAGCTCGGCAAGGGCATCGATTACCTGTGGCTCCACCGTGAGTTCTTGCACATCCGTAGTGACTGTCCAGTAGCGCACACGCCCTCTGTAAGTGTTCAGAGCCTCACCCAGAGCTTCGCAAGGCGCGACTCGCCCCTTAGCAGAGGGGCACACGGCAGCACTTAGCGCGAGGCGCTGGCTTTGTGCCTGCCCAAAGGCACGCTCCCACGAGGTGTCCGCACCCGTGAGCCAGCTATGCAGGCAGTTGAGTGGGGGCGTTAGGCGCGACAAGCTGATCTCCGCGGCAGAGGCATCAGCGGTGTGAACGCCCCACAGAAACGCAAGCCGTCCATTCAAGCGTTGCAGTCGAGCGCGTGCCAACGCGATCACGCTTTGCTCTGCAGCCAGCACACTTGCGGCGAGCGATGCCTGCCATTGTTGGGCGCTTTGGTGGGCTTGCGCCACTTGCCAGTGGGCTTGGGCTGCCTCCATCGCCACCCCACGCGCCCCATAACGCTTGATGAGCGCGTTTGCAGCCCTCAAGTAATGCGCAGCAAATCGTTGTTCCAGTGGCGTGGAAGTGCGCCCAGTGGTCAGCTCCGCCCATAAATACACCCGCCCAACGCCCTCCAACGCTATGGGGTAGGCGACCCCTGCAGCGGCAGGAGGTACAGATGCCGACGGCTCCGCAGATACGGGTAGTGGCTCACCACGTTCGTCCGTCCAACGCAGCAACCGCCCATCGTCCACGCCGCCTGTGCTATGAAGTTGCATTATAGGTTAACTTTCGGCGGCAGCATCGCTAATCTTTAGCTGGATTATCGCTGCTTGACTGTGGGGGATCGCGCCAGACGCCATCGGCTTTGAGCAGGGCTATCAACTCTTCCACGCCGCGCTCCGCAGGGATGTCGTTCTTGACCAGCTGCCCCTTGCGGTACAGGGCAATCTTACCGCTGCCGCGCCCCACATAGCCATAGTCTGCGTCTGCCATTTCGCCTGGACCGTTAACGATGCAGCCCATCACTGCAATGTCCAACCCCACCAAGTGCTTGGTTGCCTCGCGCACCTGGTTCAGCACCGTCGGTAGATCGAACTTTGTGCGTCCGCAAGAGGGGCACGCGATATACTCTACTTTCGTTTTGCGCAAGCCCAGCGCCTGCAGGATGTCGTAGCACACCTCGATCTCGTTGAGGGGGTCTTCCGCCAGCGAGACGCGGATTGTATCACCGATGCCCTCCGCCAACAGCGTGCCGATACCGATAGCGCTCTTGATGCGCGCATACATTCCGTCCCCTGCTTCCGTTACGCCCAAGTGAATGGGGTAGTCCATGCCTGCCTCATCCATGCGCTGCACCATCAGGCGATTTGCCGAAAGCATAATCGGCACGCGACTAGCTTTCAGCGAAATCACCAAGTCCTTAAAGCCGTGCGCCTCGCAAATCCGAATGTATTCCATTGCCGACTCGACCATTCCTACGGGCGAGTCGCCGTACATCACCTTGATGCGTTCCGAGAGGCTGCCATGATTGACGCCGATGCGCATTGCCACGCCCCGCTCCTTGCACGCCTTGATAACGGGTAGCAAGGCACGCTCAATTGCTTCCAACTCTTGCTGGATCTCAGCGGGGCTGTACTCCACGCGCGTGGGATCAGGCTTGCGGAACACAAACAAGCCAGGGTTGATGCGCACCTTGTTCACGTGCTTAGTGGCTTCCAGCGCGATCTCCGTTCCCTGATGGTGCACATCTGCCACCAAGGGGATGTGCCCGTAGCCGCGGCGCTGGAGTTCCTTGCGGATTTCGCCTAAGTTCTGTGCCTCGCGTAGATTTGCCGTCGCAATGCGCACGATTTCGCATCCTGCCTCGTAGAGCTGAATAATCTGGTCTACCGCCGCTTGGGTGTTCATCGTCTCGGCGGTGATCATTGATTGCACCCGAATGGGGTTGTTGCCCCCGATCCCCACGTCGCCGACCTTGACCTCGCGTGTGCGACGACGTGGCTTGATAAGGGGTAGCTGCACAGCCTTGAGCGGAACGAACGCGCTCATACCAGATAGATTGTACCTGTTGCAGGAGGTATACTGTGTAGCGCTATGCGCGAGGGTTGGGTAGGGGTGCAAGGGGAGCGCGTAAGCTTTGAGCGCGAACGTGGCGTTAGCGCAATCACTGTTTCCCCCGAAGTGGCATATCTCGTGGTGCGCGTGCCTCAGCCAGAGCGCATCACCGAACAGCGCCAACACGTGCTCAACCTACTGCGTGAGGCAGAAATCCCTATCTTTCTCATCAAGTTGCAGCGGTATGGCATCAGCTTTGGCGTCAACTCCGAGCACGCCGCGCTTGCCCAGCACACGCTGGAAGCTCAAGGCTTTCAAGTAACGGTCAAGCCCCGCCGCGTAATGGTCTCGGTGTACGCGCAAAACATGCGCGAGCTTCACGGTGTGGTTGCCAAGATTGCCGAGGTACTTTACGAGGCAGGCGTAGCAATAGAGCAACTAAGCGATGCCCATGACCGAATCACCTGCCTTATTCAGGCAGAGCAGGCACCGCTGGTCGTAGAGCGGCTGCGTGCAGCGTTCCAATTGCCCACCCCCACCGAAAATGCCCTTTCAGCGGTAGCGGGAAATAGGCACCTGCCCTAACTCCGCCTCGCTACGCCTTACCAACCAAGCGGTAGAAAATGGCTCCCTGCGCAGTGTATAATATACGGGGGTTGTTCCTGCAACCCCAAACCTAAACTGCGTTAGGAGGCATGCAATGGTACGAAAGGTGCTAGTGACAGCTGCATGCACGGCGCTTGTAGCGTGCGTGAATGCCCAGATCGTGCGCAACCTCGAACAAGGCGGCAAAGTCTTTTGGAAGTTCAACAGCGGGCGGTACGACATTACGGGCGCAGTCTCGCTTTCAGGTGATCTTGGCAGTTCTGACCCGATTGAGTTCCCCCTGCAGGACCTGAACAACGATGGACGACGGCTCGATATTCGGCTATGCATACAGGATTTGTTCCCTCGCCTTGGCATCCAGTACTGCTTAGACTTGATTGGCACGGTAATCTCTGAAACGAGCAACGAAGCCATCGTGCGTTGGGCAGCCTCAGGCAATCCAAACCAGTGCATACCTATCAGCATTTCGGGAACTACGGTGCAGGCGCTCATCACAGAGATTACAGGGGCACTCCAAGCGCGGATTACACCTATCCCGTGCCGACCCAATCCCTACAACTCGAGCTGGCGGAATGTGACGCTGTTTGCGGATGAAAACGGCGGTAACGAGAATAACTTCCTTAGGATAAGCGGATACCTTTTCTGCTTGCAAAGCCCCAGTACCTTTGCCCAAGCTTACCTGTTCAACCTTGACTGGGAAGCCTACGGGGGAGGCCTGACAGGAGTATTTGGCAACCTCAATGGCGACAACATCGTCAACAATGCGGACTTGTTGCAGGTGCTATTCAACTTCGGCAGCAGCAACCCCGACGGCGACGCTAATGGCGACGGGATCGTAAACAACGCCGACCTACTGTTGGTGTTGTTTAACTTCGGGCGGAGTTGCTGATTCGCGCCCCTCTTGCTTTGCGTAGTTCCGCCCACACGGGCAACTTCGCTTCCCCTTGTGGGGTGGGAGGTGGCCAGCCACCCCCCATCTGTTGAACTTGCCTTTGGCGTAGAAACCGTGCACCCGTTATGCGCGTCTAAGCCGCAGGGAGAGACAGAACGCCGTGGGGGAACTTAAGTCGCCGCCTGCGCGTATTCCCATCTGTAGTGGAGGCGGCGATGACCCACGCGGCAGTCGTGCGCAGCATGGATGAGCGCTTGCAGCAAGAGTTCAACGAGTTGGTAGAGCGCTACTACCAACAGGCTTACAACATCGCCTATCGCCTGACGGGGAACGCCGCCGACGCTGAAGACCTCGTTCAGGAAGCCTTCCTACGCGCCTATCGCTTCTTTGACCGCTACGATCGCAGCATGCCCTTTATGAACTGGTTCAATCGCATCCTCACAAACCTCTACATCGACGAGTATCGGCGTCGAGGCCGGCTGCGCACTGTTTCCATTGATGAGACTTTCACCAGCGAAGACGGCGAAGAAAGCGCAACCTTCGACCTGCCCGACTTTACACCCAGCCCTATGGAGCAAGTGCTGAGCAAAGAGTATAGCGAAGCGATTCACGAAGGGCTACAACAGCTTTCCCCAGAATTTCGGGTCGCCGTTGTGTTGGCAGACATAGAGGGGCACTCCTATGAGGAGATTGCCGAGATTATGAACACCTCAATCGGCACGGTGCGGTCGCGCATCCACCGTGGGCGCAAGCAACTGCGCGACTATATCCGCAAGCGTCATCCCAATCTCTTTGAGCGAGGTGAGCTGAAATGAATTGCCGCTACGTGCAGTCCCGTCTCTCGGCTTATTTGGACTTTGAACTGTCGGGTGTAGAGCAGCAGCAGATACGCAATCACTTAGAGCAGTGCATTGAGTGTTCTCGGGAGCTGGAGAGTTTGCGGATAACAAAGGTGCTACTGCAGCAGTTGCCAGTGGTGGTTCCAAGCAGTAGGGGAGCAGAGCGGGTGCTTCAACGCTTGCAGGCACAGGCAGCGCCTGCACCTCAGCGTTTCCGTATGCTCAACTGGCGCAGGACGCGCTGGTGGCAGTTTGCCGGAGGTTTCGCGCTGGCAGTTGCGCTTGCCTTCTGGAGCCGAACTGAACCCGAACGCCCCTTTTATGTAACTTCCTCTCCCGTTTCCCTTACGAGCCTCTCCAGCGAAACTGCCTTTTCCCGAACTAACTTCTTCCCCCATCAATCTACCCTTCACCGAGCTTCCTCCCTGCAAGGGGTTCTGGTCTATGTCCATCGCTCTCCCCAAGCTTTGCACGCTTCTCCAGCCAGTCTGCCCGTTGTTCCTGTTGCATATCCCGCGGACCCGCTGCTCGAACACTACCCTGCAAGCTATTGGAACACCCTCATCATCAACGCGGAATCTACCTTCTCCTCTCGGTAAGGAGGTTTGCCCATGGTGAAACGTTGGCAGGTAGCGGTGGGATTGCAAGTAGTGCTGGGATTGGGGATTCTGATTGGTGCTTTGGGAATGTATACCGTTGTGCGGTCTGGGGCGGTAGCGCAGGAGCGCGCAACAGTGGCGTTTAGCCCTCAGGAGCGCGCTACTCTTGCCAGCTTAGAGTCGGCGTTGGTGCGCGTTATCGAAACCGTGCGCCCCACTGTGGTGCATATCCGCGTGCCAAGCACGACCGTCCGCAGTGACGAGTCGGGCTCGAGGGAGATAATCATCCCCGATGGGCGACTTCGGATTATCATCCCGCGTCCCGACGGCTCCGAAGAGCCGTACGATCTGGACTCCTGGGTTCGTATCATTCCCCGCTTCTCTCGGCAAGGCTCGGGGGTGATTATTCGCAGCGACGGCTACATCGTCACAAATGACCATGTGGTCGGTAGTGCCAAAGAGGTGGAGGTGATTTTCCACGATGGCAGCAAGGCTAAGGGCAAGGTTATCCGCGCCCCTGGCGTGGACATCGCCTTGGTCAAAGTAGACCGCACCAACTTGCCAACTGCTGCACTGGGCGATTCGTCTACCGTCAAGCCAGGGCAGTTAGTGTTTGCAGTGGGCAGCCCCTTCGGCTTGACCAACAGCGTCACGATGGGTATCGTAAGCGCCACTGGGCGCTTTGAGGCAGTTTCAGATGGGGGGCGCACCCGCGTGTACACCGACCTCATCCAAACTGATGCGGCGATCAACTCTGGCAACTCAGGCGGTCCCTTGATCAACACTCGAGGCGAGGTGATAGGAATCAACACCGCAATCGTGGGCAACGTTTGGACGGGGGGTAACGTGGGGATTGGCTTTGCCATCCCCATCAACCGAGTCAAAAACGTTGTGAAACGCCTGATTGAGACGGGTTCCTACCAGCGCGGCTTTTTAGGCGTTGCCCCATCGGATATCCCCGCAGAGATGCGCGAGACGCTTGGAACCTCGCAAGGGGTGCTCATCCGCTCTGTGGAGGAGGGCACGCCTGCAGCGCGGGCAGGCATAGAACCAGGGGATGTGATCGTGGAAGTGGATGGCGTGCCTGTGCGCGATGCGAACCACTTCCGCGAGTTGATTGCCGATAAGGGCCCCAACGCAAAGGTGCGCCTGAAAGTACTTCGCGACAGCAAAACTTTGACCCTGGAGGCTACTTTGACAACTCACCCTGAGGATGAGGGTGACGAATCGGCCGTTCGTGCCGAGCGCCCCGCCGAGAAGAAAGTGCTTGAACGCTTGGGCATTGAGGTAGACGATGAAATCCCAGCCGAGCTAGAGCGTCTCCTCGGCGACAGACGGGGGGTGTACGTGCGCAACGTTCGTAGCGGCAGCCCTGCTGCGGGCGAGTTGCGCGCAGGCGACATCATCCTTGCAGTGAACCAAACACCCGTAGGCAGCGTTGCTGAGCTAGAACGTGCGCTTAGCGCGGTGCCATCGGGACAACGGGTACGCTTGCAGGTGCTGCGTCGCGAGGGCGAGCGCGCGATGCGCATGCTGGCAATACTAGAAATGCCCTAAAAAACCAAAAAAGTCACCGAACAGGCTCCCCCGCCGCGCGGGGGAGCCTAAAAGTTCCCTACTTCGCTGCCACCTCCTCGGCTTGCTTTAGCGCTTCCTCGAGTGTGTGCCACGCGAGGGTGGCGCACTTGACCCGCACGGGGAAGTTGCGCACACCCGCTAAGGCAGCAAGCTCGCCGTGCTGCTCAAAATCTGCCTCGATTTCACCCTTGACCAACGCCAGCACCTGCTGAATGAGTTGGCGAGCCTCTTCCAAGCTCTTGCCCTTGACTGCTTCTACTAGCATTGAGGCGGAGGCTTGGCTAATAGAGCAGCCGCGCCCGCGAAAGCGAACGTCGCTCACACGCCCGTTCTCCACCCGCACATCCAAAATCACCTCGTCGCCGCACGAAGGGTTGAACCCTTCCTGCGTGATTTTGGGAGGCTCCAACTCGCCCCTACCCCGCGGATGGCGATAATGGTCTAAGATGATCTCTTGATAAAGCTCCTCAAGCATAACCAAACACCTTGCGCGTGTGATGGAGTGCGTCTACGAGGGCATCGATGTGCGCGGCATCGTTGTAGATAGCAAGGCTTGCGCGCGCTGTCGGACCGCCCAATCGCTCACTAAGCGGGTGCGCGCAATGTTGCCCTGCGCGAATAGCGATGTCGCGCGAATCCAACACGGTTGCGATATCGTGAGGATGGATGTCCTCTAATGTAAAGGCAAAGATACCTGCGCGGTGGGTGCGCGGTCCAAAGAGGCGCAGTCCCGGCACCTCTTGCAGGCGTTCAAGCGCATATTCGGTTAGTTGGTGTTCGTAGGTGGCTATAGCCTCGCGCCCGATGGAGTCGATAAAGTCCAGTGCGGCGTGCAGCCCAATGGCTTCGCCAATTGGAGGGGTGCCTGCCTCGAACTTCGCTGGGGGTTCTGCCCAGCGTATACGGTCCCAGCGCACAGTTTGCACCATTCCGCCGCCCACCTGATAGGGAGGCATCTGTTCCAGCAATGCGCGCTTGGCGTACAACACCCCGATCCCTGTCGGTCCGTAGGCTTTGTGTCCAGAGAAGGCTAAGAAATCGCAGTCAATTGCCTGAACATCCACGGGGATGTGAGCGACGCTTTGGGCGGCGTCTACAAGGCAGAGCGCGCCTGCTGCATGCGCCAAGCGACAGATTTCCGCCACGGGCGTGATCACCCCTAGCACATTCGAGATGTGCGAGACTGCCACCAAGCGTGTGCGCTCATTGAGCAAGGCGCGGAGCGTTTCCAGTTCGAGCGTGCCCTCATCGGTGATTGGCCATACTCGCAAGCGTGCCCCGCGTCGCTCGGCAAGACGCATCCATGGCAGCAAATTCGCGTGATGTTCCAGCTCCGTCACAATAATCTCGTCACCTGGCTGGATAAAAGTTTCGCCCCAGCTGAAAGCGACTAAGTTGATGCTTTCGGTGGTGCCGCGCGTGAAGATAACTTCGGCGGATTCGCGCGCATTGATAAAGCGTGCAACTCGTTCCCGTGCTGCCTCATACAGTTCGGAAGCGCGTGCTCCCACGCCATGCCCGCCACGATGGACGTTTGCGTTATGGTATGCCCAAAAGTGGCTGACCGCCTCAATTACTGCATACGGCTTCTGCGTCGTGGCAGCATTATCTAGGTAGATAAGGTTCCGCATCTCGGGATGCGGCTGGAAAAACGGGAACTGCTTGCGTATTTCCTCTGCGTTCAAGATGAACGGCATCGTCGCCATAGCGCTCGCCTCCTTACTCTAAAGCCACCCAAATGTAGCCGTCTTCCTCTTTGACTTTTAGCGCCTTTATCGGGCGGATAGCGGGCAGTCCCTTAGCCTGCCCTGTGTAGGGGTCGAACCGCGCTCCATGATGAGGACACTCCAGTAGGTCACGCTGGATGCGGGCGGGCACGCCATTAGCCTCCGAAAGAGGCAGCCCCTGATGGGAACATCGATCGACTACCGCGAAGTAGCCCTTTGAGCCGCGCCCAATCAACACGCGCTGCCCATTTAGCTCCACCGTCTGAAACTCATTTTCGGCAAGCTCCGCCCGTATCGCCTTCACCCACATGCGTTGCCCCTATACTTAGCGTGGCTAAATTATACCAGACAGGGGTCGCGCCGTTAGGTACAATCGGGTGCGCCATGATTTTAGTGATCGGTGGTGCGGGCTTCATCGGGTCGCATATGGTAAAGTACCTGCTTCAAAAGGGAGAGCGGGTAATCGTGCTGGATAACTTTTCAACGGGGCATCGTGCCGCGTTAGTGGGCGGTACGCTGGTAGAAGGTGACCTACGCGACCCAGAAGCTTTGGCGCGCGTGTTTCGCACCTACGACATTGAGTGTGTGATGCATTTTGCAGCATTTATTTTTGCGGGAGAGTCGATGCGAGACCCGGCAAAGTACTATGACAACAACGTGCTTGGGTGTTTGCGTCTGCTGGATGCGATGCGCACTTACGGGGTTTCGCAGATAATCTTTTCGTCTAGTGCTGCGGTGTATGGCGAGCCACAGCAGATTCCTATTCCTGAAACGCACCCTCTCAATCCCACGAATGCCTATGGTGAAACCAAGCGCGTGATGGAGGGTATGTTGCGTTGGTATGAGCATGCGTATGGCATCCGGTCTATTGCGCTGCGCTATTTCAATGCTGCTGGTGCAGATCCTGAGGGGGAGTTGGGCGAAGATCATCGCCCTGAGGAGCATCTGATTCCGCTTACCTTATTTGCCGCTTTGGGCAAGCGCGATTTCGTGGCTGTGTTTGGCACAGATTACGACACGCCTGACGGCTCATGCATTCGCGACTACGTGCACGTGTGGGATTTGTGCGAGGCGCACTACTTAGCCTTACAGCGCCTGCGGGCGGGGGCGCCCAGCACGGTTTATAACCTTGGCAACGGGCAGGGGTATTCAGTGCTTGAGGTGATTCGAACCGCTGAGCAGGTGGTGGGCAAGCCTATTCCAACTATGTATGCGGGGCGCCGCCCTGGCGACCCAGCACGGCTTGTTGCCTCGTCGGAAAAAGCACACCAGGAGTTAGGCTGGCGCCCGCGCTACCCTGCCCTCGCCACAATGATTGAGCACGCCTACCGCTGGTTCCTAACCCACCCACACGGCTACGAAACCTAAAAAAACCTGTCTTCTTCTCCTATTGGCGCTTACCAAAGGGTCGATGTATAATACGCAGTAGCAGGGGGCACCCGCCCGAAGCGGTTGCAGGACAGGAAGGTACTCTCCACCAGCGCTGCCCTCGACACCTTCTTCCTGCAAAGTGCCCCTTTGCGCTTCCCCCTCAGCAAGAGGGGGGCGGCAAACTCTTGCTGGCTTTGATGTCAAAAGCTGTCCGGTTTTGGACAGCTTTCGAGTCATGGGTCTGTGGAGCATCCGTAGAGGTGCTCCGGCAGGAAGGAAGGTGAGTGCGATGTATCCGGCAGAAAGGAAGGCTCTGCATGCAGAGCAGCAGTTCTACCTCGCTTTGCGCGAGCACGTAGAGCGATTGGTGCGCCGCTACTGTCGTTCCCACGAAGATGACATTGCCGACCTTACCCAGGAGTGCCTGCTACGCGTCTATATGAACCTAGACACCTTGCGCGAGGTCGAATGCCTCGATCCGTGGTTGCGAGTGGTTGTGCGCAACGCGGTCTACACGTGGTATCGGGAGCGCAAGCGTGAACAGGAGGTGCTCTCGTTGGGGTTGGAGGCAGAGGACAACACCGACGCCCACCCCTTCTCCGAGGAAGAGATGCTGCTTAGTTTTGTTGTGCAGGAGGCAATGCAGACGCTATCGGAATGCGAGCGACAGATGTTCGAGTTGCGCTATGGCGTCGGCTTGAGCTATCGGGAGATCGCCCAGCGAATGGGCATCCATGAAGAGGCCGTGCGTAAGCGCATCACTCGAGCGCTGTCGCGCCTAAAAGCCCACCCCTTGATTCAATCTATCCTAACTGACGGTGGTCAGCGATGAATTGCGGGCGAGCGACTGAGTGGCTCGAGGCATACATTATGGGTGACCTTGCTCCTGAGCTCGCTGACCAGCTGGAGCAGCATCTGGCGCGATGCGAAGCATGCCGACAGCGCTACGAACAGCTGCGCCGCTTGATAGCGCTGTTGAAGCGCTATTTTGCAGCGGAGCAACGTTCTGCCTAAAGCGGAGTTAGGCAGCCGCGCGTTGTGCGCGATCGCTTAGTGTTGCGGCGCGAATCAGCTGCCACTCCTCCTCCGGGATTTCAAGGAACAGCTCGACCATGTGTGGGTCGAACTGTTGACCGGAGCAACGCACGATTTCATCACGCGCCTGAGCGAAGCTGAGCGCCTTGCGATAGGGACGGTCAGAGGTCATAGCATCCAGTGCGTCAGCGATCGCAAAGATACGAGCGCCTAGGGGAATCGCTTCGCCAGCTAACCCGTGAGGGTAACCTTTCCCATCCCACCGCTCATGGTGGTGGAGCACAATCGGCGCAGCTGGACGCAACGCTTCCACCTTCACACACATCTGGTAGCCGATAACGGGATGCTGCTTCATTACCTCCCATTCCTCGGGCGTGAGCGGTCCGGGCTTGTACAAGATGCTGTCGGGCACACCAATTTTGCCGATATCGTGTAACAACGCCCCTAGCTCTATCGCGTGAAGTTCCTGCGCGGAGAGGCCAAGCCGAGTTGCCATCGCCATCGTGTAGGCGGCTACACGCTCTGAGTGTCCCTCGGTCTCTGTGTCGCGAATGTTCAGCGCTGCCAACAGCGCATCCAACGTTGCCCGATACGACTTCTGCACCACATTTTCATAGTGTCGCATCTGATCTACAAGCAGTGAATGACGCATTAGGTTACGCTCGATTACGATTGGAACTTCATGCGCGTTGTAGGGCTTTGTGATAAAGTCGCTGGCGCCGCGCTTGAGCGCCTCGCGCGCCATTTCGATGTTGCCATACCCCGTGATCAAGATCACCGGGACGTCTGGAGCGCGCTCGCGCATCTGTTGCAGCAGATCAAAGCCGTTCATGCCCGGCATAAAGATGTCGCTTAGCACAACATCTATGCGCTCACGCTCTAGCACGCGCAGTGCCTCTGCCCCTGACGCCGCCGTGTGTACCAAGTACCCTCCATCTTCCAGTACGAAGCGAAGCGTTTCGCGCGCTAAATCGTCATCGTCTACAACCAGCACGCTTCGCTGCAAGGCCCGATTGGGAGTTGGTCCCGCAGGTGGAAAGAGTTGGTAAACTTCCATCCACGCCTCCTGTCTACTTCGCCTGCACGCATGGGGATTATTGCCACAAAGCAAGCGCCTATTAACACACGCACAGGGTGAAACCAGAGATTTTTACAGGGCGTCTCGCTCTGAGCAGGAATTTCCGCGTGCGAGGCATAATGAAAGGGCGATGCTTATTCCAATTCGTGACCATAACCCGGCGCACCGATTCCCCATTGTGACGGTAGGGATTATCGTAGTCAATGTCGTGGTGTTCGTGCTGCAGCAGTTAGACCCTCGCATCACCTACATTTATGCTGCCATCCCCGCTGAGATTACGGGAGCAGCGGTCGATCCGCTGGTGCGTTTGCATTTGGAGGCTCGGCATGGCATCCGCGCTGAGCCAGTGGTTAATCCGTGGCTCACGATTTTCACCAGCATGTTTTTGCATGGGGGTTACCTGCACATCATCGGCAACATGTGGTCGCTGTGGATTTTCGGCAATAACGTCGAGGATGCGCTGGGGCACTTTCGGTATTTAGTGCTATATCTGCTATGGGGGGTGGTCGCAGCATTTTCCCACATCTTGTTTAACTGGGCGTCGCCAATCCCTATAGTTGGCGCCAGTGGAGCCATTGCGGGCGTTATGGGCGCGTACTTGCTTCTATTTCCCCACGCGCGGATCGACTGCGTGCTTTGGTTCTTCTTTCTGACCTTCGTGGAAGTGCCTGCGATTTTCTTTTTGATTTTTTGGTTTGTGTCGCAGTTTGTAGTGTACCAGCCCGGAGTTGCATATTTGGCGCACATTGGGGGCTTCATTGCCGGACTGATCACTATTCAGCTGTTGGGTGGGCGCGTGCGCATCCTGTACGGGCGCCGAAGATACTACTATTGAAGCCTACAACAAGCCTCCCTGCAGAAGGGCTAACTTCCCGCCGACAATTTAGCGGGGATGCTCCATGCAAACGAAGACTTATGTTGCACCCACGAAGTTAGAGGCACTGCTCAAGATTCGTGAGGAACTGGGAGCGGATGCTATCATCCTCAGCGAGCGCACCGTCCAAAAAGGCATGTGGTTTTCCAAAAAGCCGATGGTTGAGATTGTAGTGGGCATCAAGGGAACCGACCCCAAGTCTGAGCCGTCCTCGTGCCCGTCGCCCAAAGCGGAACCGAAAGGCGTTGAAGAGTACGACTCCACTCAGATGCGCTTGCGCAAGCTGGAGCGCGAGGTGCAAGAGATTCGCGCGCTAGTCCAGAGCTTGCATGCGCATTTTGCAAACGGTGCTGCGCCCTCCTTGAGCGAATCAGAAGTGCCTGTACTGAGCAAAGCGGATGAACATCCCTTGCTGGCTCCCTTGATAGCCGCAGGGGTGGAACGCGAACTTGGCTTGGAGCTGCTTCGACGGGTGCCACGAATTCCTCACAATGCTGCCTTAGACACGCTCAGGCGCACCCTTATCGCTCGCGTTCCCATTGGTGGGGCACTGCCGCGCGAGGGTCGCCAGCGTCAAGTGGCAGTGCTGGTCGGACCCACGGGCGTCGGCAAGACCACCACAATCGCCAAACTTGCTGCCATCCACGCCCTCGATTACAACCGCAAGGTTGCTTTGATCTCGCTGGACACGTATCGCATCGGTGCCGTTGAGCAGCTGCGTACCTATGCGCGCATTATGGATTTGCCTCTGCATGTTGCCAGCGACGCCTCGGAGGTGCAGGAAGGGCTGGAAGCATTTGCTGGTTATGATTTGGTGCTTGTGGACACTATTGGGCGTGGGCAGCGCGATGAGGCGCACCTGCAGGCGATGCGCGAGGCACTCAAGCCCGTTCGCGGTATTGTCTACCTTACGCTTAGCGCCACCGCAGACACCGCAACCTTGCTGGATGCTGCGCAACGCTTTGCGATTTTTGAGCCTAACGCAATCATTCTTACCAAGCTGGATGAGGCGGTACGCCTTGGCAACTGCATAAACCTTGCTCTGCGCCAGACGCAACCCTTAGCGTACTTTACGACGGGGCAGCGCGTGCCCGAAGACATTATGCTCGCCGACGCCACGATGCTTGCCTGCCGCGTGCTCCATGACCTCGCGCAGCACCCCACCTGCGCCAAGTTCCGCCTCGGCGCCGAAGAGCTTCGGGTATAATTAAGTTGCCACGAGCGGGAGTAGCTCAGGGGTAGAGCATCGGCCTCCCATGCCGAGGGTCGCGGGTTCGAATCCCGTCTCCCGCTCCAAAATTTTTTTAGGCCCGTGTCGGTACGCGGATGCACTTTAGGTGGGTAGTGTTTGGGCTGCCGCTGGCAGCGCTGATGGCGTTGGGGTCTTACCGTCCTAGTGCCCCTGAAATTCACACGCGCCCGCTGGTGATAGTCTTTAGCTCTGAGGTTAACGGCTACATTACCCCTTGTGGCTGCAGCAAGCCCATGGTGGGCGGTATGCCCCGTCGAGGCACGCTTTTGCGGCAACTCGCCGAGCGATACACCCTGCTCAGGCTAGAAAACGGCGACCTCACTAAAGCAAGCGGCAGGCAGGACGAACTCAAAGCCGAGACCCTCATCGAAATGCTCAACCAGATGGGCTACGATGCGCTCAATCTGGGCAAGTACGATTTTTTGCTGGGGATGGATTACCTGCGGGTGTTGCAACAGCAGTTCAAAGGGGCGATGCTGTGTGGGAACGTGCAAGAGGGGGGCAAGCCCGCGTTTGACGCCTACACGCTGGTAGAGAGACCACACAATGGGCGCACGCTCCGTGCCGTAATCGTGGGGCTGATTTCCGAGAGGCACGCAGAAGCGGTGCGCAGGCGCAACCCTCAGCTGACCATCACGCCCGCTTTGCAGAAACTGGACGAGCTGCGCCCGCACATAGAAACCCAAGGCGACTTGCGCGTGCTCCTGTTCTACGGGTCAGAGCAAGAGGCAGAGCAAATCGCCCAAGCCCACCCGTACTTCCATTTGATCGTGTACGCTAACGCAGGCGATGGTCCAATGCCTCCTAAGCAGGTTGGACAGACGCGCTTGGTGTTCGCAGGCAACGACGCGAAGTTCGTAGGGATTGCCTACCTGAGCGAAGACGCGCCGTACGCCATTGCTCGCGTGGAGCATACGCGCCTCACGGAGGCGTTCAAAGACGATGAGCAGATACTTGCCTTGAAGCTTGCTTACTTGGCGCGGGTGGAAGCCGAGAACTTGTTGGCATCCGTACCGCGTCGCCCCACGCCCAACGGCAGTGGCTTTGCGGGCAGCCGTGCCTGCATGCCCTGCCACGTCGAAGACTATCGCATTTGGCAGCGCACCGCCCACGCGAAAGCTATGCAAACCCTTATCAACGAGAAACACGACAAAGACCCTGAGTGCGTCGTGTGCCATGTGGTGGGGCTGGAGTATGAAGGCGGCTTCCAAAGCGTAGAAAAGACGCCCCAGCTCAAAGATGTGGGCTGTGAAAGCTGCCATGGGCCCGCGAAGCTTCACGCTCAAGACCCCGAAAAGCATCGCTTGGGCAAAGCAGGACCCCAGTCGTGTATGACCTGCCACGTGCCTGCTCACAGCCCCGGGTTTGATTTTGAAACCTACTGGAAAAAGATAGAGCACGGCTTCAAGCCCGCCTCAGGGAGCAGGTAGGTATCTGGCAAGGGCCTAGTGAACTTATGAGAGGGAGCGGATGATGCAAGAGGAGCCGTTGCGTCGCCCGCGCTCAATAACGATTATCGGGTGGATAGGCGTGCTGTGGGGGGCTGTTGCCCTGCCAGCGGGAGTGGTCGCCCTGTTCTACTTCTTTGCAATGCCTGAGTGGTTCACTGAGTGGTTACGCGAGCGCGTTGTGCCCGAATACCTCAGCGCACTTGAGAAAGATAGTGCCTATTGGATGTGGGCCATCGGGCGCACGGCAATCCAGGCGGGGCTTGCTGCGCTGCTGTTCACTAGCTCGATTCACCTTCTGCGCCTCAGACCGTTGGGGTGGCAGCTTATGATGGTGTATGTGGTGCTCACTCTCGCATGGGAAGTGATGGACAGGATTATCTTGGAGCCCACCTATGCTCGTTTCCGTGAGGTGCATGCCCTGCCCTCACAAGCACGCCCTGGTATTCGCCTAACCCCAGGCTTGCTCTACTCTGTTATTGCTTCGTTTTTCCTCACGCGCCCAAGGGTCGCCGAGGCGTACAGACAGTACTGGTTCACGCGCGAGGATTAGCCCCCTCAGCTACTTCTACCGAAGTTGAACAGCACGATCAGCAGATCCGCGTTGTTCACCACGCCATCGTTGTTGAGGTCGGCTTCGGCGCTGTTGGAGCCAAAGGCAAAGAGCACCATCAGCAGATCGGCGTTGTTGATCACGCCATCGCCATTCAAGTCGCCAGGCACATCGAAATGCAAGCGCAGGTAGGCAAACCCTTGTGGGGCAATCGAAACGCTAGGCACTGTAATCGGCAGATACTTTGGTACGCGGGCACGAACAGAGTAATTGCCTGGCGCATTCACACGCTTAGAAAACGCGCCATAAGCATCCAAGGTGGTGCTAATGGTCTGCACCGTAGAGCCGCATACTCGTTACTCCAATCGGTTGCAGCCACGAGAAGATGGGGTCAGCATACTATGAATTGGGCAAGTAAATCAGGTCGCTGGCGTTGTAGGCGCGGTGACCGTTTTCGCTGTAGGCGCGGTGGCGCTCCATGCGGTTATCCACCCAAGCCGCCGTGCTGCCACTGTCTCCCCCTGTGCTGGAGAGCGTGTAGTAGAGGTACACGTAGCCGTTTTCGGCAAACTCAGGGTGCTACGCAATTCCCAGTAAGCTCCGCTCGCTGGCGTAGTTTACAGGCGAATCCAATACGGTGCTTACGACCACTCCGTTCTGCACCAGCTTCACGCGCCCGCTGTTCTTTTCAATCACAAAAAAGCGCGATGGGTCAGCAGGGTCGAGAAAGGCGATTGCGATTGGGAACGAAAGCCCGCTGCTCACCACCGTATCGTAGGTTATGTCTGGGTAGGAGAGCGTTTGCGCGTGTATGCTCGCCGCGCAGATTATCCCCACAAGCCCGACGCTAAGCCGTAAACGCATAACCCAATCATATCCCCCCACTGGCCTGTTGCTGAGGAGTTCAGTGAAGACTGAACGCTCTAAGAGTGAAAAGCAGGGGCAGCTCCGATGGCATCGGCGTCTTGCCGATGGGTGGTGTTCGCAAGAGGCGGGCGCTTCCGTAGTGTTGGTGTGCTGCGACGGCACTTAAGCCACTGTGTCGTAGCATCGGCGCAGTCGGTGCAGGAGGTGGGGTGGAAGCGTATTCTAGCGCACGCAGAGGCGGGGTATAATTGCCAACCGCGTGTAAGACGAAAAGCGAGGTGATTACGATGAACCATGCTCTGCTTCAGGAGATTGAAAAGCCGTATTTGAAGACCGATTTGCCTGACTTTCGCCCTGGCGACACGGTGCGCGTGCACGTGCGTGTAGTGGAGGGCGGCAAAGAGCGCATTCAGGTGTTTGAAGGTGTGGTGATTGCTCGTCGCCATCGCGGGATAGCGGATACGATCACTGTACGCAAGGTTTCCTATGGCGTGGGTGTGGAGCGCACTTTTCCCGTGCACTCGCCAATGGTCGCTAAGATCGAGGTGGTGCGCCGTGGCAAGGCGCGCCGCGCCAAGTTGTATTACCTCCGCAATCTATCAGCCAAAGCCTCCCGCTTAGAGGAAGACATAAACCGCTGATGGAGTCGTACACTCCTCCAACGGGCGCACTTCCTTGGATAGAGACCCTCGCGCGCCTGCCTGTTGCCACTGTGGTGCTGACGATGGCAGTATGCTTGGTGGCGCGTTTAGGGATTGCACCCTTTCACAACCGTTTTGCTCGCTTTCTCAGCAACTTGCTGGACGCCGTTATTTACGCAGGCATCTTGGTGTACTTGATTATCCGCCCCTACATCGCGCAGCCGTTTTACATCCCGTCAGGTTCGATGCTGCCAACGCTCCAGGTGGGCGATGTGGTGATAGTAGGCAAGTTCAACTACCGCCTTAGTCAGCCGAAGCGCTTTGACATTGTGGTGTTTCGCGCGCCCGACTGGGCGTTGGAGCCGTGGCAAACACCTGGCAAGACCGATTTTGTAAAGCGCCTAATTGGGCTACCAGGCGATGTGATAGAGGTGCGCGCTGGCGAGGGGTTGTACCTCAACGGAAAGCTGATCAAAGAACCGTACCTCAACGGCATTCCGCAGTACTCAATGAAGATCATCAACGGGTGGGTTTACACCTACGACGATTTCGGCAATATTTACAAGGGGGGCGAGAACACAAAGCACGCGCCCGTGCTGGACGAGGAGGAGCGGTTGATGGTGCTGCGCACGCCCTCTCAGCCGATACCGCCGGGTAAGTACCTCATGTTGGGTGATAATCGCAACGATAGCAGCGATAGTCACCATTGGGGGCTGCTGGACGCTAAGCGTGTGGTGGGCAAAGCGCTGTTTGTGCTCTGGCCTCCTAGTAGGATTGGGCCTGCAAATCGCACTGAACTGCCTAAGGTAGAGTGAGCTAAACCACTACGTTTTGGGGGCGCCCCTCCAAGTAGGCTTTCAAGTTCTCTAAGGTGGTATCCAAGATTCGCTGAACGGCTTCGCGGCTGTTGAAGGCGATGTGGGGCGTGAACACCACATTCTCGCGACGCAGGAGCATATGGGCTTGCACGATGCGCCGAAGTGTCTCTTCCGCGACGGGCATCCGCAGCAAGGCGCTTTCTTCCTTGATAAACTCCTCGCCTTCGATCACGTCCAGCCCCGCGCCTGCCAAGATGCCTTCTTCCAAGGCCCACAGCAGCGCTTCCGTGTCCACTACGCTGCCGCGTGCGGTATTGATGAGCAGCGCTCCACGCTTCATTTTGCTTAGTGTCTCGCGGTTGATAAGGTGGTAAGTCTCGGGGGTGGCAGGTACGTGCAGCGACACAATGTCCGATTCGCGTAGCAAGGTGTCCAAGTCGGTGTAGGTAAAGCCCAGCACTTCCGCCAGCAAGGGGTGGGGGCGTATATCGTAGGCAAGCACGCGCATTCCGAAGCCGCGTGCGATGCGGATCACGTGCAAGCCGATGTTGCCTGCGCCAATAACACCCAGCGTCTTGCCGTATAGGTCGAAGCCACGAAGCGTGCGAATGTTGTATTCGCCTCTTAGCCCCTGAAAGTAGGCTGCGTGCAACTTGCGCGATAAGGACAAAATCAGGGCAAAGGTATGTTCTGCTACTGTGTTTTCGCCGTAGTGAGGCACGTTGCATACCGTAATCCCGCGCTCTCGGCATGCTTCCAAGTCAATGTGGTCGAAGCCAGTGGACATCGTAAGCACTAAGCGCAGGCGAGGCAGTGCTTCCACTACGGCACGACTAACGCGCGTCCAGATAAACACCACAATCGCCTCGGCATCATCAAATTGCGCGCACTGGTCAGGATCCAGGTGCCCCTGCAAAAACTCTGGGGATACTAACTCCGCAATCCCCAGCTGCTGCATCCCTGCCCGTAGGTACTCAGGCTGCCACTCTTCCAGGTCGAAAAAGACGACTCGCATAGTGGGTTAGCGAAAAGCGACTTCTAGGATGCCGTTGCGGGTGCGGCAGATGCCGATTAGGTGCGGGCGCCCCGCAAGGTAGGTCTCGTAAATGTGAATAGGCACCTCTCGCTTGAGTAAGCGAGACGCCTCTATGTGTGCCAAACGCGCAGCACGAGCGGTGTACCAGCGTGGCACTGCCGCTGCAACCGTTAGGCGCAGTACCAAGCGCCCGTCGCTAGCCCGCATCGCTTTGAAGCGCAAAGGCATGCTTTGCTGGCGATAGGGCTGGGTCATCAGGTCTGCCAAGGTAGCAAGCTTTGCTGCCTCTGTTGGCTGTTGCTGAACTGCTGCACGGATGTAGGTCAAATGTCTTGTCCAGTCTGGCTCTTCGAGGTGAAAGGCTCCTTCTGGCTCGCGCTCGAGGCGACGCTGCTCGGCTCGGAACCAGCCCATCAAGCCCACTACAGCCAGTATCGCAATCGCGTGCGGAGCATAGCGAAAAGCGCCTCTCATCAGTGCACCTTAGGGCAAGATTATACCTTTTCTGCCGTGCAAGTATCGCATAGTGTGGACTTAGCCATGCCGCGCGACTCGCCGACAGCAGGTTATGCAGCGGCTAGCACGCTGCGCCGAAATTGAACAGCACCAGCAGCAAATCAGCGTTGTTCACTACGCCGTCGCGGTTGGCATCTGCTTGAGGGCTATTTGTGCCGAACGTAAACAGCACCAGCAGCAGGTCGGCGTTGTTGATTGTACCGTCTTGGTTCAAATCACCGGCTCTGAGCGAGAAGTTGAGCGTAACGAGCTCGCCCAGCGCGACATCTGTTTGAGCACAGAGCCACACGCCATTAGGAGTGCTAACACGGACGCTTGCCATGCCTGCCAGCGTAGTATCGAACGTGAAGCTACCCCCTGCGCTTAGCGTGATGTCGAGCTGCTGTTGTTGGTTGCCTTGGGTGAGGGTAAAGCGCACGGGGATGCCCTGCGGGTCTGAAACACCCTGCAAGGCGACTTGCCCCTGCACTCGCACGGGCAACACCTCTAGGGTGGTAGTGCTTGTGGCGTCTGCATAGATGCTATCGCCTGCGAACTCCACGCGCACGCTTTGGCTTCCCAATGTTGCACTTAGTGGGACAGTGTAGGTGAGGCTGGCAACCCCTGCGCTATCAGTTGTGCCATTGCCCACAAGTGTGTTATTCACGAAAAACTTCAGCGACGGCGCACCTGCAATGCCCCCGCGAACATGCGGTCATCCACGATGAAATCGCCCGTGTTAATCGTGTTGCTGTTATTGCGGTCGAACCAGAGGGCGGTCAGCACATCGTAGTTGCCCGCGGCTGCGTCGGCGGTAATGGCGAACATACGCGAGCGCGCATTGACCCCTTCCGCAAGGCTTACGCGCACATCGCGCGCGGGGTCAGAAATCCACGCCCCTGCGCCTAGCCGAATAGATGCCCCCAACATCACCTGGAAGTCATGGGTGGCGTTGATGGCGTAGGTGAGTTGTGCCTGCGTGCCTGGGCGCACGGGGTTGGGGCTAACCGTCAGATTCTGGATGGTGGCAACGCCACCTTGCACCAATCGGTAGCCGGCAGGGGCGTAGTAATGGCTGAGGATCTGCTGCCAGTTCTTGGTGCCGTAGCCATGCAAGGGGGCGCTGCTGGTGCAGGCTTGGCTGCTGGAGAGCCTTCTGCCTGTTGCCCAGCGGGCCGAACCCCACTGGCACATCCCGCGCCCATGCCCATTCCGAGCGAATCCAGCGCATACAGGATCAGCGATGCAGGGCCAGGAGCTGCCCGTACCAGAATAGCCGTCGCCACAACCAGAGTTGTTGTTCTCCGCTGAATACTCAGAGCGAGCGATGTTGCCCGCATTCGTGAGCAGCACATAGCGCGCGGTAGCATCTACCGCTGCGTTGCCGTTGCTCGTCTGGTTGCCCGTGAACACTTGGCAGTGGATCGAGTCGCAGATGTCATAGCTACTGCTGATGGGGTTGTACACTAAGGAAACCCCGTAGCTGCGCACCGCTACCGCACCTGCTTTGAGCGCTTCCATCCCTGCTGGGGGGTTCTCGTTGCCATAGCGCACGTTGCCCCAGCAGGCGTACCACTCGTTGGTAATAACGCCCTTGCAGTAGGTCTCAATCGTGTAGACTTCCACGCCGCCGGGGCAGTCGGTGCGCGAGGTGCAGTTGCGCCCCACACGGATGTACTTAGGCAGCACAATAGGGGCTGGAGCGGCAGGGAAAAAGTCGCTGGTGGGCGACTCGGGCAGGTCTACTGAGCTGGTTTTCTGAGGCGTTGGTGTTGTCTCTTCGCACTCTATGCAGGGCTGGCTAGGCGTTTGCTTGCGGTGGCGTGGCGAGCGCATGTCGCGTCGAACGATGCCTGTGCCTGCCTCCATTGTGAGCCGATAAATCCAGTCACCCTCGCTCCAGAGCTGCACGTATTCCAACAATAGGGTCTGGTAGCCCGCTTTTTCCAGCACTAACGTGGCGTACGGTTGGGGCTGCCCTTTCGCGTCGCGAATGGGGAACTGGATAAGGAACATCCCCCGCGCATCCGTGGTTGTTTCGCCGATGTGATCGAGGACGCGCACGCGCACCCCCTCCAGCGGTTGCCCTGTTTGCTCGTCAGTGACAAAGCCTACCACTACCATCTGCCCGGGCTTACGCAGCGACCAGAGGAAGCGCCAATCAGTCTCTTGCGGAGGTGTAAGGGGGTCAAAGTAGACGCGGTAGGGCGGGGTCTGGCTGTTTACCGTAAGCGTAAAGCCGACGGGCTGATAACCAGGGTGCAGGGCGTACAGTAGGTACTCGCCCTCTGGGAGGTATGCGCTCAGGCGCCCGTCAGATTGGGCTTGAAAGGCGTAGGTTTGCTGGGTCTGTTGGTGGATAAACACAGCTTCCGCGGCTAACGCGCGCCCTGAGACTGCATCCAGAAAGCGCACATCGACCCACTGTTGCGCTAAAGCGCTCCCGAATGTTAGCACCAGCCACCCGCTAAGCCATCCTCTTATCCAACGCATCGCACTCAGTATTATACCACGAGTTGAGACGCTAACGCCTTTGCGAGGGCTGGCTAAAGACGCGCAGGCGATACACACCAAGGGGTCGCTAAGAGTGCAACGCACTGCTTGCGCTATTCCCCATGGCAGGGCGCCCTTACGCTGGGTGCCCACTCCGTGAAACCCTTCACGATATCCCTTGACAATTCCCGCCAGCATAAGGTATTATAGGGGTCAAAGAGAGGGTTTGCGTAGCCGATTCAGGCAAAGCGCCTGCTCCTCTACGCAAGCCCTCCTCCAAAGTTGTCTATGGAAAATATGCTTAGCGTGGCTAAGCTTGTGCAATTTATCACAAGCGCAGTCGGCAGGAACTTGCTGAGCCTTTGCTAAATGTAGCCTACGCTAAGCATGCGAGGTGACCGGTATGGCACAGGTTTTTCGACGCCATCATAACACGATCGCGCGATCGGTTGTTGTGGGCGGGTTGCTTGCAATCGTTGGACTTGCAGTGGGCGGCTCCGCGATTACACGCTCCTCGTGGTGGACAAAAGTCGGCGAACCACCTGATCAGCCTGTGCCGTTTAGCCACAAACACCACTACGAAGAACTCGGCATTGATTGCCGCTACTGCCATTGGCAGGTGACCCAATCTGCCTACGCAGGCGTGCCCTCCAGCGAAGTGTGTATGACCTGCCACTCGCAAGTCTGGACAAACAGCCCACTTTTGCAACCCGTGCGCGATAGCTACAATAACAACAAACCCCTCGTGTGGAACAGGGTGAACAACCTACCCGAGTTCGTGTACTTTGACCACAGCGCACACGTGAACAAAGGCATCAGCTGCGCCATCTGCCACCAAGGCATTGAGAAGATGCACCTGACCCACAAGTCGCAGCACTTCTCGATGCAGTGGTGCTTAGAGTGCCATCGCAACCCCGAAAAGTACATCCGCCCCAAGGAAGAAGTGTTCAACATGTACTATAAGACGCCACGCACCAAAGAAGAGATGAAGGCGATGTTGGACAAGTACAACATCCCCTATGACCCGAATAACATCCCGCGCAACCAGCTGGAGCTGGGCAGGCTGCTGGTGAAGCACTACAACATCCACAAAGAGCAACTGAGCGACTGCTCGATTTGCCATCGCTAAGAGGAGGGGCAGATGGAACCCAAGCGTGAAGCGCAACAGGGCATCGGTGAGCGGTTTTGGCGCAGTTTGAGCGAGCTGGAAGGCTCGCCTGAGTTTGAGGAGATTCTCAAGCAAGAATTTCCGCGTCAGGCGGCGCCGTTGGGCGACTTCGTGAGCCGACGCCAGTTCCTCAAGCTGATGGGCGCGTCGATAGCGCTGGCAGGGCTGTCGGCGTGCGGCTATAAGCCCCAAGGTCCTATTATCTCGCGCCCGAAGACGCCTACCGACCGCATCGTGGGCGTACCCAACTACTATGCCACCGCCGTGCTCAGCAACGGCTACGGCATTGGCGTGCTGGCACGCGTGTACGAAGGACGCCCCATCAAACTGGAAGGCAACCCTGACCACCCCACCAGTCTCGGCGCAACCGACGCGATTACGCAAGCACAGATTTTAGACCTATACGACCCTGACCGCTCGCAAACCGTTCTGCGCTTTGGACGCCCTGAAACGTGGCGGGCGTTTGAGGCTGAAATCAAAAGCGCACTCAGCCAACAAGCCGCCAAAGGCGGAGCGGGAATCCGCATTCTAACAGGGCGCGTCGTTTCACCCTCGCTCGCAGCGCAAATCCAAAAGTTCTTGCAGACCTACCCGCAGGCAAAGTGGTATCAGTACGAGCCTGTCAATCGCGACAATGTTTACGAAGGCACACGATTAGCCTTCGGCGAGTGGCTCAACCCCATTTACCGCCTGCGGAATGCGAAAGTTATCGTCGCGCTGGATAGCGACTTCCTCTACACTGAGCCAGGTGCAGTACGCTACGCTCGCGAGTTTGCCGATGGCAGGCGCGTGCGCAAAGACAACCCCACCATGAACCGCCTCTATGTGGCGGAACCGATGTTCACCGTAACGGGGATGATGGCAGATGAGCGCCTGCCCATCCGCTCCAGCAAGATTGCTCGTCTGCTGTATGAGATTGCGAAGCTGGTAGGTGCGCCTGTGCAGGCGACGATAGAGGGCGAACTGACCGAAACTGAGCAAAAGTGGGCACAGGTGGCTGCAGGCGACTTGGTTGCGCACAAGGGCGAGAGCCTTGTGATTGTGGGCGAGGCGCAGCCGCCCGCTGTGCACGCGATTGCACACGCCATCAACGCACACTTGGGCAACATCGGGCGCACGGTAGTGTTCACCGCACCGCCCGAGGAAAAGCCCACGCTGCACATGCAGGAAATCAAGCAGCTTGCTGAAGACCTGCGCAGCGGCGCCGTTGAGGTGCTGATTATGTTGGGTGGCGTGAACCCCGCCTATAACGCTCCCATCGACTTCAAGTTCGACGAACTCATCCCGAAAGTACCCTTGTCGGTACACCACGGGATGTATGTGGACGAGACCGCCGTGCTGTGCGTGTGGCACTTGCCTGAGAGCCATCCCTTTGAGGCGTGGGGCGATGTGCGCGCCTTCGACGGCTCCGTCACCATCCAGCAACCGCTGATTTACCCGCTGTACCCCAACACGCGCACGGCGCTGGAGGTGATGGCGCTCCTCAACGGCGCGCCTGCTGAGACCTTCAAGCTGGTGCAGGAGTATTGGAAGCAAGCCAAACTTGCGCCTGAAGCGCAGTTCGACAAAGTGTGGCGCAAAGGCGTGCACGACGGCGTGCTGCCGCGCACGGCAAAGCCTGTCAAGCAAATCGCGCTCAAGCAGACGCCGCTGGTGGTGCAGTCGCCAATCTACGAGCTTGCGCCCGTGCAAGCGGGCATCAAGACCTACGAAGTGCGCCTTGCGCCCGACCCAACAGTCTACGATGGGCGGTTTGCTAACAACGCCTGGCTCCAAGAGCTGCCCAAGCCCGTCACGCGCGTGTGTTGGGACAACCTTGCCTACATGAGCCTCAAGACCTTTGAGGAGTTGGGGCTGCGACGCAAGGGCACATGGGCGTTCTTTGAGGACGCTACCTTCGTACGAGGCGACGCGCCCATCATCACGCTCAGCGTGAACGGCTACGCCATGCGCGTGGCAGCGTACCCCATCCCCGGACACGCTGACGACTGCATCACCGTGCACTTGGGCTACGGGCGCACCCGCGCAGGTAGCAAAGGCTCAGGCACGGGCTTCAACGCCTATCTGATCCGCACCAGCGACGCACCATGGATCCGCACGGGCGTGGAGGTCATCCCGCAGCCTGAGCGCTACCCCGTCGCCCGCACGGAAGAGCATCACCTCATCGACACGCGCAAGCCAGGCGAGCTGGATAGCACCGACCATCGCCCAATTATCCTCACGGCGCTACTGGAGGAGTTCAAAAAAGACCCCGAACTCAAGCACAAATCGCATCGCAAGGGCTACACGCCCGACCATCCCTCAATGTACCCTGAGCGGTGGCGCTACGACCGCTACGAGAACCCCGACAACTACCGCTACGCTTGGGCGATGGTGATTGACCCCACGGTTTGTACGGGCTGCAGCGCGTGCGTAATCGCATGCCAAGCCGAAAACAACATCCCTGTGGTGGGCAAAGACCAAGTGATGCGCGGGCGCGAGATGCTCTGGCTGCGCATTGACCGCTACTTCAAGGGCAAGGTAGAAAACCCGCGCGTGTACCAACTGCCCATCCCCTGCATGCAATGCGAGAACGCGCCGTGCGAGCTTGTGTGCCCTGTGGCTGCCACCGTGCACGACCACGAAGGGCTGAATGTGATGGTCTACAACCGCTGCGTGGGCATGCGCTACTGCTCCAACAACTGCCCGTACAAGGTGCGACGGTTCAACTTCTACCGCTACACCTACATGCGCTCGCCCGTGCTGCACCTTTTGCAGAACCCCGAGGTAACCATACGCGGGCGCGGCGTGATGGAGAAGTGCACCTACTGCGTGCAGCGCATTAGCAAGGCGCGCATCTTGGCAAAGCGCGAGAACCGACGCATTCGCGACGGCGAAGTTGTGCCTGCCTGCCAGCAGGCGTGCCCAACGCAGGCAATCGTGTTTGGCGACCTGAACGATCCCGAAAGCCGCGTAAGCAAACTCAAGAAGGAACCGCACAACTTCGTGATTTTGGGCGAGCTAAATACCCGCCCACGCACCAGCTATCTGGCAAAGATCGAC
>JANXAW010000039.1 GCA_025061985.1 Fimbriimonadales bacterium
TTGATTAGCGACACGCGCCCGCTCCGCGAGATCGTGCAAGTGTTTGAGCAGTTGGAGCGGGGCGTGGGGATTAAGTATGCAATCGTGCCTTAGCTCCCCGACAACTGTCCACAGATTGCCACTTACCCCTCACACCGCCGAGGCAGACGGGCATATGAGGCAGGCACACCCTATCTTGCATTTCGCGCAATGGACGTGGTATAATGGGGAAACTTCTTAGGAAGGAGGCGAGTTGCAGATGGCGAGACTGCGTGGATTTACACTGATCGAGTTGCTGGTCGTTATCGCGATTATCGCCATCTTGGCGGCGATCTTGTTCCCTGTGTTTGCGCAGGCGCGTGAGAAGGCGCGCACGACCCAGTGTCTGAGCAACAGCCGCCAAATCGGCACTGCCATCCAGATGTACGCTCAAGATTACGATGAGGCGATTGTGCCGTGGTATGTAGGTGGTGGTGACTACCCAACTCAGCCCATTTGGGAGCGCTTCTGGATTGGTAGGCTTTGGCCCTACATCCGCACTGAAGTCAACCGTCCCCCTGCGGGTCAGCTCTATGTGGAAGGTGGTCGCCCGCGCGGTATGTACGCCTGCCCCTCGTGGTCTGCTGACCGCTACCTGAAGGCTGTGCTGGAACCCGACTGCTACCCGAACGATTACAACTCCTTCTACCGCCCAGCTATAGAAGGGCTTGTAGAGCTGTTCTCGCACTACGCATCGGTGTTCCAGATGGACCTTGACACATACGGTCCCGACCACTGCTCGGCGCTTGAGCGTGGTCGCTGCGGAGGCACGAACCAAGACCCATGCTACTACTTCCCTGGCTCGTTCATCAGCCGCACGCGACCTGAGCGCAACCGCACGAACTACTTAGCGAACATCCGCCGTCCTGCAGAAACCATCCTCACGGGCGATGGAATCAGCGCCTTGTCTAACGTGGGTGGCTTAGTCGTATGGACTTCTATCGGCTGCGAGAGCCGCTACATCCACCAAGATGGCAGCAACTTTACCTTCCTGGATGGGCACGCGAAGTTCATCCCGCGCAACTCCGAGCGCTATCTGATGGTTACTCGCTGCGGCAACCGAGATGTGGTCGTGATGAAGTACTACACCTACACTGCGGAGTAAAGCCATGCGCAAGGCACTTCTTTGGCTGTTGGCGGTTAGCGTGAGCGCGACCCTGCTCGCAGGCTGCGGCAAGCAAGGGCAGCAGGCCGCAGAAGGCGAACGCGGCTACTACTACGAAGGTCCGATGAAGCCCAAGAGCGAGCGGGGCGTGCGACCCACAGAGCAGGCGGGTAGCCAGTAGCCACAAACGCTGCGGGAAAGGGGGGCAAAAAGCCCCCCTTCTAACTTGGTACTATGGAAGCTATCAGCGTCGAGCAGCTGCTTGCGCAGTTAGCGGAACAAGTGGACACGCGCTTTGAGCAAGCACAGAGCGACTACCGCGCCCTGATTGTGCTGAACCCCACCGACACGCCCTACACGGGCTTAGCGGTGCTGCATGTGGATATGCCGCTCAAGCCCACTGCCTCTGTGCGTCCAGTGGCGGTGTGGACACCCGACGGGCAGCGGATGCCATGCCAAATCCTCAACAGCCGGCTGGAACCCATTACGGAGTGGCGCTTGCCTGACGGCACAATACGCCCCTTGCCCGAAGGAAGCCACTGTTGGCAATTCGACTTAGCGTTTTGGGTTGAGGCAGTGCCCGCACGAGGATATCGGGTGTACCGTGCCGAGTGGAGCGACGAGGAGTTACCCCTCCCTGAGTTGCCGCAGGATGAACCGCCTGTGCGCGTGCGCGAGGCGCTGCCTCATCCAGGCACTTTGCCCAAGGAGGGCATTCTTTGAGCCACGCTTATCCCTCGCGTTTGCCCTGCTCCAAGTTCACCAAGGTGCCCATGAGCGTTTTTTCGGCGGTATTCACATCCTGCCCTTGCAGGGCGCGGATAGCTTGCGTGACCTCCTGCGCCTCCTGAACACGCCCTTGGCTAAGTAAGATCGCCTGCGTACGCTGCAATTCCGCTAGCGCTTGGGTGCGTTCAATCTGCTGGGCGCGGATACCCATAATCGTCTTCTCCAGCGCGCGCGAGGCAATGGATACCTGCAGCTCGTTCGCCACACGGGGATCTTGAGGCTGATTAGCAAGGGCAGGATCGGTTGTGAACTCCATCACCGCATCAGCAGTTGCCGTCTCCACGCGCCCCGTCACAACATCTTCCCAAGTAAGCGTGAGCTTAGCGATTCGGTAAATCCCTGCGGGATGGTTGGGAAACTCCAGCTCCAAGATGGGTGTAAGTGTGCTGTTGCGCTCCACATCGACCAGCGAAAGCGTTGCTGTGCGCCCCTGCAGTTTGAGTTCGCCCCCGAATGCTTGGCGTACCTGCACCCAACGCGCAAGCTGCACTTCCAGTTTGGGGTTGCGTGCCACTACGGTCATCAGGCGCACCAATTCTCGCTGGAACACTTCAGGGATTTTGTGAGGCTGGTCGATGTAGTAGTACTTGCCGCCGCTACGGCGCGCGATGCCTGCCAGCAGCTCCTCGTTGTAGTCGGGTCCAAAGCCCAACGCCGTGATGTGGAAGCCGAACTCTTTAGCACGGGCAGCAGCGCTCACAATCGTAGGGAAATCTTTGATGCCTACCGTCGGCTCGCCGTCGGTCAGCAGCACCATATGGCTCTGGTAGCCTGGCAGGTTTACAGAGGTCAGCTGCTGCATCCCCATCACGAGCGCATCGTAAATGTTAGTTGTGTCCCCCACCGTAAGGCGCATGATATGTTCCTTCACCAGTTGCTTGTTGATAATCTTGCGTGGGGGCATCACCACATCCACCGTGTCGGAAAAGGTCACGATGGAAAGCACATCTTGGTCAGTGAGTTGGTCAACGATATAAGCGCAGGCTTGCTTTGCGTATTCAAAGGGTGCGCCTTCCATGGAACCGCTGCGGTCTAGCACGAGGCAGAGGTTGAGTGGAGCGCGCCCCATTGCGGTTTGCACCGAGCGGATGATAACCAGCAACCCTTCGCGAGCGATACTGTGTGCCAGTGCATAGCGCCTGCCCAACACAACTTCCATGCTCAGCGAGGGCTGCAGCCCCGCAGCAGCTGCTATTGCTTGCGTGCGCGCTGGGTCTAACACAGGCATCTGCATCGCCTGTGTGGGCTGCAAGTCAGGCATCGGCATCGCTTGGGTGCGGCTCGGATCGCTAGGCGGCAGTGCTTGGGTCGGATCCATCGCTCTCACCTGCTGGCTTCGACGGTTCGATAAACGCTCTGTTTTTCCTGTTTAGCGATGCAGTAGTCGCCAAAAGAGGTAACTAGCCAAGATGCCTCCTAGCGCACCACCCAACAGCGCGGCAAGCGTGGAAGGTAAGTTGAGTTGGTAGAACAACCACGCCACAGGCACAAGTAGCAAAACAACCGCAAAGAGCGTGCCCAGCAGGGCGTGGCGCGCGCGTCGTGTGGCGGCGCGTTCCAACTGCGCCATATGCTCAAAGTCAGCCGTGCCGTGTTGCAAGTAGCGGGTCAGCTCGCGCAGCTCTGTCACCAGCAAATCCGCATCTAGCGCGCTAAGCGAACGGATCGGGCGCGGCAACTCATAGGTAAGGTCTACTAAGGTGTAGGTGCCCCATGGCTGCACCTTCGCCTCAACGGTCATCGGTAGTTCACGCGGAGACAGCGTGGTGAGCGACTTCCAGAGGCTACCGCGTACCCAGCGTAGGGCGCCCGCCTCCGCCCGATAGCCAATCGCGCGAAAGTACTCCTCTAAGCGTTGCTCGGCTTGCTCGGCATCATAAGCCACTGTGCCTGACCAGCGATACTTCATACGTTCACCTTCTTGCTACGCTTGCGCTTGAGCAGCCGCTTGCGAAAGGCGGGGGGCACACGCCGCACTTGATGGCAGTTGCGACACCGCGCCTCATAATGTTCCGATGCGCCAATCAGAATAGTGGGATCGTCCCACGCGGCGGGGCGACCGTCCACTAGTCGCTGCGTATGGCTGGCAAGGCGCCCGCATCGTACACAAATCGCCCGCAGCTTAATGACCTCATCAGCAACCGCCATTAGGTAAGGCATAATCCCAAACGGCTGGCGCCGAAAGTCTTGGTCTAAGCCTGCTACAATCACGGTCTTGCCCGCATCTGCCAGCTCCACGCATAGTTGCACCAGTTCTTCGTCAAAAAACTGCGCCTCTTCTATCGCAATCACTTCTGTGTCATCCTCTAACTTACACAGCAGTTCGCGCGTGTTGTGCACAGGGATGGCTTCTAGTTGCATGCCAGTGTGCGTGGCAACGGCGTGGTGGGCGAAGCGGTCGTCTAAGGCATGCTTGAACACCTGCACCTTTTTGCGGGCGTAGGTGGCGCGCCGCACCAGCCGAATCAGCTCTTCGGACTTGCCCGCGAACATGCTGCCGCAGATTACCGTGATTTGCCCAAGCGGTTTCATCTGCCCCTTCTGCAGGTTCGTGGTTGTACTTACGCTTCCTGCCCTATGAAAACGCAAGCGTGAACTGCCGACAATCGGAAGGGATGTGTGGGCAGAGCGTTGCAACAGCTATAGGCTTGCTAACAGCGGTAGCCCTCAGTGGTTGGCTAGTGCGCCTTGCCACGCCTTATCACACGCAACGCGCTGAGACTTTAGATGTGCTTACGATTTACGACAAAAAAGCCTTCGCATCCGTGATGGGTGAGTTCCGTGGCAGTCTTGCAGCGTACCTGTGGGCGAAGACGGATGAGTACACCCACGGGGGCGTGCGCTTGCGCCCGATGACCGAGCGCGAAAAGCGCGAGAGGCGCGCCCATGTCGCCTCCAGCGCTGACGGATTGCATGTGCACATTGATGAGACGGGCGTCATCCCCGAACCTGAGCGCGACCCGCGTTGGTTTTGGGGCGATATCGAGCGCGCCGTCAAGCCCTATTTTGATGTGCGCCACCACTTCCACCGCCCCGTGCGCGAGGTGCTGCCCCTGTATCGCTTCATGACTTGGATTGACCCCACCTTCGTGCCGGGCTACCTTGTGGGTGCGCAGATGATCCTGTTTGACAACCCCAAGAACCTTGCGCAGGCGCTGGCGTTTCTGGAAGAGGGCGCACGCAACAACCCCAAGAGCATTGCGATTTTCACTGAACTGGGGCGCTATCACCTGGTTCACACTAAGCGCTACGACCAAGCAGAGCGCTACCTGCTACAGGCAGTAGCGAACGGGGCGAAGTGGATGCCCTCTAACCCCTTTGAGCGCGAAGGGCTATTACACGCCTATCGCTGGCTGGCGCTGCTTGCCTACAAGCGCGGCGAGCTGGGCAAAATGCGCACATGGGCATGGCGCGGATTGCAACGCTTCCCCAACGACGGCGCACTGCGGTTGCTGATGGAAAAGCGTGAATAAGGTTAGGGGGCAGCGCTTGTTGCCCCCACGACACTCAGCATCCGTTGCCGAAGTTGAGCAGCACTATCAGCAGGTCGGCGTTGTTGACAACCCCATCTCGATTGAGGTCAGCATCAGGGGAGCTGGTGCCGAAGTTGAACAACACGATTAGCAGGTCGGCGTTGTTCACGCACTCGTCACGATTAGCGTCGCCAGGTACAGGAAGGCGGTTGAGAGCAACTGTGCCGTCTTCGTACAGCAGCACCACGCGCGCGCCATCGTCAGAGTAGTGCGCGGAGCGTAGCGAGAACGGATGCCCACTATCTGCAAAGACTGCTGGCATCCCTGCTCGCACACCTACCACGAC